>NZ_JAFLNA010000002.1:0-690302 GCF_017313405.1 Agrobacterium burrii
TTCGTCGCCAGCAGCGCCGCCGCCCTCGTTCAGTGAGCGGACTTATAAGAGATCACCCGCAAACAAGTCAACACACCAAATCACAAAAAATAAGAAAATCAGACAAACTATTGAATTTAAAAGATAGTTTGCAAACGATCGCTGAAACTGATGGATTTCCGTGCTTTTCCCATCTAGCGCCCGATGCAGCCGCGCTCTTTCGCTTATAAACGGATCTCGCCTTTGCTGATCTCAGTCGGAGGAAGGGCTGAAACGGGCGACCAAGGCATGCGCGTTACCGGGATAGGAGAAGCGCACATAGGTGACGGCGCCGGAGTTGCTCCAGGTTCGCCGCTCGACGACAAGGCAGGCTTGCCTGTCAGAGATACCCAGCAGACGGGCGATCTCCTTCGACGCTATTTCGGCACTGATGCGGTGTTCGGCGTTGCTCCACGGAACATGGCCAAGCAGCCAGGGGCCGGGCGCGATCTCGGTAAAGTCGGCGTCCGCGGCTTCCGGCACGGCGGCCAGATTGATGAGACGCTGCTCGATGCAGAATTCCCGTATGCCAGCAAAATGGATGCAGATGATATCGAGCAAGCGTGCGCCGACGGAAATATCGAGACTTGCGCGATCTTCGCTCTTTGCCGCACGCTGCACGCATTTCAAGATTTTGAAACCGTAATCCAGACCAAGGGATTCGACTTCGGCCCTGATATCGTGAATTTCGAGAACGGCGGACTGGATCTGCGGCTGGCGAACGAAACTGCCGGATTTTTTGCGGCGTTCGATCAAACCCGCCTTGGCAAGCTGGCTCATGACCTTGTTGACGGTCATGCGCGAGCAATCATAATGGGTGGCGAGGTCGACCTCGAAAGGCAACCGGTAACCCGGCGGCCATTCCCCCGAAACGATCCGGCCCTCGATCTCGCCGAGGATAAGCTGATGCAGGGTTTGCCCGGCCGATGCTTTCGTCACGTCCGCAATGCCTTTCCGCACCGGCTCGATCTCGTTTCAGTGAAGCCCATATCAGCTATCGAGAAGTTCAGCCATGACCTTGTTGAAGCGGTCCGATATTGCACGGCGGCGGATATGCTGGCCCGCCTGCACCTGTTTTTCACCGCGCACCCACACGGAATCGACGCGGACGCCGCCTGCGAACATCCATTGGTCGAGAATTTGGCGTGCGGGAAGATAGGAAACGGCCGAGATATCCAGTGCGACAAGATCAGCGCTTTTTCCCTTTTCTATCGCATTTTGTGACGCCAGCGCCCTGCCGCCACCTTCCAGCGCTTGCCGAAACAGTTTTTCGCCGGTGGAGCCTCCGGCATCGGCGATGACATTGCGCGCGCGCCGCGACAGGCGCTGCGAATATTCGAGCGTCCGCAATTCCTCCGGCAGGGAGATGAGAATGTTGGAATCGGAGCCGACGCCATAATGCCCACCTTCCGCGATAAAATCCGGAGCGGGGAAGATGCCGTCGCCGAGATTGGCCTCAGTGATCGGGCAAAGGCCGGCAACGGCGCCGCTTTTGGCCATGCGTCGCGTTTCGGCCTGCGTCATATGCGTGGCATGGATAAGGCACCAGCGATCATCGACCGGCGCATTTTCCAGAAGCCACTCCACAGGCCGCGCGCCTGAAAAAGCAAGCGAATCTTCAACTTCCTTTGTCTGTTCCGCCACATGAATGTGGATCGGCCCACCCTTTGCCAGCGGCTCGATGGCCGCCAATTCTTCGCCGGTCACGGCGCGTAGACTGTGCGGTGCTATGCCGAGCACGGCTCCGGCCAAGGATTTGACCACCGCCCGTGCGCCCTGCATCAGCCTTTCGTAACTGTCGAGCGAATGGATGAAACGCTTCTGCCCGTCGATCGGCGGCTGGCCGCCAAAACCGGAATGCGCGTAAAAGACCGGCAGCAATGTCAGGCCAATACCAGTCTGTGCGGCGGCCGCGCCGATGCGTTCAGCCATTTCGGCGATATTGCCGTAATGCGAACCATCCCTGTCATTGTGCAGATAATGAAATTCGCCGACCCGCCCGAAACCGGCCTCGAGCATTTCCATGTAAAGCTGGGCGGCAACCGCCTCGACATGGTCAGGCGTCATGGAGAGCGCGAATTTATACATGACGGTTCGCCAGCTCCAGAAACTGTCATCGGCCGGCCCGCGAATTTCGGCAAGCCCGGCCATGGCCCGCTGAAAGGCGTGGCTATGGAGATTGGGCACGGCCGGAACGATGACGGCGTGGCGCTCATCCTGCGGCTGAGGGGAAACGCCGGTTTCGAGCGATGAAACAGCACCGTCATCGCAGATGATGCGAACGTCCCGTGCCCATCCATCTACCAGAAGTGCTGCGCCCGCGTGAATTGCCGTCATGCCACCCTCTCCTCTTGTTACGACGTCAGGCAAGGCCATTTCAAACGCGAAATTGCGGCTTGCCAAGCTGATTATTATGTATATACATTTAAGCCATAAAGGAAAGGCGAAAAGCAAATGCCAGGGAACAAATCCGTAAAGGGAACGGCAGCGGGAGACGCAACGACATTGTGGCGCAATGCCCGTCTGGCGACCTTCGACCCGTCCATGGAAGGCATCGGTGCTGTCGAAAACGCCGCCATTGCCGTGCGGGGCGGCCGCATCGCCTTTGCCGGCGCGCAGAGCGATCTGCCCGTCGATCTGGCAGACGCTGATGAGATTACCGATTGCGGCGGCCGCTGGATCACTCCCTCCTTGATCGACTGCCACACTCATCTGGTCTTCGGCGGCAACCGGGCGATGGAGTTCGAGATGCGGCTGAATGGCGCGACCTATGAGGAGATCGCCAAGGCGGGCGGCGGCATCGTTTCTTCGGTGAGCGATACGCGCGCAGTCTCCGAAGACACTCTGGTTGCCCAGGCGCTGCCCCGCCTCGACACGCTTCTGGCCGAGGGCATTTCCACCATCGAAATCAAATCCGGTTACGGTCTCGATATAGATACCGAACTGAAAATGCTGCGTGTTGCCCGCAGGCTTGAAACGCTGCGGCCGGTTCGGATCGTCACCAGCTATCTGGCAGCCCATGCGACGCCCGCTGAGTATAAGGGCCGCAATGCCGATTACATTACCGATGTCGTTCTGCCGGGGCTGGAAAAAGCCCATGCCGAAGGGCTGGTGGATGCGGTAGATGGCTTTTGCGAAGGCATCGCCTTCTCCGTCGAGGAAATCACCCGCGTTTTCGAAAAAGCGCGACAGCTCGGCCTTCCCGTCAAACTGCATGCCGAACAGCTTTCCGATCTTGGCGGGACAAAGCTCGCAGCATCCTATGGCGCGCTTTCCGCTGACCATCTGGAATATCTGGATGAGGCGGGCGCTAACGCTCTGGCAAAAGCGGGAACCGTGGCCGTGCTCTTGCCCGGCGCTTTTTATGCGCTGCGGGAAAAACACGCTCCACCGGTTCAGGCCCTGCGCGAGGCGGGCGCGACAATCGCGCTGGCGACCGATTGCAATCCCGGCACCTCACCGCTCACCTCGCTGCTTTTGACCATGAATATGGGCGCGACGCTTTTCCGCATGACCGTGGAAGAGTGCCTGACGGCAACGACGCGCAACGCCGCCAAGGCGCTCGGGTTGCTTGCGGAAACCGGCACGCTCGAAGCCGGGAAATCCGCCGACTTCACAATTTGGGATATCGAGCGCCCGGCCGAACTTGTCTACCGCATTGGCTTCAACCCGCTCAACGCTCGCATTTTCAAGGGACAGAAGGTTTCCGAATGACCATGATGAAGACCATCACGCTTCACCCCGGCAATGTAGCCCTTGCCGATCTTGCCGCTATTTACTGGAACAACGGCTCGGCAAAGCTCGACCGTTCTTTCGACGCCGGCATTGAAAAGGCGGCGGCCCGTATCGCCGAGATCGCAGCAGGCAATGCCCCGGTCTATGGCATCAATACCGGCTTCGGCAAACTTGCTTCCATCAAGATCGACGCTGCCGATGTAACGACGCTGCAGCGTAACCTCATTCTGTCGCATTGCTGCGGCGTCGGTCAGGCGCTGCCGGAAAATGTGGTGCGGCTGATCATGGCGCTGAAGCTGATTTCGCTCGGCCGTGGTGCATCCGGCGTGCGGCTGGAATTGGTGCGGCTGATCGAGGAGATGCTGGAAAAGGGTGTCATTCCCGTTATTCCCGAAAAGGGTTCTGTCGGTGCCTCCGGCGATCTCGCGCCGCTTGCCCATATGGCCGCCGTGATGATGGGTGAAGGCGAGGCTTTTTATCACGGCGCGCTTTTGCCCGCCGGTGAAGCGCTTGCGAAGGCCGGCCTGACCCCGGTCGTTCTCGCCGCCAAGGAAGGGCTGGCGCTGATCAACGGCACGCAGACCTCGACGGCGCTTGCGCTGGCCGGTCTTTTCCGCGCCCATCGCGCCGCGCAGGCCGCATTGATTACCGGCGCGCTTTCCACCGATGCCGCCATGGGTTCGTCGGCTCCCTTTCACCCCGATATTCACACCCTCCGCGGCCACAAGGGCCAGATCGATGCCGGTGCGGCGTTGCGCAATCTGCTGGAAGGTTCGGAAATCCGTGTCAGCCATATAGAGGGCGATGAGCGGGTGCAGGACCCCTATTGCATTCGTTGCCAGCCGCAGGTGGACGGCGCCTGCCTCGATCTTCTGCGGCAGGTGGCCCGTACGCTTGAAATCGAAGCCAATGCGGTGACGGACAATCCATTGGTGCTATCAGACAATTCCGTCGTATCCGGCGGTAATTTCCACGCAGAACCGGTGGCTTTCGCCGCCGACCAGACGGCGCTCGCCATCTGCGAAATCGGCGCGATCGCCCAGCGCCGCGTGGCGTTGCTGGTTGATCCCGCACTTTCCTACGGCCTGCCCGCTTTTCTATCTAAAAAACCGGGTCTGAATTCCGGCCTGATGATCGCCGAAGTGACGTCCGCCGCCCTGATGAGCGAAAACAAACAGATGGCGCATCCGGCCTCGGTGGATTCCACGCCAACTTCAGCCAATCAGGAAGACCACGTGTCCATGGCCTGCCATGGTGCGCGACGCCTGCTGCCGATGACAGAAAATCTCTTCGCCATCCTCGGCATAGAGGCGCTTTCCGCCGTTCAGGGCGTGGAACTGCGCGGGCCGCTGAAAACAAGCCCGGAGCTTCAAAAGGCTATTGCCGTGCTTCGTGCGTCAATCCCTTCGCTGGAGGAGGATCGTTATATGGCGCCGGATCTGAAGGCCGCGGCGGAGCTGATTGCTACCGGCGCTCTGGTCTCCGTGATTTCGGATGGCATTCTGCCGAAGCTGGAGGTTTGAGATGATGGTGGTAGCCTCCCCCTCCATCCTGCGATTAAAGGTCGGCGTACCGGGGTTACCCCCCTCTGCGCAGAGGGCTGATCGATGAACACGCCTTTCTCTCTCCACCAAGGCACCTCACCAATCATTCTCGGCCTGCCTCACACCGGTACGGATGTGCCGGCGGAGATTTGGGATCGCCTCAACGATAACGGCAAGATTCTTGCCGATACCGACTGGCATATCCACGACCTCTATGCCGGGCTTCTGGAGAACGTGACCACGGTTCGCGCCACCTTCCACCGCTACGTGATCGACGCCAACCGCGATCCCGCGGGGTTAAGCCTTTATCCGGGCCAGAACACGACGGGACTCGTTCCGGAAACCGATTTCGACGGCAAGCCGATCTGGAACGAGGGGCAGGAACCCGCTGCCGCTGATATCGCCTACCGGCTGGAAACCTTCCACGCGGCCTATCATGCAGCCCTTGCGGCGGAAATCGAACGGGTTAAGGCCATTCACGGCATCGCCATTCTCTATGATTGCCATTCGATCCGTTCGCATATCCCCTTCCTGTTCGAGGGCAAGCTGCCGGATTTCAACATCGGCACGGATATGGGCAAGACCTGCGATCCGGCCATTGAACGGATTGCCGTGGACGTGACCGCAGCAGCAGAGGGTTACGACAGCATTCTGAACGGCCGTTTCAAAGGCGGCTGGACGACGCGTCATTACGGAAAGCCGGAAGCCGGCGTGCACGCCATCCAGATGGAGCTGGCGCAATCCACTCACCTTCAAAGTGAGGCATCGCCTTTCGCTTACGACGGACATAAAGCCCAAAAACTTCGCATCCATCTCAAAAACATTCTCACGCGCATGGAAGAATTTGCGCTCGATACGAAACGGTAAGGGGAAAACCTATGGACAATCCACGCCACAATATTCGCGATGTCCGCGCGCCGCAGGGCACCGAACTCAATGCCAAAAGCTGGATGACGGAAGCGCCGTTGCGCATGCTGATGAACAATCTCGATCCTGATGTCGCCGAGCGCCCGCATGATCTGGTGGTTTATGGCGGCATCGGCCGTGCCGCCCGCACCTGGGAGGATTTCGACCGCATCGTCGCGACGCTGAAGGATCTGAACGAGGACGAAACCCTCATCGTGCAGTCCGGCAAGCCGGTTGGCGTGTTCCGCACCCACAAGGATGCGCCGCGCGTTTTGATTGCCAACTCCAATCTGGTGCCGCATTGGGCCACCTGGGACCATTTCAACGAGCTGGATAAAAAGGGTCTGGCCATGTACGGCCAGATGACGGCCGGCTCGTGGATTTACATCGGCACCCAGGGCATCGTGCAGGGTACTTACGAAACCTTCGTCGAAGCCGGTCGCCAGCATTACGGCGGCAACCTCAAGGGCAAATGGATATTGACCGGCGGTCTCGGCGGTATGGGCGGCGCGCAGCCGCTGGCCGCCGTTATGGCAGGCGCCTGCTGCCTCGCGGTCGAATGCGATGAAACCCGCGTCGATTTCCGGCTGCGCACCCGTTATGTCGATGCAAAGGCGCACACGCTGGACGAGGCGCTGGCGCTGATCGACCAATGGACCAAGGCGGGCGAGGCGAAATCCGTCGGCCTGATCGGCAATGCGGCGGACATCTTCCCCGAACTGTTTCGCCGTGGCGTCCGCCCCGACATGGTCACCGACCAGACCTCGGCGCATGATCCGATCCATGGTTATCTGCCGTCCGGCTGGACCGTCGCCGAATGGCGCGCCAAGCAGGAGAGCGACCCGAAGGCGGTTTCCGCTGCCGCCCGCGCCTCGATGAAGGTGCATGTGCAGGCCATGGTCGATTTCTGGAACGCCGGTGTTCCGACGCTCGACTACGGCAATAATATCCGCCAGGTCGCCAAGGACGAAGGCCTGGAAGATGCTTTCGCCTTCCCCGGCTTCGTGCCTGCCTATATCCGCCCGCTGTTTTGCCGCGGCATCGGTCCGTTCCGCTGGGCCGCACTTTCGGGCGACCCGGAAGACATCTACAAGACCGACGCCAAGGTGAAGGAACTGCTGCCTGATAACAAGCACCTGCATAACTGGCTGGATATGGCGCGCGAACGCATCGCGTTTCAGGGTCTGCCGGCGCGCATTTGCTGGGTCGGGCTTGGTGATCGCCATCGTCTTGGCCTTGCCTTCAATGAAATGGTGAAGAACGGTGAGTTGAAGGCGCCTGTAGTCATCGGCCGCGACCATCTCGACAGCGGTTCCGTCGCCTCGCCCAACCGCGAGACAGAAGCCATGAAAGACGGTTCGGATGCCGTATCCGACTGGCCGCTGCTCAACGCATTGCTCAACACCGCCTCTGGCGCGACCTGGGTTTCACTGCACCACGGTGGCGGCGTCGGCATGGGCTTCTCCCAGCATTCCGGCATGGTCATTTGCGCTGATGGTTCCGACGATGCGGCAAGGCGGCTCGAGCGCGTGCTCTGGAACGACCCGGCAACCGGCGTCATGCGCCATGCCGATGCCGGTTATGAGATTGCCGTGGACTGCGCCAAGGAGCAGGGCCTGCGCCTGCCTGGCATTCTCGGCAACTGATCAAAAAGACGACCATGGCGCAGTTTGCGGGCTGCGCCATCGTCTAAAGCTTGCAACCGTTCAAGGTGAATTGTGCAAAGTCGAAACGCCGGGTCGACATTTGTACTGGCGGCTATTGGAACTTCCGGCAGGTTTGCGGCTTTGTTCATTGCTCTTTTCAACCGGTCCGCCTTATGCTCGTGAGAGCGCTGCGCCGATCAAAGAGCCGGCCGCAAATGACATGGTAGATCAAAGAATGGCGCACAAGTTTCTGCCGCTTGCTTTTACAATTCTGCTCGGGGCATTTCTCCCGGCTTCCGCCACACCCGTCATGGCCTCCGAAAAAGAGCGCGCCGCTCCCGTGCGGATCGATGTGGGTGGTTACAAGCTGAACAGCGTGCTGATCGAACCCGAAAGAAAGCCCGAACTTCCGCCGATCGTGTTCATCCACGGGGCAAGCGCCAGCCTTTACGATCCGATGTTCTCGTTTCTCGAAAAGCTTCGCGGTCGGGCGAGATTGCTGTTTGTCGATCGGCCGGGGCACGGCAACTCGGATATTGGCGGCAAAGACAATATTCTCCCGGACGGTCAGGCTGACGCCATCGCACAGCTTATGAAAAAGCGGGGCATTCCAAAAGCCATCATCGTCGGGCATTCATTCGGCGGCGCCATCGCAGCGGCATTCGCTGTCCGTCACCCCGATATGGTAACCGGGCTCGTTTTCCTGTCTCCCGCCGTCTATTCCTGGAACGGTGGAATCGCATGGTATTACACGGCGGCAAGCGCACCTTTCAGTGGCCCGCTATTCAGCACCTTCGTTGCGCCGCCCGCTGGCCTTCTGGCGATTGATCAAGCAATACGCGGCGTTTTCGCTCCCAATCCCCGCCCTGCCGGCTATGTGGAGGCCACGCATGCGTTGGCGGCCCTGCGGCCAAGGACCTTTCGGCATAATGCTCAGGAAGTCGCCGCTCTCAGTGAGTGGGCGCGTGGAGCTTCGCGAGGCTATCGGCGCATCAAGGTGCCAACCGTCATCATAACCGGTGATACCGACAGCACCGTCTCGCCAGAAGTGCATTCCCGCCAGCTCGCCAGAGATATCAGCGGCTCCACTTTGATCGTCGTGCACAATCTCGGACATAAATCCGATTATGTCGCAAACGATCTCGCCATTGCTGCCATCGAGAAAGTCGCCGGCCACTCATCCGATCTCAAGGCCGCTCGAAAAATGCTCGAACAACGTATTCAGCATGATCGCGGATCATAAACCACGATCGCCCGGCCCCCTTAACGAGCTCATTCTGGAAAATCACGATGAAAATATTGCGCGCTGCCGATTATAAATCCATGCCATGGAAAAACGGCGGCGGTGTAACGGTGGAAATCGCCGTCCATCCGCCGGGTGCTTCCGTGGATGAATTCGATTGGCGTATCAGCATGGCGACCGTTGCTCAGGACGGCCCATTTTCGATCTTTTCCGGCATAGACCGCACGCTCGCCATCATCGAAGGAAACGGCATGGCGCTCACTATTGCCGGGCATGATCCGGTGCCGCTGACGACTGGGAGCGCACCCCTGCCCTTTCCGGCAGATGTTCCGGTGGACGCAACCTTGATGGATGGTGCGATCGTCGATCTGAACATCATGACCCGTCGCTCATCCCTGAAGCACAACGTGCAGAGGTTGTCCGGCAGCCTTTCGGTGGAAGCGGCACCGGGCACGAGCCTCGTTCTTGCGCTCGATCCCCTGCAGGTCGCCAACAATAGCGACATTGTCCATCTGAATAGGCTGGACAGCATGATTATCGAAGACGGCTCGCCTTTCACCATCGAGGCCGCCAAAGGCGCGTTCTTTCTGATCTCACTCCAGCCGATCTGAAGCGATCTCAGCCTCAATCCAAGCCCAGCGGATCAGCCACCCTTGGCCATAGCCCGAGGCTCGCTTTGCGATAGGCGGTTTTGGCCGGATCGGTTGGATAGGAGGTCGGTGCCGCGATATAAACGATCTCGGAGGCGACCGGTGCGAAACCGGCATGAAAGTGATTGGTGGACTTCACCAGCAACACGTCTTTTCTGGCAAAATCGATGCCGAGATTGGAAAAGATATCCGGCTCATAAGTTTGGGTGCGGCTGGTGATGAGGATGATATCGATCTCCGTGCCAACAGGTCGGACAACGGCGGCGCGGCCGAGCGTGACGCGGCTGTTGCGGAAACTCTGCCAGCCGGCCTCGACGGTGCGCATCACTTTTATACGGAAGTCGAGCGGCTCGCCGCCTTCGGGGCTGGATTTGCCGCCGATGCGCAGATCGATCTCTGCCCCCTCGCCCGCTGCATGACAGAAAGATACTGCAATCGGATCCCAGATCGTTGCGACACTGATATTATCCATGCCGCGTTCCACCATGCGCCGCAGGATATGGGTCGCATCACCTGCAACACCGCCACCCGGATTGTCCCATATGTCCGACACGACTACCGGCTTGTCCGGGTTGTCGCTGCGAATGGCAAGAACCCGGTCGAGTCCAGATTCCGTATCCAGCATCGGCATGGCGGTCTGTTTGCGCATGGCATAAAGTTCATGGCCGAGTTTTTCGGCCAGCGCATCGCCCTTCTCCCTGTCGCCATCGGTAACGACGACAATGCGGGTACCCATATCCGGCACATCGCCCGCCATGAAACCGTGGATGACAGAAATGGACAGGATGCCATCCTTGCCTTCCATCGCCTTCAAACGGTCGACATAGGATCGCATCGGCTCGCGGCTGGTCGGATAAATGGTGATCATACGGCAATCAAACGTGGAAATGACCGGTTTGATCTCACCGCGCAGGGTACGCAGCGCCAGTTCAACGACATGCTCGCCACGTTCCTCGAAGTCAGTATGGGGAAACTCCAGGAACGTCGCCATGAAATCGAGATTTTTAACTCTCAGTGCCGTCAGATGGCTATGAGGATCGAATTCCGCCGCGATCAACACGCCCGGCCCAACCAATGCTCGCACGCGCGACAGAAAATCCCCTTCCGGATCATCATAACCCTGCGCCACCATTGCGCCATGCAGACCGAGAACGACGGCATCAATCGGTAGCGCTTCCTGGAGCTCCGCGAGGATAGTATCGCGCAGCGTTTCATAGGTCTGGCGCTGGATGAGGCCTGCTGGTTCCGCCCAGCAGGACGTGCCCTCGATCACCGTAAACCCTTCCGCCTTGCCGCGACGGCGCAGGATAGGCACCGGCGAGGAGCAGAGCGTCGGCGTTTCCGGATGTTCGCCCGGCCCGGCATAAAAAGCCGCGCGGAAGGCATCCATATCCGTGGGGACGGGCGAAAACGTGTTGGTTTCGGTGGCGAGCGACGCCGTGAATATGCGCATTTTCCTGATTTCTCGTTGCCCCGACTGCCTTCCGGCAGCGTCTGTCTCATTAATTAATTAGCCGGGTAATCTTACCACACGGTACCACGTGCGGCCACGTCTTCAACCCGGGTCACAAGGCCGTTTCGATGAAACACCATCCTGTCGAAAAGGTTGCTGACAACGCAGGTATGATTTGGCACGACCTTGACCACATCACCGATTTCCGGCTTGCCGGAAGTGCAGCCAGATAGATCGACAACTGCATGCTCTTCCGAGAGCGAGATGATTTTTGCACCTTCATAACCTTCGATCAGCCCGTAATCGCTGAAACCAAGAAGATCGGAGGTCAAAGCCTTGGAGCCGCAATCGAGCACGGCCCTATCGGGCGTCGGCCGCGATACCACAGTGGCAAGAACATGCATTGCCAGATCGCCAGCCGCACAATGACCGGCGCGCAGCATAGCGCGGTCATTATAGACATAGGTCCCCGCCCGGTGTTCGGTTGCCGAAGGCACAAGGTGCGCAGCGTAAAAATCCGGTGAACCGCCGCTGGACCGGACAGGGCATTCGATGCCTTTTCCCGCAAGCAGCGCCATTGTCTCGCGAATAAAGCTCTCGACCTTTTCAGCGCCACCCGGTGCCGGATAGGTCAAAATGCCTTTGAAGACGAGGCCCGGCGCCGCATCGATCTTTTCCGCAAGCAACAGGACGGCTTCCGGCGTCTGGACGCCGCAGCGCTTTCCGCCGGTATCGCATTCGACAAGCACGGCAAGCGGCTTTTCGGTATCAAACGTGCTGGCAAGGCCAGCAATCGTCGCTGCGCTGTCGGCAACGACACTCAACCGGCCGATACGCGCATTCAGCGCCTTTAGTCGCGACAATTTCGCCGCGCCGAGAATATTAAAGGTAATCAGGATGTCGTCGAAGCCGGCATCTACAAAAACCTCCGCTTCGCTGACCTTCTGGCAATTGATGCCGATGGCGCCGGCCTGAAGCTGCTGTCTGGCGATGGCCGGTATCTTGTGCGTCTTGATATGTGGCCGGAAGGCCTTGCCATGCCCATCAAGATAGGATTGCGCCTTGAGAATATTGGCCGCAAGCCGATCCTCATCGATCACCGGCATCGGCGTCGAAATCGCATTGAGTGGTGTGCCCTCGTCAGGCCAGGGATAGGTCATAATATGCTCTCAAAACCATAAAAATCAAATAGTTAAGCCACCGGCTTATAAGCGATAACGTCCATTTCCACCTTTGCGTCGACCATCAATGGCGACTGCACGGTCGAGCGCGCCGGCGGATGGTCGATGAAATATTTCTGGAAAACGGCATTGAAGCTTGAAAAGTCCCGGGCGTCATCCAGCCAGACATTAACCTTCACCACATCGGCAAGCGTACAATCGGCAAGCGCCAGAACATCCTTGATGTTGGCCACAACCTGCTCGGTTTGGGCCACGATGCCGCCAGTCACCACTTCCCCATCAATAGTCGGCACCTGCCCGGAAACATAGACAAAATCGCCTGCCCGAACGGCCTTGGCAAATGGCCGACGTTGGCCGCCGGCCTGATTATCAGCGGTTGCGAACCTCACCAGCTTCTGCTTCTCCATCAAAACCTCGCAAATAATTTTCATCATTATCGTATTTTTCAGGATTTATAGCCCGTTTTACGGCAACATTCCATAAGCAATGTAAATTATTTAGCAAACCAGAGGAAGCGCGCCTGTTGCTACCGTTATCGGCACGAAATCACTAATCCTGAATTATAACAGAGAAGAGCGTTTTTCTCGAGGAATCACCTGTTGCTGCAAGAGCATATCATTGGGTCCCATCCATCTTGCCACGGAAGTAGGTCCGACACGCTCCTCTGGCCCTGGAAGTCACCAACGGTTCATTCGTTGGATATTAGCCAACTGGGAAAGTTTGCCGCGGCTAACACCAAAGATGGGAAATCCGGAGATGACCGGCGCCGAACAAATATGCCTAGACTACGGTCTTGTTTCCGATATTTCACCTCAGCAATTTACCCCTGCGCTGAAACCCTATCGTTCGACGACACCCTGTCCGTGACGTGTTGCGCAATTTTTTGTGCCTGTACCCGAATATCCGGAACGGCGGTTATTTCCCACAAGCGACCCGCCGTCAGTGCGCCGGCGGCAAACAGGCCGGGCCAGCTTTGCCCGTCCGCCCGCAACAGGCGAGACTGGTCGTCCACCTCAACGCCGAGACCCAGAGGATCCAGCAGGAGCACACCGTCGTTTCGCATGTTTTCCAAAAGGCGCGAATGGCCAATACCCGCTCGCTCCATACCGGTGCAATTCACAATCCAATCCACCTGCAACTCTTTCAATACCTGCGTATGCCGGCGACGGTAGCGCAGGGTAATGCCTTCATCCTGCTCTTCAACGAAGTTAAGGTAGCCCGCGTGGATTTCCAGAACATCATCCGAAAGCAGTTTCTCAAAAGCCGCATGAACCTCCGGCGCGATGCGATGTCGGTGAATGTTCCACCACGGCAAAGCATGCCGAAGGAACCTGCTTCGTTGAGCAACCGTAAGAGCGCGCCAAAGCGACTGCGTTCGCGGTCGCAACCCATCCATGACGGTCCGCCAGGGCGCGCCCTCCCTCACCTGTTTGCGCAAAGACTGCAACAGGCGGCTAATCTCCGTGGTTTTCTCTGGCAAGATGGGATCGACGGCGGGCAAAGGTGGGCTGATATGCGGATGCGGCACAAGCCCGCGACGAGACAGGACATGAATTGGCCCCGTGTGTCCTTTTCCCCTCAGGGTCAGCACCTGATCAATCATCGTCAACCCGGAGCCGAGAATGCAGATGCGGTCGCCCGTCTTCACCTTCGACAACCATCCTGGCTGCCAGCAGTGACCGATGATCCGCTGCGGTCTGCCCTCATCATTAGCGACAGTTTGCACCGGCAAACTGGCCGCCCCGACGCCCACACACAGAACAACGTTTTGCGCGCGCATGTTCTCACCGTTTTCGAGAATGAAGGTAAATCCGCCCGCATCGTCCGGGCGGCAGGTGGAAGCCTTGGCGCGAATGAAATCCACCCTCGCCCTTTGTTCTCGACTTCTCAACAGAGTTGCCAACCTGTCTCTTAGATAGAGACCATAATCTCCGCGCGATGCGAATAGCAGAGGATCGTCCCCTATCTCGTTTTCCTTCAGCCAGTCGAGGAAATCATCCGGACGGTCAGGAAAGACGCTCATTCGTCCAGCCGGCACATTCAGCCGGTGATAGGGTAATTCCGTACGGTAAGCCGTTCCACGCCCAAAATCAGACTCATCGCCAACAATAGCGATCGAAGCCTTCGCCGGCAGCGAAGAGAGAAGATGGGCGGCGGTACAGATGGCAGCGAAGCCGGACCCGACGAGAGCGACATCATAGGACATTTATTCCTCCAACCTGCGACAGTACGAATAGCCACACGGGGAGCGCGCGGCTCAACGATACTCTAGTCAATGAGTAGAGATTAAACGCCTGCGAATGTCCACCCTCGTCTTTTCGTCAATGCTCGGAGCAGCAAGCATCCCTATCTTCACTCTGCGGAGTTAGCCGCGGCTAACTCTGAAGGCTCTCAATCGCTGATAAGAGAACAGCCGGCAATCGCTCCCGCCGACCAATATTGAAGAAGTTAGCCGCGGCTAACCGTCAAACTGTCAAAAAACCCAAATGTGATTCTTCCACAATGCTTTAGCGGCGCTTTCGCAATCGGGAAAAAAGCCTATTGCGCCAAAAAGAGAATCGGCGCTTATATCTCAGTTGCGGAAAAAACCGCCTTTTTCGAAAAAAACCGCCACTGCGATATCGAGCGAAAGAAGACAAATGACACAGAGTGCCGACTCAAGACGTGCTGCAGGGGCACCCGACCTGGCGGGCCTTATACAACAGCATTCGGCTGCACTGTCAGCCCAATTGCAGGCGCATAATGCAAATACATTTTCACCCCACACCGAAAAGAGCATGCGACATTTCTCGCCTGCCGAAACTGCACGGTTGATTGGGATCGGTGAGGCTTATCTTCGCCAGATCGCGGCTGAGCGCCCGGAACTGGACGCGGCACAGGCCTCAGGCCGCCGCTCCTATTCCGTTGAAGACATGCACGAGATCAGAAAGCTTCTCGATCAGGGTGCGCGTGGTACACGCCGCTACCTGCCCCACCGTCGTGACGCCGAAGAACTCCAGGTCATCGCCGTCATGAATTTCAAGGGCGGTTCGGGAAAGACCACGACGTCAGCGCATCTTGCGCAATACCTGGCCTTGCGCGGTTATCGGGTTCTCGCAATCGACCTTGACCCGCAGGCCAGTCTGTCGGCCCTCTTCGGTCATCAGCCGGAGATCGATGTCGGACCGAATGAAACACTTTACGGCGCTATCCGCTACGATGAAGAGCGTCGTCCGATAGCCGAGATCGTTCGCGGTACCTATATTCCCGGCCTTCACATCGTTCCGGGCAATCTGGAGCTCATGGAGTTCGAACACGACACGCCGCGCGCGCTGATGCGTCGTGCGCCGGGCGACACACTGTTTTTTGCCCGTATCGGCCAGGCAATCGCCCAGGCGCAGAACTTCTACGATGTGGTCGTGATCGACTGCCCGCCGCAACTCGGGTACCTGACGCTTTCGGCATTGACGGCGGCCACCTCGGTTCTCGTGACCGTCCATCCGCAGATGCTGGACGTCATGTCCATGAACCAGTTCCTCGCCATGACCGGTGATCTTCTCGCCGAAATCGGCCGGGCGGGTGCGCGATCCGATTATAACTGGATGCGTTACCTCATCACCCGGTTTGAACCGAGTGACGGCCCGCAAAACCAGATGGTCGCCTTCCTGCGTTCGATCTTCGGTGAAAACGTCCTCAACCATCCGATGCTGAAGAGTACGGCCGTGTCGGACGCCGGATTGACCAACCAGACGCTTTTCGAAGTGGAAAGAACCCAGTTCACCCGCTCGACCTATGATCGCGCGCTGGAAGCCATGAACAATGTAAACGCTGAGGTCGAAGGACTGATCAAAAAAGCGTGGGGTAGGGCAGCATGAGCAGAAAACAGATCTTCGCAAATCTCAGCACACCGGCCACAGATACCAACGACGCAGCTCCGGAGCGGGCGCGGCCGCGCGTCAGGCCCATCCTTGGTTCTCCTGACCTGATGACGGATGTTGTGAACTCGCCGGTTGGTATGATCGGCCAGTCGCTGAACGAAGTGTCTGAACGCGCCAAGCGGGCTGAAGAGATCGAAAAACGGCTTGCCGAGGGTCTGACGATCGTTGCCCTCAACCCTGCCGATATCGATCCTTCGTTCATACCGGATCGTATGCCGGCCTCAGAAGAGGCTGATGCAGGTCTGGTAGAAGCCATTCGTGAACAGGGGCAGCAGGTACCCATTCTGGTGCGCCCGCATCCCGAATTTCCGGGCCGTTATCAGGTTGCCTTCGGTCATCGCCGTCTGCGTGCCGTTTCAAGTCTTGGTATTCCGGTCAAGGCCGTCGTTCGCGATCTCAGTGATGAACAGCTGGTCGTCGCACAGGGACAGGAAAACAACGAGCGCCGCGATCTCACCTATATCGAAAAGGCGCGCTTCGCCCAGAAATTGCAGATGCGGTTTCCCCGTGACACGATCATGGCGGCAATGTCCCTGCACAAGGGCGATCTTTCCAACATGCTGTCAGTCGTCGGCCGCATTCCAGAGGATCTGGTCGATCTTATCGGCCCCGCGCCTAGCGTCGGCCGCCGTAACTGGATGGATCTCGCCGATCAGCTTTCCTCGTCACAGGTCAAGGAAGCTGCCCGTGCCTATATCAGGGAACCTTCCGTTGCAGCGCTTCTCTCCGAAGACCGATTCAAATCACTTCTGGATTTCCTGAAGCCCAAGGCCCAGGCGAAAAAAGCCGGTGTCTGGTCGTCGGAATCCGGTGGTCGATTGGCGAAAGTAGTCGAGAGCGACCGCAAGCTGGATATCTCGATCGACAAGAACGAAGCTCCGGAATTTGCCGAGTTCGTTCTGGAACATCTTCAGACGCTGTTTGCCGAATACCGGTCAAAACAGTGATTTTTAACTCGAACGACTAACAGGAGACGCATCACAAAAGAAAAAAGCCCCCGAACGTTGCCGCACGGAAGCCTTTCTTTGATCTAAGCAACCAAAGAATCTCATTTCCGCGAATCATAGTCAAGAGTCTTGGCATCGAATTTTTCGGTGAGCGATTTTCTTTTGCCTTGTGAAAGGTGAAAGACATGAACAGCATACATGTAACGACGCCCTTTGGGCGGCGAGCGATGTCGTTTGGCGTTCTCGCAACTCAATTTGCCACACAGAAAAACAACAAAACCGAAGCGGTCGATAAATGGAAACTCTATCGTTCTGTCTGTGAAGCAAGACCATTGCTCGGCGTGACCGATCGCTCGCTTGCGGTCTTGAACGCGCTTTTGAGTTTTTATCCAAAGAACGAACTCTCCAGCGAAACCGGCCTGGTCGTCTTTCCGTCCAATACGCAATTGTCGCTGCGAGCCCATGGAATGGCCGAACAGACGTTGCGCCGGCATCTCTCGGCCCTTGTCGAAGCCGGTCTCATTATCCGTAAAGACAGTCCAAACGGAAAGCGTTACGCCCGCAAGCACAGGGGAGGGGAGATCAGCGAAGCCTATGGTTTTTCGCTGGCGCCGCTTCTCGCCCGCAAGGCAGAAATTGAAGACATGGCTGAACGCATCATCCGCGAGCGGCTTGATCTTCAACGGCTTCGCGAAAGCATCAGCCTTTGCCGCCGTGATATCCAGAAACTCTGTGAAATGATTGCGGCCAGCGGCCAGACTGAAACATTCGAAGTCTTTCAGACCCGCTACAATGCCGTTGCCCGCTCTCTTGGCCGCAATTCAAAACCTACTGAACTCAAGGAAATCGCCGGTTTTCTGGCCTCGCTGCGCGCAGAAGTGACCAACTATCTGGAAAATATTGAAAAATCTGAAGATTTGAGCGGCAATGACTGCCAAAATGAGCGCCTCATAAAGAATTCAGAATCCGAATCCATATCTAAACCGCAAGATTTGCGTGAACGGGCAACTGTTCCACCGGTGGTAAACACTGCGGCTCCGCCAGCATATGCGGTGCCTGTCAGTGCAAGTCCTTCGCCACCAACGCTCAGGCCTGTTGTTCATAAGCAATTTTTTGTTCCTGATATTGTTTTGGTTTTGAAGGCTTGCCCGGATATTTCACTCTATGCCCCAAGTGGAGCGGTGACCGGCTGGCGCGATCTGGAGGTGGCAACCTCCGTCATCAGAACCATGTTCAACATCAGCCAGTCGGCTTATCAGGAGGCGCTTACCGCCTTCGGTCGACAGGGGACGGCGGCTATCCTTGCCTGCCTGCTGCAGAAGGCGGAGCAGATCAGCTCGCTGGGTGGATATCTGCGCAATCTGACCCGGAGGTCACAGGAGGGTGGCTTTGATCTTCAAGCCATGCTGCTGGGACAGCTGCGTGGTCGCACGGACAAGCTGGAGACGAACATGCGAGCCTAACATCTGAACCGTCGGGAAATGGCGACAGCTTGCGAAAAAGCCGGTCCACAGGTACATTTGCATTGTTTCCAGAACTCCAGAGAGATTCGCGATAAGGCTGCTGTTGCACGCACCAGAATTCAGCCAGCGAGAATTTCTATGGTTAATGCAAGGTAATGAAAATTAAGTCGCCATTAGCTTTCGTTTGCGCTTTTCCCTGTTTGGTTTCAATTGCTTGAGTCCGGGGTGTTTTGAACGCCCAATTGGAATGAACGGGTCATGTATGCGTTATTTAGATGCATCAGTTCCCAGCAAAGAAGCAGTGGGAAAACTTTAAACTGACGTCTTGGACTGTTGGCGAGGATGTTTTGGTTGCGGCGAGAAATGATCCGTTTTGTGGGCGCTTGATGCTCGGGAATACCGGCACAAATCAACCGAATTGAACCTTCGTCATCATTGCGCGTTTCCGTCTGATTGTTGAAAAGGAACGCCCGCGCCCATGATTTTCCCAGACGACATGGAGTTGGCCGTTGCTCTCTATATGGCTGACACCGCCTTGCCCCGGCACGTTGCGATTGAAAAGCTCTTGAAGGCGGCGCTCGAAAGTGCTGGCTATCTGACAGGAGACGCTGGCCGGCCCCCTGAAATTGTCGATGGGCAACCGAGCGCCGACTATGTGCAATATAGCACCTACCTCGACGGAGACGCCTGAAGAGCGTCTGGAACAAAAATGGGTGCAGGCTGTTTATTGCGCAAATAATTGTGCCAGGGATAGACAGATGTTGCCCAAATCCATTTTTCTCGCCGCTGCTTTCACCTGCCTGGCGGCGCTGCCGGTAGTTGCCCAGCCCATTGAGGTCAGCACGCTGGAGCATGATAAAGCCCGGGACGTCACATTCTCTGAAACATCTGCCGCACCCGATTACATTACCGATGTCCGAGGCAGGAAAGTGCGACTGGTGGGACCGCGTTTTTATCCAGACAGTGCGCGTGCTCTCGAATTTCCCGGACGAGCCTCAAGCGTTGATACGCCTGGTGTGGACGCCGATCTCTCACAACGGTGAGAGGAGGTGCAGCGACATGATATTTCACGAACAGGAGCAGAATGAGAACTGAAACGGAGACTTCCGGACGCACGCCGGATGCTGAAAGCTGGATAAGGCACGAAGGACAGGACGCAGAAAAGGCGACTTTCCCTGAGTTGTTTTTTGATCTGGTTTTTGTCTTCGCGCTCATCCAGCTCTCGCATGCATTGGCAAAGGATTTCGGGCCAACGGCTGCGCTTGAAGCAGGCATCCTGATATTATCGTTATGGTGGCTGTGGATACACACTACGTGGATCACCAATCTGCTGAATACGGAAAAGGAGCCGGTCCGGATCC
Source organism: Agrobacterium burrii (assembly GCF_017313405.1). Lineage (NCBI taxonomy): Bacteria > Pseudomonadati > Pseudomonadota > Alphaproteobacteria > Hyphomicrobiales > Rhizobiaceae > Agrobacterium > Agrobacterium burrii. The sequence continues at coordinate 20,065 of NZ_JAFLNA010000002.1, forward strand.
TGCTCTTTGTGCTGATGTTCGGTGGGGTTCTGCTGGCCATCGCTCTGCCGGAAGCTTTTGCGGAACAGGGGTTCGTTTTCGCCCTCATCTACAGCAGCATGCAGGTGGGGCGGAGCCTTTTTGCGCTTTATGCCTTCAAGGGGGAAGATCGGCAGTCTTTTCTGGTTTTCGTGCGCGTGACGATCTGGCTCGTCATATCAAGCCTGTTCTGGCTGGCCGGCGGGCTGGTTGATCTGACGGACCGAATTCTCCTATGGGGTGTGGCGCTGGCGATCGAATATGCCGGACCGGCCTGCCGTTATGTGGTGCCGGGTGTGGCATCCAGCGACGAGGACCGGCTGCATCTTTCCGGCGAGCACCTAGCGGAACGTTGTGCACTCTTCGTGATCATCTGTCTTGGCGAAACCATTCTCACCACCGGCCGCACGGCCACCGAATATATGAATTCGACCCTGACATTCATCGTTTTCTGTTCGGCCTTCGTCAGCACCGTTGTGATGTGGTGGATCTACTTCCATCACGGGCAGGAGGAAGCGTCCAGAAAGGCTGAAAATGCCGAAGAGAAAGCGAAGATAGCTCATAATCTCTTCAACTATGGGCACCTGCCTATCGTTGCGGGCATTATCCTGACGGCTGTGGGAGAGGACTTCAGCCTTTCTCACGCCCGGGAGGGCGCATCGCTGAGGGAGGCCATCGCTATTCTCGGCGGCCCCATCCTTTTCCTGGCCGGCAATATCGGCGTCAAGATTGCCGCCACTTACCAGCGGCCCGTTTCGCATTTTGCCGGTTTGGTGGCGCTCTGCCTGCTTTTGCCGGTGCCGGGCATACCGCTTTACATTCTGCAACTGGCAAGCACGGGCATCCTGCTGCTCGTTGCCGTGTGGGAGTATCTGGCACTGAAAAAATCAGTCGCCAACGCCTGAGCTTTCAGACATTGGCGAAATTACGCGCCCTGTCGTGCCACAGCCGCAGGCTGCGGCCATAGGCCTCCTCAAATGGCATGGCCATGTCGTTGACCAGCATCAGCGCGATTGCAGCCGTGGAGATGATGGTGGTCTCCGCCCTTTCGTCTCTGGCCGCTCCCGTCCAAACTGCCCGCCAGTATTCGAAGGTGGTGAACATGGTCGGCATTTCGGCCGGGGGCGTTTCGCGGGCTGGAATGACGAATTCAACATCCCTGCCTTTGGAAAGGCCAAAAATCCGGGTGCTGCGAAACGGTGTGAATTGCGCAAAATCCCGCGTATTGCCGAGAATAGCGAGGTTCTCCACCGAAAGCAGTCGTGCAGTATCGCGGTGAAGCTCCTGATAGGAGGGGCGGGCGACACCGATCATGGCGCTTCTGGCGCGAAGCGGGTTGAGAAGATGCACGACCGTGTTGAGCGGCAGGCGCATTTCCAGAATGCCGTGCAGGCCAAGAAGGCTCTGGAACTGCAGAGACAGACCACCAATCGGCAAATAGGCGATCCGTTGTGACGCTGTGGCCTCGGCGGCCTGCGAAAGGGAATGGCAGAGGGGAATTCCACAGGCTTCAGCTGCAAGTTCGAGCTTGCCGCCATTTTCCCCCTGACCCACATGGCCGTGCAACAAAACGCTGTATCCCGCCATGGAAACGAGGCGGGCGGAATGCAGGAACCAGGGTGCGTCACGATGTTTGGGCGACATATAGGCCGGCCAGTCGAGATCAACAACGGCAGGCCGCTGCCGGTCTCTTTCTATATGCTGCCACATGGCTTCGATGAAACCGGCAAGCTCCGCTGCGGTCCCACCGCGATAATGCATGGTTGCAAGCAGCGCCCCGATTTGGATCGGGTCGGCATCGCCGTCGAGAATGATCGCCAGCGCATCCATCGCCTCCTCCTGGCTGAGTGGGCGGCTGTTACCGATGCCCATTGCCGAGGTCGCGATATACTTCGCAAGCCGCTGCTGCGGATCGGCATTGTGGCCGATACGGGCGAGACGGTCGGCAATGTTTTCCGGTGTCGGCTGGCCTTCCAGAACAACGCTCGGGCGAAGTGAAAGCGGCGGCGCCTTCATCAGCACCGGCTGTTCCCAGCCGCTTTTATTGGCAGCAGCGGGTAGTTCCGGTTTCTCCCGTGAATAATCGATCAGGTTATCCGCTTCCGCTGCCAGCGAGCGGATCCGCAACCGCATGTTCTCGGCAAAGGGGGTAGGACGCAGGCCCTGGCCGGTGCGTAAAAACAGCTGGTCTCCGTATTTCTCCCGCAGCTGCTGCAATATGCGGCTCATCGAGGAAACAGGCATTCCCATACCGGCCGCGGCTCGGCTGACACTGCCTTCCCGCAACAACGCGTCGAAAGCGACAAGTAATTTCAGCTGTCCAAGCCTGTCTGGCTTTGTCGGGGAAGCTGATTGTTCTTTTCTCTTGCCGGTTGTCATCTTGCGATTTTTTTACTCCGCCGCTGAGTGGAGGAGCCCTTTTTGCAATTTCTGGAATTTAGAATTGTTCGAAAACAAACGCATTGCGCCCGCACCCCCTCCTAAATAAGTGGGGTTAAATTCTCAAGTTAAATGCGGGGGCGTAACATGGAATTGAAGTACCGCGGCCGAAACAACGCTGCGACAATAATGAAGGCCGGTCTTTCGGCAGCAATGGCTGGAACGGCGCTGGGCTTTGCTCTGCCTGCTTACGCGCAACAGGCATCCGATGGAACAACGATTCTCCAGCAGATCGTTGTCACCGCATCCGGCTTCGAGCAGAATGTGAAGGACGCGCCTGCCAGCATCACGGTGGTAACGCGCGAGGATCTGGAAAAGGGGTCCTATCGCGATCTGACAGATGCTCTGCGTGAAGTGCAGGGTGTATCTGTCACCGGCATCGCCAATGAAAAGGATATTTTCATTCGCGGATTGCCCGGCGCTTACACGCTGGTCCTCGTTGACGGCAAGCGACAAAGCACCCGCGATGCTCGCACTAACGGTAACTCCGGTTTCGAACAGAGCTTCGTGCCGCCGGTTTCGGCGATTGAACGCATCGAGGTCGTGCGTGGGCCGATGTCCTCGCTTTATGGTTCGGATGCGATGGGCGGCGTCATCAACATCATCACCCGCAAGGTCGGCGATGTCTGGTCTGGCTCCGTCACTACCGAGGGTACGGTTCAGCAGCATTCCAAATTCGGCAATAGCGGCCAGGTGTCCTGGTATGCCAATGGGCCGATCCTGAAGGACCAGCTGGGCCTGCAGGTCTGGGGCAGGGGCTTCACACGCGGCGAAGATAGCGTCCTGAACGGCACCACGGGCGCCAAGGAATATGACTTCAACGGCCGTCTGACGTTTACGCCGAATGAAGACCACGACATCTATCTTGAAGGTGGCAAGACGCGGCTTCGCCGCAGCGCTGAACCTGGCGACACGCTGGCGGCGACTGACGCCAACGGCACCTACAACACCAATACGCGTGACCATTGGTCCTTGTCGCATACCGGCCGGTGGGGGCCGACCACATCTGAATTCTCCTTCCAGCAGGAATGGGCCGAGCGCACCAATTTCACCCGAAATATCCGCACGGGGCGTGTGACCGAAAATCCGCGCTCGCCAGAAGTGCGCAACACCGTTCTGGACGGCAAGTTCACCACGCCCTTCGAATTGTACGGAAACCACACGCTGGTGACGGGCGGCCAATATTTTGAGGCGCGTCTTACGGACCAGAACCCCGGACGCCGCACCAATCTCGACGAAACCTTCTCGGCAACCCAATGGGCGCTTTTTGTCGAGGATGAATGGCGCATCGTCGATAATTTCGCGCTGACCGGCGGTCTTCGTCTGGATAACCACGAAAAATACGGCAATCATTTCAGCCCGCGCCTTTATGGCGTCTGGAGTGCGACGGAGGAGCTGACCATCAAGGGCGGCATTTCCACCGGTTTCCGCGCCCCTGAAATCCGCCAGGTCGCACCGGGTTATGCCTATACGACCGGCGGCGGTGGTTGCACCTATGGCCCGAGCGGCACTTGCGGCGTGATTATCGGCGATCCGGGCCTGGAGGCGGAAAAGAGCACGAGCTACGAAGTGGCCGCACTCTGGGACAACGGCGATGTCGCTCTTGGCGCTACCTATTTCTACACCGATTTCAAGGACAAGATTTCCAACGCGCTGGTGCTCAATCCGGATGGGACGCCTGCCCGCTGGAGCGAGGACCGCAATTATCGCCTCTGGTACAACTACAATATCGACGATGCGGTGATTCAGGGTGTGGAGCTGACGGCAACCTGGTACGCGACGCCGGAACTGACGCTGCGTGGTAACTACACCTACACACATTCCGAACAGAAAACCGGCGATTATGAGGGTTTCCCGCTGGCACGGACACCGGAGCATATGGCCAATCTGCGGGGTGACTGGGTGACGCCGATAGATGGTCTCGAAGCCTGGGCCTCGGTCAATTATCACGGATCGGAAATCAATGCCGGACCTCGCATCGGCACCAATGGCACGCCAGTGACGATCAATGGTATGGCTGGGCGCAAATACGAGGCCTACACCACCCTCGATATCGGTGCGAAATATGCTGTTGCCGAAAATGTCGATCTTAACGCGGCCGTCTATAACGTCTTCGACAAGGATGTCGGCACTGACGATTTCAACACCGTCATGGAAGGCCGCCGTTTCTGGATCAGCATGACGGCGAAGTTCTGATACAGCCTGGTTTGCAAGATCTCAGGAGGCGCCCATGTGGCGCCTCTTTTTTTTGACCGTTCGCCTATTGACCTCAACTATAGTTGAGGAATTATACCGGCTGCTCTTCAACGAGTTTCCGCGTTTCCGAGCGGAAATCGTTCCGGAAACAGGAGCCAGAATGGAAAGTACCGTGTTCAAGCACAGCCTGACGGTGGGGGAGGTTGCCCATCGCAGCGGCGTTGCGGTTTCCACCATCCATTTTTACGAAGCAAAGGGCTTGATCGAGGGCTGGCGTACCGCCGGCAATCAGCGCCGTTACCATCGCGCCGTTCTTCGACGTATCGCCATCATCCGCATCGCCCAGCGGGCCGGTATTCAGCTCAGCATCATCAGGGACGCGATGGCGGATTTGCCGCAGGATCGGGTGGCGACGGCGGCGGACTGGCGACGGTTCTCACAGTCCTGGCGGGAGATGCTTCAGCTTCGCATCAACAGCCTGGTGATGCTGCGCGACCAGCTCACCGGCTGCATCGGTTGCGGTTGCCTCTCGTTGGACGATTGTCCGTTACGCAATCCGAACGATGTTCTGGCCGATGACGGCGCAGGTCCGCGCCGTCTCGTGCCCGGTGAATGATGGAATATTTCCTGGCGGTAGCCTTCACTCGGCTTCTGCTGGAACCCACACACTGACACTGCCGCCATTGGTGGGAAAGACGCCCTTGCCGCTGTCGTCAAGGGTGACATGTTCCTCGCGGTGCTCGAGAAAGTCGCGCCAGACCGCGCCTGCATGGTCCGGGCCAAGATCGATCTGCTTTTCCGTCGGCTCGCCATTCGACATCACCACCACACAACCCGGCGCATCGGCGGTGCCGTGGCGGATAAAGGCGATGCAGCTTGGATCATCGAGAATATCCGTCTGCGCACCGTTGCCGAAACGGCTGCGTGCCTCGATAAGCTTCGGCAGGCATTCGATTGCCGGCATGTCGATCTTATGTTCGTTGCCGTCATTTCCGGTGTCGGTGTAGCTCGTGCCGAACAGATCGGGATAAAAGACGCAAGGCACACCCTGTTCGCGCAACAGGATGATGGCATAGGCCAGAGGCTTGAACCATGGCTCAACCGGCGCTTCGAGAGACTGCAGCGGCTGCGTGTCATGATTGTCGACCAGCGTAACGGCATGGTCGGGAACCGCCGAGAGCAGCGACCCGTCGAAGATGGTGCGCATGTCGAAATCGCCACCCTGTTTTGCGGCGTCGTGGAAGCGGTGGTGGAGGGCGACGTCGAAAAGCATCAACTGCTTGTCGACCAGTTTGAGATAGCTTTTCAGCGCTTCGATATCGGGATGCCAATATTCCGCCACGACAAAAAGATCGGGATCGACCGTCTCACGCATATGGCCGACCCAGTCACGGAAGAACCACGCCGGAATATGTTTGGCGGCATCCAGACGGAAGCCGTCGACCTGCACCTGCTCGGAGAGCCATCGGCCCCAATATTTGAGTTCTTCGTAAACCGCCCGGTTTCTGAACTCGACGTCAGCGCCCATCAGATAGTCGAAATTGCCGTTTTCCTGGTCGACTTCCTCGTTCCATTCCCCATCGCCATAGTCGTTGACGAGGCGGAAAATACCGTCTTCCGTCGGCTCCTCGATGTGGTCCACACCGCTGAAGCATTTCAGGTCCCAGATAAATTTGGAGTGTTTGCCGTTGCGGCCCGGAAAGGTGAAGCGTGTATAGGCGAGCGCCTGAAAATCTTCATCGTCTATCTCGGTACGGTCTTCTGGATTGACGCGGCGAACCCGGACTTTCTCCTTCTCATCCGCCCCCATCTTGTGGTTGAGAACCACATCATGGATGACACGGATGCCGTTGTCCTTCAGCGTCCGGCCGGCGTGTTCGAGTGCGGTGCGATCGCCATATTTGGTGGCGACGGTGCCCTTCTGATCGAATTCGCCGAGGTCAAAGAGATCATAGGTATCGTAACCCACCGAATAACCACCGGCAGCGCCTTTGTAGGCCGGTGGCAACCAGACGTCTGTGATGCCCATTTTGGCAAGGCTTTCGGCCTTTTCGGCCACCTCGCTCCATAATTTCCCTCCGTCCGGATAATACCAATGGAAGAATTGAAGCAAGGTGCGTCCGGCCATATTTCCCTCACGATGGTTAGCAGGTCGCGCCATAAACGGCCCGGTGGCGAAAGAGTTCCGCCGCCGGAGATGCGCGATCTGCAATTGTGAGGCCGGCAGGCCCGGCGTATATTAGCAGGCTACGTCGAGGAGGGCTGCGCCCGCCTGCAGATAGTCGCCTTCCTTGACGATCAGGCGCACTTTGCCGCCCTTGGTGGCGACAATTTGCGTCTCCATCTTCATGGCTTCCATAACGGCCAGAAGATCGCCTTCGGAAACCATATCACCGTCTTTCACCTTGAAAGATTGCAGCGTGCCGGAAACCGGGGCAGTGATTTCGCCCTCCTTTTCCTTGGTCGCAGCACCGGGAGCAGCCGTATTACCGCCGCTGACGGCACCAAGCCCTGATAGCAGCAGGCTCGGAAGGCCGACGGAGACGCGCTTGCCGTCGATTTCCAGAAAGGTGCGGGTGATCGACGGATCATCGGCCGGTGCCGGGCGTTCCATGGCATCCGGCATGGCGGCGAAATCGGTCTCGATCCAGCGGGTATGAACCTTGAATCCATCCGTGCCGATGAAGTCATCCGTCTCGATCGCGGCGCGATGGAACGGCAGAACCGTGGCGATGCCCTCGATGCGGAATTCCTTGAGCGCGCGGCGGGCACGGCGCAGGACCTGATCGCGGTTGACGCCAGTGACGATGAGCTTCGCCATCAGCGAATCGAACACACCAGGCACGCTGGAGCCGCTGACAACGCCGCTATCCATGCGAATGCCGGGGCCGGAGGGCGCATCGAAAACGGAGATCGAGCCGGGCGTCGGCAGAAAGCCGCGGCCGGGATCTTCGGCGTTGATACGGAATTCCATCGAATGGCCGCGCGGTTCCGGTGTTTCAAGTACGCGGAGCTTATGGCCTTCGGCAATACGGAACTGTTCGATGACGAGATCGATGCCGGTGGTTTCTTCGGTAACGGGATGTTCCACCTGCAGGCGCGTATTGACCTCGAGGAAGGAAATCGTGCCATCGACGCCGAGCAGGAATTCGACGGTGCCGGCACCGGAATAACCAGCAGCAGCGCAGATTGCCTTGGCGGCGTCATGGATTTTCTGCCGCTGCTCGTCGGACAGGAAGGGGGCCGGAGCCTCTTCGATCAGTTTCTGGTTCCGTCGCTGCAGTGAGCAGTCGCGGGTGCCGAGCACCAGGACATTGCCGTGCTTGTCAGCGATAACCTGTGCCTCGATATGGCGTGGGCGGTCGAGAAAGCGCTCGAGAAAACACTCACCACGACCAAAAGCGGCCGTTGCCTCGCGAACGGCGGATTCGTAGAGATCGGTGATCTCTTCCATCTTCCACGCAACTTTAATGCCGCGCCCGCCGCCGCCATGTGCCGCCTTGATGGCGACGGGCAGGCCGTGCTGTTCAGCGAAGGCGGTAACTTCCGCAGCCGTTGAGACCGGGCCGTCACTGCCGGCAACCAGCGGTGCGCCGACGCCGGTAGCGATGCGCCGTGCTTCGACCTTGTCGCCCAATGCCTTGATAACCTTCGGGTCGGGGCCGATCCAGATCAGTCCGGCATCAAGAACAGCCTGCGCAAATTCGGCGCGCTCGGACAGGAAGCCGTAGCCGGGATGAACGGCATCAGCACCGGCGCGTTTGGCAATTGCGATCAGCTTGGTGATATCGAGATAGGTCTCGGCCGGGCGCACGCCCTCCAGCGCATAAGCCTCATCCGCCAGCCGGACGAAAAGCGCATCCTGATCGGGATCGGCATAAACGGCGACCGATTGCAGGCCGTAGTCGCGACATGCGCGGATGATCCGGACCGCGATCTCGCCGCGATTGGCAATCAGCACTTTTTTCATCGCTCTTCTCCTCGGAATTATGTGTTTTTGGCCGCGATTTCGGCGAAGGGGCCGATCGGGCGGAACTTGATTTTGGCGTTGACGGGGATTTGTCCCGCAAGATCGAGATGATATTCCGCCACCGCGCCGACGACGGGATAACCGCCGGTCAGCGGGTGATCGGCAAGGAAGAGAACCGGCTGGCCGCTATGCGGAATCTGGATCGCCCCGGTCGCCGTGCCCTCGCTCGGCAATTCGGCGCTGTCCTTACGTTCCACTGCCACTTCGCCGGCAAGGCGGATGCCCACCCGGTTTGATTGCGGGGTGACCTGCCAGAGCTGGCTGGTCAGGGTCTCAAGACCCCTCTTTGTAAACCAGTCGGTGCGCGGTCCAAGAACGACATCGAGCGTCACGACATCGCCGGTTGCCGGCGGATCGAAAGCCGGAACCTCGTCAGTCGAAACGCTGGAGAGGCCGGTCTTTTCACCCTTCAGCGGCAGGATTGTGCCGGCGATTACCGGTTCCGGTCCAACCACGGCGAGCGTATCCGTTGCATAGCTGCCGAGCACCGGTGCGACGTCGAAACCGCCGCGCACGGAAAGATAACAGCGCATTCCCTTTGGCGGCTGGCCGAATGTCACCACATCGCCGGGCTCCAGAGAGATGGGGACATGCGGCTGCGCCGTGAAACTGCGATCTGCCGTCTTGATGGTAACCGGGCAGGGTGCGCCGGCCGTACCGATAACGGTGCGGCTTGTGCTCCTGAAGGAAAAGCCACCGAGCGTCAGTTCGAGACAGGCTGTGTTGGCGGGATTGCCGACGATACGGTTCGCCGCATTGAACGCGCCGCGATCCAGCGCGCCGGAGGCCGATACGCCCTGCCCGGTCTGGCCGAAGCGGCCAAGATCCTGAAAGATGGCGGGCATGGGTGCGGCGAGTACTTCGAAATGCGGGCCGTCTTTTGTTGGCTCTTTTTTGGAGCTGCGCGGTGCCATGGAATGGACATCGACCGTTCTGCCAGCCTTGTCCATGTCGACGAAACGCACGCGATAACCGGGCTGGAAAAGCGCGCCGGGATCGCGGTCGATATCCCACATCTTCACTGGCGTGGTGCCGATGATCTGCCAGCCGCCGGGGCTGTTTTGCGGATAGACGCCGCTGAATGCGCCGGCCAGCGCCACCGAGCCGGCCGGAATACGGGTACGCGGGCTTTGCCGGCGCGGCACATGCAGGGCCGGATCGCCGCCGACCAGATAACCGAAACCGGGGGCGAAACCGCAAAAGGCCACTGTGAATTCGCTTTCGGTGTGGCGGCGGATGACCTCTTCGACGCTCATGCCGGTCAGTTCGGCAACGTCTGCGAGATCCTCGCCATTATAATGGACGGGGATTTCCACGAGATCGTCCGAAGGCGCGATTTTTGCCGAGAGATCGCGACTTGCCAGCCGCGCGGCCAGCGCTTCGGCATCGATCTTCTCAGGGCGGAAACGGATCATCAGGGTACGGGCAGCCGGCACCGTCTCTTCAATGCCTTCCACCGGATCGTTCTGAAGCGAGGCGAACAGCGCCAGCGTTTCATCGAGATCGGCAAGTTCGACAAGAATGGTGGTGAGGCTGACAGGGAGAAAACGCATCATGTCCTCACGCGTGATAGGCTGAATCGAGAATATCGGTGATGAACATGTGTCCAGGCGCGTGGGTGATCGCAAACGGCACACCGGACGCCATCACGGCGGCCTGAGGGGTTACGCCGCAGGCCCAGAATACCGGAACTTCGCCCGGTTCGATCCGAACCGCATCGCCGAAATCAGGCTTTGCGAGGTCAGTGATGCCAATTTCTTCCGGCGCGCCGACATGCACGGGTGCGCCATGTACCGCCGGAAAACGTCCGGAAATGGTGGCCGCATCGGCGACGCGCGATGCCGGGATCGGTCGCATGGAAACGACCATGTTGCCCTTCAGCCGCCCAGCCGGACGGCAGGGGCGGTTGGTGAGATACATCGGCACGTTGCTCTTGTCGGTCATGTGGCGGATTTCGATGCCGGCTTCGACCATCGGCGTTTCGAAGGTAAAGCTGCAGCCGATCAGGAAGGCGACGAGATCGTCGCGTTCCGCCCAGGCGGCGGTGGCGTCAGCCGTTTCCTCTACAAGCTTGCCGTCCCGCCAGATACGGTAGAGTGGCAGATCAGTCCTGAGATCGGCACCGGGTGCCAGAAGCGTGGTGGGCGAGCCGGGATCGGAGACATCAAGCACCGGGCAGGGTTTTGGATTGCGCTGCGCATAAAGCAGGAAATCGAAGGCCCAGTCGCGTGGCAGCACGATCATGTTCGCCTGTGTGAAACCGGGAGCGATGCCGGAGGTGGGGGCGATGAGGCCGTCGCGATATGTGCCGCGAGCCTTTCGCGCCGCTTCCGCATCGGTGTGGTTGAGATAGGATGTCGGTATGGTCATTGGCCGCTCCTTTCAGCGATCGGATGCGAAGGAGCGGATTGTTATGCCTTCCGCTTCGAAACGGCGGCGGATTTCCTGGGCGATGGCGACCGCGCCGGGGCTGTCGCCATGCACGCAGATGGATTGCGCCTCGATTTTTATGCTGCTGCCGTCGATTGCTTCCAGCGTTCCCTCGCGGGCAAGCTGCACCATACGATCGGCGATTTTTGCCGCGTCATGCAGAACGGCACCGGCTTCCCGGCGCGAAACGAGCTGACCCTGAGGTGTATAAGCACGATCCGCGAACGCCTCTGCGACAACAGAAAGGCCAGCCTTGCGGGCAAGATCGAGGATAGGCGCATTGGCAAGGCCCATCAGCACCAGCGAAGGATCGATAGCCTTGATACCGTCAATGACCGCCTGCCCCTGCGTCGCATCATTGGCGATGCGATTGTAAAGCGCGCCATGCGGCTTGACGTAGCGCACGGTCGTTCCGGCGGCGGTGGCGACGCCCTTCAGTGCGCCGATCTGGTAGATGACATCGGCAATCAGTTCTTCCGAGGTCACGTCCAGATCGCGGCGGCCGAAGCCGACACGATCAGGATAGGAGACATGAGCGCCGACGACCACGCCTTTTTCGGCAGCGGCCTTGACGGTGCGGTAGATGCCGGCAGGGTCGCCTGCGTGAAATCCGCAGGCGATGTTGGCGCTGGACACGATGGCGAGCATCGCCTCATCGTCTCCCATGCTCCACGCACCGTAACTTTCGCCAAGATCGCTGTTGAGATCGATAGCGGCCATGTTTACCTCCCTTTAGTGTTTACAGGCCGAGCAGGCCGAAGATGGTGCCGGCGGACTTGTAGCCCATGTACCATGTCAGTGCGCAAGTCAGCACGCCGAGCCCGAGCAGAATGCGCGAATAGCGATGGCCGCCCATCAGGTCTTCGCGTTTCCATGCGGCGAACAGGAAAATACTGAGGCCGATGGGCAGGATAAGACCGTTGAGGCCGCCGACGAAGACCAGCATGGCTGCGGGCGGCGTGGTGATCAACAGGTAGCAGACGAGCGAGACCGCGATGAAAACGACCGTCGCCATATTGCGGGCGCGCTCGCTCATATCCTGCTTGAAGACGGGCAGGAACGAGACGGATGTATAGGCTGCGCCGATGACGCTGGTGATGGCCGCTGCCCAGAAGATGATGCCGAAGAGCCGGAAGCCGAGATCGCCCGCGGCGGAGCGGAAGGCCTGTGCGGCGGGGTTGGCGGCCTGGCCCGAGGTATCGATGATGACGCCGCTGGCGACGACGCCGAGAATGGCAAGAAACAGCACGTAACGCATGATGCCGGTGACGGCGATGCCGGTCAGCGCGGCGCGGTTGACGGCGGGCAGGTTTTCAATGCCGACCATGCCCCGGTCCAGCAGGCGGTGTGCGCCGGAATAAGTGATGTAGCCGCCGACGGTGCCGCCGACGATGGTGGTGATGGTCGCGAAGTTGATGGTATCCGGCAGGAAGGTCTGGCGGAACGCGTCGCCGACGGGTGGCGCGGAAACGAACGCTACATAAAGCGTCAGCACGATCATCAGGATGCCTGCGAAAATGATGAACCGGTCAACGGCAAGACCCGCACGCTTGGAAACGAAGATGGCGATGGAGAATATCGCGCTGATAGCACCGCCGATTTTCGGGTCCAGTCCGAAAATGGCGTTCAGACCGAGGCCGGTGCCGCCGATATTGCCGATGTTGAAGAACAGGCCGCCGATAATGACGAGAATGGCGAGCAGGTAACCGGCGCCCGGAATGGCCGCATTGGCGATGTCGGAAGCGCGCATCCGCGTCAGCGTCACGATGCGCCAGATATTGAGCTGGACGACAAAGTCGATGAGGATGGAGGCAAGAATGCCGAAGGCAAAGGCGGCGCCGAGCTGGTTGGTGAAGGTCGCCGTCTGCGTGATGAAACCGGGACCGATGGCCGATGTCGCCATCAGGAAGATCGCTCCCATCAGGGACGCGCGTTTGGACATTTTTGTGCCGGCAGTCGGGGTGAGCTTTTTCTGCTCCATGGATTTTCTCCGCTCCTGTCGCAATCCGCCCCTCGCGGATGCTTTATGCGGTTGATCTTGTCCGGTTCTGTGAAATTGTCAACTTTGTTGAACAATATAAAGTTATCGTTCTTTCATTTTGTCTATTTGTTGGACGTTATGGCCATGATTTAATCACGTTTTTTTCGTGCTTTGCTAATGCTTTGTGCTATGGGCAATCATGCCGTGTCCGAACATGCCTGTCACGGAATTCCCGATGCTGCATTGCTCTTAAGAAAGGGGCGACATGACGGAAACGATAGAGGCTCTGCCGCTTGCGGATCGATTGGCCAAGGGTATCCGCACCCTGCTGATCTCCGGCGAGCTGATGCCGGGGCAACGCCTTTCAGAGGCAGCCTTCAGTGAGCGTTTCGATGTCTCCCGCAATTCGTTGCGCGAAGCCTTCCGGCTTCTGACGAAGGATGGGCTGTTGCGCCACGAGGCCAATCGCGGCGTGTTCGTTGCCGTTCCGACCATGGCTTCTGTGATCGATATTTACCGGGTACGGCGCATGGTGGAATGCGGTGCGCTGCGCCAGGCCTGGCATAAACATCCGGCCATTCGCATCATGCGTGCAGCGGTCGAGGATGCCAAGGTGAAGCGTGAAACCGCTGACTGGCTGGGCGTGGGCAGCGCCAACATGAAGTTTCACGCCGCCGTGGTCGATCTTCTCGACAGCGCCCGCCTCAGCGATTTTTACGAGCGTATCGCCGCTGAACTCAGGCTTTGTTTCGGCTTGTTGAAAGATCCCGAACAGCTTCATTCGCCCTTCGTGGACATGAACAGCAAGATCCTGTCGCTGATGGAAGAGGGCAAAGCGGCCGATGCCGGCAATGAGATGGAAATCTATCTCAATCTCTCCGAGCGTACGGTTTTGAAGGCGCTCGAACGCGCCGTCGAACACGCATCCTGATAGGGCAGACGGCAGGGGAGAGAAAGTCCCTTGGCGCTCCATCCATTTTTGCATCCGCAGCCGATTGCCAAGTTTGCTGCGCTGCGTCATCAATGCTGACATGACGCTTCGCGACCTCACCATTCTTGTCATAGACGAAAACGCGATCCGCGCCTCGATCATCGAGGAGGGGCTGCGCGAGGCCGGCTATCATCGCGTCACGGTCATCCATGAAGTGATCGGGGTGGCGCGTACCATCGAGACGCTGCAGCCCGATGTCATCTTCATCGATCTTGAAAATCCCAACCGTGACATGATGGAGCATCTGTTCCAGCTTACCCGCACGGTCGGCCGGCCGATTGCCATGTTCGTCGATCGCTCCGACACGGCCTCCATCGAGGCGGCCGTCGAGGCGGGGGTTTCGGCCTATGTCGTCGATGGGTTGAAGAAGGAGCGGGTCAAACCCATTCTCGATATGGCGGTCAGCCGCTTCAACGCTTTCAGCCGCCTGCAACGGGAACTTGCCGAAGCAAAATCGGCGCTGGAGGAACGCAAGGTCATCGAGCGCGCCAAGGGCATCCTGATGAAGATGCGTGGTCTTTCCGAAGAGGAGGCCTTTGCGCTTTTGCGGCAAACGGCGATGAACGAAAAAAAGAAAATTTCCGAGATCGCGCAAAGCGTGGTCACCGCGGCTGGTTTGTTGATGTGACAAAGGCCAGTCGGACAGTGTGGAGTGTATGATATGGCGGCACCGGGAAAGACGGCGGGATCAGATAGCGTAGCGACTGGCGCACCAGCCATTGTTGGCAGTGACCGTCAGAAAGTCCTGCGTGCCGGTTTTATCCCGCTTGTCGACGCCTCCGTTCTGATTGCGGCGGCCGAATTCGGTTTTGCCGAGCGTGAAGGCCTGTCACTCGATCTCGTCAAGGATGTGTCCTGGGCGAATGTGCGTGACCGGCTGGCGTTCCGGCAATTCGACATCGCCCATATGCTCTCGCCCATGCCCGTCGCCTCTATGCTCGGGCTTGGTTCCAACCCTTCACCAACGATCACGCCGTTTTCGCTCGGGCGCGGCGGCAATGCGATCACGCTCTCGACCCGGCTGTTTGCGCGGATGAAGGCATTGACGGGGCTGTCTGAAACGGCGGGCGCACTCGAAAACGCCAAGGCCTTGAAACGGGTGCTCGATGATATGCGGGCGCGCGGCGAAGCGCCGCCGACGCTTGGCATGACCTATCCGTTTTCGTCGCATAATTACGAGTTTCGCTATTGGCTCGCGGCCGGCGGTATCCATCCCGATCACGACGTCAAACTGGTGGTGGTGCCGCCGCCCTTGACGTCGGATGCGCTCTCGGCCGGCGCCATCGACGGTTTCTGTGTTGGTGCGCCGTGGAACATTGTCGCCGCCGAGCGTGGTGTTGGCAGGATCGTCGCCGCCAAGCAGGATTTGTGGCCGTCGGCACCGGAAAAGGTGATCGGTATGCGGCCCGAATGGGCGGAAAGCCAGCAGGAAACTGTCGGCCGGTTGCTGACGGCGCTCGATGCCGCCGCGCGCTGGTGCGATCTTGCGGAAAATCACGACGAGTTGAGCAGGGCGCTTGCTGACTCCCGCTATATTGGCGCGCCTGAAGGCATCATCCGCCGGGTGCTATCAGGCGAATTCAGTATCGACAGCCAGGGCAACCGCCGGGTGATCGACAACTATTTCATCTTCCACGGCGGCCATGCCAATTATCCGCGCCAGAGCCAGGCATTGTGGATTTACAGCCAGATGATCCGCTGGGGGCAGGCAGAGTTTTCGCAGGCGGGCGTGGATGCGGCCCTTTCCGCCTATCGGCCGGATATTTATCGGGCGGCGCTGGGAGAGACCAATGGACCTGATGATGCCGACATCCGTATCGAAGGGCAGGAAGAGGGCGACCGTTTTGTGGATAGTTTCGTGTTCGATCCAGCTGACATTGAGGGTTATGTGAGTGGCTTTGCCGTGCGGACATCCGCGCCGTTTTCCCCGTCCTCCGGAGAGGCGTGACCGACGCCTGGCCTGCAGGCTGCGCAAATTTCAAGCGCGAAATTTCTCGCTTTGCACAAACTAAAGACAAAAGAATCGGTGATGAAAATTTAATCACTGAATTCTACTCTTAAAATTATTATTTGTTTTCAATGTTATAATTCTAATTTCATGAACTGGCACGCTGCTTGCTTCTCCTTGTTTGCACCGGTCAACGGCGATCGGTGCAAGCAGGGCGCGGCATAGGCGCTTTCGAAGACATAGACGTCGCAAGGTTTTGCTGCCCGGAACACCTCCCGTTCCGAAGGCGCGAATACCGAGCGGCGTTTTTTTATTTTCAGGATTTTTCGCAAGCGAAAACGTCACCGCGCAGGTGGCCCAATAAGGGGAAGATGCGAATGAAAAAGATATTCTCAGGCGATGTCAGTCGCCGCACGATCTTGAGGACGACAGCCACCGCTGCTCTCGTTACGGCCATCCGCACCGCCTTTCCGTCGGGTGCTTTCGCAGCCACCGCTGAGCCGGAAGTGAAAGGCGCAAAAATCGGCTTTATCGCGCTCACCGATGCCGCTCCGCTCATCATCGCGGCAGAAAAGGGGCTGTTTGCCAAGCATGGCATGCCGGATGTCGAGGTTCTGAAACAGGCCTCCTGGGGCGCGACACGGGACAATCTCGTGCTGGGCGGCGCTTCGAACGGCATCGATGGCGCGCATATTCTGACCCCGATGCCCTATCTCATGCACACCGGCAAGGTGACCCAGAACAATGTGCCGGTGCCGATGACAATCCTTGCGCGCCTCAATCTCGATAGCCAGGGCATTTCCGTCGCCAAGGAATATGCAGATACTGGCGTTCAGCTGGATGCTTCCAAGCTGAAGGCGGCTTTCGAGAAAAAGAAGGCCGAAGGCAAGGAGATCAAGGCGGCGATGACCTTCCCCGGCGGCACGCATGATCTGTGGATCCGCTACTGGCTGGCTGCCGGCGGTATCGACCCGGACAAGGATGTCTCCACCATCGTCGTTCCGCCGCCGCAGATGGTCGCCAACATGAAGGTCGGCAATATGGACGTCTTCTGTGTGGGCGAACCGTGGAATGAGCAGCTCGTCAATCAGGGCATCGGTTTTACCGCCTGTACCACCGGAGAACTCTGGAAGGGCCATCCGGAAAAGGCGCTCGGCATGCGCGCCGAGTGGGTGGAAAAGAACCCCAACGCCACCAAGGCGCTGCTGATGGCAGTCATGGAAGCGCAGCAATGGTGCGACGAGATGGCGAACAAGGAGGAGATGTCCACCATCCTCGGCAAGCGCCAATGGTTCAACGTGCCGCCGAAGGATGTTCTCGGCCGCCTCAAGGGCAATATTAATTACGGCAATGGCCGTGTGCTCGAAAATACCGGCCTGCAGATGAAGTTCTGGCAGGATCACGCCTCCTATCCTTTCCACAGCCATGACAGCTGGTTCATCACCGAAAACATCCGTTGGGGCAAATTCGCGCCTGATACCGACGTGAAGGCGCTGGTTGCGAAGGTCAACCGCGAGGATCTCTGGCGCGAAGCCGCCAAGGAACTCGGCGTTGCCGACATTCCCACTTCGCCGTCGCGTGGCAAGGAAACCTTCTTCGACGGCAAGGTCTTCGACCCGGAAAATCCGTCCGCTTATCTCGAAAGCCTTTCCATCAAGGCGGCCTCCTGAGGAGGAGACCGGGTGTCGCCCCTCATCCGCCAGTTGCCGCCGTTCACCGGCTGAGACTGAAGACCGGGTGAGGGGCGAGACCCCGACCGCAACCGAAATCAAGAGGAAACGCCCATGTCCGCATTGGCCCGAAAATTCAAGGAAGAGCCGCAGCAGCCGGCAGCGCAAAAGGCAAACGTCGTGGCACTTGCGCCGAAACAGTCGCCGCGGATCGATCTGCGCAAATGGGGTGCCGCGGTGGCCCGCAACACCATACCGCCGCTTGTCGTCCTCGCTGTGCTGCTCGGCGTCTGGCAGCTGCTCTGTTCCGCCCCCGGCTCATCGCTGCCACCGCCGAGCCAGGTCTTCGAGGAAAGCTACGACCTCATCGTCTCGCCGTTTTTCCATAATGGTTCACAGGATATTGGTCTGGGCCTGCGTGTGCTGGTTTCGCTGGAACGGGTGGCTTACGGTTTCGGCCTTGCGGCCATTGCCGGCATCATCATGGGTGCGGTGATCGGCCAGTCTGTCTGGGCGATGCGCGGTCTCGACCCGATCTTTCAGGTGCTGCGCACCGTGCCGCCGCTCGCCTGGCTGCCGCTTTCGCTGGCTGCCTTTCAGGACAGCAATCCATCGGCGATTTTCGTGATCTTCATCACCTCCATCTGGCCAGTCATCATCAATACGGCGGTCGGCGTGCGCAACATTCCGCAGGATTACCGCAATGTCGCGCAAGTGCTGCGGCTGAACCAGATCGAGTTTTTCTTCAAGATCATGCTGCCATCGGCAGCACCCTACATCTTCACCGGCCTGCGCATCGGCGTCGGTCTTTCATGGCTGGCCATCGTTGCGGCGGAAATGCTGACCGGCGGCGTCGGCATCGGCTTCTTCATCTGGGATGCGTGGAACTCCTCGCGCCTGCCCGACATCATCGTCGCGCTCGCCTACATCGGCGTCGTCGGCTTCATGCTCGATAAGCTGGTGGCGGCGCTTGGCAAGATCATCACCCGCGGCGCTGCGGCAAACTAGGAGGGCGACGATTATGAACGCTTATCTGAAGCTCGATCATATCGACAAATATTTCGACAAGGGCGGTTCGCGCGCCGAGGTGCTGAAAGGCATCAACCTCACCATCGAAAAGGGTGAATTCGTCTCGGTCATCGGCCATTCCGGCTGCGGCAAGTCCACCATGCTGAACCTCATTGCCGGGCTGACGAAGGTTTCCGCCGGTGCCGTTCTTCTTGAAAATCGTGAGGTCAACGAGCCCGGCCCGGAACGCGCCGTCGTGTTCCAGAACCACAGCCTGCTGCCGTGGCTTACGGTCTATGAAAACGTCAATCTCGCCGTGGAGAAGGTGTTCCGCAACACCAAGACGCGGGCCGAGCGGCATGACTGGGTCATGCGCAATCTCGATCTCGTGCAGATGGGACACGCGAAGGACAAGAAGCCGTCGGAAATTTCCGGCGGCATGAAACAGCGCGTCGGCATTGCCCGGGCGCTTGCCATGGAGCCGAAAATCCTGCTGTTGGACGAGCCTTTCGGCGCGCTGGACGCGCTGACCCGCGCCCATCTTCAGGACGCGGTGATGGAAATCCACGTCCGGCTGGGCAACACCATGGTCATGATCACCCATGATGTGGACGAGGCGGTGCTGCTCTCGGACCGCATCGTGATGATGACCAACGGTCCCGCCGCCCATATCGGCGAAGTGCTCGAGGTGCCGCTGGCGCGGCCGCGCCACCGCATCGAGCTTGCATCCGACAAGACCTACCTTAAATGCCGCGAAGCCGTGCTGAAGTTCCTCTACGAACGTCACCGCTTCGTCGAAGCCGCGGAGTAACGACCATGACGCAAAAACTCGTCATCATCGGCAATGGCATGGCGCCGGGGCGCATGCTGGAAAACCTGTTCGAAACCGCCCCCGGCCTTTACGACGTCACGATCTTCAACGCCGAGCCGCGCGTCAATTACGACCGCATCATGCTCTCGCCGGTACTCTCAGGCGAAAAGAGCTATGAAGACATCGTCATCCACAATGACGAATGGTATGCGGCTAACAATGTGACGCTGCACAGGGGAGCGAAAGTCTCCGGCATCGACCGCGACAGGAAGACCGTCACCAGCGAAAACGGCATCACGGTCTCCTATGACAGGCTGGTCATCGCGACCGGCTCTTTGCCCTTCATCATTCCCGTTCCCGGCCATCAACTGCCCGGCGTGCTCGCCTATCGCGATCTCGACGATGTGACGAAGATGCTGGAAATCGCCAAGGGTAAGGGCCGCGCCATCGTCATCGGCGCGGGTCTTCTCGGGCTCGAAGCGGCTTATGGCCTGAAACGTCAGGGTATGGACGTCACCGTCATCCACCTGATGCCAACGATCATGGAACGCCAGCTCGATCCGGCAGCGGCCTATCTCCTTGAAAAGGCGCTCAACGAACGCGGCATCGACATCATCACCAAGGCCAATACCAAATGCATTCTCGGCGAGGAGAAGGTCGAGGGCATCGAGCTGGAAGACGGCCGCGTCATCAAAGGCGACATGGTCGTTATGGCGGTCGGCATTCGTCCGGCCTCGGGTCTGGCGAAAGAAGCCGGCATCGCCGTCAATCGCGGCATCGTCGTAGATGACGGCATGATGACGTCGGACGCTTCGATCTATGCGCTGGGTGAATGCGCCGAACATCGCGGCATGTGTTATGGCCTCGTCGCCCCCCTTTATGAATCGGCGCGAGTGCTGGCAGACCGGCTATGCGGCGGTTCGGCCGAATATCACGGCTCCGTCACCAATACCAAGCTCAAGGTCACCGGCATCAACCTGTTTTCCGCTGGCGATTTTGCCGAAGGCGACGACCGTGAGGAAATCGTGCTGCGCGATGCCACTGCCGGCGTCTACAAGCGCCTCATCCTCAAGGAAAACCGCATCATCGGTGCGGTTCTTTATGGTGAGACGGCGGATGGATCATGGTTCTTCGACCTGATGAAGAAATCGACCGATGTTTCCGCCATGCGCGAAACCCTGATCTTCGGCCAGGCCTATCAGGGAGGGTCCCCGCTGGACCCTATGGCGGCCGTTGCAGCCTTGCCGGATGATGCGGAAATCTGCGGCTGCAACGGCGTTTGCAAGGGTAAGATCACCTCGAGTATCACCTCAAAGGGGCTGACGTCTCTGGACGATGTGCGCGCCCACACCAAGGCGTCCGCCTCCTGCGGCAATTGCACCGGCCTTGTCGAGCAGCTGATGACGCTGACGCTGGGCGACAGCTACAATCCCGCCGCCGTGCAGCCCATGTGCAAATGCACCGATCTCGGCCATGACGATGTGCGCCGTCTCATCAAGGCCAAGGGTCTGAAGACCATCCCTGCCGTGATGCAGGAACTGGAATGGAAAACCTCCTGCGGCTGCGCCAAATGCCGGCCGGCGCTCAATTATTACCTCGTCTGCGATTTCCCGGACGAATATGCCGACGATTATCAGTCGCGTTATATCAATGAGCGCGTTCACGCCAATATCCAGAAGGACGGCACCTATTCCGTCGTGCCGCGCATGTGGGGCGGCGTCACCTCGTCCTCGGAGTTGCGGGCGATTGCGGATGTGGTCGACAAGTTCGACATCCCGATGGTGAAGGTGACGGGCGGTCAGCGTATCGACCTTCTCGGCATCGAGAAGGAGGATTTGCCGGCGGTGTGGTCCGATCTCGGTAAGGCCGGTTTCATTTCCGGTCAGGCCTATGCCAAGGGGCTGCGCACCGTGAAAACCTGCGTGGGTGAACAATGGTGCCGCTTCGGCACGCAGGATTCCACCGGGCTCGGTATCCGCATCGAAAAATTCATGTGGGGTTCGTGGACACCCGCCAAGCTGAAGCTTGCCGTTTCCGGCTGTCCGCGCAACTGCGCCGAGGCCACCTGCAAGGATATCGGCGTCATCTGCGTCGATTCCGGTTTCGAGATCCATTTCGCCGGTGCGGCCGGTCTCGATATCAAGGGTACGGAAATCCTCGGTCTCGTCCACACCGCGGATGAGGCGCTGGAGCATATCGTGGCGCTCACACAGATGTACCGTGAACAGGCGCGGTATCTGGAGCGAATCTACAAATGGGCCAAGCGTATCGGTTACGACGAAGTCCGTCGCCAGATCATGGACGATGCCGACAAGCGCCGGGCCTATTTCGACCGCTTCGTCTTCAGCCAGAAATTCGCGCAGGTAGATCCCTGGTCGGAACGTGTGTCCGGTCACGACAAGCACGAATTCAGGCCCATGGCGGCAATCGGTTTCAGTGAGGCGGCGGAGTGAGAGCGATGGACAGCAACTGGATCGATATAGGCGATATCTCCGACATTCCGCTGCGTGGTGCGCGCTGCGTGAAAACGCCGATGGGCAAGATTGCCGTGTTCCGAACGGCGGAAAATCAGGTCTTCGCCATCGAGGATCATTGCCCGCACAAGGGCGGCCCGCTGAGCCAGGGCATCGTGCACGGTGCTTCGGTGACGTGTCCGCTGCACAATTGGGTCATTTCATTGGAAACCGGCAAGGCGCTGGGAGCGGATGAGGGGGAGGTGAAGACCATCCCCGTCCGTAATCTCGATGGCCGGCTTTCCATCGCGCTTGAAACTTTGATGATTGCGGCGGAGTGAATTTCGATGGCGGCGAAGATACCCCCCTCTGTCCTGCCGGACATCTCCCCCACAAGGGGGGAGATCAATTGCTGCACAACCCTCTCTCCACGGTCTGCGTCGCCGACCATAGAGATGGAGCGAGAAGCCTGCAGCTTGTCGATCTCCCCCCTTGTGGGGGAGATGTCCGGCAGGACAGAGGGGGGTAAACGCCACACATTGAAAGGGCAAACCCATGCCCGTTGAAACAAAAACCACCTGTCCTTACTGCGGCGTCGGCTGCGGTGTTATTGCCACCGTCAACGACAATGGCGTCGTTTCCGTCAAAGGCGATCCGAACCACCCCGCCAATTTTGGCCGCCTGTGTTCGAAGGGTTCTGCTCTGGCAGAGACCATCGATCTTGACGGTCGCCTTCTCCACCCGGAAATCCACGGAAAACCCGCAACGTGGGACGAAGCCCTCGACGTCGTGGCGTCGCGCTTCTCTGAGACCATCGCCGAACACGGTCCGGACTCGGTTGCCTTCTACGTCTCCGGCCAATTGCTGACGGAGGATTATTATCTCGCCAACAAGCTGATGAAGGGTTTCATCGGTTCGGCCAATATCGATACCAATTCAAGGCTTTGCATGTCGTCTTCGGTCGCGGGCCATCGCCGCGCTTTCGGAGCCGATACGGTGCCGGGCACCTATGAGGATATGGAACTTGCCGATCTGGTGATCCTCACCGGTTCCAATCTCGCCTGGTGCCATCCGGTCCTCTATCAACGGCTTGCCGCCGCAAAGGTGGATCGCCCGGACATGAAAGTCGTCGTTATCGATCCGCGACGGACGATGAGCGCCGATATTGCCGATATGCACCTCGCCATCCGTCCGGATGGGGATGTGGCGCTGTTTACCGGCCTGCTGGCGCATCTTTCCGGCAGTTCCGCGATCGACAATGCTTATCTGCAGAACCACACGGCCGGTTTCGACGTCGCCATGCGGGCCGCGAGCGAACATAGCCTTCCGGAGATTGCCGAGGCGACTGGTCTGATGATTGCCGAACTAATTTCCTTTTACGAATTGTTCGAACGCACGGAAAAAACCGTCACCTGTTACAGCCAGGGCGTCAACCAGTCTGAAAGTGGCACCGACAAGGTCAACGCCATCATCAATTGCCACCTTGCCACCGGCCGCATTGGCAGGCCGGGCATGGGGCCGTTTTCGCTGACCGGCCAGCCGAACGCCATGGGCGGACGTGAGGTTGGCGGGCTGGCCAACATGCTGGCCGCCCATATGGCTATCGAAAATGCCGAAGATCGCGATCGCGTGCAGCGTTTCTGGGCCTCACCCGCGATTGCGCAAAAGCCCGGCCTGAAGGCGGTGGATATGTTCCGAGCCGTGGTCGACGGCCGCATCAAGGCGTTGTGGATTATGGCGACCAACCCCGTCGTTTCCATGCCGGATGCAATCGCCGTTGAAGCCGCGATCAAGGCCTGTCCTTTCATCGTGGTGTCCGATGTCATGGCTGACACCGATACCGCCCGTCACGCCCATGTGCTGTTGCCGTCGCTCGGCTGGGGGGAGAAGGACGGCACTGTCACCAACTCCGAACGGCGTATTTCCCGCCAGCGCGGTTTTCTGGACGCGCCCGGTGAAGCGACGGCCGACTGGTGGCAGATGGCGGAAGTGGGCCGGCGGATGGGTTTCGACGCTGCCTTTGCCTACCGGCAAGCGTCGGAGATTTTTGCCGAACACGCCGCTCTTTCCGGCTTCGAGAATGCAGGAAGCCGTGATTTCGATATTAGCGGGATTGAACGGGATTCTTACGATGCGATGACGCCCTTTCAATGGCCGAAAGCCGCACACGGTGGCAACGCCGAGACGCGCTTTTTCGCGGATGGCCGTTTTTACCATCCCGATGGCAAGGCGCGGTTCATCGCCACCGCCTTGCCGGAGACCGGCAGAACATCGCCTGATTACCCGCTGACATTGAATACGGGCCGTATCCGCGATCAATGGCACACCATGACCCGCACCGGCAAAAGCGCGCGGCTGACTGCCCACATTGCCGAGCCATTCGCCGAACTTCACCCGCGCGATGCGCAGGTGCTGGGCATCGAAAGCGCTGATCTGGTGGAGCTGGAAAGCCCCCACGGCAAGGTTCTGCTGCGCGCACTGGTCAGCGAAAGACAGGCGCGCGGATCGGTCTTTGCGCCGATGCACTGGAACGATCGGTTCGCATCACGGGCGCGCATCGATGTGGTTGTCGCGCCGGTCACGGATCCGCATTCCGGCCAGCCCGCTTCGAAAAATGTGGCGGTGAAGGCAAGGCTTTTCGAGGCAAAGGCTTATGGCTTCGCCATCTCCCGCACCCGGCCCGATGCGCCGGATTGTGCCTATTGGGCGATTGCGAAGGCGGAAGGCGGCTATCGCATGGAGCTTGCCTTCGAGGAAGAGCCGCAGGACTGGACGCTCTGGGCGCGGCGGGTTTTCGGCATCGATGTCAGGATCGAGCCGCTCGGTTACAGCGACCGGCAGACGGGCGACCTGCGCCTCGCTTTTTTCGATGGTGAGACTCTCTTGGCAGCGCTGTTCATCGCCAATCAGCCGGTGGCCGTCGCCCGCAACTGGGCCATCTCGCAATTGACCGAGCGCCATGAGGATTTGCGCATGCGCTTTGCGCTGGTCGCCGGTCGTCCCGGTGCCGGACGCGCCGATCCGGGTGCGACGGTCTGCTCGTGCTTTAATGTTGGGGTCAATCAAATCACCGCCGCCATCCGCGATGGCTGCCACAGCGTCGAAGCCATCGGCAAGGCGTTGAATGCCGGAACCAATTGCGGCTCCTGCCGCGCCGAAATCAGGGGGATCATCGATGGATGCCTTAAAACCGCAGCGGAATGAACCGGCGCGCATGGAAAAGCTGGCCAAATTGCCGGTCTTCTGGGGGCTGGAGGGTAAACGTGTGGCGCTGGCGGGTGGATCGGATGGGGCCGCCTGGAAGGCGGAACTGCTGCTTGCCTGCGGCGCGGAGGTGCATGTTTATTGTGCCCGAAGCGATTTGTCGGAGACATTCAACGCACTTGTCACAAAAAGCCCGGCCCTGATTTTTAACGACCACCTGTGGCATCCCGGCATATTCGAAAACGCCGAACTGGCGCTGGCGGATTGCGAAACGTATGTGGAAGCTGAAGCCTTTTATGCCGCGGCGCGGGCGGCCGGTGTTCCCGTCAACGTCATCGACAAACCGGAATTTTGCCAGTTCCAGTTCGGCTCTATCGTCAATCGCTCGCCGGTGGTGGTGTCGATTTCCACCGATGGTGCGGCCCCCATTCTGGCGCAGGCAATTCGCCGGCGCATCGAGACGTTGCTGCCGCTGGCGCTGAAGGATTGGGGCGCGCTTGCCCAGACGATCCGCGAGCGCGTCAATCTGCGGCTCGCGCCCGGCCCGTCGCGGCGATCTTTCTGGGAAAAATTCGTCGACCGGGCTTTTACCGAAAGGCTGGATGAGAGCAGCGAAGAACGGCTGCTGATGGATATCGGAACGCAGACCGCGCGCACGGGCTCAGGGCGCGGACTTGTGACGCTCGTGGGTGCCGGTCCGGGCGACGCCGAGCTTTTGACGCTGAAAGCAGTTCGCGCCCTGCAGGCCGCCGATGTCATCTTATTCGATGATCTCGTGTCAGCGGAGGTGCTGGAACTGGCGCGGCGGGAGGCGAAGCGCATGCTGGTCGGCAAGCGCGGCGGCCGGGAAAGCTGCAAGCAGGAAGACATTAACGATATGATGATCCGCCTCGCCAAGGCCGGCAAACGGGTGGTGCGGCTGAAATCCGGCGATCCGATGATTTTCGGGCGCGCCGGTGAGGAGATCGCTGCGCTGGAGGCCGAAAATATTTCGGTAGACGTCGTGCCGGGCGTTACCGCCGCAAGTGCCATGGCCTCCCGCCTCGGCGTCTCGCTGACGCATCGCGACCATGCCCAGTCTGTCCGCTTCGTCACAGGTCATTCGCGACAGGGAAAGTTACCGGAGAATATCGATTGGGCATCGCTCTCCAATCCCGCCGTGACCACCGTTTTTTATATGGGCGGCCGAACCGCAGCAGCTATCCAGTCTTCCCTGCTCGCTAGTGGTATGCCCGCCTCGACGCCGGTTGCGGTGATGATTTCCGTCAGCCGGGCGAATGAACAGCGCTGGTGCGGTTCGCTCGCGCAATTGGCTGCGGCAGTCGAGAGACTGGGCGTGAACGAACCCGTGCTGATCGGCATCGGTGATGCGTTCGGCGCCGCGTCTTCGGGATTCTCCGCTCACGACATACAGGGGCGGCTGGCTCAGAAAGCCGGCTAATAAGTTTGCGCGCAACGTTGTTGCGTGTTTCAGGCAAATTCGCTGACAGGTGGAACGCGCCACTACAAACCTTCCCTTGACATTGGTTTTTCGTTCGCTCTTCAATAAAACGAAAAAATTGAAAGAGAAGGGAGGGTGAAATGCTGCTCACACCGCGTCAGGATGAAATCGTTGCGCTGGCGAAAGCAAACGGGCGGGTGCTGGTCGATGAGTTGGCGGCGCGCTTCTCGGTGACCCCCCAGACGATCCGCAAAGACCTGAACGATCTCTGTGATACACGGGTGCTGACGCGCATCCATGGCGGCGCACTTTTTCCCAGTGGCAATGAAAACGTCAAATACGAGGCGCGCCGCGCCATCGCTTCGGTCGAAAAACAGGCGATCGGGGCCGCTGCCGCTGCCCTCATCCCCAACAACTCGTCGCTTTTCATCAATATCGGCACGACGACCGAGTCGGTGGGCGAAGCGCTGGCAGACCACCACGAATTGATGGTCATCACCAACAATATCAATGTTGCCAACAGGTTGCGGGTCTTTCCCGGCATCGAAGTGGTGATTGCCGGCGGCGTTGTGCGCGGTTCCGATGGTGGTATTGTCGGTGAGGCAGCGGTGGATTTCATCCGCCAGTTCAAGGTCGATTTCGCCGTTATCGGTGTTTCGGCTATCGATGAGGACGGCGCTCTGCTCGATTTCGACTTCCGCGAGGTCAAGGTCGCGCAGGCGATCATCTCCAATGCCCGCCATGTCATTCTGGTGTCGGATTCGCTCAAATTCGAGCGCACGGCCCCGGTGCGCATCGGTCATCTTTCGCAGGTGCATACCTTTATTACCGATCATTGTCCTGTTGATTCGATCCGTTCCATCTGTGCCGATCATGACGTTCGACTGATTGAAACCGAGGCGCAGAAGTCCTGATCCTGCGCCATTGGAATTTCGTTTGACATTCGTTTTGTCTTCGAATTAGATGATCGTGCTTTCAATATATCGATGAGGAGAGCGTCGATGAAAGCGCGGGAGAATTCATGTCTGACGAGGCAATCCACGATATTTTCGTGATCGGCGGCGGCATCAATGGCTGTGGTATTGCGCGTGATGCCATTGGCAGGGGTTACTCCGTCGCACTTGCGGAAATGAACGATTTTGCCTCCGGCACTTCGTCTGCCGCAACCAAACTCATCCATGGCGGTTTGCGGTATCTCGAACATTACGAGTTTCGTCTGGTACGCGAGGCGCTGATGGAGCGTGAGGTGCTGTGGGCCATGGCGCCGCACATTATCTGGCCCATGCGTTTCGTTCTGCCATTCCAGAAGGGCGGCGTGCGTCCGGCCTGGCTCGTGCGTCTCGGACTTTTTCTCTATGATCACCTCGGCGGCCGTAAGCTTCTGCCCGCGACCCGTTCGCTCGATCTGCGCCGCGATCCCGCCGGAAAACCGCTGAAGCCGATTTTCGCCCGCGCTTTCGAATATTCCGATGGCTGGGTGGACGATGCCCGGCTTGTGGTGCTGAACGCCCGCGATGCCGCCGATCGTGGCGCTTTGATCCTCAACCGCACACAGGTGGTTTCGGCGCGACGCGAAGGCGCATTCTGGCGGGTCGAAACCAAGGGTGCTGCCGGCGAAACCGCGACCTACCGGGCGCGCATGCTGGTAAATGCCGCCGGGCCATGGGTGGACAAGGTTCTGGCTTCAACATTCGGGAAAAACAACGTTCACAATGTCCGCCTCGTGCAGGGCAGCCATATCATCGTGCGCAAGAAGTTTGCCGATCCGCGCGCCTATTTCTTCCAGAATCCAGACGGGCGCATCATCTTCGCCATCCCTTACGAACAGGATTTTACGCTGATCGGTACGACGGATCGCGACTATACCGCCGACCCCCGCGCTGTTAAGATCACCGCGGAGGAAATCAGCTATCTTTGCAGCGCGGCCAGCGAATATTTCGCCGAGCCGGTGACGCAGGACGATATCGTCTGGACCTATTCCGGCGTGCGGCCGCTGTTTGACGACGGCGCGTCGAAAGCGCAGGAAGCGACCCGCGATTATGTGCTGAAAACTGATGGAGCGGAGGGGGAAGCACCTTTGCTCAATATTTTCGGCGGCAAGCTCACCACCTATCGGCGGCTTGCCGAACATGCTCTTGAAAAAATCGGCGATGCGCTGGGTGAAAAGGGCGCGCCCTGGACGGCGGGTTCGCATTTGCCGGGCGGAAACTTCGGTGCCGAAGCTTACAGCGCAGAGGTTTCGGCCCTGCGGTTACGATATCCTTTCCTTGATGAGCGTCACGCCAAGCGGCTCGTCCGCTGCTACGGAACGGATGCCGCGGCGATGATCGGTTCTGCCACGGAGGCGGCAGCACTGGGCCGTCATTTCGGCGGCACGCTTTATGAGGCCGAGGTCCGCTGGCTGATGGCGCGGGAATGGGCGCTGACGGCGGAGGATATTCTGTGGCGCCGCACCAAGCAGGGCCTTTTTTTCATCCCTGAAGAGGTGCGCGGGCTGGAGGATTATATCGAAGACATTGCAGGGGAACGCTTGAAGGCAATCTGACGATCCGATCGAAAAGCGGAGGAGGCTTTGGATCACCATGCTTGAATTGCGAAACGTCTCGAAGATGGCCGGCGGTGAATATCATATTCACCCGACCGATCTGACGTTGCAGCGCGGAAGCCTGAACGTCCTGCTTGGACCGACACTTTCGGGCAAGACGACGCTGATGCGGCTGATGGCCGGGCTGGACAAGCCGAGCGGTGGCTCGATCCTTTTCAACGGTGAGGACGTGACGGGCTGGCCGGTGCAGAAGCGCAACGTCGCCATGGTCTATCAGCAGTTCATCAATTATCCCGCACTCAGCGTTTACGAAAACATCGCCTCGCCGATGCGGGTCGCCGGCAAGGATCAGGCGACGATCGACAGGGAGGTCAGGAAAGCCGCTGAGCTTTTGAGGCTGACGCCCTTTCTTGACCGCACACCGCTCAATCTTTCCGGTGGCCAGCAGCAGCGCACGGCGCTTGCCCGCGCCATCGTCAAGAATGCCAATCTGGTGCTGCTCGATGAGCCGCTGGCCAATCTCGATTACAAGCTGCGCGAGGAACTGCGCGAGGAGTTGCCGCGCATCTTTGCGGAATCCGGCGCGATCTTCGTTTATGCCACCACTGAACCTTCCGAGGCGCTGCTTTTGGGCGGCAATACCGCGACGCTCAACGAAGGGCGGATAACGCAGTTCAGCCGCACGATCGATGTTTACCGGCATCCGGTGGATATCGTGACGGCGGAAATTTTTGCCGATCCGCCGCTGAACACCATCGAGGTCGTCAAGACGGGCGGCGCTTTCACCCGCGCCGATCATGCCGTGGTGGTAGTTCCAGCGCATCTTGCCGCCATGCCGGACGGTCCTGTGACCATCGCCTTCCAGCCGCACCATCTTTTCCCCTATGCGAAGGGAGAGGCGCGGCAATCCATCCGGGCGCGGACGCTGATTTCGGAAATCGCCGGATCGGAGAGCTTCGTGCATGTGGAATTTTCGGGCCGGCGCTGGGTCATGCTGGCGCATGGCATTCACGATATCGAACCGGACAGGGACATCGAGCTGTTTCTCGATACGCGGCATCTGATGGCCTTTGACGCGAATGGTCGCGCCATTGGCAAAGCGGCTTGAGGGAGATCGGTCATGGCACGCATCACGCTCGATCACATTCGCCACGCCTATAACGCCAAGGCGCAGGCTGCAGGTGACTATGCCCTGAAAGAAGTGCATCACGAATGGCAGGATGGCGGCGCTTATGCGCTGCTCGGACCTTCCGGCTGCGGCAAGACCACGCTGCTCAACATCATTTCCGGGTTGTTGCGTCCGTCCGAAGGCCGGATCGCTTTCGACGGCACAGATGTTACCGATCTTGCCACCGAAGATCGCAATATCGCCCAGGTGTTCCAGTTCCCGGTCGTCTACGACACGATGACGGTCTACGACAATCTGGCTTTCCCATTGCGCAACCGGAATGTGCCGGAAGCCGAGGTGGACCGGCGAGTGCGGGACATTCTTGAAATGACCGATC
This sequence comes from Agrobacterium burrii, assembly GCF_017313405.1. Classification (NCBI taxonomy): domain Bacteria; kingdom Pseudomonadati; phylum Pseudomonadota; class Alphaproteobacteria; order Hyphomicrobiales; family Rhizobiaceae; genus Agrobacterium; species Agrobacterium burrii. Next base: position 50,735 of record NZ_JAFLNA010000002.1, read on the forward strand.
TTTCCGGCATGGCCAAACGCCATGCGCGTGGGCTGACGGCGGACCAGAAGCAGAAGATTTCACTGGCGCGCGGGCTCGTGCGTTCCGACGTCAATGCGATCCTGTTCGACGAGCCGCTGACGGTGATCGACCCGCATATGAAATGGGTGCTGCGCTCGCAGCTGAAGCGCCTGCACCGGCAATCCGGTTTCACCATGGTCTATGTTACCCACGACCAGACCGAGGCTTTGACCTTCGCCGACAAGGTGGTGGTCATGTATGACGGGCAGATCGTCCAGATCGGTACGCCCGCCGAGCTTTTCGAGCGGCCGGGGCACACGTTTGTCGGTTATTTCATCGGCTCGCCCGGCATGAATGTGTTGCCCGCCAAGATAGACGGCGCAACCGCTATGGTCGGTGGCCTCGGCGTGCCGCTTGCCGGCGTGCCGAAGATTGATGGCGCGCAGCGCATCGAGATCGGCGTCCGCCCGGAGTTTATCCGGCTGGAGCGGGGTGGAATGCCGATCACGGTCGATAAGGTCGAGGATATCGGCCGGCAGAAGATCGTGCGCGCCCGGTTCGCGGGCCAGAAGCTGGCGATCGTCGTTGCCGAAGACGAGGAAATCCCGGCGGAAGCGGGTGTGCGCTTCGACCCGGCCGCCATCGGCGTCTTCGCCGATTCCTGGCGTGTGAAGATGGGGGCCTGACCATGCAAAAAAGCTGGAACAACAAAGCGTGGTTCATGGTGCTGCCGGTTCTGGTGCTGGTCGCCTTTTCCGCCGTCATTCCGCTGATGACCGTTGTGAATTATTCGGTGCAGGACACCTTCGGAAACAATCAGTTCTTCTGGGCGGGAACACAATGGTTCCAGGAAATTCTTAGCTCCGATCGCTTCTGGAATGCTCTGGGGCGCAATCTGGTATTTTCCGGCATCATCCTGGCGATTGAAATTCCGCTCGGCATTTTCATCGCGCTCAAGATGCCGAAATCCGGTATCGGCGTGCCGGTCTGCCTCGTAACGATGGCGTTGCCGCTTCTGGTGCCGTGGAATGTCGTCGGCACCATCTGGCAGGTGTTCGGTCGCAGCGATATCGGGCTGCTCGGTTATTATGCCAATCAGCTCGGGCTGGACTATAACTACGTCAACGATCCGGTCGACGCATGGATCACGGTCGTCATCATGGATGTGTGGCACTGGACAAGCCTTGTCGTGCTGTTGTGTTATGCCAGCCTCGTTTCCATTCCGGACGCCTATTATCAGGCAGCGCGGATCGATGGCGCATCGCGTTTTGCGGTCTTTCGGTTCATCCAGCTGCCGAAGATGAAGCGGGTGCTGCTCATCGCCTTCCTACTGCGCTTCATGGACAGTTTCATGATCTATACCGAGCCCTTCGTCGTCACCGGCGGCGGCCCCGGTAATTCCACCACCTTCCTGTCCATCGATCTCGTGAAGATGGCGCTCGGCCAGTTCGATCTGGGGCCGGCGGCGGCCATGTCGCTGATCTACTTCCTCATCATCCTGCTGCTGTCCTGGGTGTTCTACACCGTCATGACCAGCTACGACGCGGAGACTTGAGACATGAGCGCCTCTGATGTCACGGCAAGCGTGGAACGGATGGGAAATTCGCCTGTAAAAGCTGCTTCGGCGGGATTATCAGGTGTTGCCGCACGCTCGCGCCGCCGCCACGGACCATCACGCTTTTCCTGGCTGGTGCCGACAATCTACATCATCCTTCTGCTGGTGCCGATCTATTGGCTCGTCAATATGAGTTTCAAGACGAATGCGGAAATCGTCTCGTCCATGACGCTTTATCCGCACCAGCCGACGCTGCAGAACTACCGGACGATCTTTACGGATTCCTCCTGGTATTCGGGTTACATCAACTCGATCATCTACGTCGTTATGAACATGGTGATCTCGGTAGCGGCAGCACTTCCGGCGGCCTATGCCTTCTCGCGTTACCGTTTTCTCGGTGACAAGCACCTGTTCTTCTGGCTTTTGACCAACCGCATGGCGCCGCCCGCCGTCTTTGCGTTGCCCTTCTTCCAGCTGTATTCGGCGTTCGGGCTGATCGACACGCATATCGCGGTCGCACTGGCGCATTGCCTGTTCAACGTACCGTTGGCGGTGTGGATCCTCGAAGGCTTCATGTCCGGCGTGCCGAAGGAAATCGACGAAACCGCTTATATTGACGGCTATTCTTTCCCGAAATTCTTCGTGAAGATTTTCATGCCGCTCATCGCCTCCGGCATCGGTGTGGCCTGCTTCTTCAGCTTCATGTTCTCGTGGGTCGAGCTTCTGATCGCCCGCACGCTGACGACGACCGACGCCAAGCCGATCGCCGCGACGATGACGCGAACCGTGTCCGCCGCCGGTATGGACTGGGGCCTGCTTGCCGCCGCCGGCGTGCTGACACTGATACCCGGTGCGCTAGTGATCTGGTTCGTGCGCAATTACATCGCCAAGGGCTTTGCGTTGGGGAGGGTTTGACCATGACGAAGATGCCCGATTTTACCTGGATGGCGTGGACTTGGGCGACGGCCGCATTTTTCTGCGCCATCGCCGTGCTGCTCGTCGGCATGTGGTTCTGGGAATATTTCTCGCCCGGCGGCAATCCCCGCTTCGGTCTCTTGCGCTTTGAGACCACGCGCGGCGACCGGCTGTTCATTTCGCTGCTTGGCAGCGCTTTCATTCATCTCGCATGGCTCGGGCTGGTCGGCCCGAACCTGTGGTGGGCTCTCGCTCTGTCCGTGGTCTACGCCATCGGCGTTTTCCGTTTCGTCTAGAGCAGAAAGAATGGTGCGGCGGAGGAAAACCGCACTGGAGGACTTCATGCAATCGCAACCCCTGGGAGGACTGATATGCGACGGCATCTGATGACGACGACGGCAGCCATGCTGCTGGCAATGACGGGTTCCGCTTTCGCCGGAATGGAGGAGGCAAAGCAGTTTCTGGACAAGGAAATCGGCGATATGTCGTCGCTTTCCCGTGCAGATCAGGAGAAGGAACTGCAATGGTTTGTCGATGCGGCGAAACCTTTCGCCGGCATGGACATCAAGGTCGTTTCCGAATCCCTGACCACGCACGAATATGAATCCAAGGTTCTAGCACCGGCCTTTACCGCCATTACCGGCATCAAGGTTACGCACGACATCATTCAGGAAGGTGACGTCGTCGAAAAAATCCAGACCCAGATGCAGACCGGCCAGAACCTTTATGACGGCTGGGTCAACGACAGCGATCTCATCGGCACGCATTGGCGCTACCAGCAGGTGCGCAACCTGACCGACTTCATGGCGAATGAAGGCAAGGATGTCACAAATCCCGGTCTCGACCTCAAGGATTTCATCGGCAGCGCGTTCACGACGGCACCGGACAAGAAGCTCTACCAGCTTCCGGACCAGCAGTTCGCCAACCTCTACTGGTTCCGTTACGACTGGTTCAACGACGACAAGAACAAAGCCGATTTCAAGGCCAAATACGGCTATGACCTCGGCGTGCCGGTCAACTGGTCGGCCTATGAGGATATTGCCGAATTCTTCACTGGCCGCGATGTCGGCGGCAAGAAGGTCTTCGGCCATATGGACTATGGCAAGAAGGACCCGTCGCTTGGCTGGCGCTTCACCGACGCGTGGCTTTCGATGGCCGGCAACGGCGACAAGGGCCTGCCGAACGGCCTGCCGGTCGATGAATGGGGCATCAAGGTCAACGACAAGTCGCAGCCGGTCGGTTCCTGCGTGGCACGCGGCGGTGATACCAACGGTCCCGCTTCGGTCTATTCCATCGAGAAATATCTCGAATGGCTGAAGAAATATGCGCCGCCGGAAGCGCAGGGCATGACCTTCTCCGAATCCGGTCCGGTGCCGGCGCAGGGCAATATCGCCCAGCAGATCTTCTGGTACACGGCCTTTACCGCCGATATGGCCAAGCCGGGCCTGCCTGTTGTGAACGAGGACGGTTCGCCGAAATGGCGCGTCGCACCTTCGCCGCATGGCGTCTACTGGAAGGACGGCATGAAGCTCGGTTATCAGGATGTGGGTTCGTGGACATTGATGAAATCCACCCCCGACGACCGCGCCAAGGCCGCATGGCTCTATGCGCAGTTCGTGACCTCCAAGACCGTGGATGTGAAGAAGAGCCATGTGGGTCTCACCTTCATTCGTGACAGCACCATCCATCACCAGAGCTTCACGGACCGGGCTTCCAAGCTTGGTGGTCTCATCGAGTTCTACCGCTCGCCGGCCCGCGTGCAATGGTCGCCCACCGGCACCAACGTTCCTGATTATCCGAAGCTGGCACAGCTCTGGTGGCAGGCAATCGGCGATGCATCCTCGGGTGCGAAAACCGCACAGGCCGCCATGGACTCACTCTGCGCCGAGCAGGAAAAGGTCATGGCTCGCATCGAGCGCGCCGGTGTGCAGGGCGATATCGGCCCGAAACTGGCGGAAGAACATGATATCGACTACTGGAACAAGGACGCCGTTTCGAAGGGCAATCTGGCGCCACAGCTGAAGATTGCTACCGAAAAGGAAAAGCCGGTCACCGTCAATTACGACGAACTGGTCAAAAGCTGGCAGAAGTAATGTCTGCGTGAAATCTTAAAATCGGGGCGGCTTTGCCGCCCCGTCATTGCGTTTGAAAGGGAGTGACATAATGGGCGGTTATATTCTGGCTATCGATCAGGGGACGACATCGACACGGTCGATGGTCTTTGATCGCGACATGCGGGTGATCGGTGTCGGACAGCGAGAATTTCCGCAGCATTTCCCGGCCTCGGGCTGGGTCGAGCACGATGCAGAGGATATCTGGAAAAGCGTGCTTGAGACGATCCGGCTGGCGCTTGCCGATGCCGGCATTGCCGCTTCCGACATCGAGGCGATCGGCATCACCAACCAGCGCGAAACGACCGTGCTATGGGATCGCAACACTGGCGAGGCCGTGCACCGGGCTGTGGTGTGGCAGGATCGCCGTGCTGCGCCCATTTGCGAGGATTTGAAACGCCGGGGGCTGGAGCCGCTATTTTCGAAAAAGACCGGGCTGCTGCTTGACCCCTATTTTTCCGGCACCAAGCTCAAATGGCTTCTGGATAGCGTCAGCGGCCTTCGCGAAAAGGCGGAAAAGGGAGACATCTGCTTTGGCACGGTCGATAGTTTTCTGATCTATCGCCTCACCGGCGGCCGCCGCCATGTGACCGACGCCACCAACGCCTCGCGAACGCTGATCTACAATATCGAAGACAATGCCTGGGACGAGGAGCTGCTGTCGATCCTCGACATTCCCCGCGCCATGCTGCCGGAGGTGCTGGATTGCGCTGCCGATTTCGGCGTGACGGACAAGGCGCTTCTGGGCGCGGAAATCCCGATCCTTGGCGTCGCGGGCGATCAGCAGGCGGCGGTGATCGGCAATGCCTGCTTCGAACCCGGCATGATGAAATCGACCTACGGCACCGGTTGTTTCGCGCTTCTCAACACCGGTACGGATCGCGTTGCTTCCACCAACCGGCTGTTGACGACGATTGCTTACCGTCTCGACGGTGTGACGACCTATGCGCTTGAAGGCTCGATCTTCATTGCCGGTGCGGCGGTACAATGGCTGCGGGATGAACTCGGTTTCATCTCGGTCGCCTCCGAAGTTAGCGCGCTTGCCGAAAAGGCTGATCCCAATCAGCGTGTCTATCTGGTTCCGGCCTTTACCGGGCTTGGTGCGCCCTATTGGGATGCGGAGGCGCGCGGAGCGATCTTCGGCCTGACGCGCGGCACGGGACCTGCGGAATTTGCGCGCGCAGCGCTGGAAAGCGTTGCCTATCAGACTTTCGATCTGCTGGACGCCATGCGCAAGGACTGGGCAGGCGACAATGGCAAGACGGTGCTAAGGGTCGATGGCGGTATGGTTGCATCCGATTGGACCATGCAGCGGCTGGCCGATGTTCTCGCCGCACCGGTCGATCGGCCGGTCTTTCTGGAAACCACCATTCTGGGTGCGGCATGGCTGGCAGCATCGCGGGCGGGAATCTGGCCGGATCGTGAAGCCTTCGCTGCCCATTGGAAACGCGACCGTCGTTTTGCTCCCAACATGGACGAAACGGAACGGAAAAACGCCATTGCCGGTTGGCGGGACAGTGTTGGCCGCTGCCTATCGCGGCGGGAAAACTAGAGCATTTCCAGCAAAAGTGTGAGGCGGTTTTGCGTCCGGAGATGCGTCAGGGAAGCTATACGAAGCTGCCCGGCGCGATGCACTTGCTGGAAACCAGATCGGAAAGGGCGCGCACCAGTTTTGTATCCGTGCCCTTGCTTGGCTGAAGCACAAATTCCACGTCTTCGAGTGTTGGCAGCACGTCCGCCTCAATCTCCTTGAGGCCGGCGGGCGCCATGCTGCGTGGCTGCACCAGAATGCCCATGCCCGCTCTTGCTGCGGCAGTCAGTCCGCTGAGGCTGCCACAGGTGCAGACGATCCGCCAGGCGAGACCGGCACGGTCGAGCGCTTCCTGCGCCGCTTTTCTGGTAATGCTCGGCGGTGGAAAGGCGATCAGCGGCAGGGCGTCGGGCTGGCTCAGCATCCGCTCCGGGTCACGCGCCAACCACACCAGCGGTTCGCGGTAAAGAAAATGCCCGAGCTTGTCGCCAAGACGGCGTTTGGCGAGAACGACATCCAGTTCGCCATTATCCTGCATCTGGTAAAGCACGCCGCTCAGCGAAACCGTCAGTTCCAGATCCACCAAGGGATAAAGGCGGATAAATTCTTCCAGAATGGCCGTTAGCCGGCTGGCGACGAAATCCTCGGAAACACCCAGCCTCAACCGCCCGCGCAAACGGGTTTCGCTGAACAGGGATGAAACCCTGCTGTCAATTTCAAGCATATTGCGAGCATAACCCAGCAGCGCCTCGCCTTCGCCGGTCAGTTTCACCTGATGGGTGCTGCGTGCGATCAGCCGGCGACCAAGTGCAGTCTCCAGCCGCTGAATATGTTGGCTGACGGTCGATTGGCCGACACCCAACCGCTCGGCGGCCAGCGTGAAGCTGCCGGTTTGCTGAAGCATGACGAAGCTGGCAAGATGTTGAAGGTTCAGCATTATCTCATATCATGATAACTGTTAGTCTTTGCATTCGAATTCATGATGAGTGATAGTGGTTGACATTTCAAGCAAAACCGATGCCGGAAAGACCTCCCATGACCCGCTTCCTGCCTGACCGCTTCACCATGATGCTGGTGGCCACCGTGATTTTGGCTTCCTTTCTGCCAATCAGCGGTCAGCCGGCGGAATATTTCGGGCTGGCGACGAAGCTGGCGATTGCGCTTTTGTTCTTCCTGCATGGTGCGCGACTTTCGCGGGATGTGGTGATTGCCGGCATCCTGCACTGGCGACTGCATCTGGCGATCCTGCTGGTCACTTTCGGCCTTTTCCCGTTGCTGGGTGTGGCGATCGGTTTCATTCCCGAAAGCATCCTGCCGGCACCGCTTTATATGGGCGTGCTGTTTCTCTGCGTTTTACCATCCACCGTGCAGTCCTCCATCGCCTTCACCTCGATGGCGGGCGGAAACGTGCCGGCGGCGATCTGTTCGGCTTCGGCGTCGAATATCTTCGGCATGTTCCTGACGCCGCTGCTGGTTGGCCTGCTGTTTACGGTCGGCGGCCATGGCAACGGGTTTTCGCTGGACGCGTTCCTGCAAATCTTCCTGCAGCTGTTATTGCCTTTCATCGTCGGTCAGGTGTTGCAGCCGTGGATCGGCGACTGGATCCGGGCGCGCAAAAAACTGCTGTCTCCCGTCGATCGCGGCTCGATCCTGATGGTTGTTTATCTCGCCTTCTCCGATGCGGTTATCGAGGGCATCTGGCAGACGTTTTCGCTGCGCGATATCGGTGTGGTCATCGGCATCAACATCGTGCTTCTGGCGCTTGTCCTTTGCGTGACGATGTTTGGCAGCCGGGCGCTCGGTTTCGAAAAGGCGGATGAAATCACCATCACCTTCTGCGGGTCCAAGAAGAGCCTTGCCAGCGGCGTGCCCATGGCGGGCGCCATCTTCGCCGGCCAGAGCATTGGCGCCATCGTTTTGCCGATTATGCTTTTCCATCAGATTCAGCTGATGGTCTGTGCGGTTCTGGCCCAGCGTTATGCCCGCAAAGCCCATGAAAAGGCAGCAGTACTGGAAACGGCTGCTGCAGAAGGCGTGGCGGCATCCACCCGCTGACACGAGTTTTTCGCAAACAAAAACGGCCCCGTGAAGGGGCCGTTCTTATTGCATTCCAGGAAAGCTTAGTTGACCTGAGCCGGCGTGATCTGGGCTTCGATCGTCTTCGGCGCATCGGCGCTGTCGGACGAGATCGCAATGCGGCGCGGTTTCATGGCTTCCGGAATATTGCGGACAAGATCGATATGAAGCAGGCCGTTCTTTAAGGAGGCGGTCTGAACTTCGACGTGGTCGGCAAGCTGGAAGCGGCGTTCGAAAGCACGCGTGGCGATGCCGCGATACAGGAACTCGCCTTCGGATGACTTCTCATCCCCGGACTTCTCGGCCTTCACCGTCAGCGTATTGGCGCGCGATTCAATGCTGAGTTCGGTTTCATCGAAACCGGCAACGGCCATGGTGATGCGATAGGTGTTTTCGCCCGTCCGCTCGATATTGTAGGGCGGATAGGACTGGGCCTGTTCAGGCTGGCCGAGGCCGTCAAGCATCGAAAAAAGACGGTCAAAACCGACGGTGGAGCGATAAAGCGGGGAAAAATCGACGTGACGCATGGTGTCCTCCTAAGAAGCGACTGTTTGCGGTTAAATCCGGCGTCCCGTTCTGGCAACGGCCGGACATAAGGCGCGGTCCCGTTCTGGCGACCGCAGGAATGAGATGGGAATGGGTCGCCGCCGCGTCAAGAGGGGTGCCTCAAGGGAAAACGGTGGAGGCAACATGAACCATGGCTGAACATCCGGTTCCGGCATCGTTCAGTTTGAGCGCCATAAAACTGCGGTCATCGGAGACATTCTCCGTGGACAGAAGCAATAACGTCCCTTCTTCTTCTGTCTTACTCGCCGGAACCGCGACTGCTTTAACCGACGGTTCCGGCAATTTTTTCTTTGACCTTCTGTCGCCGCCGACCTATCCGAAAAGAGTTGAAAAGCCGGAAAAGACCGATGATCGAAGCCACATTGCGCGTCAGTGAAGATAACCCGGTTCCCGGCAACCATACCGTCGGATATTTTGCCGGCCATGGCGGCAAGCAGCTTCGATATGCGATCTTCCGCGCCAGCCGCCACATTGCGCGCGGAACGGTGGTTCTTCTGCATGGCCGCAACGAATGTATCGAGAAATATTTCGAAACGGTTGCCGATCTGACGGCCATGGGTTTCTGGGTCGCGACCTTCGACACACGCGGCCAGGGCGGTTCCGAACGGCTGCTGAAGAAGCCGGGCGCCGGGCATGTTCGGCGTTTTTCCGACTACCAGCGAGATATCAGCCTGTTTCTCGAACAGGTGGTGTTGCCGGATACGCGGCTGCCATTCTTCATGATTGCGCATTCCACCGGCGCGCTTGCAGCACTTGCAGCCGCTCCCGGCCTGTCCAACCGCATCGACCGTCTGGCTCTTTGTTCGCCATTCATTGAGCTGGACAGTCAGCAATCCTTTCCCGCGCCCGTCATCCGGCTGGTCTCGACCGTTTTAAGCCTCATCGGTCTTGGAAGAGTGCAGCTCGGCAAAGATCAGCGCGAGCGCGATTTCGACGGCAACCCGCTGACGTCGGATGCTCGGCGTTTCACCAGAAATCTTTCGCTGCACAGGCAATTTCCGGAATTGTTCATCGGCGCGCCGACGGCGCGCTGGGTCTATGAAGCGCTGAAGACCATGGCGCGGGTGACCCGTCAGGATCATCTGACGAACATCACCATTCCGACCCTCATTCTGGCGCCGATGCTGGATACGATCACGCCCTATAAGGCGCAGGAGGAGCTGTCGCGCAATTTCCGCGCGGCGCAGCTGCTTCCCATCACCGGCGCGCGCCACGAATTGCTGCATGAGCGCGATGTTTTCCGCAAGCAGGCGCTGGCGGCCATCGACGCGTTTTTCGCGCCGGAATAATGTGGCCGCCGAAACGGGACGGTCTATAGTTCCGAAAGAATGGCAAGCGCCTGTTCGTGCACGGCTTTGGAGCCGGCGGCCAGAATACGTCCGCCATTTTCCGGACGTCCGCCATCCCAGGTGGTGATGATACCGCCGGCCTGCTCGATCACCGGAATGAGCGCGCCGACATCATAGGGCTTCAGGCCGGATTCGATCACCAGATCGACGTGACCGGCGGCAAGCAGGCAATAGGCGTAACAATCCACCCCATAACGGAAAAGGCGGACCTGTTCCTCCACCTTTTCGTAGAAGGGCTTTTCCTCAGCGGTGAAGATATGCGGGGTGGTGGTGAACAGCACCGCATCCGACAGCGAAACGCAGTCACGCGTGCGGATCTTTTTTTCGCCATCCGGGCCGAAATACCAGGCGCTCTCGCCATCGGCGAAATAACGCTCTTTCGTGAAGGGCTGGTCCATGATGCCCATCGTGGCGCGGCCGGCCGACTGGAAGCCGATCAGCGTACCCCAGACGGGCACGCCGGAAATAAAGGCGCGGGTGCCGTCGATCGGGTCGATAACCCAGATATGCTCGCGATCAAGGCCGACATTGCCGTGTTCTTCGCCAAGAATGCCATGCTGCGGGAAGCGCGCCTCGATGAGGGCACGAATGGCGGTTTCCGCCGCCTGATCGCCCTCTGTCACAGGATCATAACCGCCATCCTGCTTGTTGGTGACGGCAATGCCCGTGCGGAAGCGGGGAAGCGTTTCAGCGCTGGCTGCATCGGCAAGTTTGAAGAAGAAATCCCGGTCGGGCAGCATGCGAAACCTCATTGCCTGAATGATGGGCCTGAATGATGTGGCCTGAATTGCGTGGCGAAATGCATAGACCGGAATCGTATCCGCCGTCCACTCGTATGGACGCGGGAGCCGGCGTTTCCATATTTTCGGCATAAGTCTAAAAAATAGGCATATAATAAAATGATTGACAATTGTGCATGTACTGAATAGCGTGACCCTGCAGTCTTTGACTGTAAATACCCTCCTTGGGTGTTTCCTCCCTAGACTTGACCGCGCCAAAAGCGCGGTTTTTTTTGCCCGGCGTACTGCCAAGCGGTCTGGGCTAGAGATTTGAAATGTCGGGGATTTGACGCGTTATTCGGCGGCGAGCGAGGTCTCGATCGCGTATTCCGAAACGAAAGCGCCTAGCTGGCGCATAAAGATTTCCAGCGATGCCTGAATGGCCGGAAAATCGGCTTTCTTCGAAAGCGTCTTTTCATCGACGTAAAGCGATCGGTTGACCTCGATCTGCAGCGCGTGGAGGGAGCGAATGGGCCGCCCGTAATGTTCGGTGATGAAGCCGCCGGCATAAGGCTTGTTGCAGACCGCGATGAAGCCCAGCTCCTCAAGGAAATGCAGGGCGGCGCGGGAGACTTCCTGGGAGGCGCTGGTGCCGTAGCGATCGCCGATGATCACATCCGGTCGGAGGTTTGAGCCGGCTACGCGGATATTGCCGGGCATGGAATGGCAATCGATCAGCACCGCCATGCCGAAATTGGCATGGGTGCGGGAAAGGAGGCGGCGCAGGCAGGCGTGGTAGGGTTTGTAGATTGTCTCGATCCGCGACAACGCCTCATCGACCGGCAGGCGGTGAGCATAGATATCCATATTTTCGGCAACGATGCGCGGCACCGTGCCCAGGCCGCCGGCGACCCGCATGGAGCCAATATTGGCGTAAGGTGGCAGGGTGCCTTCGAACATGCGCGGATCAAGCTCATAGGGCTCGCGATTGACGTCGAGATAGGCGCGGGGGAAATTCGCTTTCAGAAGCGGCGCGCCGATCTCGGGGGCGGCGGCGAAAAGCTCGTCGACGAAATGATCTTCGGAGCGCCGGATCTCATGCGAATCGAGCCGCGCCGATTCGAGGAAGGAGATGGGATAACAGCGGCCGCTATGCGGTGAATTATAGACGAATGGCAGGGTTTGAACGGCAGGCTCCGTTACCTCAAACAACTCATACTCGCCCGTTACCCAGTCCATTCAGGCCCATTTACCATGTCGCAAACTATCAGGACGTTCATGTTGCCAGTTACCGTGCAGCAAGTCCATACTGTCGCCAAAGCAGCGCTATACCGATTCACGTGTTCACAGGATATTTACCGTGAAAATCCTATAATCGGGCTAGGGTATTTCAAACATTGAGCAGTTACGGTCACTTAACCATGAATCAAAAAATTCTTCTTGCTGAAGACGACAACGATATGCGCCGCTTCCTCGTCAAGGCGCTGGAAAAAGCCGGTTACAAGGTTTCTTCCTTCGACAATGGCGCAAGCGCTTACGACCGGCTTCGTGAGGAGCCCTTTTCACTTCTGCTGACAGATATCGTCATGCCGGAAATGGATGGCATCGAACTCGCGCGGCGCGCGACCGAGCTCGACCCCGACCTGAAAGTCATGTTCATCACCGGCTTTGCTGCGGTTGCGCTGAACGCCGATTCGAAGGCCCCGAAGGACGCCAAGGTGCTTTCCAAGCCATTTCATCTGCGTGATCTGGTGGATGAGGTCAATAAACTCCTTGTGGCGTAAGGCCTCTCAAAAAACCTTCATAAAACCGAAAAAAAGCAGTTGACGCATGAACCGGTTTTGTGGTCTATCCGCCGCCAACGGAGGGCGTGTAGCTCAGCGGGAGAGCACTACGTTGACATCGTAGGGGTCACAGGTTCAATCCCTGTCACGCCCACCATCCGAATTCTTAAGTATCAAGGCCTTGCGAAAAATCGCAGGGCCTTTTTGCATTGCGGTCTCAAGGTTCATCGAACCTGTTGATGAGGTTGCTTTTCAGTGCATCCCGCAAATAAGTCCCCACCTGCTGGAGCAAGTGGGGATACGATGACTTTGGAACGGTGCTTGTTAAAAACTCACTGTGTTCTGCAGCGTCCTGTCTTGGTCGTTTCCTTGTCGCCATCGTCGTAGGCAATGCCAATCTTCTCGCCTGCAAGCGAGGAGATCTTGCCAGCGTACCACTGTCCAGCACCCTTGTAGTTGCACTCGACCCGCGTGCCGATCATCCAATCGTAAGGGCGCACCTTGTTAACTGCGACCGTTTCGCGATCTCCATCGTCGTAACGAATAGTGACCTGCCCACCGGAAACACTATCGATAACACCCGGGAACCAGTATCCGGCGTCCTTATAGTTACCCAGCACCCAGTCGCCTTTAGTTTGTGCTGAAACAGAAGATGCAAAAGATGATGCAACACCAAGAATAACTGCGGCGATCAAAATTTTGTTCACGGTATTCCCCCCAAGGGCCAAGCCCATAACGCTCCTGTAAAATGACGGAAGCGGCTCAACAGTGGTTAAGCAAATACTTGATAAGCGAATTCACCTGAATATGTCATTAATACTTCCGGTTGATGTTGTGATATCTGTATTCGAGCCTTTTTCTTTTTCGGATCAACGTTCAGGCAAAGTTCTACCCGCTCGCGCAGACCGACAGTTGGTGTCTTGAGGTTGTGAAATGGGCGGGTGCCAAGCCAAGAGATATAGTTTCGAGTTACCCCGCAATATCCTGCAATAAATTTCGCTCATAAAAATAAAATGCGAAATGCATTGACGCGTGTTCGATTTGCCGATATCTCAAATTCATGCAATAAATTACATCGCTTAAAATTTATTGCAGATTAGCTCGTTGTCCTTGGGAGGGGAATATGTTGGCTTTTCTGAAATCGACCGTTGCTGCGGGTGTTTTTGCCGTGGCGATTTCCGCTGGCGCGGCTTCACCGGCCGCCGCTGCGGGCAAATTCGCCTGCGAACCGGGCGAGACCTATGTGATGAACGTCATGGTTTCCAGCCATCCCTATTGGGTGCCGGTCTTCGAAGGTTTCAAGCAGGCCGCAAAGGCGCTCGGCTGTGAAGCGGTTTTCACCGGCACGCCGGAATATGACATCACCAAGCAGATCGCGTCCTTCGAGCAGGAATTGGTGAAGAAGCCGAAAGGCATCCTGCTGCATCCGATGCAGGCCGATCCTTTCATCGAGCCGATCAACAAGGCGATGGACTCCGGCGTTTCGGTGACGACTTTCGCGGCGGATTCTCCGAAGTCGAAACGGACCGCCTATATCACCTCGGACAATGTTGCCGAGGCGAAATTTGCGGCCGACGAAATCGTCAAGAAGCTCGGCGAAAAGGGTGAATATGCCGTTCTGGAAAATCCGGGCCAGAGCAACCACGATCTGCGCGTCACCGCCCTCATCGACTATATGGGGCGCACCTATCCGCAGATGAAACTGGTCGGCCGTCAGGCGACCAATCAGGATGCGAACGTGGCCTATCAGGCTACCGGCGCCCTGTTGCAGGCCAACCCCAATCTCGGCGCATTGTGGATTCCCGAGGCCGGATCGGCCGAAGGCGCGACCACCGCTGTTCTCGAGGCGAAGAAGAAGGTCCTGATCCTGCATGCGGATATTACGCCTGCGACGCTGGAGCATATCAAGCAGGGCAATATCTACATGTCCATCAATCCCAATCAGGGTGTTCAGGGCTTCATGGGTTTCATGAACACCTTTCTGGGTGCCCATTCGGACCTGATCGACCCGTTCAACGACTATAAGGTGTCCGGCTTCAATCCGATGCAGGTTCCTTCGATGGACAATGGTTTTGCTGTCATCACCAAGGCGAATGCCGCTTCCTTTGATCTCAACGATTATATGAAGGGGCGCTGACGCGTCGCCCTTGAACCGGCGGGGTTTAAGCCTCGCCGGTTAAACGGGAAGCAGCTTCGGGAGGGCGTTATGGGCGAGGTCATCCTCAGCATGACGAATATTCATAAGGCGTTCGGCCCCGTGCGGGCGTTGCGCAGTGCCGCACTTGAATTGCGGCGTGGCGAAATCCACGCGCTGGCGGGTGAAAATGGCGCCGGCAAGTCGACGCTGATGCATATTATCGACGGCATTCTGCAGCCGGATGGTGGCGAAATCCTGCTGGACGGAAAACCGGTGCGGATATCTTCGCCCAATGCGGCGAACCGGCTCGGCATCGGTTTTGTCCATCAGGAGATTGCCCTTTGCCCGGAAATTTCGGTTGCCGAGAACATGTTCATGTCGGAGACGGGCCAAAGCCGCTCCTTGTTCATGAATTATCGTGATCTCGGCAAGCGGGCCGCAACCATCCTGCGGGAAATCGGGGATATCGACCCCGCCAGCCGCGCCGGCGATCTGTCGATTTCGCAACAGCAGATAGTCGAAATCGCTAAGGCGTTGACGCTGGATTGCCGCATCCTGATCCTGGACGAGCCGACGGCGGCGCTGACCGAAACCGAAGCCCAGACGCTTTTCCGGATCATGCACCGGCTGGCGGACCGCGGGATTGCGATCATCTATATCTCGCACCGGATGGCGGAGATTTTCGAGCATTGCGACCGCATCACGGTCATGCGCGACGGTTGCCACATCAAGACGGCGAATATCGCCGAGATTTCCCCTGAGGAGGTCGTCAACAGCATGGTCGGGCGGGTTCTTGACAAGCTCTATCCGCCGAAACTTTCGGAAGATGAAAAGTCGGACGATGTCATTCTTTCTGTTCGGGGATTGAATGAGGGAAAGCGGGTTTTCGACGTCGATTTCGATCTGCGTCGCGGCGAAATCCTCGGTCTTGCCGGTTTGATCGGTGCGGGCCGAAGCGAGATCGTGCGGGCAGTCTGCCGGCTGGAAGGGAAACCCAGAGGCGAAGTTACCCTGCGCGGCCGGCCACTGAGGCTAAAGGATTATCGCGACAGCATCCGCGAGGGGCTGGTCTACCTTTCCGAGGATCGCAAGGGTGACGGGCTGTTCCTCAATATGTCCATCGCCGAAAATGTCTCGGCGCTTGATGTGGGGAGGATATCGAACGGCATGGGCTTCATCGAGCGGCGCAAGGAAATGAAGCGCGCCGATGAGCTGGGCAAGCGGCTGAAATTACGGGCGAACAGCGTCGGCGATGCCGTCTCGACCTTGAGCGGCGGCAATCAGCAGAAGGTGGCGCTGGCAAAGATGTTGTCGGTGGAACCGGAGGTCATCTTTCTGGATGAGCCGACACGGGGGGTGGATGTGGGCGCAAAGGCCGAAATCCACCGCCAGATACGGGAACTGGCGCGTGAAGGCGTTGGAGTGGTGGTCATATCCTCGGAGCTGCCGGAACTCATCGGCGTCAGTGATCGCGTGCTGGTCGTGCGCGAAGGGCGCATTGCCGGTGAGGTCGAGGGAGAGGACATGACGGAGGAGAAGATCATGCAGCTTGCATCGATCAATATAGTGCATAGCCCGGCCGGGGCCTGAGGGAGCGGGAAAATGGCAACATCGGAAACACCTTCAAGCCTTGCCGAGACGGCGGTTCGCCGCACCGCCTGGTGGGAGCCGGCGCTGAAAGCACGGGAAACCGGACTGATCGTCATCATCCTCGCGCTTTTTGCGGTGATGTCGTTCATATCTCCGTATTTTCTGACCGTGGACAATCTGCGGGCCATGGCCATGGTTTTCGCCATCGAAAGCATTGTCGTGGTTGGCATGACGATCCTGTTGATCTCTGGTGGCATTGATCTCTCGGTTGGCTCCGTCACGGCGCTGGCGATGGTCGCGGCCGGCTGGCTGTTTCTTAACGGTGTCGATCCCTGGGTAGCGGCCGGGCTGGCGATCTGCCTCACGACACTGGTCGGCATGGCCATGGGATTTCTGACCACGGTCATCGGCCTGCATCATTTCATCGTGTCGCTCGGCGTCATGGTGATTGCCCGCGGCGTTTGCCTGCTGGCAACGGGCGGTCGGCCGCTCGGGCTTTATTCGCTGCCCCCGGAATTCAAATTCATCGGCCAGGGCGCGCTTGGCGGCATTCCGCTTGTGCTGATCATCTTCGCTGTCGTCGTCGTCTCCTTTGATCTGCTGCTGCGGCGCACCACAGCCTTTCGCAAAGTATTTTACACGGGCAGCAATCCCAAGGCGGCAGCCTATTCCGGCATCCGCGTCGGCCGGGTTGTGTTTGCCACCACCACACTGTGTTCGATGCTGGCCGGTGTTGCGGGCGTGATCTATATGGCCCGCTTCGGATCGGCCCAGCCGAGCTTCGGCGTCGGCATGGAACTCAACGTGATCGCTGCGGCGGTCATTGGCGGCGCCAGCCTTTCGGGCGGCTCGGGCACCATTCTCGGTGCAATCCTCGGGGCGATCCTTCTGTCGGTCGTTTCCAGCTCGCTTGCCTTGCTCAATGTGTCTGTCTACTGGCAGGACATCATCAGGGGCAGCATATTGCTGACGGCGGTTCTGTTCGACCACTATCTGGTCAAGCGTCGCCGCTGAGCGCCTGTGGTAATTGGAGAGATACGATCATGCTGGATGCCAAGGACGACTTCGATCAACAGAGACAGATGTACTCCGTCCTGGTGCTGCATTTCATCGAAGGTGTGAAGCAGTCGGAGATCGCCGAGCGGCTCAATCTTTCCCATACCAAGGTAAACCGCATGATTGCCGCGGGCCGCAAGGCCGGCATGGTGAAGATCACCATCGCCAGCCCCTATCAGCGGCTGGTGGACCTCGAAAACGAGATCACCCGCCGTTTCGGCCTCAGGCAATCAGTGGTAACGCCGACGGTTTCCGATAATCCCGAAACCGGGTTGCAAATGGTGGGGCGGGTGGCCGCCAACCACTTGCTGGAGACGATCCGGGACGGCGACGTGATCGCGATTACCGGCGGTAAGGCGGTGAGTGCGGTTGTCGATAATCTGGAGGCGGAGCGCCGTTTCGATGT
Organism: Agrobacterium burrii; assembly: GCF_017313405.1. Taxonomy (NCBI): domain Bacteria; kingdom Pseudomonadati; phylum Pseudomonadota; class Alphaproteobacteria; order Hyphomicrobiales; family Rhizobiaceae; genus Agrobacterium; species Agrobacterium burrii. The sequence goes on from NZ_JAFLNA010000002.1 coordinate 68,531, forward strand.
GCGGGTCGTGCCGCTGACCGGCGGTGTGCAGGGTAAGCACTATACGGATGTGAACCATCTCGCCACGCAATTGGCGGAAAAGCTCGGCGGTAGCGCCTCGCTTCTGCATGCGCCGCTGTTTGCCGAAGATGAGGAACAGCGTGATCTGCTGATGAATGTCGCATCGATCCGCGAAGTGTTCGATCTTGCACGGCAGGCGCAGGTGGCGCTGGTCGGCATCGGTTCGGTGGAGGCGCCGGGTTCCGGTTATTACGATCTTCTGCCGGATGTCGCCCGTGGCGGGCAGGCGCTGGTGGATGCGGGTATTGCCGGGGAATTCCTCGCCCATCTCACCATGGCGGACGGGCAGCTGGCGCGGATCGATCTCAATTCGCGGGTCGTGGCGCTGGACCCCCGGCAGCTTGCCCGGTGCCCGAACATCATTGGTGTGGCGGCAGGCGTCATCAAGGCCGGACCGGTGGCGGCCACGCTTGCCGGCCGATATCTGACCTCGCTCGTCGTGGACGAGGCTATCGCCGGCTATTTACTGGATCAGGAAGAAGGGGAAACTTCGTGACGGACAATTCCATATTGACCCGGACGATTGGCGGCAGCGGCATCAGCGCATCGGCCGTTGGGCTGGGGACATGGGCGATCGGCGGCTGGATGTGGGGCGGCACCGACGAACGGCAATCCATCGCCGCCATTCAAGCCTCCATCGATGCGGGCATTTCCCTGATCGATACCGCCCCGGCCTATGGCATGGGGCTTGCGGAAACCATCGTCGGCAAGGCGATTGCCGGCAGGCGCGACAAGGTGGTGCTTGTCACCAAATGCGGGCTTGTCTGGCACGTGAATGAAGGCGCGTATTTCTTCCATCAGGACGGCAAACCCGTTCACCGTTATCTCGGTGCGGCGTCGATCCGGCATGAGGTTGAAGAAAGCCTGAAGCGGCTCGGCACCGATTATATCGACCACTACGTCACCCATTGGCAGGACGCCACGACCCCGATTGCCGAGACGGTGGAAACGCTTGTGCGGCTGAAGGAGGAGGGGAAGATACGCTCGATCGGGGCAAGCAATGTCTCGCCTGGCGATCTTGAGGCCTATATCGCCACCGGTCAGCTGGATGCCATTCAGGAAGAATATTCCATGGTGAAACGCGATATCGAGACGACGCTCCTGCCGCTTTGCCGAAAGAATGCCGTTTCCGTGCTCAGCTATTCGTCGCTGGCGCTCGGTCTGCTGTCGGGCAAGGTCGGGCCTGAACGGGTATTTGCAGAGGATGATCAACGCCATGGTAATGTCCGTTTCAGCCAGTTGAACCGTCAGAAGATCGCCCGGTTGATGGGTGTGCTGGAACCGGTGGCGGCCGGGCATGGGGCCTCGGTCGCGCAGGTGGTGATTGCCTGGACGATTGCTCAGCCAGGCATCACATTTTCACTGTGCGGTGCGCGTGATCCGGCTCAGGCGGTTGAAAACGCCGCGGCCGCCCGCCTGCGCCTCACGGACAGTGAAGTGGCCCTCATCAGCGCCGGCGTCGCCGAGCATCTTGTGGGGCTCGATAGCTGAACACGTAATCGGGACGGGTCTTCCGGCGAATAGCACATAATTTTCGCCGCTCGTCTTTCCTGTCGCTTTAAACGGTCAACAACATTGGGACGCTGGTCATCAGCCAGCGAACGGTATTTCTATGCCCAGTTTTCGCGAGGACGCTCTGCGCCGCATTCGGCAAGACGGTGATTTCGATGCCGTCGTCATTGGCGGCGGCATCAACGGCATCGCCGCCTATCGCGATCTCGCATTGCAGGGGTTGCGGGTGCTGCTGGTCGAGCGAAACGATTTTTCCTCCGGCTGCAGCGCCGCGCCGTCGCGCATGATCCATGGCGGTCTGCGTTATCTCGAAAACGGCGAATTCGGACTCGTGGCGGAATCGCTGCGGGAGCGCGATGCGCTGCTGACGCTCGCGCCGCATATGGTCCATCCGTTGCCGACGACGATCCCGATCTTTTCGACTTTCAGCGGGCTGTTCAACGCGGCGGCGACCTTTTTCGGCTCCGGCGGCAAACCCGCAAGCCGAGGGGCGCTGGCCATCAAGGCGGGCCTCACGCTTTATGATTTCGTCACCCGTAAAAACCGCATCCTGCCCCGCCATGAGTTTCGCAGTGCCGGCAAGACGCTGCAGCACTGGCCGGGCCTGACACCTGACATCAGATATTCGGCTACCTATTACGATGCATGGATAAGCCAGCCCGAACGGCTTGCGCTGGAACTCCTGATTGACACTTCGACCGATGCACCGCAAAGCATTGCGCTCAACTATGTGGAGCTTGTTCGCACTGGAGATGAATATCGTCTCCGGGTGGAGGAAACGGCAGAAATCCTGCCTATCCGGCCCCGGATCATCGTCAATGCCACGGGCGCGTGGATCGACGAGACGATTGGTGCGCTGACGGAAGCTCCGACTGAGGAGAAAGCAAAACCGACCGTTTCCGGCACCAAGGGATCCCATTTGATCCTGGCGAACGAGGCGCTTCTCAAAGCCCTGAACGGGCATATGATTTTTTTCGAGAATGCCGATAACCGCGTCTGTATCCTCTTTCCCTATCTCGGCCGGGTTCTCGCGGGTTCGACCGATATCAAGGTGGATCGTCCCGAGCGGGTGCGATGCGAGCCGGAGGAGCGCGACTATATTCTCGATGCGATCCGACAGGTTTTTCCGGATATCACCATCGACCATTCCGACATCGTCTTCAGTTTCAGCGGCATACGCCCGCTGCCGCGCAGCGATGCCGCCTTTACCGGAAGAATATCGCGCAGCCATTTCATTCACCGCGTTGCGGGCGACCCGCCGCAGCTTTGCATGATCGGCGGCAAGTGGACGACCTTCAGGGCCTTTGGCGAACAGGTGACCGACGAGGTTCTGGCCTTTCTCGGACGCAAGCGGCTGACTGGCACGATGGGTCGCCCAATCGGCGGCGGCAGGAATTTTCCGACCGGTGCCGGACGTCTGCCCGCCTTGCTATCGGAGGAGTTTTCGATCGGCAGGGACCGGGCCGAACATCTGGCATCTGCCTATGGTGCACGCGCGCTTGAATTGATGGGCTTTTGCCGGGGCCGCCCGGATGACACACCGCTTTGCGAAAAACTGCCCGTCACGGCTGGGGAGGTGATCTGGCTGATCCGTTCCGAACATGTCCGGCACCTGACCGACCTCATTCTGCGGCGAACCACGCTTGCCATAACCGGCCGCATCGACGCCGATCTGATCGACGCAATCCTCGGCGTCACGGCACGCGAACTGGGCTGGTCACCCAGCCAGGCGGCAGACGAACGGCAGCGGCTTATCCATGAGCTGGAGACTTTCTACGGGGTCAGTCCGGCAATGCTTCAACACAGATGCAAGGAGAATGCATGATGATGCGGATTTCGAAAAAGGCGCGCATGAACCGGTTGTTCCGCAATGGCGGATGCCTTGATGTGGCCATCGATCATGGGGTTTGCAACGAGCCGAGTTTCCTCATCGGGCTTGAGGATATGCCGCAGACCGTCGAAAAGCTGGTGGAGGCCGGTCCCGACGCCATCCAGATGGTCTACGGGCAGGCCGATCTGTTGCAGCAGATGCCGGAGCGGGACAAGCCGGCCCTCGTCATGCGCATCGATATGGGCAACCCCTATAATTCCACGCGTCACAGAACCATGTGGTCGCAACTCCAGAACTATCACGATCCAATCATCGGCGCGCTGGAAATGGACGCGGCCTGCGTTGTCGTGAACCTGTTCATGCTGCCGGATGAGCCGGAACTGTTTCGCCAATGTGTCGAAAATATCAGCCGTGTGCGGGCCGATTGCCACCGCTTCGGCATGCCACTGATGATCGAGCCGCTGGTAATGCTGCCCAACGATGTGCGCGGAGGCTATCAAGTGGATGGCGATGCCGAAAAGATTGTTACGCTGGTGCGTCTTGCCTCGGAAATGGGTGCCGATATCATCAAGGCTGATCCCACCAGTGATCCGCAGGATTTCCATCGGGTGATCGAGGCGGCGCGTTGCCCGGTGCTGGTGCGTGGCGGCGGGCGAGAGGACTTGCGCAACGTGCTGGCAAAATCGGCGGCTTTGATGGCTCAAGGGGCGAACGGACTGGTTTATGGTCGCAACATCTATCAGCATGACAATCCGAAGGCCGTTGTTGCGGCCCTGATGGCCATCATCCATGAGGGTGCGAGCGGTGAGGAAGCATGGGACATCTATAATCGTGGCTGAGAAAAATCACATATTGGGTCTGGATGTCGGCAACACGGTCATCAAGGCCGTGCTGTTCGACACGGCGGGCCGGCAGGTCGCACAACATGCCATCGACGGCCATTCGACATTTCCACAGCCCGGTTATGTCGAGCGCGATCTTGAAGAATTATGGCGCAATGGCTGCGAGGCGATCCGCCAGCTTCTGGCAAAATCCTCGGTCGATCCCATAAGCATTGTGGCGGTGGGCTGCGCCGGTCACGGCAATGGTCTTTACCTGCTGGACAAGCGGCAACAGCCCTTGCTCGGAATCCAGTCGCTCGACAGCCGGGCCGCCGATATTGCGGCCGAGCTTGACGGGAAAAGCGGAGACTTGCTGCAGGCACGCTGCCTGCAGCGGCCATGGCCCGCGCAAACGCCCAGCCTGCTTGCCTGGGTAAAACGGCATGCGCCTGACATTTATGTACAGACCGGAACGGTGCTGTTCTGCAAGGATTTCGTCAATTTCCGTCTGACGGGCTGCCTTGCCAATGACATATCCGACCTCAGCGGCGCGGGATTGCTTGCCTTCCCCGAAGCCAGGCTCGACCGGGAACTCCTGTCGCTTTATGGCCTTGATGATGCCGTTGCCTTTTTCCCGCGTCTTGTGGAATCGGCTGACATCGTTGGCCGCGTCACAAGCGAGGCTTCAGAAGCAACCGGGCTCTCCGAAGGCACGCCTGTCATTGGCGGGTATTTCGATGTCGTCTCCAGCGCCATGGGGTCGGGTGTCATCAATGCCGGGGAAGCTTCCATCATTGCCGGCACCTGGAGCATCAATCAGGTTTTCGCCGACAAACCGGTCATCAGTCCGGATGTCTTCATGGTGACGACATTCGGCCGGGGCCGCTATGTCAATATCGAATCCAGCGCCACATCCGCCGCCAATCTGGAATGGTACGTGCACCGCGTTCGCGACGACCATGGCGATCATGCCTTCGACCGGTGTAATGACCTCGTCGGCTCGGTTATGCCGCGCGCCGACGATCCGTTCTTTCACCCCTTCATCTTCGGTTCGCGGCTGGGAGCGGAATTTCGCGGCGGCTTTTACGGTCTGGCAGGCTGGCATAGCGAAGGTCATATGTTGCGTGCCCTGTTCGAAGGCGTCTGTTTCGAACATCGTCGCCATATCGGTGTCCTGCGTGAAGCCGGCCTGCCGGTCGAAAATGCCGTGATGTCCGGCGGCGGTTCCCGCAGCCAGCATTGGCCGCAGATCATGGCGGATGTGCTGGAAATTCCCCTGCGTGTCGCCGAAGCCCGCGAGACGGGCGCGCTTGGGGCGGCGATCGGCGCAGCCGTCGCTGTCGGTCTCTATCCCGGTTATGAGGAAGCGGTTGCGGCGATGACGCGCGTGGCGAGCGCCTACGAACCGAATGAGGGCAAAGTCCGGCATTACCGGCAGCGTTATGGTCTCTATACGCAGTTGACCGACCAGTTGCGGGGCTTCTGGAATGCTCTTCGCCTTCAGGAATAAGGATTCCTGGCTTTCCGATTAAGCGGTGCGCAGTCATGCGCACCGCATCGATCTTCGTTAAAATGTCACGTAATACTCTGTATATATTGAAATATTACAATTTAATAATTCACCGTCGCCCCCACAATCAATTTAAAAGCAATATAGAAAGTAATTTTTAAGCATAGTTTTCTAATATTACCTTCTGATCCGGCGACCGAGAGTTGCCGGCGCGCCAGCTGTGGCCCCGGCCATCGCGGCATGGATTTTTGGGGGGTGGGACATGCTGTTTAAATCAACAACGGGGCGGAATATTTTTGCGGTTGCGGCATGCGGGGTGGTCGCGACGGTCGCAGCATCGGCCGTGCTGTTTTATCGATCCTACGAAGATACGCGGGTCAACAGCCTCGAACGTATGCGGCAGATCGCTCATGCAGAAGCTTTGACGGCAGAAAAGAACATTGGCGGCACGCTTCACATCGTGAACAGCCTTGGGTCGGTTCTGGAAACGATGAAGCAATCCGGGGACGCGGATCGCAGTAAGGCCAATCAGCTTATCCGAAACATGCTGGCAGGCAATCCCGAGGTGCTTGGGCTCTGGACGGGATGGGAGCCCAACGCCTTCGACGGCAAGGATGCGGATTTCGTCAATACGGAGGGGCATGATGCCACGGGTCGTTTTGTTCCCTATTGGGTTCGGGGCGGCGATGGCAAAATTAGCAACACCGCATTGACAGACTATGCCACAGCAGGCCCGGGCGACTATTACCAGCAACCCTTCACGCAGAAGAAAACGGTTATTATCGAACCTTATCCTTATGCGATTGACGGCAAGGAGGTTCTCCTCACCTCTATCTCCAAGCCGGTCATTGTGGAGGGTAAACTGTTGGGCGTTGCGGGACTCGACCTCTCACTGCAGGAGACGAGCCAGCAATTGTCGACCGTGCGGCCGATGGGAACAGGCTTCGTGAGCCTTGTCAGTGGTGGCGGCAAGATCATCAGCCATCCGGATGCGGCGATCATGGGAAAAAGCCTTGCGGATGGCGGCGCAGAAACCATGGGGTGGGACACGCTGATCGCAAATCCCGGCGTCGAACAGCAGATGACAGCGCAGGACGGAACGCTCTCCTTCGTTGTCGCATCACCCGTCATGCTGACCGGGGACATGAAATGGTACGCAATCGTCTCGGTGCCGGAAGACACGGTCTTTGCGCAGCTGCACGCGATGATGCGTGATGCTGCCTTGACGATCGTGACGGCAGCGGTCCTTCTGGCGCTGGCGGGCTGGTTTATTGCCCGGCGGTTCATTGGCCGCATCACGAACATTATCGGTGAGACCGCCCAGATCGCACAGGGAAACCTCCAGCTGACGTTGAAGGATATTGCGACCAAGGATGAGATCGGCGATCTGGCTCGCTCGCTGGATGTCCTTCGTGAAAGCAATCGGCAAAAGGCCGCGCTTGAGCAGGAAGCAGAAACCAATCGCACTCTCGGGGAACAGGAGCGCATAACCCGCGAACGCGAGGCCACTGAGGAGGCAGGCAACATCCGGTTTGCCGTCGACAGTCTGGCTTACGCATTGGCAAAACTTGCCGATGGCGACGTGTCGTGCCGTATCAATGAACCCTTTGTCGAACAGCTCGATGCGGTACGCAACGATTTCAACGGCTCCTCCGGAAAGCTGCAGAATGCGCTGCTGCGCGTGTCGGAAAATGCCTCCGGCATCGATTCCGGCGCTCATGAAATCAAGGCGGCGGCCGATGATCTGGCAAGGCGCACAGAGCAGCAGGCAGCTGCCGTGGAAGAAACGGCCGCAGCCCTCGAAGAGATCACGGTCACGGTGAAAGATGCCGCCAGCCGGGCGCATGAGGCGGGTCGACTCGTCTCCCGCACGCGCATCGGCGCCGAACGATCGGGCGAGGTTGTACGTCAGGCGGTCATCGCCATGGAGCGGATCGAGAAATCGTCAAACGAGATTTCCAGCATCATTGGCGTCATTGATGAGATCGCTTTCCAGACCAACCTTCTGGCGCTGAATGCCGGCGTTGAGGCGGCGCGTGCGGGTGACGCGGGCAAGGGTTTTGCCGTGGTGGCGCAGGAAGTGCGTGAACTGGCGCAACGCTCCGCCGGTGCGGCGAAGGAGATCAAGTCGCTGATCACCAAGTCGAACCAGCAGGTGGAGGAGGGCGTGCATCTTGTCGGCGATACCGGCAAGGCACTCGACGTGATTGTCGCCGAGGTGCAGGAGATCAACCAGCACGTGGCCGCGATCGTGGAATCCGCGCAGGAGCAATCGTCCGGCCTCCAGCAGATCAACGTCGCCGTCAATCAGATGGATCAGGACACGCAGAAAAATGCTGCGATGGTCGAGGAAATGACTGCCGCAAGCCACACTCTGGCAGGGGAGGTCGATGCGTTGAACCGGCTGCTCGGCCAGTTCGAACTTGGTTCGGGAACGGACGCTTATCGGGGGTCTCTCAAGGCGGCCTGAATGGCTGCCTGACGGCCCTCTTCACGAGCAGTGTGGATCACTCTCCCCGCCCCGCAATGCGGGCGGGGCCAGGCGGGGAAATGCAAGATGGACATTATCGGCAAATTGCGCATCTTATCCCTGCAAGCAGTAATGGGATAAGCAGCAGCAGATGGATATCAGGCGCCTGAAATCGTTTATAACGATTGTCGATATGGGGAGCATAACAAGAGCGGCGGATGTGTTGCATATCGCCCAGCCGGCGCTGAGCCAACAGCTGGCGAGCATCGAGGAGCATTTCCGCCAGAAACTGCTGACCCGGAGCCAGCAGGGCGTCGTCATGACCGATGCCGGCAAGGTCGTCTACAGGCATGCGCAGGTTATCCTGCGGCAGATGGAGCAGGCGCAGGCGGAAGCGCTGGAGGCTGGTGCGGTCCTGTCCGGCAAGGTATCCGTCGGGCTTGCGCCCTTCAGCAGCGCCGCCACATTGGCGTTGCGTCTGATGGAGGAAACCAAGCGGCTTCATCCCGGCATCCTGCTTCACATCACGGAAAGCGTCAGCCAGCCCTATAGCCAGATGATCATGAATGGTCGTCTGGAGATGGGCTTGATCCACGGCACCGGGCCGATCCGCGGCGTCAAGTTCACGCCGTTATTGCGTGAGGAATTCGTGCTGGTCGTGCATCGCAGCTTCGGCGTGGAGCCCGGCGATGCACCGATCACAGTTGCTGATCTGGCATATTTGCCCTTTCTTCTGCCACCGACCTATAATTTCGTGCGCCGGGCCATCAATCTCGCCTTCACCCGCAGCCGCAAGGATCTGATCGTCATGGCGGAGCTGGAATCGGTAAGGACCATCGCGCGCGGCGTGGATGCCGGACTTGGCGCGACCATAACGCCCAAGGCCATCGCCGACCGTATCGTGGCGGAATCCAATGAGGAAATTGTCGTCCGGCAGATCGCCAGCCCGATGATCGAGGAAACTCTGTCCTTCTGCGTATCGGATAATACGCCGCTCTCCGAGCCTGCGCTTGCCGTGAAGGAAATACTGCTGCAGCTGGCGGAAACCCTGAAATAAAGACGCACCGGCTTGTGATCACGTGCCGGACTGTCTTCCAGTCCGGCACGTGAGAAGATTAAAGCATCGATTCCTTGCGGCAGTTCACCAGCAATTCGGCCACCGAAAGGTTGTTCGGCAGGCGAAGAAGGGTTTCAACCATTTCGGCGAGATCTGCCGGCTGGGTCATATCCTCGCGGGTGACTTCGGTTTCGCCTGATGTCATATCGGTTGCGATATAACCTGGGCAGAGGGCGGTGGCGCGCACACCGCTGTCCCATAATTCCTGGCGGATGCCGTGGGTAAGGGCGACGACGGCGAATTTCGTCATTGCATAACCAACATTCGAGCCGACGCGCCGACCTGCCAGCGAGGCGACATTGATGACCCTGCCCTGTCCGGTCTTTACGAGGTGAGGGATTGCGGCGCGGGTTACCCTGAGCGGACCCTTGACGTTGATGCGCCACATCTGGTCGAGGCTTTCTTCGCCCGTATCCATGATCTTGACTTTGGGATTAATGCCGGCGCAATTCACCAGCCCGTCGATCCGGCCATATCTGGCGGCAACGGCATCAACCCAGGCTTCTGCCGATCCCACCTCTTCCGCATCGTATCGGTCGGCCGAAAGCCCGTCCTTCACGGCAATAGTGGCTGGATTTCGTGCTCCCGCCGCGACGTTGAAACCGGCTTCGTGAAGCCTTGTGGTGATCGCAAGGCCAAGGCCCCGCGATGCACCGGAAACCATGATGACACGGCCACTTCCTCCCAGCATGCTGTTCTCCCTATTTCATTCCATTGCAGAATTCGGCGATGCGGGCGCAGCCTTCGGCGAGGTTCTCCATGCTGGTGGCATAGGAGAGCCGGAAGAAGGGGCTCAAGCCATAGGCCGCGCCCTGCACTGTCGCAACGTGATGTTCGGCGAGTAGCGCCATGACAAAATCGGTATCGTTCTCGATCTTCGTGCCGCCCTTCGTGGTCTTGCCGATCAGCGCCGCAATATTCGGGAAGATATAGAAGGCGCCTTCCGGCTTGTGGCAGCGAAGGCCGTCGATCTCGGCTAGTTTGCCGAGCACGAAGTCGCGGCGCGTCTTGTATATATCGGCGCGCTCTTTCAGCAGATCCTGCGGACCGTCGAGAACCGCAACGGCGGCTGCCTGCACAATGGTGGCGACACCGCCGCTGTTCTGGGTGTTGACGTTGCTGATGGCCTTGATGAGATCTTTCGGGCCGCCGCAGAAACCGAGGCGCCAGCCGGTCATGGCATAGGCTTTAGATGCGCCGTTGACGGTCAGGACCCGGTCATAGAGCCGTGGTTCGACTTCTGCGATGGTGCAGAATTCGAAGTCGTCATAGATCAGGTGCTCATACATGTCGTCGGTCATGATCCAGACATGCGGGTGCCGCAGCATGACCTCGGCGATTTCTTTCATCTCCTCACGGGAGCAGGCGGCACCGGTCGGGTTATTGGGGAAGTTGAAAAGCAGCCATTTGGTTTTCGGGGTAATGGCGGCTTCGAGATCCTCCGCCCGAAGACGAAAACCGTTATTCTCAGGGCAAACTACCGGCACCGGCACAGCGCCGGCAAACTTGACGATATCGGCGTAGCTGATCCAAGACGGCGCGGGAATGACGACTTCATCACCCGGGTCGCAGGTGGCCATGATGGCGTTGAAGATGATCTGCTTGCCGCCGCCCGCCACCAGGATCTGGCTCGGATCGTAGTCAAGATTATTGTCACGCTTGAACTTCCGCTGGATTGCGGCGCGCAAAGCAGGCGTTCCGTCAGCGGGCGGATATTTCGTATCGCCGGCAAGGGCCGCCGCATGCGCCGCCTCGACCGCGTGGGCAGGGGTCGGGAAATCCGGTTCGCCGGAAGACAGGCTGATGACCTTGGTGCCCTGGGCTGCGAGATCGCGGGCTTTCTGGGTCATGGCGAGCGAGGCCGAAACGGTGACGTTGTTGAGACGCTGGGCGATAGTAGGCATGGATGATTTCCGATTATAACGGTGAAGGCAGGCATCGTCGCGACGCCTGTGCATGACAAAGAGGTTACGGGAATTTTCCGCCGTTTCCCCAATACGACTTCGATGTGAGGTCATACGGGATTTTGATGCATCGCTGTCAGGGCGGTCCGGTCCATACTCGTATGCGATGACCTAAGAGCAATAAAATATTATGCAGCCTGTCGGCTTAGCCCCTAAGCTCGGCGTAACAACCAAGGGAACGACGCGTCGGGCAATATTACCCAAAGAGGTAACCGGCGCGAACAAGCAGAAACATGCGACGGGTATCGGCAAAAGACCGGATACCTCGACAGGGAGCACACCCAGCAAATTCTAGTCATAGGGCTTGGACGACCCCGTCGTTCGGCTCAACGCGATGCCTCGTGCCGTATTCAACGCGACGGGAGTATAGATGTCGGATATTGCAATCATGAAACCCCATGCCCCGCCACGCCGTGGAATTTACGGCTGGAAAGCACTCGAGCGACGGCTGTTTTCCCCCGGCATACTCATATTGCCGCTTTTGATCTTTCTGCTGTTCTTTTTCTTCCTTCCGGCCATTCGCCTGATGAGCTTCAGCGTCATGACGCAGAATTCGCAGGGGTTGATCGGTACACCCTTCACGCTTGCCCATTACATCAGGTTTTTCGAGGTCGATCTTTACCAGAAGGTGCTTTGGGCGACGATCCGCATCAGTCTCATCACCTCCATCATCGCCGCGATACTGGCCTATCCGGTTGCGACCGTGCTTGTGCGCGGCAATATCACCACGACCCGCATCATAACGCTGATCGTGATTGCACCGCTGGCCGTCAGCGTTGTGGTTCGCGCCTATGGCTGGCAGCTCATTCTCGGTAATGGCCCGACTGGTCTCTTGAATTACATTCTGATGAATCTCGGCATTATCGACACTCCGCTGACGTTGCTGTTTTCTGATGCTGCCGTCATTATCGGCTCCCTGCACATCTTCTTCCCGATGATGGTGCTGCCGCTGTCCTCCGCGCTTGGCAAGATCGATCCTAACCTCCAACAGGCTGCCCGCACGCTCGGGGCGCCGGCATGGAGAGTGTTCCTGCGGATCACTTTCCCGCTCAGCCTTCCCGGCCTGGTGGCTGGTTTCACGCTGGTCTTCTCTCTGGCTTCGGCATCCTATGTCATTCCCGCTTTGATCGGTGGTCCCGGCTCGCAGATGCTTGGCAACATGGTCGAGCAGCAGGTCCTCGCGGTCTATGACTGGCCGTTCGGCGCCACCATCGCCACCATCCTCGTTTTCATCGTCATTCTGATCAATGCCGTCTCGATGAGGCTGCTCGGCGGGCGTCGTATCAAGGCAAGTGCATCATGAACAACAAGCTGACTGGCACTTCCGCCATCGTTCTTTACGCGATCACCGCCGCCATGATGGTCTTCATTCTGGCCCCGATCGTCCTCGTCGTCGCCATCTCGTTTTCCGACAGTTACTTCGTCACCTTCCCCCCGCAGGGCTTCACCTTCCGCTGGTATGCAATGGTGATGCAGAACGAGGAGTTCACCGCCGGCCTGACATTCAGCGCAGCACTGGCTGTTGCCACCACCATTCTTTCGCTAGCGCTCGGCGTTCCCGCAGCCTTTGCGCTCTCGCGGGGAAAATTCATCGGCCGCTCGGTGATGAAAGGGCTGCTGCTCTCGCCGCTTATCTTCCCCGTGCTGGTGACCGGCCTTGCGCTGCTGCAGCTCTTTTCCGGTTATGGCTGGATGGACACCAAGCTGAAGCTTTTGATTGCTCACACCGTTGTCACGTCGCCCTATGTGATCCGCACGGTGCTGACCAGCCTTCAGCTCGTCAATGTCAGCCTCGAGGAGGCGGCGCGCACGCTTGGCGCCACCCGCTGGAAAACCTTCACGCGGGTGATTTTTCCGCAGATCGCGCCCGGCGTCGCCTCCGGCTCGATCTTCTGCTTCATGGTTTCTTTCGACAATTATCCCGTTTCGATGTGGCTGGCCGATTCCGCGAACCTGCCCGTGCCCATCGTTCTCTATCGCCAGATCGGCACGGTTTTTGATCCTTCGGTCGCGACCATGTCCACCATCATCATCGTTCTGGCGGTTACCGTCGTGCTCGTCCTCGACAGGCTGGTGGGTCTGCGCCGGGCAATGGCAATGTAAATCAACAACAAGAGGGGTACCGGAAATGACAGACAAGACCATCTTCATGAAACGGCGCAGTTTTCTGACCGTCACCGCGGGCGCGCTCGCCACACCCTATTTCTACACCGCGGCCTCCGCACAGGACCGCACCATGTATGTCGGCGTTTACAATTCCGCGCAGGGCGGGCTGATCAAGAAGGAAGTGATCCCGGCCTTCGAAAAGGAATATAAGTGCCGGGTGCTGACGACTGAAGGCGCAACGCTTGCCAACATCGCCACGCTGCGCGCCACCCGCGAAAATCCGCAATATAGCGTGATGTCGATGGATGATGTCGGGGTTCCCCAGGCCAAGGAGGAGGGCCTGATCGAGCAATTGCCGATCGACGAAATCCCAAACCTCAAGAACGTCTATTCCCGCTATCTTTTCGAAGACAATTTTGGCGTCGGGTTTGCGATTTCGATTGCCGGCCTGTTCTACAATCCGACGACGGGCAAGCCGTTCGAAAGCTACGAACAGATGTTCGACAAGAAATATGTCCGCCGCATGCTGCTCAATACGCCGAAGAACACCCAGAGCGTGCTGATGCTGATGGTGGCCGCTGCCCTTGCAACCGGCAAACCGCTGAAAGATGCGCAATACGATACGGATGCGGGCTGGGCGAAACTTGCCGAGCTGAAGCCGAATGTGCTCTCAATCTATGATGCGGAAGCGCAGACGATGATGGTGGCGCAGGGCCAGGCGGATTTTGGCGGTATCGAATATTCCAAGGCGGTTTATCCGCACACCAAGAAGGGCGTGCCGCTGGATATGACCTTCCCGAAGGAAGGCGCGTTCACCGGCATCAATTCCATCGCGCTGGTGAAGGGCGGGCCGCACCGCGATCTAGCGCTTGCCTATATCAACCGCATCCTCGATCCGGGCGTGCAGAAGATGTTGTCGGAAGCCACCCTCAGCGCACCTTCCGTCAAGGGCATCGAGTTTAGCGAGGAAACGGCGAAGTTCCTCGCCTATCCGGAAGCCAAGATGGAATCCCTGAACCTGTTCACGCCGGACTGGAAATATATCATTCCGCGTCGCGCGCAATGGCTCGAAAAATACAACCAGACCTTTAACGGCTGAGGAACGCTAATGAAATCCGTCGAAGTCCGCCTGGAAAGACTGACCAAACACTACAGCGGTCAGGTCGTTGCCGTCGATGATGTTTCACTGACCGTCAAGGCAGGGGAGATTCTCGCGCTTCTCGGTCCGAGCGGATGCGGGAAAACGACCTGCCTGCGCATGATTGCGGGGCTCGTCGATCCCACGTCGGGTGAAATCGTGGTCGGCGGCAAGCCGACCACGCGCACCCCGGTTCATCGCCGTAATGTCGGCATGCTGTTCCAGAACTACGCCCTCTTTCCCCATATGACCGTTGCCGAAAATGTCGCCTTCGGTCTCGAGATGCGGGGTATTTCCAAGGCTGATCGGGAAGGGCGGGTAAAGCAGGCGCTCGATCTCGTTCAGCTGAACACCTTCGGGGACCGGCTGCCGGCACAGCTTTCCGGCGGCCAGCAGCAGCGTGTGGCGCTGGCGCGCGCGCTGGTGATCGAACCTTCGATGCTGCTTCTCGACGAGCCGCTCGGCGCACTCGATAAGGGCCTGAGGGAAAGCATGCAGGTAGAAATCCGCAGCCTGCAGCAACGGCTTGGCCTCACCACCATCATGGTGACGCATGATCAGGACGAGGCCCTGACCATGGCGGACCAGATCGCCGTGATGCGGGACGGTAATCTCGAGCAGATCGCGCCTGCCGGCGAAATCTACCAGAAGCCGCTGACGCGTTTCGTCGCGGGTTTCATCGGCGCCTCGAACTTCTTCGAGGCAAGCGTCAAGGAACGCAACGGCCGCGCCGCGCGGCTTGTGACCGGCTCCGGTGTGTGGCTCGATGTGGATGACATGGGTGCGGTTCAGGGCGAAAAGGTCGTCGTCACGGTTCGCCCCGAGGCCGTTTCGGTTTCGCCGCTTGCGGCCGATGGGGGTGAAAGCCCCGGCAATTCTACCACGGCGCGGGTAGAGCAGGTCGTCTATCGCGGTTTCATGCTGCATTACTATCTGCGTCTGGATAATGGCGAGCCGATGATCGCCTACCGGCAGACCCAGATGGAGGGTTTCACCAATGCCGTCAGTGCGGCCGGCGACCGGGTGAGGTTGAGCTGGACGAGCGACAGCAATCACGTCATCCAGCTGAATTGATATTTTATCGGCCGGATCGATTCAGCGGTCCGGCCGATGAAGAAGACCTGAAAATGTGACGGCACCGCGTCCAGAAATGATGCGCGGTGCCGTATCTGTTTGATTATCAATGATGAGATGAAGCGGATCGCCCTCAGTCGACCACTTCGCACGCCGGCACGACGCTGCCGCCGCATGCTTCCACTTCGCTGCGCACGGTGCGGGCAAGCTCCAGTGAACCGGGCGTGTCGCTGTGGACGAGGATGGATCTGGCGCGAACGGGGATGATCTCGCCTTCGATGGTCGTAACCGTACCTTTTTCCAGAAACTGGCGCACGCGGGCACGCACCTTCGACTCTTCCTTGATGACGGAATTGGGCAGCTTACGCGGCACGAGCTGGCCCTTCACATCATAGGCGCGGTCGGCGAGGAAGAGGTTCAGCACCTTCAGTCCGCAGTCGAGCGCTGCCTTTTCGATCAGCATGTCCGGCATCGAAAAGACGATGAGATCAGGATCGACCGCCCTGATCTTTTTCATGATCCGTGCGGCAAGAGCCGGATCGCGGTTGATCATGTTGCCCATGGCCGCATGGAAGCTGATATGGGAGAGCGCGACCTCCTGCGCCTTCGCAATCGCCGAAAGCGCACCGAGCTGGTAGAGAACCTGCTGTTCCATTTCTTCCGCATCGACGGGTATTTCGCGGCGGCCGAAGCCGAGACGGTCGGCAAGGCCGGGATGCGCGCCAACGCCGACACCGTTCTGTTTGGCCAGACGCACCATGCGCGCCATCATTTCCGGATCGCCGGCATGGAAGCCGCAGGCGATATTCGCCGAAGAGACGACTTCCATAAGTTTCTCGTCGTCGCAGACCTTATAGACGCCGAAACCCTCGCCCATATCGGAATTAACATCGATCTTCATGGTTCGCTCTCCTTGTTCTTGCGGATTATCGTTTTGTCAGCGTGGTGAGTGCAGCGGTGACCAAAGGCAGGGTCTTGCGGATATCGGCGAAATAGGCGTCGATCGCCTGTTCGACTTCCAGCGCTTCACGCACTGTCGCCTGCACGAAGCGGATGCGGCTGCCGATGCGGGCCTGGCCGAGACGCCATAGATCGCTGTCGATGATACCCGCCATTTTGGGATAACCGCCGGCCGTGTTGGCGTCGCTCATCTGGATGATAGGCTCGCCGCCCGGCGGCACCTGAACCACGCCCGGAATGACACCATAGGAACGCAGCTCGACGGGAGCCGAAAGCGTCAGCGGCGTGCCGGCCAGCCGGTAGCCGGTGCGGTCACTCTGCGAGGTGATTTTCCAGGGTTCCGACCAGAAACGTTCCGCCCCTTCGCCGAAAAGATCATGTTCGGCGGCTGGAATGGCTCTCAGCAGCAATTCGCCCGTGTCTGACACCGGAAACATGTCCGGCATCGCCTCGGCAAGCGGCATAAGGCCAAGACCGCTTGCAGGCAGAGCGAGTGACTCGGATGGCAGAACGGGCAGCCTGTCGCCGGTGGCAAGATGCCGCCCCTCGTGACCGCCGAAGGAGCCGCGAAGCGAAGTGCTGCGCGATCCCATCACCACGGGAACGTCGATACCGCCCTGAAGGCAGAGATAGGCACGCGCATTTTTCAGCGGGGTCGAAAGCTCGAGGATTTGACCCTTCTCGGCCCGCACACACCAGTAAGGCGGCAAATCCGCGCCATCGAGTCGTGCGGCGCAATCCGCGCCGGTCACGGCGAAGGTCAGCGCCTCTTCGAATTCGATGCGGAACGGAAAGGTCTGGATTTCAATCGCGGCGGCCTCTTCGCCGTTGCCGGCGAGAAGATTGCCGACCCTCAGCGCAATCGGGTCCATTGCACCCGTGGCGGTGATGCCGATATTGCGATAACCCGCGCGGCCGAGATCCTGCACGGTATTTAGCGGTCCGCAGGCAAGAATATGGATCATAGTTCGATCCTTTCGGGAAGGAAGCGAACCCGGTCGCCTGGCGCAAGCACTGCTGGCTGTTCGGCTGTGGCGTCGAACATGGTGATTTCGGTGAAACCCAGCGAATTCCAGCCGTTTGGCCCGGTCAGAACCGAGATGCCGGACTGCATGCCGCCGATCGTCACCATGCCTTTCAGCATGCGCAGCGACGGGACTTTCTTGCGCGGCATGAAAATGCGCGGATTGAGACCGCCGAGATAACCGAAGCCCGGCGCGCTGCCGACGGCGAAAACCGTATAGGTGCGCTCGAAGTGAAGGCGCACGACCTCCCTGTCCGGCAGGCCGGAATAATCGCAGATCGCCGCAAGGTCGATGGCGTGTTCGCCGCCATAGGTCGTCGGCACCTCGATGGTCTTGCCGAGAAGATCCAGTTCCGCGGTTCTTTGCCAGATGTCGAGAAGCTCGTCCTGCAAACGCCCGGCATCTTCAGGCGTGCCGCGCAGCACGATCAGGAGATTGGTCATGCCGGGTATGAGTTCCAGTACCTCGGGGCGATCTTTCAATTCGCGCGTCAGCGCCCAGATGCGCCGCTGGGCGGGAAGGTCCAGCTCGCCGGGCGCTTCGATCAGAAAGGTCTTGTTGCCGATCATCGAGATTTTCGGCAGGCCCAGATGGGCGGGGGTGAGGTGGGGCGCTTTCAGCGAGGTATTGCTCATCGATGTCACCATCATGTTTCGGTCTTGAGAACGGCGGAGCCATAGCCGACAAGCGCACCGGCTTCCGCCACGATTTCGCTGACGGTGCCAGCCTTTTCGGCGATGACCGGAACGATCAGGAGGCCTGCCGCCACGAATGCGACGATCTCGCCTTTTGTTACGGATCGTCCTGCCTGAACCGCGCGGTCGGGGCGCTGCGGATGGTTGGGGGTGAAGATGCCAGCCATCGGTGCACGAGCGAGGATGTCTCCCGTCTTTACCGGCGCTTTTGCCGCTTCACTGGGCCGCCGTGCGGCAGGGGCCTGGCCGCCTGCCATGGCAACGATCTTCAATGACCCATCGGGGGTCTCGATCTCGATGGCGGAGACGTTGTTGCGCTCGAGGTGAGCGGCAAGTTCGGCAATCGTGCCGGGCTCGCTATAGCGGGATATGGAAACAGGTTGTCGTTTCACTGGGCACTCCGCGCTGCAAGCCAATGTTCGAGGTAATGGATATCCGTGCCGCCTTCGGAGAAGGCCGGGTCCTGCAATATTTCCCGGTGCAGCGGCAAGTTGGTGGAGACGCCTTCGATGCGCATTTCGCCAAGCGCGCGGCGCATGCGCAGGATCGCCTGTTCGCGCGTCGGCGCGTGGACGATGAGCTTGGCGATCAGCGAATCGTAATGGGCCGAAACCCGATAACCCGCCGTCACATGGGTATCGACCCGCACGCCGGGGCCGCCCGGCAGGTGAAGGGCCGTTATCAGGCCGGGGCAGGGAATGAAACTATAGGGGTCTTCTGCATTGATGCGGCACTCGATCGAATGGCCTTCGCAGACGATGTCCTCCTGCGAAATCTCCAGCGGATGGCCGAGAGCGACGAGAATCTGCTGGCGCACCAGATCCACGCCCGAGGTCATTTCCGTGACGGGATGTTCGACCTGGAGGCGGGTATTCATTTCGATGAAGTAGAATTCGCCGTTTTCATAAAGAAACTCGAAGGTGCCGACGCCGCGATAACCGATCTGGCGGCAGGCTTCGACGCAGCGATTGCCGACGAAAGCCGCGACATCAGGCGGAATGCCGATGGCCGGGCCTTCTTCGACGACTTTCTGGTGCCGGCGCTGCATCGAGCAGTCGCGCAGCCCCACCCAGACACCGCCGCCCTGGCCATCGCAGAGAACCTGAATTTCGACATGGCGCGGATGTTCGAGGAATTTCTCGATATAAAGTTCCGGCGTTCCAAAAGCCCGGCTCGCCTCCTCGCGGGTGACGAGAACGGCATCCTGAAGGGCGGAGGCCTCGTGCACGACGCGCATGCCGCGCCCGCCACCGCCGCCGGCTGCCTTGACGATGACGGGATAACCGATTTCGGCGGCGATTTTGGCAACCTCCACGGCGTCATCCGGCAGGGCGGAATCGGGGCCGGGAACGCAGGGCACGCCGGCCTCCATCATCGCCCGCTTCGCCGCGATCTTGTCACCCATGGTGCGGATGGCGTCGGCGCGTGGGCCGATGAAGACCGCTCCCGCCGCCTCCACGGCCTCCGAAAAAGACGCTCTTTCGGACAGAAAACCATAACCGGGGTGAACCGCGCCAGCACCGGTCAGCTCCATTGCGAGCAATATGGCCGGCGCGTTGAGATAGCTCTGACCGGGAGAGGCCGGGCCGATGCAGATGGCGGTATCGGCCGCCTTCAGATAATCCGCATCCTTATCGGCTTCCGAATAGACCATGATGGTCTTCAATCCGAGTTCGCGGCAGGCGCGCTGCACGCGCAGTGCGATCTCGCCGCGATTGGCGATAAGGACGCTGTCGAATGCTCTTTGTTCGGCTGTCGCCTTTGGGAGTGACACATCCATCATTCGAACTCCAGCACCGGCTGTCCGAGTTCGACATCCTCGCCGTCATTGGCGATAAATCTGGCGATCCTGCCGCTGCGTTCGGCTCTCACGGTGCTGAACACTTTCATCGCCTCGATGATGAAGAGTTCCTGTCCATGCCTGACCTCATCTCCGGCTTCGACGAAAGGCGGCGTGCCGGGGCTTGGGGCGCGATGGAAAAGACCGAATGAGGGCGCAGCGACGATGCCGGATGGCGTCGGGGCGGCTGTAGAGTGGGTTGGTGCCTGTTCTTCGGCACGCGGTGTCTCGGATGCCGTTTCCGCTGCCGGAACAGTTCCGGGCTGGGGTGATGGCGATTGCGGCGAAACGGCGCTGTTTTCACGAATGATCCGGACCGTGGTTCCCTCCTGGCTCACGGTCAATTCGGACACTCGCGAAGAGCCGACAAACTCGATCAGTTTCTTGATCTTTTCCAGATCCATATTGGTTTCCAACGTCTTTTTGTGTCCCCACGGCGGCGGGCAAACGGAGCGGAATCCGCAGCCTGCCCATCAGCAATAGCTACCATGTGGGCAGCATTGATGGGGTCAGACGAAGTTTCTATGGACACTGCTTTGCGGTTTGATATCCCGCCGCCGCGTGGTGAAACGGTTCAAAGACGTCCGAAGGAACGAACCATGGAACCCCGCAAAGGCATTCTCCTCAAAATCTCCGCAGCGCTCGCTCTGGTGCTAATGGGCGCCTGCATCAGCGGCCTCAAGGGCGAGATACCCATCGGGCAGGTCGTCTTTTTCAGGTCGGCGGTGGCGATGCTGCCGCTTTGTCTGTGGATGGCTTCGCAGGGCGGTTTTCGGAGACAGGTGGCCACAAGCCACATTGGCGGGCATCTGGTGAGGAGTTTTTCCGGCACCGGCGGCATGGTTTTCAGCTATCTGGCACTTGCCTATATTCCCCTCGCCGATGCAACCGCGATCAGCTACGCCACGCCGCTCTTCACCGTCATTCTGGCGGTGCTGCTTCTCAAAGAGGTCGTCAGGATTTATCGCTGGACGGCGGTGGTCTTCGGGCTGTTCGGCATCGTGTTGATCCTGTCGCCACATTTTTCCGTGGATGTTTCCGATATCGCCGCGGGCACGGGCGTCGCCATGCTGGGTGGTCTTTTTGGACTGGCTGCGGCTTTTTTCTCCGCAATATCGATGATCCAGATCCGGCATCTGACGCAGACGGAAAATACCGGCGCGATCATCTTCTATTTCACCCTGCTCACCACCGTCATCGGCTTTGCGAGCATCGGTATGGGCTGGAAAATACCGACCGCGTGGCAATGGATCCTGCTGATCGGCACCGGTCTTATCGGCGGAACCGCGCAGATATTGGTAACGCTCAGCCTGCGTTATGCGGAAGCGTCGCTGCTGGCGCCGTTCGATTATACGACGATGATCTGGGCACTGTTGATCGGTTACACCTTCATGGATCAGGTGCCGGCGCTCACCACCATTATGGGAGCGTCGATCGTGGTTGCTGCCGGCTTGTTCACGTTATGGCGGGAAAGGCGGCTACATAAAAAACGCGTCACCGATGAGCTTACGCTGTCGGCTCCCTGATGACCTGTTTCGCCAGCCGGCTTTCGCGCCACATGGCGAACAGTCCGGCAGCAATGACTGTCAATGCGCCGACGATGGTCGCGCCCGTCGGAACTTCGGCCATAAAGAGATAGCCCAGCGCGATCGCCCATATCATCGTCGTATAGTCGAAGGGCGCCAGCAGCGAGGCCTGGGCATGCCGCAGGCTGAGCGTCATGGTGATCTGGCCGATACCGCCGGCGATACCGCTGCCGGCGAGCAGCAGGAACTGATGAAAATCCGGCATCTTCCATCCAAGTATGATCGTGGTGAAGCCGGCGACCACGCCCGTTAGCGTATAGATGAGCACGATGCGCGACGGCTTTTCGATGCTGTTCAGGTGGCGGACGGCGATGGAGGAAAAGGCGGCGCAAAGCGCGCCGGTCAGCGCCAGTGCTGTTCCGATCATCGCAACGCCGTCGATCCGGGCGGGGCCTGATGCGGCATCAAAGACCAGATTGGGTGATAAGGTGATAAAGACGCCGATGAAGCCAGTGAGCACGGCGGACCAGCGGTAAATCCGCACTTTTTCACGCAAAAGCAGCGCCGCCAGCATGATGGTGAAAAGCGGCGTTGTGTAGCTCAGTACGGTCACATTCACCAGCGGCAGATAGGCCAGCGCCAGAAAGCCGAAGAACATGCCGCCCAGCCCGGCCGAGCTACCCGCAAGCAGGCTGCCGATGTTTTTGGCAGCCGGTATGGTTATCCGCTCGGACGAAGCGATGAACCAGAGACAGAGGGGAATAAGGGCAAAAAATCCCCGGCAGAAAACGACTTCGCCGACCGGGATCGCTCCCTCCAAACCCTTTACGCAGGCGGACATGACTGTGAATGCCAGCATGGCCGTCAGCTTGAGCAAAATACCGGTCTTAGGATCCATCCCGCTCCCCATCACAGCCAGGACCGTGTCATGGCGGGAGGGTCGAGAAAAGCCTTAGCCGGCTGTCATAAGAATCTTGTCTTACCCCATCACTTGGCCCATTGCCCACCTTTCGCGAAAAAGGGCTTTTTGCCCTAGGTCGTGATGGCGATTTGGTGTCATGATCACATCTCGAAGCGGCGGGAGTGGAAGCGGGCATGTTGGATTTGCGCAGGCTGCGATATCTGGTCGCGATTGCCGATTGCGGCTCCATGTCGGCGGCGGCGCGGCAATTGGGGATCGCCCAGCCGGCGCTTAGTCACCACATCGCGGAACTGGAGCGGCTGGTGGGTTTTCCCGTTCTGCACCGGCTGGCGCGCGGCGTGAAGGCGACGGAGAAGGGTGAAGTGCTTCTCGCCCATGCACGCGAGATCACCGAGAAGGTGAGGCAGGCGGAAGCGGAAATCCGCGCCATGGCCTATCTGGATGAGCGGGTGATCCGGCTGAGCCTCATCCCTTCCTGGGCGACGGCCTTTGCACCAAGCATCATCAGCGAAGTCGCTACTTCGATGCCCAAGGTCTCGCTGCGGCTGATAGAGGCGCGCAGTGATGAATCGCTGCGCCTCATCCGTCTTGGTAAGGTGGATATGGCGGTCGCGCTGGTCGGTGCGGAGGAAAAGGTTGACGACCTAATCGTCAAGGAGAGCCTGTTTGCCGTGTCCTCAAGGCCACTCGGCCGGTCGATGCCGCTTGAGGCGGCGGCAAAGCTAGACCTCATTCTGCCGCCAAAGGATAATCCGCTGCGCGTATCGATAGACGAGGCTGCCGCCCGCGCCGGTATTCATCTGAATGTGACGATGGAGATCGACGGGCAGGACACCATCAAACGCGCCGTCAGCGCCGGCATCGGTGCGACGATCCTGTCATGGAATTCGGTTCAGCAGGAACAGGAGGCCGGGCAGCTTCAGGCCGCGCATATCACCGATCCGGTTATCTATCGCTCCATCCATCTGCTGAAGGGCAGGGAGGTGGATGAGCGCACCTTCAGGCTGTTTCGATGCCTGTTGCGGTCGGTCGCAAGGCGCGAGCCTTCGCTCAACCCATAAAAGATCTGTATGGGTAATTTGAAAACTCGGTATTTGTGTTGTTGATGGCTTCTTCCTAGCCTCCCCGGTGAAAGCGTATCGGGGAGGAAAAGATATGCGTTTGAAGACATCTCTGTTTGGCGTGCTGGCAGCGGCGGGAATCCTTGCTGCGGGAGGGGCGGCGGCGGAATATCCGGAGCGGCCGGTGACGCTGGTCATCGGTTATCCGGCCGGCGGCGGCACCGATATCCAGTCGCGGGCGCTGGTTCCCTATCTTGAAAAATATCTAGGCACATCGGTCGTGGTGGAAAACCGCGAAGGCGCTGGCGGGCTGATCGGCGCGACCTATATCGCCAATGCCAAGCCTGATGGTTACACCATCGGTGCGCTGAATTTTCCGTCCATGTATTCGCCGATCGTGCAGGGCAATGCCACCTACAAGGAGGACGCCTTCACGCCGCTCGCAAACCAGATCGGCGGCGATCTGGCGTTGACCGTCAACAAGGTGTCGCCGATCAAGACCGCCAGGGAATTCGTTGAGGCCGCCAAGGCTAACCCGGTCGTCGTCGGCGTGACCGGCATCGGCCATCCGAGCCAGATCACCGCGCTGCTGTTTGAGGATGCGGCGGATGTGAAGCTCAACTTCGTACCCTTCAATGGCGGCGGACCGGCAAGGCTCGCCATGCTCGGCAACCACGTCACGCTCGGTTTCATGAACCTCAACGAGGTTTTTGCCGACAATCGTTCCGGTGCACTTCGTGTACTGGCGACCTCGGGCACCGAGCGCTCGCCGCTCTCGCCTGATGTGCCGACCTTCAAGGAAGCCGGCTACGATATTCAGTTCAGCCTGCTTGCGGGTTTCGGTGCGCCAAAAGACCTGCCGGCGGAGGTGGAGGCCAAGTTGGTCGATGCCTTCCAGAAGGCGCTGAAGGACCCGGATTATCTTGCCGACGCCAAGAAGCGCGAACTGACGACGCTGCCGCTGACCCAGGCCGAATTTGCCGAGGCGCTCAAGAAGGGCAATGCCAATCTGGCCGAGCTCTGGAAAAGCAAGCCCTGGACAAAATAAGCGGCCGGCAAGGACCCGACCGTTTCTCTCACCCTAACCAAAATGACGCTTGGGCCTGCGTGTGGCCCAGGCACGACCCACTGTTGAAAGGAATCCGGCCAATGGCCCATGTCATCCGCAATTTCCAGCGCCCTTCCAAAGCCGATATCGAGGCGATCAGCAAGTTCAGCCCCGCCACCATTCATGAGGCGCAGGGCAAGCTTGGCGCGCTCGATTATCGCATCAAGCCGATCAAGCCGGGCCTGAAAATCTGCGGTCCTGCGATCACCGCGAAATGCCATATCGGCGACAATCTGATGATTTTCGAAGCCATCAATCTCGCAAAGCCCGGCGATGTGCTTGTCATTGACGGCGGTGACAATCCCAATCAGGGCGGCTTTGGCGATGTGCTGGCTGCCGCCTGCATCGGCAAAGGCATTGTCGGCTTTGTGGTCAGCGCCGCCGTGCGTGACGGCAAGGGGCTGCGCGAGATCGGTTTCCCGGTGTTTTCTCTTGGGCTTTGCATGAAGGGCACCTCCAAGGACACGCTCGGCACCATCAACCATCCGGTCGTGGTGGGCGGCGAACTGATCAGCCCCGGCGATATCGTCTGCGGCGATGATGACGGCGTTGTCGTCGTTCGCGAGAACGATATCCCGAAACTCGTCAATGCTTGCCGGGAGCGCGACGACCACGAGAACCACATGATGGAACTGCACCGTCAGGGCAAGATGGATATCGAGGATCGCTACGAAATGATGCGTTCGAAGGGATGTGTCTGGGCCGATTGAGCCAGTGTTTCGACATGTGAATACGCCGTGTCGGGAGGTGCGGCGTATTCCTCGATGAGGAGGGGAGATAATCATGGCCGAACACGGCTCGAAACTGACTGCGAATATTCTGTCCGGGGCTTTCTTTCTGGTTGCCGCCGCCGGGCTTTATTATGGTGCGCGGCCGCTGAGCATGGGCACCAATTTCCAGCCTGGTCCGGGTTATATGCCGACGGTCATCGCGGGATTAATGTTCGCGCTGGGCATCGTACTGCTTTTGCAGGATTTGCTAGGAAAGACACCGTCCGAAGCGTGGGTGGCGCCGAAAATGCGCCCGTTTCTGGCGGTGGCCGGCATTGCCGGTTTCGCGCTGCTGATCGAGCCATTGGGCTTCATTGCCGCTGCCTTCGTGCTGATCGTGCTCGCCTGCATCGCCTATGGCAGGATCAGGCCGGTTGAGGTCCTGCTGCTTTCCGCAGTGCTCATCCTCGCCTGCATCCTCATTTTCGTTGTGGGCCTCGGACAGAGGATACCGCTGCTGCCATGACTGATCTTTTTTCCAATATCATCCTCGGTTTCGGCGTCGCCGTCACGCCGGTAAACCTTTTCTACTGCCTGCTTGGCGTCACACTCGGCACGATGATCGGCATCCTGCCGGGCATCGGTCCTTCCGCCACCGTCGCGCTGCTTTTGCCGATCACCTATACGATGCCGGATACGGCGGCGCTGATCATGCTCGCGGGCATTTTTTATGGCGCGCAATATGGCGGCTCGACCACGGCGATCCTCGTCAATCTGCCGGGCGAATCCTCGTCCGTCGTTACCTGCATCGATGGCTATGCCATGGCGCGCCAAGGCAGGGCGGGTGTGGCGCTGGCCACGGCGGCGCTCGGCTCGTTTTTTGCCGGCACAGTGGCGACTGTCTTGATCGTGGTTGTCGCAAAGCCGCTTTCGGCCGTTGCGCTTGCCTTCGGGCCGGCCGATTATTTCAGTCTGGTGATCTTCGGGTTGTTGTTTGCCGTGTTCCTGTCGAGCGGATCGCCGGTCAAGGCAGTGGGCATGGTTGCCTTTGGCATAGCGCTCAGTCTCGTCGGCATCGATCCGACATCCGGGGAGCAACGGTTTACCTTCGGCATGGCGGAACTGTTCGACGGCATCGACTTCGTTGTGCTGGCCATCGGGCTGCTTGGCGTCAGCGAAATTCTCTTCAACCTTCAGCAGGGCGTGGAGCGTGATGCAGGGGCAGCAAAGACCGGATCGCTGATGCCGACCCGGCAGGATTTCAAACAGGCCTTTCCGGCCGTGTTGCGCGGCACCGCGCTTGGCTCCTTCCTCGGTGTGCTGCCCGGCGGCGGGGCGATCATGAGTTCTTTCGCCAGCTACGCGCTGGAGCGCAAGATCGCCAAGGATCCCTCCCGTTTCGGCAAGGGCGCGATCGAAGGGCTGGCCGGGCCGGAAAGCGCCAATAATGCCGGCGCGCAGACGTCCTTCATTCCGCTTCTGACGCTCGGCATACCCGCGAATGGATTGATGGCGTTGATGGTGGGGGCAATGATGATCCAGGGCATTACGCCGGGACCGGAGGTCATGCAGTCGCGGCCAGATCTTTTCTGGGGTCTGATCGCCAGCATGTGGGTCGGCAATCTGCTGCTTCTGGTGCTGAACCTGCCGCTGATCGGCATCTGGGTTCGCCTTCTCGGCATTCCCTACCGCTTTTTGTGCCCCGCCATTCTGATGTTCTGCGCTATCGGCGCCTATGGCCTGTCCTACAGCGTCGTGGATGTTCTGTTCTGCGCGGTCTTCGGCATTGTCGGCTTCTTTCTGCGCAAGATCGGCTGCGAGCCGGCACCTCTGGTGCTGGGTTTCGTGCTCGGTCCGCTTCTGGAACAGAACATGCGCCTTGGGTTGCTGATCTCGCAGGGCAGTTTTGCGACATTCGTCACCCATCCGATCAGCGCCACCCTGCTCGCTTTGTCCGCCATCGTCGTCATCATGATGGCTATGCCGGCGATCATGCGCCGTCGCGAGGTGGTGTTTCAGGGTGACGACGACTGACAATCAATCGAGCCGGCAATGCCGGCCAAGCAAAGGTGAGATAATGCATATTCTGATAATCGGCGCGGCGGGAATGATCGGCCGCAAATTGACGCAGCGCCTTGCTACGGACGGTACGCTTGGCGGCGTAAAGATCGCCGAAATGACGCTGACGGATGTTTTCGAGCCGGTCGCACCGAAAGGCTTCGGCGGCACGGTGACCATCGAACGCAGCGATCTGTCGAATGCCGGCGTGGCCGAAAAGCTGATCGCAAAACGGCCGGATGTTATCTTCAACCTTGCCGCCGTGGTTTCGGGCGAGGCGGAAGCCGATTTCGAGAAGGGCTATCGCATCAATCTCGATGGCGGACGCTCGTTGTTCGAAGCTATTCGTCTGGAACATCAGAAGGATGGATACCGGCCGCGTGTGGTGTTTTGCTCGTCGCTTGCCGTGTTCGGCTCGCCATTCCCGAAGGTAATCGGCGACGAGTTCCTGACCGCGCCGCTGACCAGCTACGGAACGCAGAAGGCGATCGTGGAACTGTTGCTGTCGGACTATAGCCGCCGCGGTTTCTTCGACGGCGTCAGCATCCGTCTGCCGACCATCTGCATCCGCCCCGGCAAGCCGAATGCGGCGGCTTCCGGTTTCTTCTCCAATATCCTGCGTGAACCACTGGTGGGTCAGGAAGCGGTTCTGCCCGTTGCCGATACTGTGCGGCACTGGTTCGCCAGCCCGCGCTCGGCCGTCGCTTTCCTGCTGCGCGCCGCGAGCGTCGATCTCTCCGGGCTTGGCGTTCGCCGTAATCTCATCATGCCGGGGCTTTCGGCCACGGTGGCCGACGAGATCGAGGCTCTGCGCACCTTTGCCGGGGAAAAGGCTGTGGCGCTTATCAAGCGTGTTCCCGATGAGCGGATCATCCGGATCGTCGACGGCTGGGCGGAGGATTATGATCCGCAACTCGCCTTGTCGCTCGGCTTCCGGGCGGAAACGTCCTTTGCCGAAATCATTCAGGCGCATGTGGAAGATGAGCTGGAGGGGAAAGCATTATGACTAAGGCAAAGATCGCGCTCGTCACGGGCGGAGGAACAGGCGTCGGCAAGGCGATTGCCTCAGCCCTTCTGGGAGAGGGTTACAGTGTCGCGATCACGGGTCGGCGACGGGAGGTTCTCGATGCCGCCGCTGCCGAATGGCGAGAGCATGGAGACCGTGTTCTGGCCGTCGCGGCTGATATTTCCGTTCTGGCGGATGTCGAACAGCTGTTTACCGATGTCATCGGGCGTTTTGGCCGTCTTGACCTTCTCGTCAACAATGCCGGCATGTCGGCGCCGGCGGTCCATATCGAAGATGTACCTTTCGAAACCTGGAATGCCGTTGTGGGAGCCAACCTCACCGGCGCTTTCCTCTGCACGCAGGCGGCGTTTCGTCAGATGAAGGCGCAGTCGCCGCAGGGCGGGCGCATCATCAATAATGGCTCGATTTCGGCCACCACGCCGCGGCCGAGGTCCGCGCCCTATACCGCGACCAAACACGCGATTACCGGTCTCACCAAGTCGGCCGCGCTGGATGGTCGCCCGTTCAACATCGCCTGCGGGCAGATCGATATCGGTAATGCCAGCACCGAGATGACCCGCGCCATGGCTACCGGCGTGCTGCAGGCTGATGGCAGCACCGCCATTGAGCCGACCATCGATGCCGGCATTGTCGCCAGAGCCGTGGTGCATATGGCCTCACTGCCGCTGGAGGCGAATGTGCTGACCATGACCGTGATGGCGAGCGGCATGCCGTTCGTCGGTCGCGGGTAAGGAGCGCGTATGAAGCCCGATCTTCTGCAAACCTATCCGCTCCAGCCGCAGATCGAGGCGGAGCTGCAAAAGCGCTTCCGGGTCCATCGCTGGCACGAAATATCGGACAAGCAGGCATTTTTGCAGGCGGAGGCGGCTTCAATAAAGGCTGTCGTCACCGGCGGCCATATCGGCGTTGCCCCTGAACTCGCCGCCCGTCTGCCGGCTCTTGAAATCGTCGCGATCAACGGTGTCGGCTTCGACAAAGTCGATCTCGATCAGGCCCGCGCACGTGGTTTCAGGGTGACGAACACGCCGGACGTGCTGACCGAAGATGTTGCCGATCTCGCAATCGGCCTCTCCGTTATGCTGCTACGCCAACTCGTCAGCGCCGATCACCATGTCCGCTCCGGCGCGTGGAAAAGAGGCGAGATGCCGCTCGGCAACAAGGCCTCGCGGCGGCGTTACGGCATTTACGGGCTCGGCCGCATAGGCCGGGCCATCGCGGCACGGTTGGAAGCCTTTAATGCGGAAATCTCCTATTTCAGCCGGCGGAAGCAGGACGTGGCCTATGAGTATCATCCAACGGCGGTGTCGCTCGCGAGCGCCTGCGACGTCCTGATCGTCGCGGCGGCTGCGACGCTGGAGACGAAACACGCGATCAACCTAGAGGTGCTGGAGGCACTGGGGCCGGACGGGGTTCTCGTCAATGTCGCCAGAGGGTCGCTTGTCGATGAAAAGGCGCTGGTCGATATTCTCATGGGGGGTGGGCTAAAAGGTGCGGCACTCGATGTCTTCGAGAACGAGCCGCATGTTCCCGAGGCGCTGTTCGGCATGCGCAATGTCGTTCTCGCACCGCATATCGGCGCCGCCACCCATGAGACACGGCTGGAAATGGGCGCGTTGGTTCTCGCCAATCTGGACGCACATTTTGCGGGGAGAGACTTGCCGACGCCGGTCGTTTAGGTGATTTCGCCGGTTCGGGCGGTGACGGCGCGGTTGTGCCTTTTGCTGGCCGGGCTGATGCAGCGCCGAAAGTAGCGTTCGCATCCGTCATCCATACAAGTTGCTTATTACTCCAAAAAAAATCGGTCTTAGGCAAGCGAAGAAAGCTTCACTAATGTTTGGTCAACGATAGGGGACAAACATGCCATTCTCAGACTACAAGACCGCACTCGTGACCGGCGCATCTTCCGGAATTGGCGCCGCCGTTGTCGAGCGGCTTTGCCGTGAGGGGCTGGAAGTCCATGCGGTTGCCAGAAGTGCGGACGCGCTGAAGCAATTGGCGAAGCGCACGGGTTGCTTCGCGCATGTCATCGATGTGACTGACCGGCCTGCTCTTGCAAAACTCACCAGCGAGGTTGCGTTCGATGTTCTCGTGAATAATGCCGGTGTAGATCGTCCCAAGAAATTTCTGGAAGCGGATGAAAGCGATATCGATCTCCTGATCGACGTCAACCTGCGCGCCGTGCTGCATCTCTGCCGCATGGTGGTGCCGGGTATGGTGGCGCGCGATCGCGGCCACGTCATCAACATCTCCTCCATTGCCGGCAATTACAATTTCGGCGGCAACTCCATCTATCACGCCAGCAAGGCGGGCGTGGCGATGTTGTCCAACCAGCTGCGCATCGATGCTTTCGGCAAACGTGTGCGGGTGACGGAAATTTGCCCCGGCCGCGTTGCAACCGACATATTTACGCATGTGCACGGCAATGATCCGAGCATTCGCGAGCGCTTCATCGATGGTTTTGAGCTGCCGCAGGCGTCCGATATCGCCGATGCGATCGCCTTTGCCATCGCCGCACCCGTGGCCATGAATATCGGCCATATGGAAATCACCCCGACGCTTCAGGTCATGGGCGGGCTGCAGACGGCCAAGCCCCAGACTGTTGAAAATAGGCCGGCTGAAAATCAGGCCGCGGCGGGCGGAGCCGGAGGAAAAGTCGCGTGAGCGGTTTTGACCTCTGGGCAATTCTGAACAATGCGGACTACGTCTCGATGCTTTTGCATGGCATCCAGATGACGTTCATCATCTATGCCGGCTCTTGGCTGCTCGCCATGTCGCTGGCCATCGTGCTGCTTGCCATTCGCCTGTCACCCTTCCGCTTCGGCGATCCGCTGGTGGCGGCCTATGTTTCCTATCACCGTAACGTTCCGACGCTGGTGCAGCTGATGCTCTGGTATTTCGGCGTTTTCACACTGTTGCCAAGCGGGCTGGCGAACTGGCTGTCCAGCCACAATGCGGAATCGATCTTCGCCATCATCGGCCTCGGCCTCTGTCAGGCTGCCTATTTCAGTGAAGATTTGCGTTCCGGCGTGCGCTCCATCAATCCCGGTCAGATGGAAGCGGCGCGTGCGCTCGGTCACAGCTATGTCTCGGCCATGCGTTTCGTCATCATGCCGCAGGGCGTTCGCAACGCGCTGCCGCCGCTGATCAACCACAGCACCTCGCTGTTCAAGAACAGCAGTCTCGGCGTTCTGATCGGCGCACCCGAACTCACCCATGCGGTCAAGGAAGTCGAAAATCTGAGCTTCCGGACGTTTGAGGTCTACCTGGTCGCGACAGTGCTTTATCTGTTCTTCTCGCTGCTGATCATGGGTCTTGGAGCCTATATCTCCATGCGTGCCGACCCACTGCGGAGGGCGCGGGCATGATCCACGACATGATCGCAATCGTGCAGGATTATTGGTTGCTTCTCTTGATCGGCCAATATCCCAACGGGCCGCTGGGCGGCCTTGCCAACACGCTTATCCTGTCGGCGCTCAGCATCGCGCTCGCCTTTCCCGTCAGCATCCTGATGGCGCTGGCACGGCTGTCGAAATGGCGGTTGCTGCGCTGGCCGGTCACCGCTGTGGTGTATTTCACCCGTGGCGTGCCGCTGTTGATGCTCATCCTCTGGAGCTATTTTCTCGTTCCGCTATGGACCGGGGCGGATGTGCCGAGCTTCGTCACCATGCTGGCAACGCTCGTCATCTATCAGGGCGCTTTCATGAGTGAGGTCGTCCGGGCCGGCATCGTGTCGCTTGGGGCCGGGCAGATGGATGCGGCGCGGGCGCTGGGGCATGGATATTTCAGCGCAATGCGTTACATCATCCTGCCGCAGGCGCTCTACAACATGATCCCGAGCCTCATTTCGACATTCGTTTCCACCATCAAGGACACGACGCTTGGTTATGTCATCAATGTGCCGGATCTGACTTTTGCGGCAAACCAGGTGAATAACCAGCTCCTGACCCAGCCCTTCCAGGTCTTCCTCATTCTGGCGCTGGTTTATTACATCATCTGCTGGTCGCTCACCCATGTCGCCAATCTTCTCGAGCGGCGTATCGCCCACCGGCGGGCAGGCCCGCGCGGCAAGCTCGCGGCAGACGCACCGGCCCCCGCCAATATCGTTACGGAGCAGCTATGACCGCGCCAGTTTCCGCCTCTCAGGACGCCTACACCATCACGCTTTCGCAGGTCTGCAAAAGCTACGGCGATTATCAGGTGCTCAAGGATGTCAACGAAAACGTCACCCGTGGCGAGGTCGTGGTCATCTGCGGGCCATCGGGTTCCGGCAAGTCCACCCTCATCCGCACGATTAACCGTCTGGAGGAGATCAGCAGCGGCTCGATCACGCTGGATGGCAGGAACATCCACGCACAAATGCGCGCAAAGGAGTTGAATGCGCTGCGCAGCCGGGTGGGTTTCGTCTTCCAGAGCTTCAACCTCTTCCCGCATCTTTCGGTGGTTGAAAATGTCTCCATGTCGCCGATCCGGGTGAAGGGCGTTTCTCCTGCCGTCGCCCATGAAAAGGCGCTGAAGCTTCTTGATCGTGTCGGCCTGGCCGACAAGGCCAGCTCTTACCCGGCCCAGCTCTCCGGCGGCCAGCAGCAGCGCGTCGCCATTGCGCGGGCGCTCGCCATGGAGCCGCCGGTTATGTTGTTCGACGAACCGACCTCCGCTCTCGACCCGGAAATGGTGGGTGAGGTGCTCGCCGTCATGAAGAGCCTCGCCGCCGAAGGCATGACTATGCTGTGTGTCACCCATGAAATGGGCTTTGCCCGTGAAGTGGCTGACCGCATCTGGTTCATCGATGCCGGGCGCATCATCGAAACGGCCAAGCCGGACGAGTTTTTCAAAAATCCGCAACACCCCCGTGCCCAGCGTTTTCTTGCTGATCTCAGGCACTAGGGCGGGATAGCGAAAAGTGTGAGCGGGTTTCTCCTGAAATCCCGCTCAAGGCCGAACTATCAACCCAACCTCTATAATAACAGGGAGAACTGAAATGAACTGGAAGTGCATTACTCTTACCGCCGCATTGGCGACTTCGGCCGCAGTCATTCCGGCCAAGGCCGACCAACTCGACACGATCATGGCGAACAAGACGCTGCGTTGCGCCACTTTCGCTGACGTGCCACCTTTCGCCTCGCCGGATCCAAAGACACGTGAAATGGCCGGCTTTGACGTCGATCTGTGTGGCGCCATCGCCAAGGAACTCGGGGTCAAGGCCGAGGTCAAGCCTGTTTCGGTTGAAGCGCGCGTTCCCGAAGTCAAGCTCGGCCGCGTCGATCTCTCGGTCGCCAACCTCGCTTATACCCAGAGCCGCGCCGAACAGATCCAGTTCAGCGACCCATATTATCTGGCTAAGGAAATGCTGATCGTTCCGGTCGATGACGCCGGCACCAAGAAGTCTGATTTCGTCGGCCAGCGCATCGCGTCCAGCAAGGGGTCGACGTCGGAACTCTCCGTCAAGCTCAACAAGTCCGAGCCGCTGACATTCCAGGATACGGCGTCCGCCTATCTCGCCGTTCAGCAGGGCAAGGCGCGCGGCATTGTCGGCAACACCATGACGATGACCAAGTTCGTCAACGAATCCAAGACCAAGGGCAAGCCAATGCGGATGATCGAGGAGCCGATGCTCTTCCAGCCCATCGGCATCGGCATGGCCAAGGACAATCCGGCACTGACCGCCAAGATCAACGAAATCCTTCGCAAGCTCGATGCGGATGGCGAGATCAATCGCATCTGGGACAAGTGGCTTGGCCCGAACACCGAATACAAGATGACGCGCACCGACAAGGTCGTGCCTCTGTCTGAGCTGAAGTTCGATCCGATCCCCTGAGCTTCGGCTCAGCTTCAGTCATCATTCCATTCATCCAACACCATCATCGGTCGGCGAGACGTTCTCGCCGACGGTTTCAACGTGGGAGGTTTTCATGATCCACATTAAAGATATCGCGCAGCGTCCGGCCAAGGCCGATGTTGAAGCCCTTGCCAAATTCTCTCCTGCGACAATCCATGAGGCGCAGGGCCGTCGTGGCGCATTGTCCTCGCGGCTGAAGCCAGTCGATTATCGCATGAAGCTTTGCGGCCCGGCCTTTACGGTCAAATGCGCGCCGCGCGACAACATCATGCTGCAGCTCGCCATCAACTATGCCAAGCCGGGCGATATCATCGTCGTTTCCGCCGGCGAATATGAAGAAGCGGGTTCTTTCGGCGATGTTCTCGCCAATGCCTGCCTTGCAAAAGGCATCGGCGGTCTGGTGACCGACACCGGCGTGCGCGACACGCTGCAACTGCGGGACCTCGGCTTTCCCGTCTTTTCGCTCAGCGTCTGCATCAAGGGCACTGTCAAGGAGACCATTGCCGCGGTCAACGATCAGGTGATTGTCGGCGGCGAAATCATCAATCCGGGCGATATCATCGTCGGTGATGCCGATGGGCTGGTTGTCGTCCGACGCGAAGAAGCGCAGGAAGCGGCCAAGCTTTCGCAGGCGCGTGAAGATGCCGAGGCCGGTTACATCGAAGCCTACAAGCAAGGCAAGTCGGTGATTGAGGTCAGCAAGCTCGAGGCGGTGCTCAAAGCCAAGGGCCTTGTGGTCGATATCTGAGATAGATCTGTGGAATGGCCTGGCGGCGTTTGCCGCCATGCCGGACCCTTATGGGAGGAGCGAATATGAAAGCGGTTGTCATCCACGCGGCCAAGGACTTGCGGATCGAAGAACGTGAGGCGGAGCAGCCCGGCCCCGGACAGCTCGAGGTCGCCATAGAGGCGGGTGGTATCTGCGGCTCCGACCTGCATTATTACAATCACGGTGGCTTCGGCACCGTGCGCGTGCGTGAGCCGATGATCCTCGGCCATGAGGTGGCGGGCACCATCAAGGCTCTGGGGGAGGGTGTCTCCGGTTTCGCAATTGGCGATCGCGTCGCAGTATCGCCGAGCAGGCCATGCAACCATTGCGAATTCTGTCTGAAAGGCCAGCAGAACCAGTGCCTGAACATGCGCTTTTATGGCTCCGCGATGCCCATGCCGCATATTCAAGGCGCATTCCGGCAGCGTCTCGTTGCCGAGGCGTATCAGTGCCACAAGGTGCGGGACGGCATCTCTATCCATGAAGCGGCGATGGCCGAACCCTTTGCAGTGACGCTGCATGGCGTCAACCGCGCTGGCGCATTGACCGACAAGCGCGTTCTGGTCAGCGGCTGCGGGCCGATCGGTGCGCTTGCCATCATCGCCGCCCGCGCCCATGGCGCGCGGGAAATCGTTGCGACCGATGTCATGGATGCGGTTTTGCAAAAGGCGCTTGCCATCGGCGCCGACCGGGTCATCAATGTCGCCAGCGATCCGGATGCGCTCTCCGCCTATTCGGCAAACAAGGGCTATTTCGACGTGCAATTCGAGGCCTCCGGAAACGAAAGGGCCGTCCGGTCGGGTCTGGAGGCGCTGAAGCCGCGTTCCACCGTCGTTCAACTCGGTCTCGGCGGGGATGTGTCCATTCCGCAGAATATGGTGGTCACCAAGGAAATCGAGATGAAAGGCACCTTCCGTTTCCACGAGGAATTCGGACTTGCCGTCGATTTCATTAACCAGCGCCGCGTAGACCTGAAGCCGCTGTTAACAGGCACCTTTCCATTGGAAGAGGCGGTTGCAGCATTTGAAACCGCCGGTGACAGAAGCAGATCGATGAAGGTTCAGCTCGCCTTCTGATAGATCTGGTTATGATCCGGAGACGGCCGCACGGCGACTTTCGATGCGGCGGTTCATGCACGGAGATTAGAGATCATTCTGGCCGGGGACGGACAAAGCGCTGTTCCAGAACCTCGCTTCCCCATTGGCTGCCGGGACGTTCCTCGACACAGGCGAAACCATGGGTCTCGTAAAGGTGCCGTGCGGCCAAAAGACCGTTGAATGTCCATAGATGGGTTTCGGCGAAAGCCTTTTTGTCGGCAAAGGCCAGAGCGGCTGCAAGCAGCCTGCGCCCTACACCGCCACCGCGCACGCTGTCATCCACGATGAACCAGCGTAGATGCGCGATGTCCGATCCCAAGTCTTCGCCGTCGATTGCGACGGAGCCGATAATCTCCTGTCCGCGCGTTGCGGCCCATATTGCGTTTTGCGGTCTTTCGAGCCGGTTGCAAAAGGAGGCGAGGCCTTCGGCGACAACGGATTCGAAACGCTGGCCGAAGCCGGATGTCCGGGCGTAATAGAGAGCATGCATCTGCGTTATGCGGGCGATGATACCCGGCCTGTATCCTGAGACGATATCTATGGCGGGAGCGGCGGCATCGATCCGGCCTCCCAGCGCGTCGGCGTAAAGACGGAGCCCTTCCAGAATGGTGTGGCCATCCGCCGGGGCAAGCCGTGACAGGGCGCTCGATACCTGCCGGTTTGCGAAGGCGTGAATGGCACCGACCCGATCCTGCCCTCGCCCGGCCAAATGGAGCCGCTTGATGCGGCTATCCTCACCGTCCGCCTCCTCCATAACATCACCGGACAGAATGAGTTTGCGAAGCATGCGGCTGACGCTGGATTTTTCAAGTCGCAGGAGCTTTCCCAGATCGCGCGCCGTGATGCCCGGGCAGGTCTCGATCTCGATCAGGGCATGCACGGCAGATGGCGGCAGGTCGGTGCCGGCAAAATCCCCGCCCATGAAGCCGAGTTCACGGACAAGCCGGCGCGAGGTGGAGCGGATGTCATTTATGGGAAGGGACTGTTCGGGCATGCCAAATCCATTATGGTTGCATCATGCAACCATAATCACATTCTGCACGGCCTGCCAAGTTTGGATTCCGTAAAACACTGGATTTCTCTGCGAAATCGGGCAAGCTCCTGTTCAGGAACGCTGACAGGCGTGGCTGAACGGCGGCTTTCAAAAAAAGACCATCCTCAAAGTAGTCCGTACGGAAGTTTGC
This sequence comes from Agrobacterium burrii, assembly GCF_017313405.1. Classification (NCBI taxonomy): domain Bacteria; kingdom Pseudomonadati; phylum Pseudomonadota; class Alphaproteobacteria; order Hyphomicrobiales; family Rhizobiaceae; genus Agrobacterium; species Agrobacterium burrii. Next base: position 105,952 of record NZ_JAFLNA010000002.1, read on the forward strand.
GGACAAGTCGCGACATTTAATTATCCGGCTATGGAGCGGATATGCCCGATACGCCTCGCTTCTTCCGTTATGCCGTTCTCGCTGCGATGTTGCCCGTCGCCGTCCTCGGTGTTGTGACAACGCCGAATGAGTATCGCGCCATCGGCATCGAGGCGGCCGATTGTGACGGGCCTATATCGGTTCTGATCCCTGCGGTACCAGCGCTTGCAGCCTATGCCTTCATCGGCTGCCTGTTTCTCTCGGGTGCCAAGCGCTCGTTGATTTCCGGCAGCATTTGCGTGCTGGTATCCCTAGCGCTTATCTGGAACATCGGCGCAGCGCTCCTGGAATATCGGCGAAACGCCGTGGAAATGGCCTGTGATTACAGCGGAAAGCTGTAACCTTGCCTGGAAATGCGGATTACGGCTCTAGCCATGAAACCGCAGGTTCCGGCGCGTCAGTTGTTCGACAGTGGTGCAGCCCATCAGCTTCATGCCGCGTTCGATTTCGATACGCATCATTTCCAGCGCCCTTTCCACCCCGGGCTGGCCGGCGGCCGCGAGCGGGAAAAGATAATAGCGGCCGAGCCCCACAGCCTTTGCGCCCAGAGACAGGGCTTTCAGAACATGGGTGCCGCGCTGTACGCCGCCATCCATCATCACGTCGATCCGGTCGCCGACCGCATCGACGATCTCTGCCAGCTGGTCGAAGGCGCTGCGGGAACCATCGAGCTGGCGACCGCCGTGGTTGGAGAGCACGATGCCGCTGCAGCCGATCTCGACGGCGCGCCGGGCATCGTCAACCGACATGACGCCTTTGAGGCAGAAAGGACCATCCCATTCTCGCACCATCTGCGCCACGTCATCCCAGTTCATGGAAGGGTCCAGCATCTCGGTGAAATAGCGGCTGATGGAGAGAGCCCCGCCATCCATTTTGATGTGGCCGTCAAGCTGCGGCAGGCTGAAGCGTTCATGCGTCAGGTAATTGATACCCCAGGCCGGCTTGATGGCGAATTGCGCGATGCCGGAGAGATTGAGCTTGAAGGGGATGGCAAAACCGGTGCGCTTGTCGCGCTCGCGGTTGCCGCCGGTAATGCTGTCCACGGTCAGCATCATCGTCTCGACGCCGGCGCTCTTGGCGCGTGCCATCATCTCGCGGTTGAGACCACGATCCTTGTGGAAATAAAATTGATAGACCTGCGGCCCGCCGCTGATCCGGCGCGCTTCTTCAAGGCTGGTGGTGCCGAGCGAGGAGACGCCGAACATCGTGCCGAATTTTCCCGCCGCTGCCGCGACCGCCCGCTCTCCTTGATGGTGGAAGAGGCGCTGCAGCGCCGTTGGGGAACAATAGACCGGCATGGAGAGCTTTTGCCCCATGACGGTCACCGACATGTCCACGTCGGACACGCCGCGCAGCACATCCGGAACAAGGTCGCAGTTTTCAAAGGCGGCTGTATTTCGCCGATACGTCACTTCATCGTCGGCCGCGCCATCTATGTAGTTGAAGATCGGCCCGGGAAGACGCTGTTTGGACATGCGGCGAAAATCGTGGAAATTATAGCAGTCTTTGAGTTGCATCTGTCGCTCGACCGGTCCGGTTTGAAAGCTCTGAAAAGATTGCTTGAAACCTATACTGGGGATTTGGGGCGGGCAATCGACCTGCCGACAATTTCCGCAGGCTCGAAGCATAATCTTCAGGGTCGGGGCAGCAGCGCTAAACGGGGCCTGCAAGCTGCTCCGTGGAAACCGCATGCAGCGCCTTGCCGGTTCTGATGAAGCTTTCGATATTGCCGATCGTGGTGTCCGCAATGTTTTTGAGGGCTTCCTGCGTGAAAAACCCCTGATGGCCGGTCACCAGAACATTGGGGAAGGTCAGCAACCGCGCAAAGACGTCGTCGCGCAGCACATCATTGGAAAGATCTTCGAAAAAGAGATCGGCTTCCTCCTCATAAACATCGATGCCGAGAGAACCGATCCTACCGTCTTTCAGACCCGTGATCGCGGCCTGCGTGTCGATGATCGCGCCGCGGCTGGTGTTGATGAGCATCACGCCTTTTTTGAGAAGGGGCAGCGTCTCCTTGCGGATCAGGTGCCTGGTTTCCGGCGTGAGCGGGCACATCAGCGTAAGAATGTCCGATGTCCGGAACAGTTCCTCCCGCGTGACATAGGCCATGCCCAGCGCCTCGCAATCAGGATTCGGGCGAATGTCGTGGCCGATGAGACGGCAGCCGAAGCCGGCTGCGATACGCGCAAAAATCGCGCCGATCTTTCCCGTGCCGACAATGCCGATGGTCTTGCCGTGGAGATCGAAACCAAGCAGGCCATCAAGGGCGAAGTTGCCTTCGCGGACGCGGTTATAGGCGCGGTGGATCTTACGGTTGAGTGACAGGATGAGCGCCATTGTATGTTCGGCAACCGCATAGGGCGAATAGGCGGGAACGCGGGCGATGGTCAGGCCCAGCTTTTCGGCGGCCACGAGATCGACCTGGTTGAAACCGGCGCAGCGCAGGGCGACGAGTCGCACGCCCATTTCCGTCAGCCTTTCGAGCACGGGCCGCGACAGGTCGTCGTTGACGAAGGCGCAGATAGCATCGGTTCCTTCCGCCAACGCCACCGTTTCAGGAGACAGGCGCGCTTCGCAATATTGTATCCGCATGCCGGGACGTGCCGCGGCATCAAGGAACTGCCTGTCATATGGCTTGGCGCTGTAAACGACGATCCGCATCTGCTTCTCCAGTATCAAGTACGAAAGTTACGGTTGCGGAGACCAGGCGTCCGGTAAATGGCCTCAGCTGCGAAGGCCCGGTGCTTCCTGCCCGGTGCTTTCGACATATTCGGTATAGCCGCCGCCAAATTGGTGAATGCCATCCGGGGTCAGTTCAAGTACCCGGTTTGAAAGGGCGGCGAGGAAATGGCGGTCGTGGGAAACGAACAGCATCGTGCCTTCATAATCCGACAGGGCTTTGATCAGCATTTCCTTGGTGTCGAGATCGAGATGGTTCGTTGGTTCGTCGAGTACCAGGAAATTCGGCGGATCGAACAACATGGCCGCCATCACGAGACGGGCTTTTTCACCGCCGGAAAGAACACGGCAGCGTTTCTCCACGTCGTCGTCGGAGAAGCCGAAACAACCGGAAAGCGCGCGGAGCGGCGCCTGCCCGGCTTTCGGAAAACGTTCCTCAAGCCATTCAAGAATGGTGCTGTCGCCTTCCAGAACATCCATGGCGTGCTGGGCGAAATAGCCGAGCTTGACGCTGGCGCCGAGTGTTACATTGCCGGAATCCGGCTCGGTCGTGCCGGTCACCAGCTTCAGCAAGGTCGATTTTCCAGCGCCGTTGACGCCCATGATACACCAGCGCTCCTTGCGCCGCACCATAAAGTCCAGCTCGCCATAGATCGTGCGGCTGCCATAAGCCTTGTTAACCTTCTTCAGCGCCACGACATCCTCGCCCGACCTCGGGGCCGGTGCGAATTCGAAAGCGACTGTCTGGCGCCGTTTTGGCGGCTCGACGCGGTCGATCTTTTCAAGTTTCTTGACGCGGCTCTGCACCTGCGAGGCATGTGAGGCGCGCGCCTTGAAGCGTTCGATGAATTTGATTTCCTTGGCGAGCATGGCCTGCTGGCGCTCGAACTGCGCCTGCTGCTGCTTTTCGTTCTGCGCCCGCTGCTGTTCATAAAAGCCGTAGTCACCGGAATAGGTGGTGAGGTTGCCGGCATCGATCTCGATGATCTTGGTGACGATGCGGTTCATGAATTCGCGGTCATGCGAAGTCATCAACAATGCGCCGTCATAGTTCTTCAGAAAATCCTCAAGCCAGATCAGGCTTTCGAGATCGAGATGGTTCGATGGTTCGTCGAGCAGCATCACGTCCGGGCGCATCAAAAGAATGCGGGCAAGCGCAACGCGCATCTTCCAGCCGCCAGACAGTTTGGAGACATCGCCGTCCATCATTTCCTGGCTGAAGCTCAAGCCATCCAGAACCTCACGGGCGCGGCCCTCCAGCGCGTAACCGTCCAGCTCTTCGTAACGCGCCTGCACTTCACCGTAACGTTCGATGATGGCGTCCATTTCGTCCATCCGGTCGGGATCGGACATGGCGGCTTCCAGCTCCCGCAATTCCGCCGCCACTTCACTGACCGGGCCTGCGCCTTCCATGACTTCGGCGACCGCGGAGCGTCCGGACATTTCGCCGACATCCTGATCGAAATAACCGACCGTCATACCTTTTTCGACGACGACCTGTCCCTCATCGGGCTGCTCCTCGCCGGTCATCATCCGAAACAGCGTGGTCTTGCCGGAACCGTTCGGCCCGACAAGGCCGATCTTCTCGCCACGATTGAGCGCGGCGGAGGCCTCGATGTAAAGAATACGGTGACTGTTCGACTTGCTGATATTTTCGATGCGGATCATGACAGGGCCTATGAATGGGAGCGGCCCTCCTATGCCACGGGCCGCTGCCGCTGTCACCTGCCGCGCATGTCTTGTCAGCCATGCAAAGCCGGGGAAGATTGGCCCCGGGGTAAATGCCTCAAAAGCGATACGCTTTGCGGCTGCGTCTGCCGAATTTTCGTCAGTTGGTCAGCGTGGCAATGCTACCGGCTGCCTTGCGGGCGATTTCGCCAAAGGCGGTGACGATCTGCTCCATGTTCTCGGGCGCGTAATAATTGTCGAGGCTGGAAGCGCAATATTGCAGCAGCGACTTGCCCTTGTCCGGCGCCATGAAGGCGACGCTGAAAATCTTGATCCCGTCTTTCTTGGCGGTCTCGCAGGTGGTGCGCACCGACTGGTCGATGCTGGAACTCCACGAGGAGCTGTTTCCGGTCATTTCACCGTCGGTCATCAGGACGATATAGCGCTCGAAGGATTCACTTTCCTGTGTCTTATGTGCCTTCGCTTCGTCCGGATTCGTTTTTTTAAGGGCGTTGTAAGCGGCATTCAGGCTGCTTCGTGCATCCGTACCGCCGGATGGAAATTCCGGGATCTGTTTGTCGACATAGCTGACAACGCTGTTCGTACCCCAGCTGATGGCCTGAGCCGCATAGGTCTCATGTGTATATACCGAGGCGCCCGTCCGAACGAGCTGTGAGCCGCCGCTTGCGGTGTAGGTCGGATCGGCCTTGTTCAATGTAGCAACGAGAAAGCTGACGGCGGTCTTCAACGATGTGGCCTTGTTGACATAGCAGGGCGATGTCTTGCCGAGATTGGGATACTTGCCCCAGTTATCGGACGTGTAGTTCTGGCAGGACGTTTTAGTGCTGTCGACACTGTCCGTCTTGAACGACATCGAACCGGAGCGGTCGAGCACCAGATACATGGATATCGGCGCGCCCTTGTTGACGGTACTCTTGGCGGTACCGGTCGCCGCGATATCGAGTGTCTTCACGCCGATGAACCCCAGCAGCGGGTTGAGCTGCACCTGGCGGTATAGCGTGGTCTCGATGGTATAGGTCTTGCCGCGTGCATCTTCCTTTGCAGAAACGCCGACTGGGGAGTTCTTCTCCAGTTCCTTTTTCTCTTCCTCAGTCAGGCTCTTTTCCATCTGCGCAGCGATGAAGGCCTTGGCGATTTCCTTGATTTGTTCGTCTGTGAGCGCGCCTTCCTTCAGGCGTGCCTCGGTTGCTGCAGCGAGCGCCGCGGAATCCGCCGTGTTTTGCAGATCGGCTTTCACCTGCATCACATTCGCCAGCTCCAGGCCGGCTCCGGCCACGCCCAGCAACATCGGCAGCAATATCGCCGTCATGATGCCGAAATTACCGCTGGTATCGGCAAGGAAACGGCGCTTCAGTTTTTGATCTGCGGAGGCGGTCATGATGGGGCTCACCGATTAGAATATGCGATTGAGCGCAGGAAACCCGCAAAGGATGTAAAATCCGCTAACACGAAGATTATAATTTTATAATTCGTTCAAATTGGTGCAGTTTTCGAAGTATTTTCAAGAATTAATTGGTTGGAAGATTGAAATAACACATATTGTGTCATTGCTGGACGGGAACCACATCCACGGCCTGTTTTATCTGCTGGTTACCGTAGCTCTTCAGGACCCCGATCACCGGTGCAACATCCGAATAGTCGCGGCCATAACCGACGACGATGTGGTCGCTGCCGGCCACGATATCGTTGGTAGGGTCGAGTTCCAGATAACCGGCCGCTTCTCCGCACCAGATGCGGACCCAGGCATGCATGGCATCGGCGCCTTCCAGCCGTTCCTTGCCCGGCGGAGGAATGGTGCGCAGGAAACCGCTGACATAACCGGCGGGAATGCCGAGGCTGCGCAGCGCCATGATCATGATATGCGAAAAATCCTGGCACACGCCGCGCTTCAATTTAAAGGCTTCCGATGGCGTTGTATCCACGGTGGTCGCCTCGCCATCATAGGTGAAGTCTTTGTGGATGCGTTTGCACATGGCCAGCGCGATTTCGCGAATGGTCATTCCCGGTTTCAGCAGTTCCCGCGCATAGGCCGAGATCGCCGCATCCGTCCCTATTCTCGGGCTTGCGCCAATGAAGTGGTGCGGTGACTGAAAATCGATCGACCAGACATCGGCAAGGTCCCGCGGCAGGCGGGAAAGCTCGGGTGAAAAATCCGCCGTCATGGCCGGCGCTTCCACCATCACCCGCGCCTGCATGCGAATATCCAGCTTTTCATGCGGCGCGCGCAGATGCACCGATGTGGCCGATTGATGAAAGAAATCGTCAAAGAAGGCGCGTTCTTCCGGTGCGGGCGAAACATCGATGGAACCTGCGATTAGTCTCTGCCGGCCCGGCATCGACAGCGGCAGCACGCGGATAATGTGGCGTGCGCCATGGGCCGGTGTGTCGTAGGTGTAACCCATGTGCAGGGAAAGATCGTAAAGCATGGGGTTATCCGAGATAGGTGCGGGCCAGAACATCGGACAGATGTTCCATGTCGGTTTCGAGCTGGCGATAGATCGCGCCGTTCATGTTTTCCGGCGTCATGACAGCGAGCCCGGAATGCAGGCGCATCGTTTCGCGATAAAACGGTGACATCTGGCCGTTCACGAAAGCGTTCGGCAGCTGTTCCACCTCGGTGCGGATTTCGTTCAGCTGAAACAGGATCGAGCGCGGATTGAGCGGATCAAGCGCCAGAAGATCGGTGACCGTCAGGCCAGCCGTGGCGACATTATAACGGCGGCGATGGGTCATGACGCTGTCACCGATTTCGAGCAGCATGTCGTAGGAACCATCCGGGGCGTCCGGTCCGGTCATGTGGCCGAGAAGCCGGGTCATATGCAGCCCGCGTTCGAGATAACGGCCGATCGACAGAAAACGCCAGCCGGTGAAGCGGTACATGTTTTCGTGCACGAGACCGGCAAAGCCGGCAAGCTTGCGCAGCAGGATCGTCATGGCGTGGGTGGCGTCGTCGCCGGGCGCGACTTTCGCGTGGAAACGGCGGGCCGTCTTGGCGAGGTCGTTCAGCGCCAGCCATCCATCCGGCGAAAAGCGGTCGCGAATATTGCTGGCGGAATAAAGCGCGCTGTTGATGTTGTTCAGCAGGCTATCCGGCACGGCATCGTTCATCTCCACGTCAAGCGCTTCGAGATATCGCGTCACATGGGCGAGCAGGGGCTGGCGCGGATCGGCCGATTCGGCATAGCGCCCGTGCCAGGCACGCAGGATGCGCAATGCGCCTTCAGAACGTTCGATATAACGGCCGAGCCAGAAGAGATTGTCGGCAGCCCTGCTTGGCAGGCTGCCCGGCATGTTGCGGGTAAAGCTTTCTTCCGCCGGCAGAAGCGAGGTGCGTTCCACCGGTTTTTCGCTGACGATCCAGACATCCGCCGCGCTGCCGCCCGATTGCATGGCGATGGCCGACACATCGTCGCCGCTGCCGATCCGTGCAAAGCCGCCGGGCATGATCTGCCAGCCATCTTGTGTGCGCGCGGCAAAAACGCGAAGGCTCATCGGGCGCGGCACGAGCTTGTTGTCGATATAGGCCGGCGTCGTTGAAAGCTTTACGACTTCCTGGCCCACCAGCCTGTGGCCGTCGGAGGCAAGCCAGTCGCTGATCGATTCCTTCGCCGTTTCGCGCAGGGAGGAGCCGAGCACGGATTGGCCGTTGTCGTCGAAAAAAGGCATGCGAGAATAGGCCGGGCCGATGACCATGCCTTCGATATTGCCGGCAACGTGGCGGCGTTCCGATTCCTGTCCGCACCACCAGGTGGCGATCGAGGGAAGTTTCAGTTCCTCGCCCAGAAGGTGGCGGCAGATGCGCGGCATGAAGGCAAGCAGTGCCCGCGTTTCGAGAATGCCGCTGCCAAGTGCGTTGACGATGGTGAGCGCTTCGTTGCGCAACGCCTGCACCATGCCGGGCGTGCCGATATGGGATTGCTGGTTCAGTTCCAGCGGATCGGAATAGGAGGCGTCGAGACGTCGCCAAAGTACACCGATCGGCTTCAACCCGGCCACGGTTCGAACCATGACGCGGCCGTTGACGACGGTCAGGTCCTCGCCCTCCAGCAGCATGAAGCCGAGATAACGGGCGATATAGGCGTGTTCGAAATAGGTTTCGTTGGCGGGGCCGGGCGTCAGCACCGCGATGCGATCGTCCGGGTGCATTCTGTGGGCCTGCAGCGTGTCGCGGAAAGCGCCGAAAAACGAGGCGAGGCGGTGAACATGGGTTTCGGCATAGATATCGGACAGCGCGCGGGTGGTGGCTACCCGGTTTTCCAGCGCGAAGCCAGCGCCGGAAGGCGCCTGAGTCCGATCGGCCAGCACCCACCAGTTTCCATCAGGTCCACGCCCGATTTCGAATGAGCAGAAGTGCAGGTAATGGCCGCTTGCCGGTTTTACCCCGACCATCGGCCGTAAATATTCCGGATTGGAAGCGATCAGCGCCGGCGGCACGTAACCTTCGTTCACCAGCCGGTTTTCGCCGTAAAAATCGGCAACCATGGCCTCCAGAAGATCGGCGCGCTGTTTCAGCCCTTCGGAAAGAACCGTCCATTCCCTGTCATCGATCAGCACCGGAATATGCGAGATCGGCCAGTTTCGTTCGCTGCTGCCCTTGCTGTAATCGCGGTAGAACACGCCAGCGTCGCGCAGATAGCGGTCGGTGCGGGCAAAGCGCTCGTGCAATTCGCGTTCCGACATGCGCGAGAGCGCGCCGAGCAGGTTCTTCCAGACCGGCCTGACCTTGCCGTCGGTATCAAGCATCTCGTCGGCCACGCCCGGCAGGGTGGAATAATCAAGCCCGCGTGGTTGCGCGCTCGTTTCCGTCTTGCGTTCCGTTGCCGGGGCTTTGGACAATTTAAACTCCGTATGGCCGACGCAGATCGAGCGTCAGCGGAAATTCTGGCGACACGGTTTCCGCATGAAGCGGATATTGCCCTGCCGTATGTCCCCATGGTTCGAAACGGGCAAGGCGGCGTGCCTCGGCCTCGTTACCGTTGACGGGAAATGTCTCGTAATTGCGCCCGCCCGGATGAGCAACATGGTAGATGCATCCGCCGATCGATCGCCTCGACCATGTATCATAAATGTCAAAGGTCAAGGGTGAATTGACGGGCAAAACGGGATGCAGGCCTGAAGAGGGCTGCCATGCCTTGAACCGGACACCGGCGACCGCAACGCCGCGATTTTCCGTCGGCGTCAGAGGCACTGCGCGTCCGTTGCAGGCCACGACATAGCGTGAGGGATTGGAAGTTTCGAGGCGCACCTGCAGACGTTCGACCGATGAGTCGACAAACCGCACGGTGCCGCCGATGGCTCCCTGTTCGCCCATGACGTGCCAGGGTTCGAGCGCCTGACGCAACTCCAGTTTGGAACCTTCATATTCCACTTCGCCGAAGAAGGGAAAACGGAATTCCTGCTGGGCGGTGAACCACTCGGGTTTCAGGTCGAAACCGTTTTCCCTGAGATCTGCGAGAACGTCCATAAAATCCGCCCAAACGTAATGCGGCAGCATGAAACGATCGGCAAGTGTTGTACCCCAGCGCACGAATTTGCCGGCGGCCGGATTTTTCCAGAAGCGGGCGACAAGCGCGCGCACCAGCAATTGCTGCGCCAGCGACATGCGGGCATTCGGCGGCATTTCGAAACCGCGAAACTCCACAAGGCCGAGGCGACCGGTCGGTCCATCCGGCGAAAACAGCTTGTCGATGCAGATTTCGGCGCGGTGGGTGTTGCCCGTCACATCCGTCAACAGGTTGCGGAACAGACGGTCAACCAGCCAAGGCAGCGGTGGAGCACCCTCACTGGGGGCAGGCACCTGCGCGAGTGCGATTTCAAGTTCGTAGAGGCTGTCGTGGCGGGCCTCATCGATGCGTGGCGCCTGACTTGTCGGGCCGATGAACAGGCCGGAGAAAAGGTAGGAAAGCGACGGATGCCGCTGCCAGTGGAGAACGAGGCTTTTCAGAAGATCGGGCCGGCGCAGGAAGGGACTGTCATTCGGGTTGGCGCCGCCCACCACCACATGGTTGCCGCCGCCGGTGCCGGTGTGGCGGCCGTCGATCATGAACTTGTCGGCGCCGAGACGCGTCTGGCGCGCTTCCTCGTAAACCGCCGAGGTGATGTCGACGCAGTCTTTCCAGCTTGCGGCCGGGTGGACATTGACCTCGATGACGCCGGGATCAGGCGCGACGCGGATGACATTGATGCGCTCATCATTTGGTGGCGCATAACCCTCGATATGAACGGGCAGTCCAAGATCGGCGGCTGCGGCTTCCGCCGCTGCGATCAGCTCCAGATAATCCTCGATGCGTTCGACGGGCGGCATGAAAATGCAGAGCCGACCATCGCGCGGTTCCACTGACATGGCGGTCCTTACCGCACCGCCGATTTCACCAATGGTCTGTTCGACACGTGCCTGGGCGGTAACTTCATCCGCATGGAACGAGGCTTCCGGCATGGCGCGGGCCGGTGCTGACGTCGGATCGGCAAGCGGGCCTCGCGGGATCGAAGGGTCGGCCTCGTGGATATAGGGGTAGGCAGATGGCGGCACATGGGGAAGGGTGCCGAGCGGCAGCCGATAACCGACCGGGCTGTCGCCCGGAACAAGGAATATCTTGCCGCGCCGCGTCTTCCATCTCTCGCTGATCCAGCGTTCTCCGTCAGCACGGGCATTCCACGCCTGCACCGGCAGAATGTAACCCGTTGGTGTCGTCAATCCGCGCTCGAACACACGGGCGATACGGTTGCGCTCTTCCGGGTCTTTCAGTTTCGAATTGGACGGATCGACATTTTCCGGAAGGCTTCCTTCCTTGATGATCCATTCGGCTGGATCCTCGTAAGCCGGAAGTACCAGATCCTTGTCGATACCGAGGTGGGTGGCGATGCCACCGAGGAGTTTTTGCGCATCATCTGTCTTAACGCCGGCATCCACACCTTCTTCGGCGATCAGCTCCGGTTTCTGCCAGATCGGCAGGCCATCCTTTCGCCAGTAGAGCGAAAAGGTCCAGCGCGGCAGGCTTTCACCCGGATACCATTTGCCCTGCCCGTAATGCAGAAAGCCGCCCGGCGCGAAACGCTCGCGCAGGCGGCGGATCAGGGCATCGGCCTTTTCGCGTTTCGTCGGTCCCACCGCGCCGGTGTTCCATTCGTCGGATTCGAAATCGTCGATGGAAACGAAAGTCGGCTCGCCGCCCATGGTCAACCGGACGTCGTGCGCGTTCAGCACCTTGTCGACTTTTTCACCGAGCGCGTTGAGGCTCTCCCAGCTGTCATCGGAAAAGGGCTTGGTGATACGTGGGGTTTCGGCGACGCGCCGGACCTGCATGTCGAACGCGAATTCCGTGTTGGCGTGGCCGAAATAACCACCGGAAATCGGTGCGGCATTGCGGTAATGCGGTGTCGCCGCCAAAGGAATATGGCTTTCACCGGTCAGAAGCCCAGAGGTGGGATCGAGACCGATCCAGCCGGCGCCCGGCATATAGACTTCAGCCCAGGCGTGCAGATCGGTGAAATCTACCTCCGTGCCGGAAGGACCGTCCAGGGCCTTGAGATCGGGTGTCAGCTGGATGAGATATCCTGACACGAAACGTGTGGCGAGACCAAGATGTCTCAGAACCTGCACGAGCAGCCAGCTGGTGTCACGGCACGATCCCTTGCCGGAAGCCAGTGTTTCCTCCGGTGTCTGGACGCCCGGTTCCATGCGGATGACATAGCCGATTTCCTGTTGCAGACGGGCATTGAGGCCCACCACCATATCGACCGTCGGCTGCCCCGGCGTATGGTCCACGGTCGCCATGAAGGCGGCGAGCAGCGGGCCGGTTGGCTCCGGTTTCATGTAGATGGACAAATCGTCCCGCAATTCCTGCGGATATTCGAATGGCCATTTGGTTGCTTCTTCCTCGACGAAGAAATCGAACGGATTGTAAACCGTCATATCGGCGACAAGATCGACCTCGATCTTGAATTCCGTGGCCGGCTCGGGAAAAACGAAGCGGGCGAGGTAATTGCCGTAAGGGTCCTGCTGAAGGTTTACGAAATGATTGGATGGCGAAACCTTGAGCGAATGGCTGATAACGTGGGTTCGGGAATGCGAGGCGGGCTTTAATCTGATGATTTGTGGTCCAAGGCGAACCGGATTGTCATATTTATAATGCGTCAGATGATAGATGCTCGCTTTGATCGCCATTAATCTGCCTTGCCCGGTTTTCCGGTCTATGCGGTTTATCCGCCCCTCTGAAATTATTCGGATTTTGTGCAATGCAGGAAAAGAAAGCAAGGATCATTTCCGGGGGCATCCGCATTGTTGGTGCAGGCCGCAATGTTTGTCCGTACGAAGATTTATCCGCGATTTTCAATCGCCGCCGCCGGGATTTCGCCGGGATTGTGGACAAGGTCGAAGGGCGTGTTATTGCTTGGCATCGCAAGGCGCAGATTCGCGACCCGCTTTCTTTGCCGACTGACGTTTCGGAATGGAATGAATGGCAACAACGGTGACCGACGACCAGCGTAAGAGCGCGGCTAACCCTGCGGGTTTCGACCTCGATTTTTCTGCGCAATTGCGCATGATGGGGAATGCCTTCTGGACGTCACCGGTGCGCAACCGGCTGATATTGCTGTCGATTGCCCTGTTGGTAGTGATATTGCTCACAGCCTACGGGCAGATCCGTCTCAACGAGTGGAACGCGCCGTTCTACAACGCGCTGGAACGGCGCGATCTTGATGCCTTCATTCACCAGCTTGAGGTCTTCGCGATCATCGCCGGGCTTCTTCTCCTCCTCAATGTCATCCAGACCTGGCTCAATCAGATGACGGCGCTGAACATGCGCGAGGGCCTTGCCAAGGATATGGTCGACCAATGGCTGAAGCCGGGCCGGGCCGCGCGTCTTGCCGGTTTCGGCACGATCGCGATCAATCCGGACCAGCGTTTGCACGACGATGTCCGCAACCTTGCCGAAAGCAGCACGGCACTGTCCATCGGTCTCGTGAACGCAACCATCCTGCTAATCAGCTTTATCGGTGTTCTCTGGGGCCTGTCGGCGGGTTTCTCCATCACCATCAATGGCGATCTTGTCCCCATTCCCGGATATATGGTTTGGGCGGCCATCCTTTATGCCGGTTCCGCGTCTTTGCTCAGCAACCTTGTCGGCTATCGTCTGGTCGGGCTGAACGCCGAACGTTATTCGAAAGAGGCCGAACTACGTTTCTCCCTGATGCGCGCCAGCGAAAATCTGGCGGCGATCGCTTTGGCGCGCGGTGAGAAAAACGAGCGGCGGCGGATCGGGGTCGATATCGATGCCGTGCTCGGTGTGATCCGGGGGCTGGCGATGGCGCTGACGCATCTGACCTGGGTTTCGTCGGGCTATGGTTGGCTGGCGGTCGTTGCGCCGATCCTGATCGCGGCCCCGGTCTATTTTTCAGGCAACCTCACCTTTGGCGGGCTGATGATGGCTGTCGGCGCCTTCAACCAGGTCAATACGGCGCTTCGCTGGTACATCGACAATTTTGGGCCGATCGCCAGCTGGAAGGCGACATTGCAGCGCGTCTCGGTGTTTCGCAACGCCTTGATCCAGATGGACAGCGTCGAACAACACGGCCTTGCGATCGATCTGCAAAGGAGCGCGGAGAACGAAAAGATCCGTCTTCGGTCGGTCACGATCTGCCGCGATGCGGGTGGGCAGGATGTGGAACGCGGCTTCAGGCTGCGCGAGGCCGAGGTGGATATCGGGCCGGGCGAGCGACTGATGATCAATGGCGAGCAGGGCGTGAACCGGCGGCTGCTATTTGCCGCCATGGCGGGCCTTTGGCCCTGGGGGCAGGGCAGAATAGAAATGCCCGAACAATCCGACACGCTGTTCATCGCCCAGCACGGCTATCTGCCGACGGGTTCGCTACGGGAAATTCTGGCCTATCCGCGCGCGCCGCAGCGGTTTACGGAGGAAGATTATGTCGCGGCACTCACGGCATGCGGGCTTGGCGATATGGCGCCCCGCCTCGATGAAAACATCCGCTGGGACAAGAAACTGGATCCGGACGAGCAGGCCAGCATCCGTGTCGCCAATGCCCTGCTGCTGAAGCCGAAATTTGTCGTCATCGACGATTTGCTGGAAGGGCTGGAGAAACAGACGCAGGATACGCTGGCCGAGGTTCTGAACGGGATCGATGGTGCGGCGATCATCTATATTGGCCGGTCGGAGACGTTTCTATCGGTTCTTTCCCCGGCCGTGGCCCATCTCGACCACACCATGCCGAAGGAAAATATCGCCAGGCGCGATGGCAATCCGCAATAGCCGGCCTGTTATGTCATCCTTTGGTTTGATCGTGGCGGATCAAAGCCGCAAATGCCACTTTTCCAGGTCGAGCCGCTGCTGTTTGGCGAGATTTATTGTGGTCTCTGGTCCCGCCTGCAAGCGCAGGGCAATTGTTCCGGTCGCCAGACTAACGGCGATAACGCTTGCGACCACCACAATGATGCGGTCGTAACGTTGCTGTATCGTGTTGTTCCCACTCCAGTCATAGGCCATTCGCACGCCCTCGCGTTTTTTGGAATCGTGCCCCATCATGGTTAACCGAAGCTTACGATGGCTCTGTGATTCCTTGCTGTTTTGGAGGGGCTGCCGCGAAAAATCGGCTATTGGCTGATGAAGCGCGGTTGTCTAAGTCCGGCAGCGGGAGGTTTGTGAAAGGAATTTGACATATGGACCAGCAACCGCCCGCCGATATGGAAATGACCCTCAGAACGCTTGCCATGCCCGCCGACGCCAATCCGGCCGGTGACATTTTCGGTGGCTGGGTCATGTCGCAGATGGACCTTGCCGCTTTCGTCCGCGCCAATGATGTGGCCGGCGGCCGCACCGTGACCGTGGCTGTGAATGAAATCGTCTTCAAGAAACCGGTCAAGATCGGCGATACATTGTGCGTCTATACCCGGATAGAGAAGGTCGGGCGCACCTCCGTCACACTCAAGATCGAGGCCTGGACCCGAAGGCATTATCAGGATTCACGGGAAAAGGTCACGGAAGCCGTCTTCATCATGGTCGCAGTGGACGATAATGGCGAGCCGCGCGCCGTCCGCAAAGAGGCGTGACGCGGCTCCCGTTGAGTTCGAAGCAAATTCCGAAGCGCGAAAAGAAGCTCAGAGAGCAAGAAGCGCTTCGGCTCCGGCAATTCGATCGTCGGCCGCTCAATACTTTAGAAATATCCAATTTATTTATCAATTTTTGCGATCAAGGTAGGGAATAGGACGAGGATCAGGCTTTGACCATTCCAGGTGTTGTTATTGTCGGCGGCGCTCACGGCACGCTTGCCCTTGCCCGCAGCCTTGGCGCCCTGAATGTGCCTGTCTATTATCTTACCCATGATTCACCCCTGCCGGGCTGGTCGCGCTTCGTGCGGGAAACCATCCGCTGGGCCGGTCCGCACGATGCCGGGGCGTTGCCCTTTTTGCGGGAAATTGCCGAAAGGCATCATCTGAAGGGCTGTCTGCTCGTGCCATCCGGCGATGGCGAGGTTCAGCTCGTTTCGCAACATCGCGAAGAGCTTTCCGCCCTTTACAAAATCATCCTGCCGGATTGGCCATCCCTGCAATGGTTGTGTGAGAAGCCGCTGCTTTACAAACGCGCGGCGGAGCTTTGCGTCTCCTTCCCCCGGACCTATGCGCTGACGTCGACCGATGACATCAATGCGCTGGACGTGACGTTTCCCGTCATTCTCAAGCCGAATATGGGTGGCGGTGACACCGTGATTTCCCGCGCGAAGGTGATCCGCGCCGATGATCGGCAGGCGTTGAAAATGGCCTTTGCGGATGCGAGCGAGGAGATCGGCGCAGGCAATGTCGTGGTGCAGGAACTCATTCCCGGCGGTGGAGAAAGCCAGTTTTCCTATGCGGCGCTATGGCATAACGGAGAACCGGTTGCCGAATTCACCGCCCGGCGTGCGCGCCAATATCCCGTCGATTTCGGATATACCAGCACCTGCGTCGAGGTTGTCGACAACCGCCCGGCGATCGACGCCGCCCGGACGATATTAAAATCGGCCGGTCACAGTGGTCTCGTCGAGGTGGAATTTAAACTCGATGGCAGGGATGGTTCGCTGAAGCTTCTCGATGTCAATCCGCGCCCCTGGTCGTGGTTCGGCCTCAGTGCGGCGGCGGGCGTCGATCTCGGCGCGTTATTATGGCAGGTTGCCAACGATGTGCCCGCCGGCCAATCCCGGGCTGCGCGACAAGGCGTGTCGTGGTCTTATCTTGTCCGTGATGCGGTTGCCGCCTTTACATTAAGCCGGCGCGGCAAGGCAAATATGGGAGACTACTTTGCGTCTCTGGGCAAAATCCGCAGCTGGGCCGCCTTTGCGCTGAATGATCCCCTGCCGGGTCTTATCGATCTGCCGCTCACCGCGTGGAGAGTCGTCAAAAAACGGGTTCTGCCTGGCCTGAAGTCAAAACAATCTGCGATGGTTTTCTCGCCGCCGGTAAAGCGTCTCTTGAAATATGGAGCCATAAGGGCCGGGCTGGAGTTAAGTTCTCTGCCGGTGGTCCGCGCCGCGTTTCCGTCCCTTGCCGGGCGTGGCGTGATTTTTACACTTCATCATGTGCGCCCCGGGGAGGCTATCTCGCCTTTTGCGCCCAATGTGCAATTGTCCGTCACGCCACAGTTTCTGGAAGAGGCGATACAGGCCGCGCTAGAATGTGGTCTCGTTCCCGTCCATCTGCATGATTTACCGGCACTGCTTGCCGACAATAACGAAGGTCGGTCGTTCTGTGCCTTCACGCTTGATGACGGTTATCGCAACAATGCCCAACATGCCGCGCCAGTTTTCCGCAAATATGCCGTTCCCTACACGATTTTCATCACACCGGGTTTTGTTGAGCGGACGCGCAGCCTGTGGTGGGAAACCGCAGCTGCACTGACGCAGAAAGCTGGATCGTTTGACTTCGATTTCGGCTCTGGTCCGGAACATGTTGCATCCGCCACGCCTTCGCAGAAGGCGGAAGCATTCACACGCCTTGAAAATTTCGTGCAGAACTTTTCAGAGGATGAGGCAGTGGAAAGGATCGATCGCGTCGCGAGGCAACAGGGCATCGATCCCATCGCGATCGTGGGTGAACTCGTGATGGACGCGGATGAACTCAGGGCGCTGTCGGACGATCCTCTGGTGCATTTAGGCGCACACACCATGACGCATGTGAACATGCGCAAGATCGATCTCGCGCGCCTGGCTCACGAAATCGAGGAATCGACACGTCGGGTAGAGGCTTATGTCGGCCATCGGCCGCAATCTTTTTCCTATCCCTATGGCTGGACGAAGGCCGTGGCGGAGCGTGAAGCAAAGGCGGTGCTTGAGGCGGGATTTTCCGTGGCGGTCACCACGCAGGCCGGTGTTCTTGGACCTCATAATCTTGAAAAGCCAACGCAATTGCCCCGCGTATCACTGAACGGGCGCTTTCAGAAGAAGCGCTTTGTCAAAGCGCTTATCTCAGGGCTGCCTTTTCGGTTCATCTAGTGGCGACACCCTGTTCGTCATCTTTCGCCCGCCCTGCCGAACTGCATGCGGGCGGGCCGCGTTTGCCGTTTGTCTTCATCATTTCTGAATTCGGCGATTGGCCGGCAGGCCTCTTTGTGGCCAGTTGGTCAGTCCGAAAGTCTGCATAATAATTTTTGTTATTCACATCTGTTTATCTATTGATTATAAATAAATTTATTGAGGTAAAACATTACAACTTTTTTTGAAGGCTCTGCCCGTGCTGTTGATTTTCGCCGATGATCTGACAGGCGCTCTCGATGCGGCCGCACCCTTTGCCGGGCGCGGGCTGGCGACCGAGGTTGCGATCGGGCTTGACGGGGTACCCGCAGCCCTCGCGGATGCGCCTGCTGTTCTCAGCGTCAATCTGGGTTGTCGTGACGGTGATGCGGGTGAAGCCGGTCATCGCACGCGGTCGTTATTGGCGCTGGTTCCAGCGGATAGGATCCTGTTCAAGAAGGTCGATTCACGACTGAAGGGGCATATTGCGGCTGAAATGGATGCGATTTCCTATCGGCACGCGCTTGTCGCGCCAGCCATTCCGGATTTTGGACGCGTTGTTACTGGCGGGGCCGTATCCGGCTTTGGCGTTGACGCCGCCATTCCGGTCCACGAAAAGCTGGGCGGGCACGCCAGCCGCTGCACGATACCGGATACGCGATCGCAGGCCGACATCAGGGAGGCTCTCGTTGCCGCGCAGGCTAAAGGTGTCGATCTTCTGGTCGGTGCGCGGGGTCTTGCCGAAGCGCTGGCTGAGGAGATGACGGCGCGGACTGCTCCCGAGGCGGCGATCATTCCGCCCGGCAAGGGGCTACTCGTCGTCGGTTCCCGTGATCCGATTACCGTTGGGCAAATCGAAGTGCTCAAAAGCACCGGGTTAGTGTCGGTCATCGATGCGCCCAATGGTGTCGTGCCTTCCCATGCACATGATGGTTCCGGCCTGACGCTGGTTCAGGCGACGCAGGGATTAGACGATCTTTCACCGCTTGCCGTTTCCGACCGGTTGGCGGAAGGCGTCGTGCCACGCTTCACGGCAGGTGCTGGCAGGCTGCTTTTGTCGGGTGGGGCGACGGCCGAAGCCGTGCTGCGCGCCATGGGCATTTCGCGGCTGCGTCTTGCCGGCGAATGCCTGCCGGGTTTAGGCGTCGGCTGGTCCGAAGACCAATGCATCATTGCGAAGTCCGGCGGTTTTGGGCAAGCTGACACGTTGAAACGGATTGCGAAAATGATGCTTGGCGAAAACGACGCTGGAGAGAGCTGACCAGATGGGGCTGATGAAAGAAACGGCGCGTAAGGCACTTCCGGACATTATTTTCGAGAGAATGCACCGGGCGATCAAATCCGGCGCCTACAAGCCGGACGAACGGCTGCCGACCGAACATGAACTCGCCATGGAATTCGAAGTGTCGAGGCCTGTTGTCCGCGAAGCACTGCGACGGTTGCGCGAGCAGGGATTTATCTATTCCCGCAGAGGCTCCGGCAGCTACGTGCGGGCTGTCGGTATGCGTGAGCCGCTTGGTTTTGGCCAGCTGGAAAACGTCGCCGATCTTCTGAATTGTTATGAATTCCGGCTGACGCTGGAACCGGCAGCGGCTGCCGCGGCGGCTTTGCGTCACGATGGCGAGAGGCTTGCGGCGATCAAAAAGGCGCTCGAACTGATGCGCGACGCCACCAATCGCCAGTCCCACCGTGAGGACGCCGACTACCAGTTCCATCTGGCCATCGCGCGGGCGGCGAGGAACAGCTATTTCTCTACCGCGATGGAGGCCCTGAAAGATCATATCGCGATGGGCATGAAGTTCCACGGCATGTCGGTGAAGCGTGAAGCCTCTGGCCTGACACGCGTTTTTGCCGAGCATGAGGCTATTGCAAACGCTATCGCCGATGGGGATGCGGAGGCGGCCCGCGAACTGATGCTCCAGCATCTGACGGGATCGCGCGAGCGTCTGTTCGAATCTTCGCACGCGGATTGAGGCCGATGCGCCCGAAGGCGCACCGGACTTTCTTTCAGAAGGCGCGGCGGTAGATGCCGAGCACGTCCTCAAGGCTCATATCGATGGGGTTATTGTCCATCAAACGGCGGATGGCGTGTGCGTCCTCGGCATAACGGGGAAGATCGGTCTCGGTTGCTCCGTGCCTTGCCAGCGACATTTCAATGCCGAGCCCGGCACAGAAATCCGTCGCCGCCTTGCGAAGATCATCCGGCGAAAGATGATCCCGAAGCCCGAGCGCGCCTGCCACTTCCGCCGTCTTTGCTGAAACCGCCGGCTGGTTGAAGGCCAGAACATGCGGAAAGACGATGGCATTCGCCAACCCATGCGGCAGGCTGAGAAGCGTGCCGAGCGGATAGGCGATGGCGTGGCCGGCAGCCGTATTGACCGGCCCGAGGCAGATGCCGCCATAATAGGAGGCGAGCATCATGCCTTCGCGTGCTTCGGTATCCGTACCATCGCGGACGGCGCGCGCCAGATATTTGCCGACGAGTGCAAAGCCCATGCGGGCAAAACCGTCGATCATCGGATGGGCCTTGCGGTTGGTGAAAG
This sequence comes from Agrobacterium burrii, assembly GCF_017313405.1. Taxonomy (NCBI): domain Bacteria; kingdom Pseudomonadati; phylum Pseudomonadota; class Alphaproteobacteria; order Hyphomicrobiales; family Rhizobiaceae; genus Agrobacterium; species Agrobacterium burrii. The sequence goes on from NZ_JAFLNA010000002.1 coordinate 126,399, forward strand.
CTTCCACGCAATGGGCCATGGCGTCCACACCCGTCGCCGCCGTTACGGCAGGCGGCACAGAATAGGTCAGTTCCGGATCGAGAACCGCGAAATCCGCAATCAGATAAGGGCTTTCGACCGCGATCTTGTTGCCCTTGACGGGATCGGTGATCAGCGAGCGGATGCCGGCTTCCGAGCCGGTGCCGGCGGTGGTGGCGATCTGCACCAGCCTGGTGTCGCGCCCGGCGACCCGGTTGGGTCCGGCCACATCGCCAAGCGTCTGGTCGGAATTCCACAATGCGGCGACCAGCTTTGCCACATCCATCACCGAACCGCCGCCGAGGCCGATGACGAGATCGGGTTTGGCATTGCGTGCCGCAGCCAGTGCTGCATCGAGCGTCGCCGTGTCCGGCTCGCCGGGAATGGCGTCGAATACCGTGAATGGACTCTGCAATTGCAAACGGTCGACGAATTTCGCCGTCAGCGGCGTGGCGATCACGAGGGTTGACGCGGTTTTGCCGGCGAACGCGCCGACCTGCGCTATGGTGCCAGCGCCAACGGCGAGCCTGCGCGGCTGATGGATGAGAATGGCAGCTGTGGACATGGTTCTATCCTTTCGCGCTCTTGCCCGCCACGAGCTTGCGGGCATAGGCGATGGCCTCTTTCATGTTGCCGTGATTGGCGATGCCCTTGCCGGCAATGTCGAAAGCCGTGCCGTGATCGACGGACGTGCGGTCTATCGGCAGATCGACCGAAACATTGACGGCGGTATCGAAGGCGACGAGCTTGATCGGGATATGGCCCTGATCGTGATATTGCGCGACGACGAGATCAAAAGCGCCGGAATAGGCCCGGTGGAACACGGTATCGGCGGAAATCGGTCCCTGCACCTCGATGCCTTCGGCACGCGCAGCGGCGACCGCCGGCGCAATCTGGTCGTCATCCTCCGTGCCGAACAGGCCGTTTTCACCGCAATGCGGATTGATGCCGGCAACGGCAATGCGCGGGTGCTCGTAACCGATGCGCTTCAGATGAGCATTGCCGGCGCGGATGGTCGCCAGCACCCGTTCCGTCGTCGCCCGGCGAATGGCTTCCTGCAGGGAAACATGGGTTGAAACGTGGATAACCTTCAGCCGTTCAGAGGCAAGCAGCATATAGGCCGCCGACGAGCCGGTGAGGCTGCGTAGCATGCCGGTGTGGCCGTCATAATGGTGGCCCGCAAGGTTCAGGGCCTCCTTGTTGATCGGCGCGGTGACGATACAGCCGATTTCGCCCGCTTCGGCATCGCGTACGGCCTTTTCGATGAAACGGAAAGCGGCGTCACCAGCGACCGGCGACAGCGTACCCCAGGGCAGCGGCGCGCCCTCGATGGGCAGGTCAACCACATGCTGCGTGAGGTCGATGTCGACGCCAAGCGCATCCCGCGCTGCCTGAAGCGTGGCGAGGTTGCCGTAAATCCGCGTCGCGGCCTGATCCGGGGCGGACATTTCAGCAAGCGCCCGGACGGTGATTTCCGGGCCGACGCCGCAGGGGTCGCCCATGGTGATGCCAATGATGTTGCTCATCTTTTTCTCCCGTCCCTGGCCTCGGCCCAGCCGGGCGCCAGCCGGACATATTTGATTGCGCGGCGATGATAGGTGTAACTTGCGTGCAGCGTACCGTCCGGCGCTTCCAGAAGCCATGGATAGGACATTTCCAGATTACGGCCGTCCGTCGAATCGTTCGACAGGCAGGTGCCGGGACCGTCCTCGATCAGGATACGGGTGGGGAAGCTGCGCCCATCGTCATCGGAGATGCAGATGGAAACCGGCGCGCGCGGCACGCCCCAGACAGGCACACATCCGCCTGTCGGATCGGCATCCGGCCTGCCGTCATCTTCGCCCAATTCGTCATAAAGCGAGGCGCGCCGGTCGCTCGATTGCGCGGCGCTGACAGGGTTGCAGATCATCGCCAGTCGCCCGTCACCGAGCCTGATGGCGGCGATGGAGGAATTGTTGTTCGGCACGTCGGTTGGCTGCGGCTTTGACCACGAGTGGCCGCCATCGGCGCTTTCCGTGCGGTAGACGAAATCGGCCTGACGGCGACGGAAGAAGGCGGAGTAGCGTGCATCACCACCCGCAACCGGGCTCATATGCACACAGCCGGTCGAATCTTCCAGCTCCTGCAATTGCCACGTCAGGCCATTGTCCCTGGATATGCCAAGTGCCGCAGTATCGTGGCTGCCGTTCCATTTCTGGCCGGGGCGCTGGATGCAGCGGAAGATCGGCAGCAGCCAGGCGCCATCATCACGAATGCGCAGCGGCGCGCGGACAAAGCAGCCTTTCGGGAGGTCGAGGAAACGCCCTTCTTCGGAGGACAGCTTTTCCGGCGCCGCCACATCGCGGGTGACCCGCGCCATGCGGATGCGGCATTCATCCTGATTGCCTGATGGTTGGGCGGTGTGAAACAGCCACAAAGCGCCATCCGGCGCGGTGAAGAGAACCGGGTTCTGTTCGGAATGGTCTGGATCGTGGCTGAGGCGCTGCGGCGCTCCCCACCGGTTTGCGCCTGGCATCAGCACGGATGCGAAGATCGAAATATCCGATTTTCCCTCCAGCGTGCCGCCGAACCATGCGCAGAGCAAAGCGCCGTCACCAGCGAGATGCAGGAAGCTCGCATGGTTCTGGATCATCGGCGATGGCAGAAACGCTTCCTGCCGGCTTTCTGACGTGGCGTGGACGGCTCCGGTCATGGCGTGAGCGATGTCATCAGGTGTCATCATGGTCTCCTCTTAGCCTGATGAAAATGACATATTCGAAAAGTTGTCAAGTTTATTTCAACAAAAACAGCAGCGTTGAATTTTTGATTAATGCAAATAAATACATGTTTTATAACGATAAAAATTACTATTACGATGCAAATAAAAAATGCTAAAGAAAAATAAATTGACAAAAAATGTGATAGCGTCGATGCTCTGTTCACGGGTGGAGGAGACAATCATCCGCACACCATGCTCCTCGATGCGGGGAGACGGGGATTTTTCAGAAGCCCCTTGCGGCACGCCGCCATGTTGCTGATTTTCTGATCTGGGAGGAGAACGGAATGAAGAAGTCATTGATTGCGGGCGCCCTTGTTTTGGGTTCCCTCAGCGCCGCAGTATCGCCGGTGCTTGCGGCGTCGGGGCCGATCAAAATCGTGCTGGCGGAAGAGGCTGACCTGCTTGAGCCCTGCATGGCGACCCGCTCCAACATCGGCCGCATCATCATGGAAAATGTCAGCGAGACGCTGACCGAGCTTGATGTGCGCGGCAAAAACGGCGTTCAGCCACGGCTCGCCGAGAAATGGGAGCAAAATGCCGACGGCAGCTGGCGCTTTCATCTGCGTCAGGGTGTGAAGTTTTCCGACGGCACCACCTTTGACGCCAAGGATGTGAAGCACAGCTTCGAACGCATCATGAGCGACAAGAACGCCTGCGAATCCCGCCGTTATTTCGGCGGTATGACGGTGACCCCCACGATCGTTGACGACCAGACCATCGACTTCAAGACCGACCCGGCTCAGCCCATTTTGCCGTTGCTGATGTCGCTCGTCACCATCGTTCCCGAAGAAACCAAGATGGAATTCATCCGCGAGCCTGTCGGCACCGGCCCATACAAGCTGACCAACTGGACGCCGGGCCAGCAGATCGTTCTGACTGCACGTGACGATTATTGGGGCAAGAAGCCGCAGGTGACGGAAGCGACCTATCTTTTCCGTGCCGATCCTTCGGTTCGCGCCGCCATGGTGCAGACCGGCGAGGCCGATCTTTCGCCTTCCATTTCCCAGCTCGACGCGACCAATCCGAAGACCGACTTCTCTTATCTCGACAGCGAGACGGTCTATATGCGTCTTGACCACAATATCGCGCCGCTGAACGATGTGCGGGTGCGTCGCGCGCTCAACCTTGCCATCGACCGGCAGGCTTTCCTCGGCACGCTGGTTCCTGAAGGTGCGGTGCTGGCCACGGCGCTGGTTCCACCGACGACGCTTGGCTGGAACCCCGACGTCAAGGTCTTCCCCTATGACCCCGATGGCGCAAAGAAGCTGCTCGAGGAAGCCAAGGCTGCCGGCGTGAAAGTGGATACGCCGATCACCATCATTGCGCGCACCGCGAATTTCCCGAATGTCACCGAAATCATGGAGGCGATCCAGCAGCAATTGCAGGAAGTCGGCTTCAAGGTCGATCTGAAATTCGTGGAAGTGGCCGAGCACGAGAGCTATTATTCCAAGCCTTTCAAGGAAGGCCGCGGACCGCAGATCGTCGCCGCCATGCACGACAATTCCAAGGGCGATCCATCCTTCACCATGTTCTTCAAATATGCCACCAAGGGCACGCAGTCCGGCTTCTCGGACCCCAAGGTGGACGACCTGATCGAACGTGCATCCGCAGCCGTTGGTGACGAGCGCGCCAAGCTCTGGTCTGAACTCATCGCCTACCTGCATGATGACGTGGTGGCGGATGTGTTGCTGTTCCACATGGTTGGTTTCTCGCGTGTCTCCGAACGGTTGGATTTCAAGCCCACCATCGCCACCAACTCGATGCTGCAGCTTTCTGAAATCGGCATCAAATAAAGCCGGCATCTTATCAGCCAATGAGCGGCGGCAGGGTGAAAGCCTTGCCGCCGTGTTGAAAACCGGAGGCAACCATGCTGAGCTTCATCCGAAAACGTTCCGTTGCGAGTCTGATCTCCCTGATCGGCCTGCTTGTGATGGTTTTCTTCCTGTCCCGCCTGACGGGAGACCCGGCGGCGCTGTTTTTGCCGGTGGAGGCTTCGGAAGAGTTGAAGCAGCAGTTTCGTGCGCTGCACGGGCTGAACGATCCGCTGATGGTGCAGTTCCTGCGTTATGCGGGCGATGTGATGACGGGTGATCTCGGAGAATCGCTGCGAAAAGCAAGGCCTGCGCTGGATGTGGTGCGTGAGGCTTTCGTCTGGACGCTCTGGCTTGCGGTCATCACCATGTCGCTGGTCACAACCGCTGCCATCGTTGTCGGTTCGCTTGCGGCTTTCCGCTCCGGTGGCTTTTTCGACCGCATGGCCTCGACCATTTCGCTGATCGGCGCATCGGTGCCGGATTTCTGGCTGGCGATCGTTGCGATCGTGGTTTTTTCCGTCAATCTCGCCTGGCTGCCGACGTCAGGCACAGGCTCGGTGCTGCACTGGATATTGCCGATCTCGGTCCTGTTCGTGCGCCCCTTCGGCATCATCGTGCAGGTGGTGCGCGGCTCGATGATCGGCGCTTTGTCATCGGCTTACGTCAAAACGGCGCGTGCCAAGGGCGTGAAATCCGGGCCGATCATCTTTGTCCACGCGCTGCGCAACGCCATGTTGCCGGTCATCACCGTCATCGGCGATCAGGCGGCAAGCCTTCTCAACGGTGCTGTCATCGTCGAAACCATTTTCGGCTTTCCCGGCGTTGGCAAGCTGATGATCGATTCCATTCTTCAGCGTGATTTCAATGTCGTGCTGGCCGCCATTCTCGTGACGGCGCTGGCGATCTTCCTGATGAACCTTCTGATCGATATTGCCTATGCGCTGCTCGATCCGCGTATCCGGCAGTGAGGAGATCATCAAGCCATGAGCCTTTTGAACGCCGATACCCGGATCATCGATGAGCCGTCCTTCGCAACGCGCATGCTGCGCATGTTGTGGGCCGATAAATTCGCGCTTTGTGCCGCTATCTTCCTCATCATCATCGTCATACTCGCTTTCGTCGGTCCGGCGTGGCTTGGCGATCTGGCGACCAAACAGAACCTGCGCGGGCGCAATCTTGCCCCGTTCGACTGGCAGCGCGAATGGTATTTCTGGCTGGGGGCGGATGCGCTCGGGCGCTCGCTTCTGGCACGCATCGTCGCCGCCACGCAGAATACGCTGATGATCGCCGCCGGCGCCGTGCTTCTGTCCGCCGTCACCGGCACCGTGCTCGGCTTGATCGCTGGTTTTTCATCCAACCGTGTCGGCCAGATCATCATGCGGCTGGCGGACGTGATCATGTCTTTTCCATCGCTGCTGATCGCGGTCATCGTGCTTTTTCTGCTTGGCTCCTCCATTCTCAACCTGATGCTGGTTCTGGCGATTACCCGCATCCCGGTTTACATCCGCACCACAAGGGCGGAAGTGCTGGAGGTGCGCGAACGCATGTTCGTGCAGGCGGCAAGGGTGATGGGCGCATCGGGCAAACGAATTCTCTTCCGTCACATTCTGCCCGTGGTGCTGCCGACGCTGACGACGCTTGCGACGCTCGATTTCGCCTATGTGATGCTGGCGGAAAGCGCGCTGTCCTTCCTCGGCATCGGCATTCAGCCGCCGGAAATCACCTGGGGTCTGATGATTTCGCAGGGGCGGCAGTACCTCACCAATGCTTGGTGGCTGTCATTCTGGCCGGGACTGGCCATCATCCTCACCACCCTGTCGCTTAACCTGCTGTCCAACTGGCTGCGCATCGCGCTTGACCCGGTGCAGCGCTGGCGGCTGGAAATGAAAGGCCGCAAGCATGGCTGACCATCTTCTCGAGGTGCGCAACCTTTCCGTGGAATTTCACACCGCAAGCGGTGTCGTCCATGCGGTGAAGGATGTTTCCTACCATATCGACCGTGGCGAAACGTTGGCGATCCTCGGCGAAAGCGGCTCGGGCAAATCGGTATCGTCCTCGGCCATCATGAACCTCATCGACATGCCGCCCGGATATATCAGCAGCGGCCAGATATTGCTTGAGGGCAAAGACCTTCTGACCATGCCGGCAGAAGCCCGCCGCGAGGTCAACGGCCGGCGCATCGCCATGATCTTTCAGGATCCGCTCAGCCATCTTAACCCCGTCTATACCGTCGGCTGGCAGATCCGCGAGGCCATGACCACCCATGGCATGGCCAAGATGGAAGCCGAAGCGGAGGCGAGGCGCCTTGTCGCCCGTGTCGGCATTCCCGATCCCGACAGTGCATTGAAGAAATATCCGCATGAATTTTCTGGTGGCCAACGCCAGCGCGTCATGATCGCCATGGCGCTGGCGCTGCGGCCCGACCTTTTGATCGCTGACGAACCGACCACTGCGCTTGACGTGACGGTGCAGGCCGAAGTGCTCTCACTGCTCAAGGAATTGCAGCGGGAAACCGGCATGGCCGTGCTTATCATCACCCACGATCTCGGCGTCGTCGCCGAAATAGCCGACAGGGTGGTGGTGATGGAAAAGGGCGTGCTGGTGGAGGCCGGCACCGTTCGCGATGTTTACCGCAATCCGCAGCATCCCTATACCCGCAAGCTCATCAGCGCCGCACCCGGCAGGGGCGACATGCACGAGCCGAAAGCGGCCGGCGAACCGCTGCTCAGTGTGCGCGATGTCCGCAAGCGTTACGGCGCATTCGAGGCGTTGAAGGGTGTTTCCTTCGACCTCATGGAAGGCGAAACCATCGCCGTGGTCGGCGAAAGCGGCTCCGGCAAATCGACGCTCGCCCGCATTTTGCTGCGGCTCGACGAGCCGGATGCGGGCAGTGCGTTATGGAAGGGACGGGACCTCTTCAAGCTGTCGCCTGCCGAACTCTTTGCGCTGCGGCGCGATCTGCAGATGGTGTTTCAGGACCCTACCCAGTCGCTCAATCCGCGCATGACGGTGTTCCAGTTGATCTCCGAAGCCTGGGTGATCCACCCGGATATATTGCCGAAAGCAAAATGGCGCGAACGGGTTGCGGAATTGTTGCAGCAGGTCGGCCTCTCGCCGGATCATCTTCGCCGTTATCCGCACCAGTTTTCCGGTGGTCAGCGGCAGAGGATCGCCATTGCCCGCGCCCTGGCGCTGGAGCCGAAGCTCATCATCTGCGACGAGGCGGTCTCGGCGCTCGATGTCTCGGTTCAGGCGCAGGTCATCGCGCTTCTGGACAAGCTGCGCCGCGAAATGGGCCTGTCCTTTATCTTCATCGCGCATGACCTGCCGGTGGTTCGGGATTTTGCCGATCACGTCATGGTCATGCAGCGCGGAGAGGTGGTGGAATTCGGCACCGTCCGGCAGGTTTTCGAAGCACCGCGTGAGGAATATACCCGCGCGCTGCTCTCAGCCAGCCTCGATCCCGACCCCGATATGCATTCCGCGCGCAACCCGGCAGGGGCCGACCATGTCATCGGAAATTCAAGTGGAGTTCTTTCATGACCAAACAAGCCTTCGTCGCGCTCGTCACCTGTTTCAACGAGGACGAAACGATCAACTACGAGGCGACCCGCGCGCAAGTGCGCCGCCAGGTGGCGGCTGGTAACAACATCATGTGCGCCGGCACCAACGGCGATTTCACCGCGCTGACCCATGAAGAAAAAATCCGCCTGACGGAAGAGGTGGTAAACGAGGTGGCTGGCCGCGCTAAAGTCATCGTCAATGCCGGCATGCCCGCCACATTCGAGACCATACAGCTTGCCAAGGCCTTCGACCGCATCGGCGTGGATGGCATCGCCGTCATCACGCCCTTCTTCATCGCCTGCACGCAGGGAGGCCTGATCCGCCATTTCTCGACGGTGGCCGACGCCGTTGAAACACCGGTCTATCTTTACGACATTCCCGCACGCACCCAGAACCACATAGAACCCGAAACGGCGCGCAAACTTGCGACCCATGGCAATATCGCCGGTATCAAGGATTCCGGCGGCGCGCAGCAGACGCTGGAGGCCTATCTTCAGGTGGCGAAGGAAATGCCCGGTTTCGAGGTTTATTCCGGCCCTGACCACCTCGTCTTGTGGTCATTGCAGAACGGTGCCGCAGGCTGCATTTCCGGCCTCGGCAACGCCATGCCGGATGTGCTCGCCGGCATCCTCAACGCGTTCAACTCCGGGGATATCACTGAAGCCGAGCGCCAGCAGGCGATCTACGCGGCCTTTCGCACCGATCTCTACGCCCTCGGTTTCGCGCCCGCCATGGTCAAGCGCTCGCTCTACCTCCAGGACCCCTCCGTCGGCGCCAGCCGCCAGCCGGCCCTGCTGCCGGATCAGGAACAGGACGACCGGATTGTGGAAATCCTACGTCGTTATCAATTGCTCTAACACCATTGCCGAATGTGACGCGCACGGCTGAGGGTCGATGCGTGTCACATTAAAAATGCCTGTAAAAACCGCCAAAAGTCGGCGCATTTCTCCAGTCTCTTCCATGACGAACAATTTGTGACACAAACACGAAATTTCCCTTGTCAGCCCGGCCATTGATGTTTATGAGGAGCGCGCAACGCAAGCGTTCGCGCATGCGGAGAGGTGGCAGAGTGGTCGAATGCACCGCACTCGAAATGCGGCATACCTGCAAGGGTATCGTGGGTTCGAATCCCACCCTCTCCGCCATATGCCGTCACTAAGGCGTTGATTTAACTCAATATTGCTGCTACTGGTATCTGTGAGCCTACTTTCAGGCCCATTTCTGTGATGTCGTGAGATACGCTTCATTTTGTGAAGACTTGAAACTTTACGACGCTTGACGTATTTATAGATCGTCAACGAGCGCAACAGTGCGCGAATTTGGAGAACAATGACCCGTAGCGGCAGCTGCGGTTTTTTGTTTTCCGGTCGCCGCTGCCGAGGCACCTAACTACGGTGCCTGAGTCAAGGCACCGAAAAAAGGTGCTTTTGATATGAACGAGAGAATGCTTACGCTGCGCGAAATATGCGCAGCCAAACGAACAAGTCCCCCAACTGTTTATCGATTGATCGCCCGTGGTCTTCTACCGCCTGGCGAGCGCACAGGGCTGCGTTCGGTACGGTGGCGCGAGTCCGTCGTTGAAGCAGCCTATCTCCGGCTCAACGCCGACCGGCCATCCGTCGCGGTTGTTAAGCAACCTGGGGAAACATCGCCACAATCCGACTTGGAAGCGGCAGCGGTCTGGCTCGCCTCGCAAGAGAATCCGCCCATGCCGGTACTTCCGCACGTCCGCACGATTTTTGGGCTGACGCCGGAAGATGCGTGCAAGGTCGCTGCGCGGGCCTTCGAGTTGAGGGTGGCGCAATGATCCCGGCCTCTCTCCGTTCATTCGCGCGCCGCCACGGCTATGCCATCCGCCGTACCCGTGAAATCGCCGGCGTCGAAACTTTTCTGATCGTGGATATTGCGACCAATGCCGCCGCCAGTTCCTCGCGTCTCGTCGCGGATGATGTCCGCGGCGAGGTCGTCTCTCTTGTCGAAGGGGAGGATGCACGATGACCCAAGAAAACAGAAAGCCCGATCGGCGTTCGCGCGCCGATCGGGCAGATGTCTCAAAAGTTCACAACCCCAAATTAGTCGAAGCTTCGGTTTTGCGCAACGAGCAACATCTAGCGCTCTCGCGGGAGCCGCACATCTGGCGCAAGACGTTGATGGCATCTGATTTGCCCGCCTCTAGTTTCAGGGTAGCTCTGGCAATCGTCGACACCTTCGTCAACCGAAAAACCGGAGCCTGCTATCCATCTATCGAGACGATCGCGGCGACCTGTGGGCTTTCGGTATCCGGCGCCAAGAAAGGTCTTTCGGCGCTACGCGAGGCCGGTCTCATCTACACTGAGAAGCGTCGCTTCAATGGATCGAACACAATAATTTTATGCCTGCCCCAGTTGGATCGAAAGGACCTAAATGGGTCCGTTCGTACCATCACTGAAAAGACCGAAACAGGTCCCTCGATCGTACCTATTCGGGTCTATGAAGAATACCCAAACGGGTCCCACATTAGTACCGGATTGGGTCCCCTAACCTTAGAAGATAACCGATCCACTGAACCCCTGAAGCAAACCTCCGAAGATCGCGTCATACCGTGTGGTCCGCCGTCCGCAGTCGTCGCCGAAGAGGCTCCTCCGGTCGATCTTCCGGCTACGCCTACAGATCTCCCGCGGACGGCTGACGTAGTGAGCAACGTCGAGCCTTCGGATTTTCGGCCGGAAAAAGAAGAAGAAGAAGCCATCAGGGCGCCGTCAAATCAACGCCAACGCATTCAGCGCATCGAAGAACTCGCTCCTGGCATTTCGCTGGAAGACGCGACAGCCGTCGCAGAGTGGTGGAATCTCAGTCCCAGATCGATATCTGAAATCAAAGTTAAAATCGCGAGGAAAACCGCCAATGGTCGATGATCGCCAGATGGATCTGTTCGCTTGGGCTGAAGCCCGACCGTCAGCGAAAATCATAATCGCTCAGCATAGGTGGCTGATGAGGGACCGAGAATGCCTCTGGCAAGCGGCGTACACTCCGCACCCCAACCTCGACGCGGAAATCGTCAACATCGCAAGCTGGAGGAAATCCGCATGAAAAAACTCACTGAGCAAACAGGGCTTTGGGCGCAGGTAGAAACAACCAATTGGTCGGTACAAGGAACGACAGTTTCGATAACCACCCACCGTAACGCTACGCAACTCGCTCGGGAGACATTCTCGTTCACCAGCGAAGTTCCAAAATTCATCCGAATTCTTCGGGCTGGTGGTTATCTGATCGTGCCTTACCCACCCGGCGCCCCAGATTACACAGAGGAGGACGAGGTTTGGTAAAGCCGCTCACGACCGCCCGCGCGGATCGCGTGCTTGCCGCCGCATCGGGGCAGTTGCAGCTTGATGGGTCGGCAAGTCGAACCAACGTTGCCGTCACGGCTCTATGGGGCGCGAAGGCTATCGGCCGCTTCATGGGATTATCGGCGGATACTGTGCGTCGAATTGAGAAATCAGATCCCACAGCTCCGATATATCGACCTGCGGGGCGGCTTCTAGCTTTCAAATCCGAGTTGATCGACTGGATGAAAAAGAAGTGATGTTGCCGTTTGCACCGACAACGGTAAAATGGAGTCGGCTTACAGGCCCCTACATACAGACATCTACCAACCACACACAAACACGAAAGAATTTACCTATGGAAACAACATACAGACTCGTGGCCCTCGGTGATGAGGGTAATGTCGGACAAACCGGCGCAACTGCCGAAATAGCGAAGATGATCCCCGGAAACCTGTCAAGGTTCCCTGACACTAGACTTGGAATCGAGCAAACGGACTGGTCTGACTCTTCTGGAAAACTAAGGCCAGTTCGTTCTGTGATAATTGAAGTGGAAAGTTCGCCAAAAGAATGGACGATCGGCGTCTAGGCTGATCCCAAAAAGGGCCTGTAAGCTTTTCCGCTGACAATAGCGCTTTCTGCATAATCTTGCACAGTCGCCCGCAGCGCTGAATTAAGACAAGTTCCAGCGCATGAGTTGGAACCCTTTCAAACGCACCCAGAAAGCCCTGACCGACGAGCAAATCCTTGATCTGCTTGGCGGCGGCGTCCCGACGGCAACCGGCATTTCGGTTTCGTCCGAGAGCGCCTTGCGCGTGCCGGCAGTTGCCGCAGCGGTCCGAACGATTTCCGAGGCTGCGGCTTCCCTCAAGGTCAAGGTTGTGCAGGTCAACGCCGACCGCACCGAGACAGATATCCCTGACCACCCCGTCACCGCGCTGCTTCGTGACGAGGCAAACGAGTGGACGTCCGGTTTCGAGTTCATCCGTTCGATAATGGTCGACGCGCTATGCCGAGATCAGGGTGGCCTAGCGTGGGTAAACCGCGTCGGCGGCGAAGTCCGAGAGGTAGTCCGGTATCGGCCGGGCTTCATCAACGTCGATTACCCCGACGATAGCCTAGCACCGCGCTACCGGATCAACGGTATTGTGAAACCATCCTCCGACATCGTCCATCTGCGTGGCCCATTCGACAAGGCGCCGTTGACATTGTGTCGCGAGGCCATCGGTGTTGCCATGGTGATGGAACGGCACGCTGCTCGCCTCTTCGGACAAGGCGCGAGACCTGGCGGCGTAATCGAAAGCGAGAAGCCGCTCGGCGCCGAAGGTTCGAAGTCGATGATTGCGGGCTGGCGCGCGGCGATGGAAGGTTCGGAAAACGCGGGCAAAACGGCAATTCTCTGGGACGGTGCGAAGTGGAAGGCTATGACGCTTTCGAGCGTTGACGCCCAGTTTCAACAGCTAAGGCTGTTCCAGCTGCAAGAAATAGCAAGGGCATTCAATCTGCCCGCCGTCATGTTGGGCGACCTCTCAAGGGCCACATGGAATAACTCTGAGGCCAGCTTCAAGATGACGCTGATGCTATGTTTAGAGCCATGGCTGCAGGCTTTGGAGGGCGCGTTTCGGCGTGCCATGTTCTCCAAGGAAGACCGAAAGAAATACGCCATCCGGTTCGACCGTGACGATTTCACGAACGTGGACCTGACAGCGCGTGCCACGGCGATCAGCAGCCTTGTCTCCTCCCGCGTCATCAATCCGAACACGGCCCGCGAGTGGCTGGACCTGCCGCCTTACGATGGCGGCGACGAATACGCGAACCCCAACACCGGAGCCAGTCAGCCAGGCAATTCCCTCAAAACTGAGGAAAAGCCCAATCCCGACGACAAGCAAGACGATCCCGACAAGGAGCCGAACGATGAAGCTTGACGATATCCGCTCGAACCTTGCCGATCAGGATCGTGGCCGCTGGCTCGATATCCTCGATCCATGGGAGGGACAGCTTGTCCTCCGCCTCCGTATCGCAGGCCCGGATAGCGACGTGCAGCATCGTGCCCGTATCCAGATGATGGATGAACTGGCCGCCGCCGCCGATGGTGAGGGCAAGGTTTCGTTCGAACTCCGCGAGAAGGCTCGCGTCAACTGCCTGGGCCGGTGCGTCCTTGGCTGGGAGATCGAGGAAGACGGCAAGCCGTTGCCCTTCTCGCACAAGGCTCTCCTCGTCTTCCTGAACGTCGCATGGATCCAGCAGCAAGTCGACGCCTTCGCAGGCGACCGCGCGCATTTCCGGAGTCCTGCCGCCGCATGATCGAAAACACTCTGCACGCGATTCTGCTCGCGATTTTATTTTTCGGAATTTTGACGCTGCTACGGAGACCATGATGGACCGCATTTTCATCGAAACGAAAATGATTGCCGATGATGCCGGTACCGTCAGCGGTGTGGCTTGGAAATTTGGCACTCCGGACCGCGTCGGCGACTGGATTGATCCGGGCGCCTTCAAGGGCGTGAAGCTGCCTATACCCATGCTCTTCGGCCATGACATGAACGACCCGATTGGCACATGGGATGTCGCAACCGAGAAATCCGACGGCCTGCACATCACCGGAAAGCTCCTGGTCGATGAGGTGTCCCGCGCTCGCGAAGTCCGGGCCTTGGTGAAATCCGGTGCCGTTCGCGGCCTATCCATCGGCTTCATCACCAAGCAGGCAACCAGCCGCTCCGGCGGCGGGCGTCTCATTAAATCTCTTGAACTTCTGGAAGCGTCCCTCGTGACGATCCCGATGCACCCCGGCGCGAAGGTGACTTCGGCCAAGTCGGCAGTGGAGGCGATTTCCATTGCCGCTGCCATTAACCGCGCAGCCGCGCATTTTGGAAGGAACTGACATGCAGCATGTCACGAAACAGGCGCTGCTCGGCAGCGTAGCAATCTCCCGCAAGGGCGAGGAAGACGATCCCGTTTCCATCGTCACGAAGTCGCTGGAAGACCTCCAGAAAACGCTCGATGACCGTCTGAAAAAGGTCGAAGGCGGCGTGGAGATCAAGGCGCTGACTGATCGCATTGCCGAGCTGGAGACGAAGGCCAACCGACCGGGCGGCAAGAAGAGCGGCGACGAGCAGCAGGAAATCGAGCGTAAAGCCCTCGCGTCCTACCTCCGCAACGCCAGTTCTGCAGTGATCGAAGATGCCGGTGGCGCTTTCGAGAGCAAATCGGCAGCGTCTTCCGATAACGATCCATCCGGCGGCTATTTTGTCTTGCCGACCATCGATTATTCGATCCGCACACTGATGACCGACCTGTCGCCGCTGCGCGGTCTGGCTGAAGTCGTCAGCATCTCCAGCGACAAATACGAAAGATTTTATTCGTTGGGCAAGCGCGGTGCTCAGTGGGTTGCGGAGCGTGATGACCGCCCGCAGGACACCGCCCGCCCGGAATTGATCAAGCACAGTTACCCGGTCATGGAGCTTTATGCAGCACCAGTTGCTACTCGCCATCTCATCGATGACGCCGCAACCGATATCGCGTCCTGGCTGGTCAACAATGCCACCCATGACTTTGCCGAGACCGAAGGTGAAGCCTTCCTCCGAGGTGACGGCGTCGAGGGCAAGCCGCGTGGCCTTCTCGATTACGGTACAGACCCGAAAAAGGACTTCGAGCGCCCGTGGGGCAAGCACCAGTATGTTGCCGTTGGTCACGCTTCCGCTCCGACCGATGACATGCTGACAACGGGCCTGATCAAGCTGATCTCCGCGCTGCGCCGCCCGTACAAGTCCAACGCCGTGTTCATGATGAACAGCAACACGGCGGTCCGCCTCCGCACGGTCAAGGATGCAAATGGCCGGTTCCTATGGGCTCCGACTGGCAACCTGATTGAAGGCGTCGAGCATCCGCTTCTCGGCTACCGCGTCGAGATTGATGAAGGCATGCCCGATATTGGAGCCGGCGAACTGCCGATTGCCTTCGGTGACTTCCGCCAGGGCTACGTGATCGTGGATCGTCAGGGCGTTCGCGTAAATCGCGACGAACTCACCCAAAAAGGCCGCATCGTCTTTGACGTCTACAGGCGCGTAGGCGGCGGTGCCGGTGACTTCAACGCTGTGAAGTTCCTCAAGATTTCCGCAAACTAAGGAGCAACGGACATGCGCAAAGGACTTTACCACAATCTGGCCGGCAAGCCGGCTCTGGCCTCCGCCTCTCAGGCAGCCGCCGTTGATGGCATCGAGATCGACCGCAAAGGCTCTCAGGGCTTGATGTTCATCCTTAACACCGGTGCTGTGACAGGCGCTGGCGATTTCGGGGTGAAGGTGCAGGAAAGCGACGTGTCCGGCAGCGGCTACACCGATGCGGCTGCAGATGACGTCATCAGTGGTGTTCCGGCAACGCTTGCGGCCACAAGCGCCTATCAGGTGGAATATATCGGCCGGAAGCGCTTCGTTCGCCTCTCCCTGACTAAGGCTGGTGGAACGTCTATCCAGATGGGTGCAATCGCTCTTATCGGCCATCAGCATATCCAGCTGCCGTGATGCCAGTTCGCGCGCCTCGTGTTTGCAAATGCGGCAAGGTGGTTCCCTCTGGGGTCATCTGCCCATGCGTGGCGCGCGACAATCGGGACCGGAAAGCTCGCCATGACGCCAAGCGGCCGACAGCTTCGGCTCGCGGTTACGACAAGGAGTGGGCGAAGCGGTCGAAAGAGTATCTTGCCAGACCCGGCAATGACCTTTGTCAATGTGGCGCGCCAGCGGTCTTGGTTCGCCACATCAAATCCATCCGAAGCCGTCCGGATCTGAGGATGGTTGAAACGAACTGGCGGCCTGGCTGCCAACGCTGCAACGCGATCGACGCCGCAGATGCGCGGCGCACCGAAAGGAACAGAACATGACCATTTTCGCAACTGCCGGTGCCAAACTGTTCATCGGCGTAACCAAAACACAGAAGAGCACAGACTTTGTTCTCGCCGACTTCTCCGCAGCTGACGCAGTGACGTGGAAAGAGATTCGCGAGCTCGAAGCTCTCGGCAGCCTTGGTGACACGTCCGAGGCCGTGAACTTCACGTCCATTGATGCAGCACGCACCCGTACCCTGAAGGGACCGCGCAGCGCCGGCACGATGGAACTCGTCATGGGCATCGACTACGCCGACCCGGGTCAGCAGGCTCTCATCGCGGCCGAGAAGACCATCCATGATTATGAATTCAAGTTGGTGCTGAACGACGCGCCAGCGGGCGGCACGCCGTCACAGCGGCTCTTCATTGCCAAAGTGATGAGCCAGTCCGAGCAGTTCGACCAGGCCAACGCAGTGATGAAGCTTAACGCATCGCTCGGTGTGAATAGCAACATCGTGCGCGTGGACGCCGACGACGCCTGATGCGCCAACCCGGGGGTGTTTCTGAACTTCCTACCGCTCCTGGGGACCGTCGCGGGGAGGCTTTTGCGAAAACGCGGCAAATTGGCTCTAGTTTTTTAAAACCGAAAAGGTGGCCGTCATGATCGTCAGTCTAACCGAGCTGAAACAGCAGCTGAACCTGACGCCGGATCTCGGAACGGACGACGATGCGTTGATCGAACGCAAGATTGCGGCGGCTCAAAACCATGTCGAGCGTCTTCTCGGTTTCAAGATCGAGGCACGGTATGGCAGCGCCGGACAAGAGGAAATTCCGCCGGCGCTTGTCGAGGCAGTCAGCCAGACGGCGGCCCACTGGTTCGAAAATCGGGAGGCCACGCTCGTCGGTGTGAGCGCGCAGGAATTGCCGTTCGGTGTTTGGGCCATCGTCAGCGAGTACAGGGAGTATAGTTTTGGCTAACGACGGCGGTATCGGTCGCGTTCAGCAGCGACTCGCGATGATCCCCAAGAACGTCCGGGCGGCGATGGTGCCGGAACTCATCAAGAGCGGCACTGACCTTGCCGTGACAGCGCGCGTCCTCGCACCTCGCGATACCGGAGCGCTTCAGGATTCGATTGCCGTCACTCCCGGTGGTGCCAACACTCCGCCCCACAGTTCTCCAGGTGGTCGCGTGACGGTACCGGAGTTGGCGGTGGCCGTGACGGCCGGAAACACTGATGTCAGATATGCGCATCTGGTCGAACACGGCACTCAGGAGGCGGCAGCGCAGCCATATTTTTGGCCTGCGTTTAGACTGCTCCGCAAGAAGATTTCCGGCCGCCTCAAGCGCGCGGCGAGCAAAGCCGTGAAACAGAATTGGGGTGGACAATGAGCGCAGAACTCGCCCTGCAGAAAGCCTTGCGTGCTAGACTGTCTTCGTCTGGTGACGTCGTCGCCTTGGTGCCAGCGGCTTCTGTCATCGATCGCAACGAGAGGCCTAACCCGCGTCCCTCTATCGTCATCGGTGAAGGCCAGAGCGTGGACGAAAATGACAGCATCGCCCGGACACTGACACGGGTTTATCTCGACCTCCACGTCTGGGTCGAGGAGCCGAGCACAGAGATTTCGAAGCGCATTGCGGGTGCCATTCGGAAAGCGATTCACAGTGCCAATTTGCAGCTAGATACCGGTTTCCATTGTGCCGATTGTCGCGTCCGTGGCTCACGCTTCCTACGCGATCCGGATGGAAAGACCAGCCATGCGGTGGTGACGGTCGACGCGCTCGTACAGGAGGCATCATGAGAGCCGGAAAACTAGACCGCTCTATCACCATCCAAAGCTTCACCAGCACCGTGAACGAGTACGGCACGCCGATCGAGACATGGACAGACGTGGCCACCTTGCGCGCCCAGCTCATCCAGAGCAGCACTGAGGAGTTCCTAACGAACGGCGCCAGCGACACCACGTCCATCATCTTCCGAACCCGCTACTTCGAAGGCGTGAACACTTCCAGCCAGGTCGTCTACGAGGGCGAGACATTCAACGTCCGCGAGGTCAAAGAGATTGGCCGCCGCAAGGGCTTGGACCTGCGCTGTGAACGCAAGGTGTCCGCATGAGCAGCAAAGGGACACGCGGCGCAAAGGCCACGCTGAAGGCCATAGATGGCGGCCTGTCCGGCGTTCCTAA
This sequence comes from Agrobacterium burrii, assembly GCF_017313405.1. Lineage (NCBI taxonomy): Bacteria > Pseudomonadati > Pseudomonadota > Alphaproteobacteria > Hyphomicrobiales > Rhizobiaceae > Agrobacterium > Agrobacterium burrii. Next base: position 144,858 of record NZ_JAFLNA010000002.1, read on the forward strand.
GCCGCCCGCAACTCTTCCCCCGGATATGGTCGCAGAATGGACAGTCATCGCTACCGATATGGTGCAGCGGAAGATCCTGACCGCGCCCGCACTCGGTGTGTTGGAAACCTACGTCGTTGCCAGATGGATGGTGAAGGAGTGCCAGAAATCTCTCAGAGAGCACAGCCCGCTGGTGAAGACAGCCCACGGCATGCTGAAACCGAACCCGGCCGCCGGCATGCTCTCGAAGGCAATGGAGACCGTTGCCAGATTGTCGGCAGAGCTTGGCCTGACACCGGCCGCCCGCTCGAAGCAGGGCTTCACGCCGAAGAATACGCCAGACGGAGGGGCACCCGATGGCCTCGACGTATAAGGCAACCCGTCCCGAGTGGATTTTCGACGGCAGTGAGATTGAAGACCCGTTCGGCCATGGTCAACGTGCAGTCGATTTTCTGCGAGCTTTGAAGCATCCGAAAAGCACGAGCGGTGCTTTTGAGCTTCCACTGTTCTGGGAACGGATTGTCCGACGCATCTATGGCCCTTGCTTCGCCAACGGTAAGCGCCAGGTGCGAACCGTCTTCATCGTTCTTCCTCGCGGTGCGCGTAAAACCACCATGGGTGCCGGCCTCGCTCTCCTCCATACTGTCGGATATCAGCGCGTGAGTCGTGGTCAAGCCATGGTCGCAGCCTCTGCCGAGGAGGATGCCGTCATTGCCTATGAGGAAGCGACCGGCATCATCAACGAGACGCCATGGCTCGAAGATAAGATGAAGCTCAACGAGAGCACCTTCATTCTGGAGCACAAGCTCTCCGGCGCGAAGTTCCGGGCCTTGGCCTCCGGCGGAAAAGGCAAACTTGGCAAGACGCCGCAGTTTGTTCTGGCCGATGAATTGATCAACTGGGAAGGTGCAAACAGTCGGAAGATGTGGTCTGCAATCCGCACCGGTTTGAACAAAGCTCCCGGCTCGCTTCTGGTGATCATCACGCAGGCGGGCCGCGGGCAAGAAAACCTCGCGTTTGATCTTCTGAAATACGCACGCCGTGTTCAGTCCGGCGAGATCGAGGATCCCGGTTTCCTGCCTGTGCTGTTTGAAACCGATCCAGATCCCAAATCGAAATGGGCTGGGGACAATGTTCGCGAGTTCTCAGACTGGACGGATGAGGAGCTTTGGCACTTCGTGAATCCCGGTCTTGCCGACGGTTATCCCGATGTCGACGGTCTCCGTCAGATGGCCCACGAGGCGAAGGAACGGCCGGCGGACAAAGACGATTTCATGCAGTTCCACCTTGATTGCTGGCTCGGAAACTCTGCCAGTCCTTTCGTGGCGATGCCGGTTTACGATGACGGCTTCGGCGTCGTGGATCTCGATGAGAAGGAAGCTTCGCAGGAGCCGTGCTGGATCGGTGTCGACCTTTCGAGCAACTCCGACCTGACCGCCGCCGTGGCATGTTGGGGCGACGAGGAGCGCGGTTATGATGTTTATCCCTGGTTCTTCTGCCCGCAAGACAACATCCAGCATCGGTCCGACCGCGAGGCAGCCAAGTATCCGCTCTGGGCGGAACAAGGCCTGATCATTCCAACCCCGGGCAACGTCGTGGATTTCCGTGCCGTCGAGGATCATCTTCGCGAGCTGTGCGCGAGGTTCAATGTTCGCGAGATCGCGTTCGATCCTCATCTGGCCCGCAACACGTTGAACAACCTGCTTGATGACGGTCTGCCCGCCGTCGAGATGCGGCAGGGCTGGATCACCATGGCGCCGGCGAACAAAGAATTGGAGCGTGTGATTATCGCACGCAAGTTCCGCCACGGCGGACACCCTATCCTTAGATGGCATTTCGACAACATCGCGACCGTTCGAGACAAGGCCGAGAACATCAGCTTTCACAAGGGTCTGTCGAAAGACAGAATCGACGGCGCTGTTGCATGTGCCATGGCAATTGGCCGGGCCGCCGTGGGTGAAACCAACATTTCCTCATACGACACCTTTACCGGTGACATCGAAGAATGGAGCCACGCATGAGCCAGACAGACGAAGAACGCCTCGTAATCATGCTCGAGGCTCGGATTACCGATCTCGAGAAAAACATGGCGAAAGCCAGCGGCGTGACAACTCGTCGGTTCCGAGAGATGTCGCTCAGTTCAAAAAAAGCGACGAGCGAGATGGAGAAAGATGCGATCCGCTCCTCCACGCGTATTGGCCAAGCCATGGCCACGGTCGGCACATCGATTGGCGGCGTCGGCAAAGCATTCGCCGGCGGTTTGATCGGCACTGTCATCGGCGCCGGCATTGCTGGCGTGCTCAACTCCGTCAAGGAGGTCACACAGTCGGTTGCCGAACTGGGCGATCAGGCGCGAATGGCCGGCCTGTCATCGAAGGCATTTCAGGAATGGCGCTATGTTGCCGAGCAGGCGCGAATTCCGGTGGACGCAATCACGGACGGCCTCAAGGAATTGCAGCTGCGCGCCGATGAGTTTGCCGTCACCGGCAAGGGCAGCGCGGCCGAAGCGTTCCAGCGGCTTGGGCTGACGCCGGAGGAAGTAAAGACCAAGCTCAAAGATCCGACAGAATTGATGCTGCTCCTTATCGAGCGGACCCGGATGCTGAAGGACACCGCCGCCGGCATCCGTATTTTTGATGAGCTCTTCGGCGGTACCGGCGGCGAGCGCATGGTTTCCCTACTCCAGCAAGGGGAAGCCGGCATCCGCGCCCAGATCAAGGCGGCCAACGATTTCGGTCACGTCCTGTCGGATGACGTCATCACGAAAGCTCAGGAAATCGACCGGCAGTTCAACGCCATCTCCAGCACAGTCGGCAACACCCTGAAATCAGCGATCGTCAGCGTCGTTGATTCCATGGTAGATTTCCTCGAGTCCCTGCGTGCCGTCGACAAACGACGTTCCTCCACGATCCAAGGCAACATCAATGACGTGATGCGGCAGAAGCAGGAAGTGGCCAAGGCGATCGCAGATATCGACTCCGCAGACAGCCGCCTGAATGACCGCCAGCGCGCCAAGGCGAGAGGCACGCATGACATCAAGATGCGCCAACTCGATGAACAGGAGAATGCCCTGATCAGAGAGTTGGAGAACCGGCCGGAGGTGATGAACTTCACGCCAAAATCCTCGGGTGGATGGACACCGCCAGCGTACAAGGCGCCACCCGAAACGCCTGCAAAGAAGTCGCGATCCGCGTCGGTCACTCAGGCAGAGCGCGAGCGCAAAGCCGTCCAGGAGCTCATTGCCGAGCTTGAGGAGGAGCTCCGCGTCGTGAACCTGTCCGACGCCGCCAAGCGAGCGTCTGCGGCCTCCAGGCAGGCAGGAGCGGCCGCAACGGACGAGGAGCGTGAGAAGGTTATCGCGCTCAATGAAGCGATCTATCAGGGTGCAGAGGCCCGGAGGAAAGCAGACGAGCAAACGCTCTATTATCGTGATCTCACGAAAGCGGGACTGGATGACTTGTTCAGTGCGATCGAAAGCGGAAAAAGCTTCTGGGAGGCGATGGGCGACGTTGCCGTCAACTCATTGAAACGCATCGCCGATACCTTGCTAGACGACGTTTTGGACGCCATTTTCAAGGTCAACGGCGCGGCCGGTGGTAGCGGCGGCGGTCTTTTGTCCAACCTATTCGGCGGCCTGTTCGGCGGCGGCAACAGTGGCTTTGCTGCCCTGCCGAAAACCGGCCCTATGCCGGCGGTCCGACCGTTTGCCAAGGGTGGCGCCTTCACGAATTCCGTGGTCTCCAACCCGACAATGTTCTCGCATGCCGGTGGTCTTGGTGTGATGGGTGAGAAAGACCCCGAAGCCGTCATGCCGTTGTCGCGTGACTCGAGCGGCCGTCTCGGAGTCTCGGTGAACGGTAGCGGCGCCAGCAGTCAAGCGGCGGGCGGAGGCACGAGCGAGATCATGGTCAGTCTCTCGCCGGAACTGGTCGGCCAGATCTTGCAGCAGGCGCAAAGCCAGACCGTCAAGATTGTCCAGAAAAACAACAGCAACCGATCTGAGCGATACATAAACGGCGGAAATCCTCAATGAGTAACCCACTGTTTCTCCCTCCAATCCCGTGGCGTGAGTGCAATTTTGATCCCGTTCAGATCAGAAGCACCAACCGTATGGAAGGGCGCCGGACGGAGTCAATGTCCTCTGGCACGCCATATTGGAAAGCCACCTATCGGGCGACGTACCTCTCCAAGGAAGACTTCGGTATCATGGATGCTTTCATGATGCAGGCAGGTGACGACGGCGAAGTCTTCCTTGGCTACGACGTCTTCCGACCACGGCCGATCGCCATGGATACCGGCGCGGCTCTGTCAGGCACCAAGGCCGCTGGCGGTGCGTTTAATGGTGACGCCTACCTTCAGGCGATCACGGGAACGACGCAGTTGAACGTTGGCGGACTGCCGGTGGCGTTCAAATTTTCCGCGGGTGATTATGTAGAAATCAGGATGGCTCCGTTGCTGCGTTTTCTTCACCGTATCATCGCACCGACAACTTCCGACAGCAGCGGATTCGCCACACTGGAGGTTCGTTATCCAGTGGACCGCCAGCATTTCACCACCAGCGCAACCGTGCACTTTGAGAAGCCGTCGTGCACGATGCAAATCGATCCAGACAGCTATTCCGGCACGAAATCGTGGTCTAGCCGGGAGCCTTCATTCACCGCGACGGAGGTATTTGTATCGTGACATCGTCTCATCGGCTCCAGGATTTGTTGTGCAGCGAGCTAAAGCGACAGCTTGATGCCAAGGGCGCTACCCGTCCGCGCATCCCTGCCGGCGGCGAGCTGTTGTGGCGGTGGTTCATGGATTTGCATCGGTCGCGGACGCTTCATGCTGCTGGGCCAAATCCGATCGCTTACGCTGAGATTGTCTCTTATGCAGCGCTGATGCACTGGCCTATCGAACCTCGCCATGTCATGATTTTGCGGGCATTGGATCAGGCTTATCTGGAGGCCAGCATGCCGCAAGCCGCAGCGCCGGAAGGCGTGAAAACTTTGCCGCCAGTCTCCTCCGCGCCGGTGACGGCAGGGCTTGTCGACGCAATGTTTGGGTAGCTGAATGGTATATTTGTCGAACTTCGTTGATGCCAGAAACGCGAAACTAGCAAAGCAGCACAAGCCTCGGCAGATCGTCAGTGGTGACCGTCGTAAGCATGTAATCTCTCAAGTCATGAATGTGCTTGATGATTTCCGGAATAACCCTTGGGAGCGCGAGGGCGCTACACGCTCGGGGCTTCGTTCCGCACTCTGCCTTGTCGGCCATGAGTGGGCGGAGGCAGACCACGAGTCAGCCGGACTGATCACGGCGGCGTTTCAGAAGCTCGGGCAAGGCGCGAGACCCTCGTGGGCGGAGGGTCAAGCTCACTACGCCATGGGCCGGGAGGCTTGCGCGCGCTGTGGCAATGCTATCGGCGAGGATCAGAAACCACACCGTTATTGCTCCGTGCGCTGCGCCAAGCTTGCGCTACAAGACCAGGCCTTTGACAAGCCCGTGCAGGATGACGTTTACGGCCGTGATGCCTGGAAGATAATCGCCAAGACGAAAACGGCGCCACGCACATGCGCATTGCCATCCTGCGGCAAGGAGTTCCGTGTGTGGGCTGAGTCGCGCGAAAACCGGTACTGCTCGAAGCAATGCCGAAGCGACTCGATGCGGACGCGCGTGATGCGACGCTGCGTGAATGAGGCGTGCGGGAAAGAGTTTCTGCCCTCGCAGAAAGATGTCCAATGTTGCTCTATCGCCTGTTCCAGTTCGATTGGTAGAAAGAAGCAATTCCAGCATACCTGCCAGGCACCGGGCTGCAGCACAGAGTTTCTTTCCGCACTGCCATACGCGAAATACTGCAGCGGCAAATGCAACGTCCGTGCACACTATCATCGGAAGAAACAGCTGCTGTCCAACTTCAGCTGTGACGATCTCGGATTGATTGACGCGAAGGAAGCGCAGCAAGACGTCATATTGCTCTTGCTTCCGCTGACAGCCGCGGCGTTCGACGGGTGGTTTCGCAGGGCAGCTTGATCACTACTAGTTTTGGTAGTTGATCTGCGTTGCCGGATGAGGACATCTTCGTCGGCATGGACACCATAATTCACGCCGGATTTGAATCCGAGGATTTCACCGTCAAGCGCGACATGACCGTCAGCGAGTTGATCGATATCATCGTCAGGCACGTGGACAGCTTCGAAGAGGCCATGGCAGCCGCCGAGATCCTTAACCCGCTCTGGACCGCTGGCAGCTATGAAGGAACCGGTTGGAGGGTCTGGTTTGTGAAGCGAGACCCTGGGCCTGTTCTGCATTAGCGTTGACGGATGGCTCGGAGGGAACCGTGATCATGTGCCGTAGTAAAATGCTGGTTTGCCATTTGTCGTGAATATCGTGTCTTGCGACTCGTAATAGGCGGGCGCCCCTCCATCTACCTCGTACCACCACTCCCCGTCTATAAAGTACTTTGGCTTCCCGCCGCTAGCCTCATAGATGTAGCCGTCTTGGCGGTAAAAAGCAGTTTGGCCCGGCATAGTGTAAATCCACTTGGCTGCCATTTTTTATCCTTCCAGTTTGAAATGGATATTCACGGATCACAATCGTCTGGAAGTTTTCCTTTTTGAACGCCGGTAAGCTCGCCCACGACGTACCTAGAAACAGTGACGTTCGCTGCTTTTTCTGCGGAGGTGACGGTGCCGCTTGCTATAGCGACGAGATCAAAATTTCCAAGCATTGTTGTCTCAGGTAGCTTTTTGAGTACGTTGGAAACGCTTGCGCAGCCGTTCCATCCACTTGTTATCAGTTCAGACTTGAAGTTCGCGTGGTCACTGTCCTTCGCATCCTTCAAATCGTAGCTTAAAATAAATCTAGGCATTATCAGCAACTCCAAGCTTTGCATTTGAAATAAACACAACTTATTTAGAGCGCCTTAAAAACTAGTAACCAGACATCCAGTGCGTTTAGTCCAGCTCACGCCATCTGGTGACCTCAAACATCTCGGTTACACCTTCCCTACGATATTGCGGCTTCATACGACCCGCAGCTCCGCTGGCGTTTTTTCCCAAGCCGAATCCACCGGCATAGCTCAACACACCAATTTCAACGGTCCGACCGTCTTTTTCATACTCAATTTCAACTCCTTCTGGAGGCGGAGAAGTCTTCCAGTCAGTCATATTTGATCTCCATTGTTTAAGAGTCTGTCGCTTTAGAATTGGCGTCAAATTCCATAAGCGGATGAGCCCCTTCCGCTTTTCGGTGGTTGTCGCTCGCCCAAATCTTCCATTTGGTGAAAGGGAGGCTGCTCTGCAGATCGATCTCTGCTTTGGCATTGTTGTTCAGGCTGTAAAATAGTCCGTCTGAATAGCCGGTTGGGTCACTTGCCTCCCATACCAGATCGTTGGCGGTCATTCTCAGGACACCATTCACGCCGAATGTCCGATGGTTGTTCAAGGAAGTTTCCTGGGTGACAACAGGCTCAAGAACCCAATCTTTGCCATAGCTGACGACGATCTCACGGGGGAGATTCACAAGCGTGTGGAACGGGCGAGCGTTGAGGATTGGCTGCAATAGCAAAACTTGGTTTTGTCCCCCGTCTGAATTGGTTACCACAAAACCCAATACAGATTGCTCAGACTTAGTGAGCTGGATCAGTTCACCACCCGTAAGATCTGAGACGCTAATGACACTCATAGGTACATGCAATTTCATCTACACCTCCCAAGCGATTGCATTAGCATCAGCACATGGAATCGCTCGAAGAGGCAACATAGATTTTCAGCGGAGGAAAATACGTTGTGGATAAAGTTGGGGTAGAGTAGGTCTACTTTTCACGCGGCATCTTCGTTTGACGACGCGGGGAATGTGGCAACATTGGAGTTGTCACCTGATACGAATTTCCACCAAGCGCTCATTATCTCACGCCGTTTTTCCAAAGCCTTACCTCGGCGATACGCTGCTTCCACCTTATTGCCAATCGCATGAGCCAAGCACATCTCAATATCATCGCGCGCAAAAGAAGTTGCATCACCTGCCCAGTCTCGGAATGCCGACCTGAATCCGTGCGGCGTGAACTGGCCTACTTCGAGGCGCCTCATCGCCATAGTTAAAGCCATGACCGACAGGCCCTTACCGGCCTTCTGTCCTGCAAAAACATAATCATTCCCATCTCTTCGGAAGGAATCCATTTTTTTCAAGATCTGGATAGCTCCTTCAGATAGGGGAACCGCGTGCTCGCGCTTGCCTTTCATACGCGCAGCTGGAACACGCCAAATTTTATCTTCCCACTCGATCTCGGACCAAAGAGCTCCGAGCGTTTCTCCGCTTCTTGCAGCCGTCAAAATCGTAAAGGCGAGGGCTGCGTTGGAAGTGGTTGGCGCCCCTAGCAATGCCTGTGCAAACGACGTCACTTGGCCATAGGGCATTGCGGAATGGTGGCCCCGAGAAAGCGTTTGTTTCTCTGATAGGAGGTGAGAAAGATGTCCTCGCCACAACGCCGGATTTTCACCAGTCCGCAGCTTTCTTGATCTAGCAGCATCAAGCACTGCTTCGATTCGGCCGCGTAGACGAGACGCGGTCTCGGGTTTAGTTCTCCAGATTGGCTCAAGCACATTTAGAATGTGGTCGGTCGCAACATCGGCGACAGCAACGTCTCTCAGCGAGACGCAATATCCGTCGTCCGTGAATTCGCCGGCATCGTCAAGCTTAAGAGAAAGAGTATAGTACCACTGGTCACGATGTTTTTCGTTTTTCCAACCGCCCTGCTTGCTCTCTACGTACTCCCTTGCGACATCACCGAACGTTTTCGGTTTGTCCTTTTGTCGACCATGGACCGTTCGCGGATCAACCTTAGTCGTGCCTTCAATGAGGCTTCTGTATTCGAAAGCCGTCTTTCTCGCACTGAGCAGATCTATCTCGGGATAAGTGCCAAGGCCCAACTCGACCCGCTTCTTTTCCCAGTCATACATGAACACCCATCTCTTACCCGCAGGCGTGACCTTCAAATAGAGTCCCCCGCCGTCTGAGTGCCTTCCCTCGACCTTAAGGTTCTTGACCTGTGTTGCGCTGAGCTTGTTTATAGTACGTGCCAAGGGAAGCCTCCGCCAAATCCGCCAGGCCTACTTTCAAGCCCACTTTCAGCGTGCCATTTCTCGTTATTTCGTTCAATGTCATTTCGTATCACGCACTCGCTATGGACATTTAAAGTACTGATTTTTCAACATGAAATTTATCATCTGAAATGGCATGATGTAATTGGTATGGAGGACACCCTCTCCGCCATAACATGCCTTAGACAGGCAAGATTTCCCCGCAATTTTTGAACTTATGTCGTTTGATGCTAGTGCCGAAAGTGGCTGTGGCGAGGCCCCCGGGCACTTCCATACCCTGGCACTATATGAAGCCACTGATGGGAGGATGCGTCATATCCCTTAAGTGAAGATCGACGCCGCGCCAAGGCGTCTGATGCATGATCTTCAGTATCATTTGGAGATCATGCGGCGTCGATCTGCAAGAATCCGGAATGCTGGTACGCGCAGGTTCATATCCGCCATTGCCTCTCGCGGTGGAGGCGCTATCATTATTGTGTTGTAAAGGACGGCGAGCTTTGGGAGGAGTGATACGTGAGACGGATGTGGCCAGACGAATTTGCCTTTCTGCTGGACGGCGCGGAAGAGGTTGACCTGCATATTCCACCGATGGAACAAAAAGATGGTTCTCCCGGAGAAGCGATATTCAGGAAGGCATTGAAAGCCCGTATCAGCCAGCAGGATTTTGAGAAGATTTGGCCCTTGGCAGAGGCTCGCTATCGGCTGAACGGCCGGCTTTCGGGCAAGGCGATTACGCTGATCGCCAACAACCCCCATTACCAGAAATGGCACCCCTCTGACGGTGGCAGCGTCGAAAGCGTGTCCGATAGCGGTCAGAAATACACGACACGTTATGTGATCGTGCATTTTCTTCTGGATGATGTTCACGAGCCTGTCGAAGCCTGACATTCGCAGGGGTCGGTTCTTGCCAGTGATTGGTAGAGTGGCCTCGGAGTCATTTCAGTCTCCGAGGCCATTTTCAATCTTCCGGCATATTCCGGCCGTCAAAGGCCCATGAGTCCCAAACGATCAGACTTTGGGTTGCTCGTGGGTGGCGCAATGGATGCCGCCGCCTACTTCACCTACCGGGTCGATATTTAACGTGATGATCTCACGGCCGGGATAAAGCTTGCCAAGAATGGCTGCGGCTCGTTCGTCGGCTTCCCGGTCGCCGAATTCGGCGGCGATGACCGCACCGTTGCAGACATAATAATTGACATAGGAAGAGACGAAATCGGCGCTGTCGGCACGAATGTCGTAGGGTTCCGGCAAAATGACCATGTCCAGCTTTCGACCCTCGGCATCGGTAGCGGCGGCCAGAATATCATGGGTTTCGAAGGCGGCGATCGACCACGGGTCATCGTGGTCGATCTTGTCTCCCATCTGGATCAGCAATTGGCCCGGCTTGACGAAACGGGCGAGCGCATCGATGTGGTAATCGGTGATGTCGGCGCCGATGATTCCAGGCGCCCACAACATCTTGAGAGCGCCCATCGTGTCGAGCAGCAGCCTTTCGATTTCGGCCTTGTCGCCCCGGTTGCGATTGATATTGATGAAGCTGCTTTCATGGGCGATCAAGGTGCCGTGGCCGTCGGTTTCCACCCCTCCAGCCTCGCCCACCAGCCCAGCGTCAAAAATCGGAAGGCCCATACGTTCGGCTATCCGCGCGGCAATCTTTCCGTCGGCATTATGGGTTTGCTTGTTGCCCCAGCCGTTAAAATTGAACTGCGTGATGGCGAGCCCACCCTTGCCATCCACAACAAAGGACGGCCCGGAATCGCGACACCACAGATCATCGGTCGGAATGTCCCATAAGTCGACGTTGCGCGACACCTGTTTGCGGATTGCGCCATGGTGCTGCGCAGCGGCCAGCATCACGACCGGTTCGAATTCCGCGATGGTGTTGGCGATTTTCGCGATGGATTTCTGAAGATCATTGAGGAAATCGGGATCATCATGCACGGCGGGGTTCACCGGCCATTGCATGAAAGTGCGTTCATGCGGTTCGGTTTCCTCAGGATACCAAAAACCGGCGGCACGGGCCGATGGGCCAGCCGTCCGGCCCTGTTGGGACGATGTCGAAAGGCCGGCGGTGGCAGCAGCGGCAAAAAGCAGTGTCTGGCGGCGGGTCATCATCGTATCACCATGAAAATACAAAGAAAAAGATCTCTTTAGCTTATGGATGCGCACCTTGGGTTTGCCCATAGGTGCTGTCAACCAAGGCCAAATCGTCCTGCAACTTCAGCTCATATTCCAATGTGGCTTTTACATGGATGTGACGGATAAATGCATGTGTTTTTAGGCTGAAGGCGTTTATGTTTCGTGTGCCAGCGTCGCCTCGGGTTCAGGGGCGATTCTCAGCCCTCACTGCCATTGTGTCGGCTCGATTCTTCGGGAGGTACAGTGATTTTACCCCGTTTGGTTCAGAAACCGCTTTTTGCGAGAAACGCCCTGCTGGCTGCCAGATCGTTCAGAATACTGCCGGCGTTGCGCGGGTCGCGTTCCTGCTCGATGGTGATGTAGCCGCCATAACCGAGTTCCGTTAGAAGGCTACGGATCGCTGGGTAATCAATCGAGCCGCGGCCGATCGGGCACATCACGCCCTTGGCGCAGGCCTCGAAGAAGCGGATGTGTTCGCCCATCACCTCTTCAAAAACTGCGGCGTCGATATCCTTGAAATGAATATAGTCGACGCGGTCCCAATAGCGGCGAAGCGTGGCGACCGGGTCCATGCCTGAATAGGCCATATGGCCGGTATCGAGGCAGAGGCCCGCGAGGTCGGCTGGAATATCCTCGATGATCTTTTTCAACTCGTCGGCAAATTCGATGTAGCCGCCGGCATGGGGATGAATGGTGGCGCGCACGCCGTATGTGTCACTGGCAAGCGTTGCAATGGCGCAGATGTTTTCGACCATCCCCCGCCATGCGGCTTCATCGAGGCGCGGCGCACGGTCGGAATGTCCGGCGGCATAATCGCGCTCGTCATGACCCCAGTCCATCACCGTCAGATAGGGGGCGGGAAAACGCTGGCCGGCATGGGTTTCCGGTTTTGGCAGGCGGGTGATCAGCGCGCAGATCTCGTCGGTCTGGCGCAGCAGATTGTCGCGGTTTTCCGGTGAGACCAGATCGTCGAAGATCGTGCCGGCAACGATCTTCAGGCCACGTTCGTTCAGCGCCTGCGAAACGCGCTTGAGATCAAGCGGCAGATAGCCGTAAGGACCGAGTTCCAGGCCGCCGAAACCGGCGGCTTTCGCCTCGTTCAGCACCTTCTCCCAATGGGGCAGATGGGGGTTTTTAACGTCGTCGACGCCCCAGCAGCAGGGAGCGGTGGTGATGGTGATGGTGATGGTGATCTGGTTGGTCATGGTGTCCTCGTCGCGTAATCGGTGCCGGGCCGTATTGTGGGGCCCGGTTCGGGTCTCAGCGGCTGATGGTGGCTTGCAGGGCGTCGATGGAGGACTGGATGCCCGCCTCGGTGGACATGGTGAAATCCTCCATTTCCAGGCTCACCCAGCCATTATACCCGGCCATGCGCACCACGGAGAAAAACTCCTTCCACCATTGCAGGTCGCGGCCGGCGCCGACAGCCACATAGTTCCAGCTGCGGTTGGCAACATCAGTGACTTCTTTTAGTTCCAGCAGGCCGTTCACATCCGCCAGCCCGCGTTCGATACGGGTATCCTTGCCATGGCAATGGTGGATTGCGCTGCCCAGCGCGCGGGCAGAGGAGATGGGATCGGCCCCCATCCACATCAGGTGCGAGGGGTCGAGATTCATGCCGACCGTCGGGCCGACCTCGTTGCGCAGGCGAAACAGGGTTTCCGGGTTCCAGACGAGCATGGCCGAGAAATTCTCAAGTGCATATTTCTCGACGCCGGCTTCCTTGGCGAGCTTCACGAGCCCGTGCCAGAGCGGGAAGGCGCGGTCTTCCCATTGGTAACGGTCGCGTTCCGGCATCTCGTTCGGCCAGCTCTTGGTGTAGACAAGCCAGTTCGGCACCGTGTCGCCGGGTGCTGCCTCCGGCAGGCCGGACATGGTGACGATCTTCGTCATGCCGATTTCGCCCGCCAGCCGGACGGTGTCGTGCATTTCCTTAAGATGGCGTTTGCCCATATCGCCGGGATCGAGTGGATTGGCGGAGCAATTCAGCGCAGCGATTTCGAGGCCGCGGGCCTCGATTTCCTTCAGCTTGGATTTGAGCAGACCTCTATCGGCCAGAAGCTCGTCGGCCCGGAAATGCGGGCCGCTGGACCAGCCGCCGCCGGTCATCTCGATGCCCTCGACGCCGAGGGCGACGCATTTGTCTAGCATTTCGGTGAAGGGCAGGTTTGCCATGACGTCGGTACAAATTGCGAGTTTCATCGTGTCGTCTTTCTAAAAAGGCATGGGGACGCGCATGAGGAGGAGGACGGGAGAGTGGTCCGGCGCGCCCCCAAACGGGTTATGCGAAGTCGACCCAGGCGGCGCCGGCATCGGCCGAGCGGACGCAGTTTTCCAACCAGCGAACGCCTTCGGTGCCGGCCGTGATGCCGGGATAATGGTGGGTCTTCAGAAAAGCCCTGTCACCGCGATTTGCCGCGTCGATCGCCTGGGCGATCCAGAGATAGATGTTCGACCAGCTGTCACCGAGGCCTTCGGTATGCAGCGCGCCCATGCGGTCGATGGCGAGGCTTTCCTGTTCCAGATAGGGCATGCCGTGGTGCAGGATGCGGCCGGGTTCGCCCTGAACTTCGTAGATCAGCTGGTCGGGATGGGAATCGGACCATTCAAGCGAGGCCTTGGAGCCGACGAAACGGTAACGTTGCGATCCCATATTGCCGGCATTGACGGAGGAGACCCAGAGGCGACCGCGCGCGCCATTGTCGTAATGCATCAGAACGGTGGCGTGGTCTTCCAGCGGTGCGCGGGTGGGGATGAAGGCCTTGCGGTCGCAGAGCAGGCGTTCCACCTTCATATGCGGCAGCACGACTTCCGAGAGATAATAAAGATGTGTGCCGATATCGCCCAGCACGAAGGTCGGGCCGGCGGTGCGGGGATTGGTGCGCCATTTGACAGCCTCACCCGCGCCCACATCGTCACCGGAATTAAAGCCGTGGGTATATTGCAGGTCGACGATACGGATGTCGCCCAGCATTCCCTTCTTGACCATGGCCGCCATCTGGTGGACGAGCGGGTGCCCGGTAAAGCCATAGGTAACACCGACGATCAGCCCTTTCTGTTCGGCAAGCCGCGCCACCTCGTCGCATTCCGCCACGGTGAAGAACAGCGGTTTTTCGCAGACGACATGCAGCCCCGCTTCAAGGCAGGCCTTGGTGATCTCGTAGTGGGTGAAATTGGGGGTGGCGATGGAGACAACGTCCACGCCATCTTCGCGCGCCGTCTCGCCGGCGATCAGCGCCTTGTAATCCGTATAACAACGATCCGCCGCCACGCCGAGATTGACGCCGAAGTCGCGGCCCCGCTCGGCATCGAGGTCGAAGGCGCCGGCGACGAGCTGGTAATTGCCGTCGCGCAATGCGCCGGTGCGGTGCTTGTAGCCCACCTGTCCCGTGCGTCCGCCGCCCACCATGGCCCAGCGTAGCGGGCGTGAAATCAGTCTTTCTCCGTTGATCATGTCGATCGCCTTTTAATTGGATGTTCCAAACGGTCCGTTTCGGGGCGGAATTGCCCCGGTATCAGCGCCGGTTTGCCGCGTTATTTCTTGAAATAGAGGTCGATATAGTCCTGCATCTTGCCGCGCATGAAGCGGCTCGATTCATCCGCCCTGTCCTCCCAGGCGAAGACGCAGGAGGTCGTGATGCCGTCGAAGCCGATTTCGGAAAGCGTGCCGAAAAAGTCGTCCCACGGCACTTCGCCCTGGCCGATGTTCAGGTGCTGGTGAACCCGAGCCTGCGTGCCGGGCGGGTTGAGGATGTAGCGCAATCCGGAGCTGGCCTTGTGGTTGAAGGTATCGCCCACATGCACATGGGCGAGCACGTCTTTAGCCTCGCGCAGCATCGCCTTGGTGTCGTCGCCGAAATAGAAGGTGTGCGGCGCGCAATAGAGGAACTTGACATTCTTCGAATTGACGGTGCGGATGATGTCGAGCGCCGGCTGCAATGTCTCGCACCAGTCTTCCGGATGCGGCTCGACATGCAGGTTGATGCCTTCGCGCTCGAAGATCGGCACCAGCTCCTCCATCGAGCGCCACCAGGCATCCTCGCAGGCCTCGATCATCGAGCCGGTATGGCAGCAATAACATGACCCCTTGTCGGGATGCGGGCCACGGCCGAATTCGGAGTTCATCGTATCGACCTCCAGTTCGATGGCGATCTCGATGGCGCGTTTCCAGTGTTTCACCGCCGCCTGCCGTTCGGTCTCGTCATTGGAGGCCCAGCGGTACATCGGTAGCAGTGAGGCGATGCCGACATCGGCGTCTTTCAGCGCCTTCTTGAACGAGCGGATGCGCTCGGGAAAGACGCGCGGCGCCTTGAACCATTCGAGGAAATCCGCGCGCGGGCTGAGTTCGATCCAGTCGTAGCCGAGCTCCTTCACCTTGGCGGGCAGCTCATCGAGGCTGGTGAAGCGGTGCATGTGGGGGTCGATGGCGATTTTCATCGGTCTTGATCCTTCTCTATGTCTTTGTTTTTACGCATTGTCCGGACGTAAAAGCGGAATCGCTTTTACTGGAAATGCTCTAATTGGATGGAGGCTGCGGCGGATGGCCGTCATGGCTGGCCATGTAATTTTCCACCTCTGCGCCGAGGTCGGCGAGCGCTTCGCCGCCGGCCATCAGATCGGTGATTTCCTCGCGGGATTTCTCGCCCTTGCGGAAGTTGGCGGCGACCGCACCGCGGATGAGCACGGCGAAATGGTCGCCGACGGCGATGGCATGGGTGACCTGATGGGTGATGAAGATCACCGCGATCCCCCGCTTGCGCGCTTCAAGCGCGATGCGCAGGACGTGGGACGCCTGTTTCACGCCCAGCGCCGCCGTCGGCTCGTCGAGGATGAGAACGCGTGCGCCGAAATGCACCGCGCGAGCGATGGCGAGCGATTGCCGCTCGCCACCGGAAAGCCCGCCGATCAGGCGGTCGCCGTCATCGATGCGGGTGATGCCGAATTCCTGCACTGCCTTGACGGCGATTTCATTGGCCTTCTTGCGGTCGTAGACCCGGAAAGGCCAGAAGCCTTTCGTGGGTTCTGCGCCGATGAAGAACGAGCGGCCGATGCTCATCAGCGGAAAGGTGCCGCCAAACTGGTGCACGGTGGAAATGCCCATGCGCTGCGCATCGCGTGGCCCGTCGAAATTGACCGGCTGTCCATCCATCAGCAACTCGCCGGAACTGGGCTGATAAACGCCGGCCAGTGTCTTGATCAGCGTGGATTTTCCAGCACCATTGTCTCCCAGCAGGCAGAGCACTTCGCCGGCGCGGACCTTCAGCGAGATATCATGCAGAACATCTATCGGGCCGAAGGATTTGTTGACGTTTCTAAGTTCGAGAATGGGTGTCGACATCGTCTTGCCTCATTTCTTCTTCGGTGAATAGGTGAGCGCCATGACGCGGAAGGTGTTGTTCATCAGCACCGCCAAGAGCAGCATGACGCCGATGATGAGGCTCGACCAGTTGCGGTCAAACGTGGTGAAATAAATGCCCTGGTTGACGATGGCGAAGGTGATGGTGCCGAGAAATATACCGATCACCGAACCGAAGCCGCCGGTCAGCAGCACCCCGCCGACGACGACCGCGATGATGGAGTTGAAGATGAAGGTCATGCCGGCCGAGACCTGGGCGACATTGAACAGGATCGCCTGACAGACGCCGACGAAAGAGGCGCTGACGGAGGAAAGGACGAAAAGTGTCACCGTCAGCCTGTCGGTGGGAATGCCGGCGTTGCGGGCGCTCACCCGATCGCCTCCCATGGCGAAGATCCAGTTTCCGAAGGGCGAATAATGGACGTAAAAGATATAGATCGCCGTCAACAGCAGCCACCAGACGATGCTGACCTGAAAACTGCCGCCGATGAACTGTCCGAAAAGAAATTTGGCGATCGGGCCGGATTGCGCCGGGCTCAGCGCGACGCTGGTTGTTCCGGTCAGTAGCACCGAAAAACCGAGGATCAGCCCCTGCACGGCAAAGAGCGTGCCGAGTGTGACGATCAGCGACGGCACCACCGTCCGTATCACCAGAAAGCCGTTGATCAGGCCGACAAGTACGCCAAGACCAAGCGCGCCGATGACGCCGAGCCAGATCGGCATGCCATAATAACCGGAGATGATGGCGACCGTCAGCGCGCCTGCCGGGATCATCGCGCCGATGGAAATGTCCAGCTCGCCGGAAATCATGAGAAGGCCGACGGGAATGGCGACGATGCCGAGATTGGCGGCGACATTCAGCCAGCTTGCAGCGCCTGCGGGTTTGAGAAATTCGATGCTGCCGAAGACAACGAAGAAGGCAAGAACGAAAACAAGGCCAAGAAAGGCGCCTGATTCCGGGCGACGCAGAAGGTCGCTCAAAGAGAGATTTTTCACGTCGTTCACTCCACTATTGACCTTGGGTTTTGCGGCAATGTCCTCGCCTGCCGATCCCGAACGCCGGTATTGCCGGGTGCCGGGATCGGGCGTGGATCACCGCTCAGCGTGCACCCTTGGCAACGCCGGCAAGCGTGGCCTCGATGTTGGATTTGTCGACGATGCTTGGCCCCGTCAGCAGCGGCGCGGTCGGCAGATCGGTTCCGAAATCGATGGCCGAGGCGAGCAGCGTTACCGCCAGCAGCGACTGAAGATAGGGCTGCTGGTCGATTGCAAAACCTTGCGTTCCATCCTTGATGCGATCGAGGCCGGACTGGTTGAGGTCGAAGGTGCCAAGCAGTACCGTTTCGGTCTTGCCCGCCTGCATGACGCCAATGGCGGCTGAATCCGCATCGCCCGCAGCAATGGTGAGAACGCCGTCGATCTTGCTGTCCTGAAGCAGGGTGGCCTTGATGGCTTCGGCGACAGCTGTGGCATCGCCGAAACTGGTGGCGGGAAGCGGCAATTGCTTGCCGACGCCGCCGACCTTGGTGATGCCGTCGATGACGCCCTTGCATCGTGCTTCTAGATTGGCTGCACCCGGAACGGTATTGACGCAGATGACGTTCTTCTTACCCTGTTTGGCGAAATATTCGCCGCCGGCCACACCCGCCAGATATTCGTCGGAGCCGACATAATTGATCGCACCGAGTTCTTTCGCCTTTTCATGGCCCCCGGCATTCATGAGAATGACCTTGATACCGGCCTTGATAGCTTCGCGGATCGCCGGGTCCTCGCCTTCCGGAACCCAGTTCGGGATGACGAGGCCGTCAACCTTCTGGCTGATGGCGGTCTGAATCAGCTGCACCACATCCGGCGCAAAATTGTCATAGGTCTGCAAACGAAGATAATTGACCTTGCCGCCATTCGTCTCGACCACGAGGCGTGCGTCATCCAGACCTTTTTTGATGAGGTTCCAGAATGCATCGTCATTCTTGCCGCCGATGACGGCAATATTGGCGGCAAACGCACTGGACGCCATTATGAGCGATGCGGCGCCCGCCATGAGAAATTTCGTGAAATATGCCATTGTTTCCTCCCTGCCCATTCTCCCGATGGGCCAAAATGACAAGATGATTTATATCTTTCATTTTTCTGAGAATGGAATTTATATTTCATTTGATGTTGCATTTCGTATCATCACATGTCATTCATGAATGATACGATTGTGAGGCGCCATGAACCGACCGACCATTACCGATCTCGCCAAGGCAGCCGGTGTCAGCATCTCCACGGTCAACCGGCTGCTGCACGGTTCGACCGCCGTGCGTCAGGATACGATCGACCAGATTCTCAAGGCGGCGGAGGAGATCGGTTTTTATGGTCTCGGCACCATCAAGGACCGGCGTCGTGAGGCCATGCCCCATTACAGGCTCGGTTTTCTGCTGCAGCAATCCCATCGGCCGCTCTACCGGTTGTGGGCGGAGGGGATCGTCGCCGCTGCACGCCAAAGGCCGGACAGCATCATCGAGCCGGATGTCGTGTTCGAGGACGACCTCTCACCGGAGGCCGTTTCCGCCAATCTCCTGAAGATGGGGCAATCCTGCAGTGCGATCGCGGTGGTGACGGCCGATCATCCGCTCGTCAGCCAGGCGATCGACGAGCTGCGGGGCAGGGGTGTTCCCGTGGTCACCTACGTGTCCGATCTGTCGGCGGCGAGCCGCGCGGGGTTTGTCGGAACCGATAGCTGGAAACGCGGACGCACGGCGGCATGGTTCCTCAGCCAGACGGTGAAGGGTGAGGGCATGGTTGTGCCGCTGATCGGCAGCAACCGCTATCAGTGTCAGGATGTTTCGGATGCCAGTTTCCGCTCTTATATGCGGGAAAACACACCTGAACTGCAGGTGGCAGAAACGCTGCTGACACACGAAGAGCCGGAAAATGCCTATGTCATCATCCGTGACATGATTGCCTCCGAACCCGGCCTCAAGGGGATTTATGTCAATGGCGGCGGCATATCCGGCGTTCTGCGGGCACTAAGGGAGCTGCCCGCGGAGAAGCAGCGCGGCATAAAAATCATCTGTAACGATATCGGCCCGGAAACGCGCAAGGGTTTGAATGAAGGGCTGATCACCGCCTCGCTGCCGCTTCCCCTCGACAGGATGCCGCAGCAATTGATCGACGTGATGTTACGGCGCGTCGAGAATGGCGACACATCCTCCGTCGAACAGCGGATCGTTCCCTTTGAAATCCTGACGCCCGAAAGCATCTGGACCTAGGCCGATAGGATCACTGGAATTCAAGGCTCATCCGGGCAAGATCGTCCCACAGGCTTTCGGCAAAGCCGCGCAAAACGATGACTTCGAACACCTGCCCGTCAAGCCGGGTGAGATGCGCGGCGATATGGCCGATCAGCGTCGTGGCGGAGTGTCCCGTCGGAAAAGCGGCGATGGAAAGATCGGCCGCCGTTCCTTTTGCCAGCACCCGCTCGGCCATCCTGCCTTCGATACGAATACGCACGCGTCCCTGGCTCTGGTCTACACCCGTTGCCTGTGGCTCAAGCACCGCAAGAAACGCCTTCATCTCCGCGTGAGACAGCGGCTCTTCGCCGACGATGAACCATTGGCCGGGAGAGACCGCCCGCACATCGCCTTTTGCGAGGCTGCGCAGGCGAACTTCCATATCCGCTGCGCCGGGCGCGGCCAGCACATGAATGATCGCGCCTTCCGGCATGGGTGAGAGTTTGAGGGCAGCGGAGGAAATCGCCCCCTTCGCGCCAAGCGCCGGGCGGAGTGTCGGCCGGAAACCAGATTTGAAATCAGACTTGAAATCAGGCATGGAGCTTCTCGTTCTCAGGGTCGAAGAAAACCGGGTGGCACAGGCGGGCGGCGGTGAATTCATTGCGCAGGCCGTTCCACACAACGACTTCTTCGCCATGTCTGCCCGGGCCGTTCTTGACGAGCGCGAGACCGATGGTGGAGCCGAGATGGGGTGAAAACGCGCTTGAGGTCACATAACCCTGATCGTTTTCCAGTGTTGCCGCAGCGTCTTTAGCAAGAATATGCGAGCCGCTTCGGAAGGACTGGCTGGGATCAAGCGGCAAGACACCAACAAGACTTGGCCGGTCTGCTGCGGAAAGCCCCTCGCGCTCCAGCATTCGACGGCCGATGAAATCGGCCTTGGTGGCGGAGACCATTTTGCCAAAGCCGAGATCGGCGGGCACCACCGTACCGTTAATCTCGTTATGGGTGACATGGCCCTTTTCGATGCGCAGCACGCCGAGCGCCTCGACGCCATAGGGCATGATGGTCTCGGACTTGCCTGCTTCCATCAGCGCATCTGCAACGCTTTCGCCATAACCGGCGGGAACGGCAAGTTCATAAGCCAGTTCGCCGGAGAAGGAAATCCGGAGCAGGCGAGCATACAGTTGCCCGCCGAAGAGCGAGACTTCTCTTGCCGCAAGGAAGGGAAAGGCGTCGTCGGAAATATCCTCATCGACGATTTTCTGGATAATGGTGCGTGCCTTTGGTCCGGCAATCGCCATCTGCGCCCATTGATCGGTGACCGAGGCAAGCCGCACGTCGAGATCGGGCCAGAGCGCCTGGGCGCAGAATTCCAGATGGTTCATGACACCTGCCGCATAGGCTGTGGTGGTTGTCATGAAAAAGCGGTTTTCCTCCAGCCGGCTGGTGGTGCCGTCGTCATAGATCATGCCGTCTTCGCGCAGCATCAGGCCATATCGCGCCTTGCCGACCGGCAGCTTGAGAAAGGCATTGCAATAGACCCGGTTGAGGAATTCGGCAGCGTCGCGGCCGCAAATCTCGATCTTGCCGAGCATCGATACATCGCAGAGGCCGGCATTTTTGCGAACGTTCAGAACCTCGCGGTCAACGCTTTCCCGCCAGCCGTTTTCGCCGCTGCGGGGAAACCAGGAGGAACGATACCAGAGACCGGTTTCAACGAAGATCGCCCCGTTTTTCTCGGCCCAGCCATGCAGCGGTGATTTCCGCACCGGCTGAAAATGATGGCCGTGATAAGCGCCGGTGAGCGCGCCAAAGGAGACGGGCGTGTAGAACGGCCGGAACGTGGTGGTGCCGACATCCGCCGGGGAAACGCCACGCGCCTCGGCCAGCAGCCCGATGGCGTTGACGTTGGAAAGCTTGCCCTGATCCGTCGCCATGCCGTTTGTTGTATAACGCTTGGCCAGTTCGACATGGCCGTAACCCTCGCTGACGGCAAGGCCAAGATCCTTGCGATGAACATCATTCTGGTAATCGACAAAGGCTTTCGCCTTGATGCCGGGGATGGACCAGAGCGGCTTTGCGGGCGGGGCTACGATGTCGTTTTCCACGACGCCGAATGTCGGTGTGGTCGCTGTAAAACCGAGATCCTGCGCAAGCGCCGCACCCTTTCGCGCGCCATCCTCAAGGCAGGCGGCGATGCCATTTATCGCGGATACCGTGCCGGCGAGTTCGAGCCCCTTGAGATTGGCGGGTGCGAGGAAGGCAACATTGTCTTCCGACCAGACCGGCTTTCCGCCGCGATGGCAGGCAAGATGGATGATGGGGCTGAAACCGCCCGACATGGCGAGCGCATCGATATTCATGCTCTCCGTGCGGCCATTGGCATAAATCTCTATGGCGGACAGCGCCTTGCCGCCCTTTGCATTCGAGACGACGCCACCTTTGATGACACGCGCCTTGCCTTCGTAACCGGGATTACCCTGCTGGCGGCTATCGATGATGGCGGCAAGAGTGACACCCTGCGCCTCCAGATCGCGGGCGAGCGAGTAACCGCTGTCATTGGTGGTGAAAATCGCCGTCGTCTTGCCGGGGCTTATGGCGTAGCGGTTGAGATAGCTGCGCATGGCGCTCGCCATCATCACGCCGGGAATATCGTTGCCGCCGAAGACCAGCGGCCGCTCTTCCGCGCCCGTGGCAAGCAGCGCCCGCTTGGCAACGATGCGCCACAGACGCTCCACCGGTACATGGGCTTTCGGGTGAGCCAAGTGCTTCTGTACCCGCTCCACCGCGCCGAAGACATTGCCGTCATACCAGCCGAAGGCCGTGGTCCGCGTCAGTACCGTCACATTCGGCAGGGCTTCGAGCTCGGCAATGCATTGCGCGGTGAAATCCGGAGAGCTCTTGCCGCCTATGATTGCGGTTTCAGACAAAAGCCCACCACCCGCGACGGAATGTTCGTCCAGAATGATGACGCGTGCGCCGACGCGCCCTGCGGCAAGCGCCGCTGCAAGTCCCGCTGCGCCGGAACCGATCACCAGCAGATCGCAATGCGCCCAGCATTTGTCATAGGCATCCGGGTCTGCCTCGTAGCTTGCCTTGCCGAGACCGGCGGCTTTGCGAATGAAGGGCTCGTAGATTTTTTCCCAAAAGGCGGCGGGCCACATGAACGTCTTGTAGTAGAAACCCGCGCCGAGAAAGGGCGAAAGAAGGCCGGTCAGTGCGCCGATATCGAAATCGAGGGAGGGCCAGCGGTTCTGGCTTTTCGCTTCCAGCCCGGCATAAAGCTCCTGCATGGTGGCGCGCGTGTTCGGCTCCGTACGCCCGCCGCTGCCGATCGTCATCAACGCGTTCGGCTCGGCGGCGCCCGCCGTCAATATGCCGCGCGGGCGGTGATACTTGAAACTGCGGCCGACGAGTTGCTGGCCGTTGGCGAGCAGGGCGGAGGCAAGGCTGTCGCCTTCGAAGCCTCGCATGGTTTTGCCATCGAAGGTGAAGGAAAGCGGTTTGGAGCGGTCGATCAGACCGCCAGTCTTCAGGCGGTGGGAGGTCATGCGCTTGTCACTTTCTTCTCGTCGGCGGCATCGCGGCAGACGGATATCTCATGGGTGACGGTATCGCGTGTCACCACCAGCCAGCGCCGGCAGCCAGAGGTGTGGTGCCAATATTCATGGTAGGCTCCACGGGGATTGTCGCGCAGATAGACATAGTCGAACCATTCCTCAGCGCCGGCATCCGCCGCCGGCCGGGCAAGGGCAGCACCTTTGATGGTGAATTCTTCCTTGGGTCTTGGCCCGCAATGCGGGCAGGGCACGAGACTTGCCATTTCAGATGTCCTTGATCCACCAGATAGCGGGATGGCGAAAAGTGTGAGCGGTTTTCGCCTGAAATCCCGCTACAAATTTTAATGAAGGTTGGGCTGGGCGCCCTGGCCTTTTTCATCGATGAGGTAACCGCGCTGGAAGCGATCCAGCCGGAAGGCCGTTGCCGTTTCCTGCGGTGCGCCGCGCGCCAGAAGATGGGCGAAGCAGAAACCGGAAGCGGGCGTCGCCTTGAAGCCGCCGTAACACCAGCCGGCATTCAGGTAGAGATTGTCGATCGGCGTGCGGTCGATGATCGGTGAGCCGTCCATCGACATATCCATGATGCCGCCCCAAGAGCGCAGAACCCGGACGCGGGAGAGCGCCGGTATCATCGCCTTGCCGGCTTCGGCGACATGTTCGACCGTCGCCAGATTGCCGCGCTGGGCATAGGAATTGTAACCATCGATATCGCCGCCGAAGACGAGGCCGCCCTTGTCCGATTGCGAAACGTAAAAATGGCCAGCCCCGAAAGTGACGACGCCATCGATGAAAGGTTTCAGACCTTCGGAAACGAAAGCCTGCAAGACATGACTTTCGATCGGCAGTTTCAGTCCGGCCATGCTGGCCACCTGCGAAGAATTGCCGGCCGCCGCCAGTGCCAGTTTGCCGCAACCGATAAAGCCGCGAGTTGTCTCAACGCCCACGACCTTGCCGTTTTCACGGCGAATGCCGGTCACCTCGCAGCCCTGAATAATATCGACGCCTCGGCTGTCTGCGCCGCGCGCATAACCCCAGGCCACGGCATCGTGCCGCACCGTGCCGCCGCGCTTTTGCAGAAGGCCGCCGTGAATGGGAAAGCGGGCATTGTCGAAATCGAGAAACGGCAGCATTGTCTTTACCGAGGCGCGGTCCAGCAATTCGGCATCGACGCCGTGCAGTCGCATGGCATTGCCGCGCCGCGTATAGGAGTCACGCTGCGCATCCGAATGGAAGAGGTTCAGCACGCCACGCTGCGAGACCATGGCGTTAAAGTTGAAATCCTGCTCCAACCCTTCCCAGAGCTTCATAGAAAGCTCGTAGAAGGGGTTGTTGCCGGGCAGCAGATAGTTGGAGCGGATGATCGTGGTGTTGCGGCCGACATTGCCGGAACCGATATAGTTCTTCTCCAGCACCGCGACATTGGTGATGCCGAATTCCTTGGCGAGATAATAGGCCGTCGCCAGCCCATGCCCGCCGCCGCCAACGATGATGACATCATAATGCGGTTTGGACGTCACATCCCGCCAGGCGGGCTTCCACGCCTTGTTGCCGAGAAGGCCGTTCATGAAAATGGAAAAAGCGGAATAGCGCATCTGGCTTACCTCGAACGATATTTCACGAGTGTAGCCGGTGGGTCGAAAAGAGAATTGCAGATAAAGGACATTGTAATCTAGAATAAAGACATGACGACAATTGAACAGAAGAACCTCCAGCACATCGGTTTTGTCCTCGTTTCGAATTTCGCGCTGATGTCTTACGCGTCGGCGGCGGAGCCGTTGCGGGCCGCCAATCTGATTGCCGGAACCGATCTCTATGAGATCGTGCCTCTCTCCTTCGATGGTGGGGCTGTCAGAAGTTCGTCCGGCATCATTGTGGATTGCGAAGCGCTCGCCGCCGCTGGCGAGCGATGCCACACCATTTTCGTCTGTGCTGGCGGCGGGCCGCAGGACTGGGCAATTGCGGAAAATTCCTTCGGCACATTGCGGCGGCTGGCGCGTCAGGGTGTCCGGATAGGCGGCATTTCCAGCGGTGCTTATGTGCTGGCAGCGGCGGGGCTGTTGGATAATCGCGATTTCACCATCCACTGGGAACACGCGCCGGTGCTGCGAGAGGCTTTCGGCCACCTCTCGCCCCGACAGGCGCGGTTTGTTTTCGATGGTGACCGCATCACCTGCGCCGGTGGTGTTGCGCCACTTGATATGATGCATGCGATGATTTCGCAGAGAATGGGTGCGCATTTCGCACGGCGTATCAGTGACTGGTATCTGCACACGGCTGTGGCCGAACCCGGCGCGCCGCAACGCGGCTCCTCGGCGGAGCGCTACGGCACCAACCACCCGGCCTTGCTGACCGTGCTGGAAAAAATGGAAACGGCCATCGAAAGCCCGCTTGACCGGCGGAACATGGCGAAACTGGCGGGAACGAGCGCGCGGCACCTGGACCGGCTTTTCGCGACCCATCTTAAGACGAGTTTTCTCGATACCTATCGGGCGATCCGCCTTGATCATGCCCGGCGGCTTCTGGAACAAAGCCCGCTCTCCATCGCGGAAGTTGCCTTCGCCACCGGCTTCTCCAGCGCGGGTCATTTTTCGGGATGCTTCAAAGCCCGTTTTGGCCACACTCCGAATGCGCTAAGGACAAAGATTTCCTCCGAATTAAAATAGTTTTCCTGTAAAGAAGGAAAAACACGATATTGCCGGAGGATCCCATGGCAAAGGAAACCACCAAGGTCGAGCAAGCGCAGGTTCTGTCGCAAGACCCGCATGCCGTTCGCGAGCCGAGGGTCAACAATCTGGAGATGGCGATCGGTCATGAGGTGCGTGCCTATCGCAAGAAGCTCGGCATCACCGTCACCGATCTAGCATCGGCCACCGGCGTATCGGTGGGCATGCTTTCCAAGATCGAAAACGGCAATATTTCCCCGTCGCTCACCACGCTGCAGACGCTGTCAAAGGCGCTGGGCGTGCCGATCACGGCTTTCTTCCGTGGTTTCGAGGAACCGCGCAGCGCTACTTTCGTCAAGGCTGGCCAGGGGGTGAATATCGATCGCCGAGGCACCCGCGCCGGCCATCAATACAGCCTGCTTGGCCATATCGACAACAATACCAGCGGTGTCACCGTCGAACCCTATCTCATCACCCTGACGACCGATTCCGATGTGTTTCCGACCTTTCAGCACGAGGGCATGGAGTTTTTGTACATGCTGGAAGGCGAGGTGGTTTACCGCCACGGCGAGCAGCTTTTCACCATGGAGACGGGGGACAGCCTGTTTTTCGACGCCGATGCGCCGCATGGGCCGGAGGAACTGGTGAAGCTTCCCGCCCGTTATTTGTCGATCATTTCCTATCCGCAAAGAAGGGTGTCCAATGATTGAAAAGTTGCCTTAGAAGAAAAAAATATTCCTGATAGTTGACTTGGTGGAATTCCATATGTTAGCCCTTCATTCAGAAACGAATGGAGGTGCCTGTCGATGTGCGGCATTGTTGGACTATTCCTGAAAGACAAAAGCCTTGAACCGCAGCTGGGTGAGCTGCTCTCGGACATGCTCGTCACCATGACTGATCGCGGGCCGGATTCGGCCGGCATCGCGATCTATGGAAGCACTGCGGCAGGCCGTGCGAAAGTGACGATCCAGTCGGCCAATCCCGCTGTTGATTTTTCCGGCCTTGCCGAAGCGCTGAAGGAAAACGGCGTCGAAGCCTCCGTCACGGTGAAAAGCACCCATGCGGTGCTGGATATCTCTTCCGAAAAGCTCGATGGCATTCGTGCAGTTCTTGCCGCCATCCGCCCGGATGTCCGGGTGATGGGTTCCGGCGACAGCGTGGAAATCTACAAGGAAACCGGGCTGCCGAAGGATGTTGTCGCCCGTTTCGATGTGCGTTCCATGGCTGGCAGTCACGGCATCGGCCACACCCGTATGGCGACGGAATCGGCGGTGACGACGCTTGGCGCGCATCCCTTCTCCACCGGTGCCGACCAGTGCCTGGTGCATAATGGTTCGCTCTCCAACCACAACAATCTGCGTCGCGAACTGGTGCGCGAAGGCATGACATTCGAAACCCAGAACGACTCGGAAGTGGCCGCCGCCTATCTCACGGCGGAAATGGCCAAGGGCAAGGATCTGGGCGAAGCGCTCGAGGGTGCGCTTGATGATCTCGACGGCTTCTTCACCTTCGTCGTCGGCACCAAATCCGGTTTCGGCGTGGTGCGCGATCCCATCGCCTGCAAGCCGGCTGTGATGGCCGAGACCGATCAATATGTCGCTTTCGGCTCCGAATATCGCGCGCTGGTCAATCTGCCCGGCATCGAAAATGCCCGTGTCTGGGAGCCGGAACCGGGGACCGTCTATTTCTGGGACCATGAAAAGGCCGCCTGATAGCCGTTCATCGGCGCCTGTTTTGAAAGTCATAATCCATGCCAGTTTTCGATCTCTCCCACACGCCGCTGCGTGAACTCAACAGCGCGCTGCACGGCCTTTCCTCCGGCGTCAACGATACCGAATTCGAAGTCGTCAATCCGCGCGGCCACCATGCCGTCGCCGTCGGCATCGACAGTCCCGTGACCGTCGATGTGCGCGGCTCGGTCGGTTATTATTGCGCCGGCATGAATGATGGCGGCACCGTCACCGTGCACGGCTCGGCCGGGCCGGGTGTGGCGGAAAACATGATGTCGGGCACCGTTGTTATCGAGGGCGATGCTTCGCAATATGCGGGTGCCACCGGTCGCGGCGGGCTGCTGATCATCAAAGGCAATGCCGCCTCCCGCTGCGGCATTTCGATGAAGGGCATCGATATCGTCGTGAAGGGCAATATCGGCCACATGTCCGCCTTCATGGGCCAGTCCGGCCACCTCGTCGTCTGCGGCGATGCGGGCGATGCACTTGGCGACTCCCTTTATGAAGCGAAGCTTTTCGTGCGCGGTTCGGTCAAGAGCCTCGGTGCCGATTGCATCGAAAAGGAAATGCGGCCGGAACACCTGGAGAAACTTGCCGAACTTCTTGAGAAAGCCGGCGTCACCGATGTCAGCCCAAGCGAGTTCAAGCGCTACGGTTCGGCCCGCACGCTCTACAATTTTAACATCGACAACGCCGACGCGTATTGAGGCGAGGGATATTTAGATGAGCTATCACAACCCCTTCACCCCGCCGCGCAAATCCGCGACATTCGACGATCACACGCTGGCGGAAATCCGCCGGGCGGCTGCGACCGGTATTTACGACATTCGCGGCGCGGGCACCAAGCGCAAGGTTCCGCATTTCGATGACCTGTTGTTTCTCGGTGCGTCCATCTCGCGTTATCCGCTCGAGGGTTACCGCGAGAAATGCGATACGACAGTTACGCTCGGCACGCGTTTTGCCAAAAAGCCGATCACGTTGAAAACGCCTATCACCATTGCCGGCATGAGCTTCGGCGCTCTCTCCGGCAACGCCAAGGAAGCGCTCGGCCGTGGCGCGACGATTGCCGGCACCTCCACCACGACGGGTGATGGCGGCATGACGGATGAGGAGCGCGGCCACAGCCAGACGCTGGTTTATCAGTATCTGCCGTCGCGTTACGGCATGAACCCCAAAGATTTGCGCCGCGCGGATGCCATCGAGATCGTTGTCGGCCAGGGTGCGAAGCCGGGCGGCGGGGGCATGTTGCTCGGCCAGAAGATTTCCGATCGCGTCGCCAATATGCGCAATCTTCCCAAGGGCATCGACCAGCGTTCCGCCTGCCGTCATCCTGACTGGACCGGCCCTGACGATCTGGAAATCAAGATCCTCGAATTGCGCGAAATCACCGACTGGGAAAAGCCGATCTACATCAAGGTCGGCGGCGCGCGGCCCTATTACGACACGGCTTTGGCGGTGAAAGCCGGTGCCGATGTGGTGGTGCTTGACGGTATGCAGGGCGGCACGGCGGCAACGCAGGATGTCTTCATCGAGAATGTGGGCATGCCCACGCTTGCCTGCATTCGCCCCGCCGTTCAGGCGCTTCAGGATCTCGGCATGCACCGCAAGGTGCAACTGATAGTGTCCGGCGGCATTCGTTCAGGTGCTGATGTCGCCAAGGCACTGGCGCTGGGGGCCGATGCGGTCGCCATCGGCACGGCGGCGCTGGTAGCGCTGGGGGATAATGATCCGCACTGGGAAGACGAATATCAGAAACTCGGCACCACCGCCGGCGCTTATGATGACTGGCACGAAGGCAAAGACCCGGCCGGCATCACCACGCAGGACCCGGAGCTTGCCGCACGCCTCGATCCGATCGCGGCCGGCCGTCGCCTTGCCAATTATCTGAAGGTCATGACGCTCGAAGCGCAGACCATCGCGCGCGCCTGCGGCAAGAACCATCTCCACAATCTGGAGCCGGAAGATCTGGTGGCGCTGACCATGGAGGCCGCCGCCATGGCGCAGGTTCCTCTGGCGGGAACCAACTGGTTTCCGGGGAAAGGCAGTTTTTAAACAACATAATGGACGGACGCATTTGGGAGGATGCGTCCGTCTTTTGTCAATGAAGTGTCTGATACCAAAAAAAGGGGAATGACGTGACACTGGACCTCTCCACATTTGCTGCCGAAAAGGGCATCAAATATTTCATGATCAGCTATACCGATCTCTTCGGCGGCCAGCGCGCCAAGCTGGTTCCCGCCGAAGCCATCGCCGATATGCAGAAGGGTGGCGCGGGTTTTGCCGGTTTCGCCACATGGTTCGATCTGACGCCGGCCCATCCCGATCTTTTCGCCGTGCCTGACGCTTCGTCGGTCATCCAGCTTCCGTGGAAAAAGGATGTCGCCTGGGTTGCGGCCGATTGTGTGATGGAAGACCAGCCGGTGGAACAGGCGCCGCGTGTGGTGTTGAAAAAACTCATCGCCGAAGCCGCCGAAAAAGGCTTGCGGGTCAAAACCGGCGTGGAGCCGGAGTTTTTTCTGATCTCGCCGGATGGCGCGAAAATTTCCGACGAATACGACACGGCGGAAAAGCCGTGTTACGACCAGCAGGCGGTGATGCGCCGTTACGATGTGATCGCTGAGATTTGCGATTACATGCTGGAGCTTGGCTGGAAGCCTTACCAGAACGACCATGAAGATGCGAACGGCCAGTTCGAGATGAACTGGGAATATGACGATGCGCTCCAGACCGCCGATAAACATTCCTTCTTCAAATTCATGGTCAAGTCCGTTGCCGAAAAGCATGGGTTGCGCGCCACCTTCATGCCGAAACCCTTTAAGGGGCTGACCGGTAACGGTTGCCATGCCCATATTTCGGTCTGGGACCTCGACGGCAAGGTCAACGCCTTCGCCGACAAGGCAATGCCTTTTGGGCTTTCCGCCCAGGGCAAGACCTTTCTCGGCGGCATCATGAAACATGCCTCCGCTCTTGCCGCTGTCACCAATCCGACGGTCAATTCCTACAAACGCATCAACGCGCCGCGTACCATTTCGGGCGCGACCTGGGCTCCGAACACGGTGACGTGGACCGGCAACAACCGCACCCATATGGTGCGTGTGCCGGGGCCGGGGCGGTTCGAACTGCGCCTGCCGGATGGAGCTGTGAACCCCTATCTGCTACAGGCCATCATCATTGCTGCGGGTCTCTCCGGTGTCCGCTCGCAAGCCGATCCCGGTCCGCACTACGATATCGACATGTATCGTGAGGGCCACACGGTTACGGATGCGCCGAAGCTGCCGCTCAATCTCCTCGATGCGTTGCGCGAATACGAGAAGGATGCGGAGTTGCAGCAGGCGTTGGGGATCGAATTCTCAAAGGCATATCTGAAGCTCAAGCAGGGCGAGTGGAACAGCTATTGCGCGCAGTTCACCGCCTGGGAGCATCAGACCACGCTCGACGTTTGACCTCGGTTTTCCCCGCCGCCCTTGCGGCTTTTCCCGCGCGCATCAAACCGCGCGGGTTTTTCCCATATCGATGACAGAAAGAGCGCCAGATGACGAACTTCGTCCTGACCGTCACATGCAAATCCACCCGCGGCATCGTCGCCGCCCTTTCTGGCTTCCTGGCTGATAAGGGCTGCAACATCGTCGATAGTTCGCAGTTCGACGATCTTGGTACGGGCCGCTTCTTCATGCGGGTGGGGTTCATTTCCGAGGAGGGCGCCAGGCGAGAGGACCTTGTGGCCGGGCTTGCGCCGATCTCGGAAAAGTTCGGCATGGAGGTGGCTTTGCATGACCAGTCCGAAAGGATGAAGGTCATACTGATGGTCTCGCGTTTCGGCCATTGCCTGAACGATCTGCTGTACCGCTGGCGCATCGGCGCGCTGCCGATCGATATCGTCGGCGTCGTCTCCAACCATTTCGATTACCAGAAGGTCGTCGTCAATCACGATATTCCTTTCCACCACATTCCGGTGACGAAGGAAAACAAGCCGCAGGCCGAAGCCCGGATCATGGAGATTGCTGAAAGCACCGGAACGGAGCTGATCGTGCTTGCCCGCTACATGCAGGTGCTTTCCGACAGAATGTGCGAGACGATGTCGGGTAAGATCATCAATATCCACCATTCCTTCCTGCCGTCCTTCAAGGGCGCCAACCCTTACAAGCAGGCCTATCAGCGCGGCGTGAAGCTGATCGGCGCGACGGCGCATTATGTGACGGCCGATCTGGATGAAGGTCCGATCATCGAGCAGGATATCGTGCGTATCACCCATGCACAGAGTGCTGAGGATTACGTGTCGCTCGGCCGCGATGTGGAGGCGCAGGTACTGGCCCGGGCCATCCACGCTCACATCCACCACCGCACCTTCATCAACGGTAACCGCACAGTTGTCTTCCCACCCGGTCCCGGCTCCTACGCCTCGGAAAGAATGGGATAATGTTTCCGCCTGCTGCGACCGTCTGTCCTGCCGCAGCTCTGCTGTTGCCATAAAGATGATGCGCGGCTAAATAAGTTGGTACGCCATAATATCAAGAGCCAGAACCCGATTCTGCTTGCGGCGAGCCGAAGCGGGATGTGCCAAACGAGGTGATACCATGACCGGTGCTTTGCAGGGAACTGCCATTCGCGTTGAGCGTCCAACGAAGACGTTGAGGGAACTTGCGCTCGACAAGGTGCGGGATGCCATCGTGAACGGTTACTTCCGCCCCGGCGATCGTCTGGTCGAGCGCGATCTCTGCGCCCAGCTCGGCGTGTCCCGCACCATCGTGCGCGAGGTTTTGCGGCATCTGGAATCCGAAGGGCTGGTCGCGAATTTGCCAAACAAGGGTCCGATGGTTGCGCTGCTCGATCTCAATGAAGCCAAGCAGATTTACGAAATTCGCGGTGCACTGGAGGGAATGGCGGCCCGGCTCTGTGCCGAACGCCGCGATCCCGCCATCGTCGAGGCGCTTGAAGTTTCGCTGAAACATATTCGAGAGAGCTATGTCTCCAAGGATATGCCGGGCGTGCTGGCGCATACCTCGTCCTTTTACCATACGCTGTTCAGCAAGATCGACCGGCAGGTCGCCTGGGGTGTCGTCAATCTGTTGACGGTGCGGATCAACCATCTGCGCTCCATGACGATCAAGACGAAAAGCCGCGATACCGAAGGCCCGGCGCAGATGGAAAAGATTGTCGAGGCGATCCGCCAGGGAGATGGTGACGCCGCCTACAAAGCCGCGCTCGACCATGTGACGAGCGCTTGCGCCATCGCTGAAGCGGTCCTCACGGCGCAAAAAACCGCCGACTGAAAGTCTTCGGCGCTCTCGTTGCCCCGCCCTTGCGGCTGCCCTGCCGGGAGCCGCAAGGTTGCGCTATTTTTATTTTACCATTGTTTTTCAATAATTTAGAAAAATACTTGTCCGCTTCTTGACAGGGTAAACCGTTTGGTGTGATGGTATGCCATAATCAATAATATAAAGAGCGGAGCTAAATATGAACTGGAATCCGATTTCCCGGAAATGCACAGTCGTGCGCGCCAAAACCTTTCTGGCGGGCGTCGCCATCACTCTTTTTGCCGGTGCCGCCGTTGCACAGGACTGCACGCCGAAAATATCCGACAATCATCTCATCAAGCCCGGCCATCTCGTCATGGCCACCAGCCCGACCCTGCCGCCCATGGCCTATGCCGATCAGCAAGGTGTCCTGAAAGGCCTGCGCATCGAGCTGGGTTATGAGATCGCCAAGCGTCTCTGCCTGAAGCCTGAATATATCAGCACCGAATATGCGACGATGGTGCCGGGCCTGCAGGGCGGCCGCTGGGACCTGATCAATGCCGGCTTGTTCGTGACGGCGGAACGACGCAAGATCCTGTTCATGATCCCCTATGAAAACCTTGCCATCAGCATTTCCACGGCGGTCGGCGCGTCCGATCCCATCACCAAGGTCGACGATCTGGCCGGCAAGGCCGTCAGCACCGATATTGGCGGTTATGCAGAGCGCAAGATCAAGGAACTGAACGAGGACTTCAAAAAGCGCGGTCTCGCGCCGATGACCATCAACCTGTTCGACAATTATGCGACGGTCTATCAGGCATTGCGCGCAGGCCAGGTGCAGGCGGCTGTATCCATCGATCCGGTTGCCAAGCAGTATCAGGACCGTGGCGAATTCACCCATGCGCTTTCCGGCATGTATCCCACCCCCGGCTCGCTGTCCTTCGGCAACAAGGACGTCGCCGATGCCGTCTCCCTCGCTCTGAAGGAGATGAAAGCCGATGGCTCGCTTGAGAAGCTGATGGGTGGTTATGGCGTCAGCATTGCCCCCGGCGATCTCGCCGTTCTCGGCCCGGAAGGTTGAATTCCAGCCATCTGAACTGTCATCGCGGCGGGAAAGCTCTCGCCGCGACTGTTCCCGCATGAATTGGAGCCCGCATGAACTGGAGAGAGACGTGAAGGGTTGGAACTGGGAAGGTTTCTTCGAATATCTGACGAATTATTATCTGTTCGAGGGGGCGCTGGTGACGCTCGGCCTCACGGTTTTCGCCATGACGGCGGGTCTGGCGCTGGGCTTCGTCATTGCGGTGATGCGCATGTCGAAATACCGGTTCCTGTCCGGGCCGGCCTATTTCTACACCTGGATCTTTCGCGGCACGCCGCTTCTGGTACAGCTCATCATCATTTACACCGGCCTGCCGCAGATGGGCATCAAGCTGACGGTTCTGCAATCCACCCTGATCGGCCTGTCGCTGTGCGAAGCGGCCTATCTGTCGGAAATCGTCCGGGCCGGCATCGCTGCCGTTCCCAAGGGCCAGATCAACGCGGCGCGGGCCATCGGCATGACCGAAGCGCAGGTGATGCGTTACATCGTGGCGCCACAAGCCTTCCGCATCATCATTCCGCCGCTTGGCAATTCCGTTAACGGCGTGCTGAAGACGACGTCGATTGCCTCGATCATTTCCATGGAGGAGCTTCTGCGCCGCACGCAGGTTCTCATTCAGGAGAAATTCCTCGTGCTGGAGCTTTTCACGGTTGCGGCCCTTTATTACCTCGCCATGACGACCGCCTGGGAACTCATCCAGCGCCGGATCGAGAAACGCTTCGGCAAGGCCTATGGGCCCATGTCGACTGACATACATTGAGGAGCGGTCCGATGTCGCAAACAACCAGCATGATCGAACTCCAGTCCATCAATAAATGGTACGGTCCGCATTTTCAGGTTCTGACCAATTGCAGCCTGAATGTTGCCAAGGGCGAAGTCGTCGTCATCTGCGGCCCATCCGGCTCCGGCAAATCGACGCTGATCAAATGTGTGAACGCGCTTGAGACGATCGGCAACGGCGTCATCACCGTCAACGGGGTGGAAGTGACCAACCCGAAGACCGACATGCCGAAGCTGCGCTCCAAAGTGGGCATGGTGTTCCAGCATTTTGAGCTTTTTCCGCATATGACGATCCTCGAAAACCTCAGCATCGGGCAGGAGAAGGTTCTCGGCCGCTCACCGGCGGAAGCGCTTGCCAAGGCCAACGCCCTGCTTGAGCGGGTGGGGCTAACGGCGCATGCGAAGAAATATCCCGGCCAATTGTCGGGCGGCCAGCAGCAACGTGTCGCCATTGCCCGCGCGCTGGCGATGGACCCGGTTGCCATGCTTTTCGACGAGCCGACATCGGCGCTCGATCCGGAAATGATCAACGAGGTCCTCGATGTCATGGTCTCGCTGGCGCAGGAGGGCATGACGATGATGGTGGTAACCCATGAGATGGGTTTTGCCCGCAAGGTGGCGGACCGCATCGTCTTCATGGATGGCGGCGAAATCGTTGAGATCGGCGAGGGCGACAGCTTCTTCACCCATCCGAAGACGGAGCGCGCCCGCTCGTTCCTCTCGAAAATCCTGGCGCATTAGGCTCATCTCGGCCTGAGCGGGATAACGATATTCCGCTTCAGGTCATAGGGCCTTTAGCCGTTCCGAACAACGCAGAATGAGAGTGGCGGAGAACCGCAATGATAAACCGTGTCCTGATGCCCCGTGAAATGCTGATCGGCGGCGGCAGCCGTTTTCAATTGCCGGCTGTGCTGAAATTACTGGGGGTTTCTCGCCCCTTGCTTGTCTGCGACCCGGTCATGCAAAAGCTCGGCCATGCCGATACACTTTTGCAGGCGCTTGGCGGCGAAGACATCGAAGCCGCCATTTTCGCCGATGTCGTGGAAGACCCGACGGACATTTCGATCGCTGCTTTGGTGAAACGCATTTCAGATGGCGGTCATGATGGTCTCGTGGCACTCGGCGGCGGCAGCGCCATCGATACCGCAAAAGCGGCTGCCATCGTCGCGACCAGCGGCGAAGAGCTGCGTGCCCTGAAGGTGCCACGGATCGTGGATTTCGCCGTCATGCCGGTGATTGCCATCCCCACGACCGCCGGAACCGGATCGGAAGTGACCCGCGCCGCCGTTGTGACCGATACGGTGGCAAGCGAAAAAATGCTGATCCTTGGCACCGCCGCTTTGCCTGTCGCCGCCATCATCGATTACGAGCTGACGCTGACCTGCCCTTACCGGGTTACGGTCGATACCGGTATCGATGCGCTGACCCACGCGCTGGAAGCATTGGTCAACCGCAACGGCAACGCCCATTCCGAGGCACTGGCGCTTTCCGCGCTGAAACTGATCGGGGCAAATCTCGAAAAAGTGGCTGATAACCCTGATGACCGGGATGCGCGCGAAGCGATGATGCTGGGCGCGACCCATGCCGGTCTTGCGGTCTCTAATACATCGACAGCGCTGATCCATGGCCTTAGCCGGCCGATCGGGGCTTTTTTCCACGTGCCGCACGGCATGTCGAATGCGATGGTGTTGCCGCTGGTCACGCAGTTTTCGCTGAATTCCGCTCTGCCGCAGTATGCCGCCGCCGCCCGTGCGCTGGGCTGTGCTGCCGCCACGGACAGCGACCGGGTCGCCGGCACCAAGCTGGTGGAGGCCTTCATCGGCCTGAACAAACGGCTGAAGGTGCCGACCCCGCAGGAGTTCGGCATCGATAAGAGCGGCTATTTCGAGCTTCTGCCGG
Organism: Agrobacterium burrii; assembly: GCF_017313405.1. NCBI lineage: Bacteria > Pseudomonadati > Pseudomonadota > Alphaproteobacteria > Hyphomicrobiales > Rhizobiaceae > Agrobacterium > Agrobacterium burrii. The sequence continues at coordinate 181,601 of NZ_JAFLNA010000002.1, forward strand.
AAATGGTGCGTCAGGGTCTTGATTCCGGCACGCCGGCCAACAACCCGCGTGTCCCGACGCCACCCGAAATGACGCGTCTCTATGAACTGGCCTATGACGGCAGCATCGAGGATTTCTAAAACGTAAGCCACTGGAAAAACTGCCTAATGTGCCATTTTTCAACGGAATGGGCCTGGCACTTGACAGTTTTGTATTATGGCATACCATAAGCTATCATATTTACGGAGAAAGCACTCATGTCCATCCAGATCCGCAAGACCCTGCTACAGGTCGAAACGACGTTGATTGAGGGAGGCAAGGCTGCCGCGACGCCTTTGAAGCTGTTCGCCGCCATCGCGGTCGTGAAAAATCCATGGGCAGGAAAAGGCTTCGTGGAAAATCTGAAGCCGGAAATCCATGCGGGCGCGCCGGTGCTGGGTGAATTGCTGACCAAGATGATCCTCGATGCCGTCGGTTCCGGAGAGGCGGTGGAGGCCTATGGCAAGGCGGCGGTTGTCGGGCTGGATGGCGAGATCGAACACGCTTCCGCACTCATCCACACGCTGCGTTTCGGCAATCATTATCGTCACGCGGTTGGCGCCAAGTCCTATCTCGCCTTCTGCAACACCCGTGGTCCGGGCAATGCGCCGATCATGATCCCGTTGATGGACAAGAACGATGAAGGCCGTCGTTCGCATTATCTGACCATCCAGACCTCCGTTCCGGACGCTCCGGCTGCGGACGAGATCGTGGTTGCACTCGGCGCTTCCGTCGGCGGCCGGCCCCACCACCGCATCGGCGACCGGTATCAGGATCTGAAGGATCTTGGTCAGGATGTCGCCAATCCGGCCGGCGTTTGAGGGTTATGCAAATGCAGGAGGCGGCAACCACATCATCGATCAATGTTGCAAAGGCAGGTGCTGCCGCGCTCCCCCGCAAGACGACCGAGCGCGGGGCGGCCTATTTCGAGGCCGGTGCCGGTGCGGATCTGATCCTCATCCACGGTGTGGGAATGCGGCTCGAAGCGTGGGAACCGCAGATCGAGGTGTTTTCCAGAACGCACCGCGTCATCGCCGTCGATATGCCGGGGCATGGCGGGAGCGAGCGTCTGCCCGCCGGTAGCACGCTTACGGATTTCGTCGGCTGGTTCGGCCGGTTTCTTGACGATATGCGGATTACGCGTGCCAATGTTGCCGGGCATTCCATGGGTGCGCTGATTTCCGGCGGGGCCGCTGCGACCTTCGGCGATCGCATTGCACGCGTCGGTTATCTGAACGGTGTTTATCGCCGCGATCCGGTGGCGAAGGCTGCGGTTCTTGCACGCGCGGCATCGATCCGCACCACCGGCGTGGACAAGGAAGGCCCCTTGCTTCGCTGGTTCGGCGACGATCCCAAAAGCCTGCACGCGCGGGAATTGACGCGGGGCTGGCTGGATATGGTCGATCCGGAAGGTTACGCGGTCGCCTATACGGCCTTTGCGGGTGGGGACGAGACCTATGCGGATCGCTGGCCCTCGGTCACCTGCCCCGCGCTTTTTCTAACCGGCTCGGATGATCCGAATTCGACGCCTTTGATGGCCGAGCAGATGGCGGCGATCACGCCGCGCGGTTACGCTCGCATCGTCGATGCCCACCGGCATATGGTCAATCTGACCGCACCTGAGACTGTCAATGCATTGATGGCCGAATGGCTGGCTGAAGAGGAGGAGCCGCAATGACTGTTGCAACCCTTGATCCGCGCGCTTTGCGCGACGCATTCGGCGCTTTCGTAACCGGCGTCACGATCGTGACAACGCGGGATGATGCGGGAAACCCCATCGGCTTCACCGCGAATTCCTTCACCTCCGTGTCGCTCGATCCGCCGCTGCTGTTGATCTGCCTCGCCCGTACCTCGCGCAATTTCGCGACGATGACCGGCGCGAAAAACTTTGCCGTCAATATTCTGTCGGAAAACCAAAAAGACCTTTCCAACACCTTCGCCCGACCGGTGGAAGACCGTTTCGCCGCTGCGCCCTGGTCGGATGCACCGCAGGCTTCGCCGGTCTTTGCCGATGTCGCGGCCTGGTTCGAATGTTCGATGCAGGAGGTTATCGAGGCGGGCGACCATGTCATTTTGCTCGGTCGTGTTACCGCCTTCGAAAATAGCGGCCTGAACGGTCTCGGTTATGCACGCGGCGGTTATTTCACGCCGATGCTGGCCGCAAAGGCGGTCTCGGCGGCGGCGGAGGGTGAGATCGCCGTTGGCGCGGTTCTGGAACGACGTGGCGAGATTTACCTCGTTGGCGACGATGTTCTGTCGCTGCCCGGTTGCGTCGTTTCAGGCGGCGATCCGGTTGCGGCGTTGACGTTGCGGCTGGAGGAATTGACGGGCCTCGCCGTCAAAACCGGCTTTCTCTATTCGGTCTACGAAAACAAGGCGGATGGCCGCCAGCACATCGTTTACCACGCGCTTGCCGATGGCGACGATGCGCCGCGTCAGGGGCGGTTCCTGTCGCCCGGTGCGCTCGGCTCCGCAAAATTTGATTCCACCGCAACGGCGGATATCGTCAATCGTTTCGTGCTGGAAAGCTCGATCGGCAATTTCGGCGTCTATGTCGGTAACGAGACCGCCGGCAAGGTCCATCCCATTTCCATGAAGGCGGCAAACCCATGAAATTTTCCCTCTTCGTCCACATGGAACGGCTGGACGCCTCGCAGGACCACAAGACGCTCTACGAGGAGTTCGTGACGCTCTGCGAAATCGCCGATCGCGGTGGCATGCATGCCATCTGGACCGGTGAACATCACGGCATGGATTTCACCATTGCTCCCAATCCCTTCGTGACCATCGCCGATCTGGCGCGGCGCACGAAGACGGCGCGTCTTGGCACGGGAACGGTGATCGCGCCCTTCTGGCATCCGATCAAACTTGCCGGCGAAGCGGCGATGACGGACCTCATTTGCGATGGCCGTCTCGATATCGGCATCGCACGCGGCGCCTATTCATTCGAGTACGAGCGGCTGCTTCCCGGCCTCGATGCCTGGGGTGCGGGCCAGCGGATGCGTGAATTGATCCCTGCCATCAAGGGTGTCTGGGCGGGCGATTATGCCCATGATGGCGAGTTCTTCAAATTTCCGGCCACGACCTCCGCCCCTAAACCGTTGCAGCAGCCCTTCCCGCCGATCTGGGTGGCGGCGCGCGATCCGAATTCGCATGAATTCGCGGTCGCCAATGATTGCAACGTGCAGGTGACGCCGCTCTGGCAGGGCGATGACGAGGTGGAAACCCTGATGGGCCGCTTCAACGACGCCTGCGCCAAAAACCCGGAAAAACAGCGGCCGAAAATCATGCTGCTGCGCCATACCTATGTCGGTTCCGATGAAGCCGATATCGCGCAGGCGGCCCATGAGATGAGCGTTTATTACAATTACTTCTTCGCCTGGTTCAAAAACGAGAAGCCGGTTCATCAGGGGCTGATCGAGCGCATTGCGCCGGAGGATATTGCCGGGAACGCCATGCTTTCCGGCGATGTCATGCGCAAGAACAATGTCGTCGGCGGTGCCGATGAGGTCATTACCCGGCTCAAAGCCTATGAGGCGATGGGTTACGACGAATATTCTTTCTGGATCGATACCGGCATGAGCTTCGAGCGCAAGAAGGCCTCGCTGGAGCGCTTCCTTTCCGATGTCATGCCGGCTTTCAAGGAGTAAGCGATGCGCCGTTTTCAGTGCTATATCGACGGACATTTCGAGGATGGCGAAGCGAGCTTTCCAAGCCTTGATCCCGCAAGCGGTCAGCCTTGGGCTGAAATGCCGGAAAGCCGGGAGGCGGATGTCGGCCGCGCGGTTAATGCTGCGCATCGGGCGCTTTATGAAGACGCCGCCTGGTCGAAACTGACGGCCACACAGCGCGGCAAGCTGCTCTACCGGCTGGCCGATCTGGTTGCAGAGAATGCCAGGACGCTGGCCGAACTCGAAACCCGCGATACCGGCAAGATCATCCGCGAGACCTCGGCGCAGATTGCCTATGTCGCGGACTATTACCGCTATTATGCCGGGTTGGCCGACAAGATCGAGGGCGCCTATCTGCCGATCGACAAGCCGGATATGGATGTCTGGCTGCGGCGCGAACCCGTTGGTGTGGTGGCCGCCATCGTGCCGTGGAACAGCCAGCTGTTTCTGGCCGCCGTCAAGATCGGTCCTGCACTCGCCGCCGGCTGCACCATCGTCATCAAGGCATCGGAAGATGGGCCGGCACCGCTGCTGGAATTTGCCCGGCTGGTGCATGAGGCCGGTTTTCCCGCCGGCGTCGTCAATATCGTCACCGGTTTTGGCGCGTCCTGCGGCAATGCGCTCACCACCCATCCGAAGGTGGCCCATATCGCCTTTACCGGCGGTCCGGAAACGGCGCGCCATATCGTCCGCAATTCGGCTGAAAACCTTACCTCCACCTCGCTGGAACTCGGCGGCAAGTCGCCGATCCTCGTTTTCGCCGATGCCGATCTTGAGAGCGCCGCCAATGCGCAGGTGGCAGGCATTTTTGCTGCGACCGGCCAGAGCTGCGTTGCCGGATCGCGCCTGATTATCGAAAAAACCGTCAAGGACCGTTTCCTCGAGATTTTGGCAGCGAAGGCCGAGGCGATCCGCATCGGTTCGCCGCTGGATATGGCGACGGAAGTGGGGCCATTGGCGACGGAGCGCCAGCGCAAGCACATCGTCTCGCTGGTTTCCGCCTCCGTGGATGCCGGTGCGAAAGTGGTGACGGGCGGCGCGTCTGTTGATGGCGACGGCTATTTCTATCGACCGACCATTCTCGATTGCGACGGCATCCGTTCACCCTCCATGGAAAAGGAATTTTTCGGTCCCGTTCTTTCGGTTGTTTCTTTCGAGACCGAGGCGGAAGCGATCGCGTTGGCCAATGACACGGTTTATGGCCTCGCCTCCGGCGTCTTCACGCAGAACCTGACGCGTGCACACCGGCTGATGAAGGCGATCCGTGCCGGCATCGTCTGGGTAAACACCTATCGCGCCGTCTCACCGATCGCGCCTTTCGGTGGCTTTGGCCTCTCGGGTGATGGACGCGAAGGCGGGCTTGCGGCGGCGCTCGATTACACGCGCACCAAGACCATATGGCTGCGCACCTCTGACGACCCTATCCCCGATCCTTTCGTGATGCGGTGAGCCGATGTTTTACGAGATGCGCACCTACAGGCTGAAGAACGGCGCCATCCCGGCCTATCTCAAGGTCGTGGAGGAAGAGGGTATCGAAATCCAGAAGAGTCATCTCGGCGAACTGGTGGGTTACTTTTCCTCCGAGATCGGCCCGATCAACGAGATCGTCCATATCTGGGCCTTTTCCAGTCTGGATGACCGTGAGGAGCGGCGCGCAAAGCTGATGGCAGATCCGCGCTGGTTATCCTTCCTGCCGAAAATCCGCGACCTCATCGAAGTCGCCGAAAACAAGATCATGAAGCCGGCGCGTTTTTCACCGCTCAAGTGAAAGCCGCCGGTCGCGACGTGCATGCCAACGACAAGCTCTAAAACGGAGTAAGGGAACATGAGATCGAAACTGGTATTGACGACATGCGCAGCACTTTTCGCCCTCGGTGCAGCCGCACAGGCGAATGATCTGGTTTTTTCCAGCTGGGGAGGAACCACGCAGGACGCCCAGAAGGCGGCCTGGGCCGAAAAATTCATGGTGTCGAGCGGCATCAACGTGCTTCAGGACGGCCCGACCGACTATGGCAAGCTGAAGGCCATGGTCGAGGCAAACGGCGTGACATGGGATGTGGTCGATGTCGAGGGTGACTATGCCGCGCAGGCCGGACCGAAAGGGCTGCTGGAGAAGCTCGATTTCGCCGTCATCGACAAGACGAAGCTCGATCCGCGTTTCGTGACGGACTATTCCGTCGGCAGCTTTTATTATTCCTTCGTCATCGGCTGCAATGTCGATGCCGTGGCTGCCTGCCCCAAGAGCTGGGCCGATCTGTTCGATACGGCTAAATTTCCCGGCAAGCGCACCTTCTACAAGTGGTCCGCACCGGGCGTGATCGAAGCTGCGCTTCTGGCCGATGGTGTGGCCGCCGACAAGCTTTATCCGCTTGATCTCGACCGCGCTTTCAAGAAGCTCGATACGATCAAATCCGATATCATCTGGTGGTCTGGTGGGGCGCAGTCGCAGCAGCTGATCGCATCGGCGGAAGCGCCCTTCGGCAGCGTCTGGAACGGCCGCATGACGGCGCTCGAGAAGAGCGGCGTGAAGGTGGAGACCTCCTGGGAACAGAACATCACCGCAGCGGATTCCCTCGTCGTGCCCAAGGGAACGAAGAACAAGGATGCGGCGATGAAGTTCATCGCACTCGCCACCTCCGCGCAGGCGCAGGCGGATATGGCGACCGCGACGGGCTACGCTCCTGTTAACATCGAATCCGCCAAGCTGATGGATCCGGAAACGGCGAAAACCCTGCCGGACCAGCAGACCGCAAGCCAGGTCGATGCCGATATGGGCTACTGGGCGCAGCACCGCGATGAAATCGGCGAGCGTTGGTACGCCTGGCAGGCGAAATAAGATAACGGCGCGGGCAGCGAAACGCCCGCGCGATTTTCCGCGTCCGGGGAGGTTTGGACATGGTCTCGCTAACCGATGAAACAGTCAGCACGCAGGCGAGGGCGCGAATGCCCTTCCGGCCCGGCAATTTTGCCGCCACCCTGCCGGCGCTGGTTCTGCTTGTCCTGTTCTTTGTCGTTCCGGTTCTGATCCTGCTGTCGCGCAGCGTTACCGAACCCGTCTTCGGCTTTGGCAACTATGCGGCACTGCTGGGCAGTTCCACCTATCTGAAGATTTTCTTCAACACTTTCGCTGTATCGGCGCTGGTAACAGTGGTGTCGCTGGTGATCGGCTTTCCCGTTGCCTGGGCGCTCGCCATCATGCCTGCGCGGCTTGCCTCCATCGTTTTCGCAATATTGCTGCTGTCGATGTGGACCAACCTGCTGGCGCGCACCTATGCCTGGATGGTGCTGTTGCAGCGTACCGGCGTGGTCAACAAGACACTGATGGGCCTTGGCATCATCGATCAGCCTCTGCCGCTGGTCAACAATCTCACCGGGGTTACCATCGGCATGACCTATATCATGCTGCCTTTCATCATCATTCCGCTCTACGGCGTCATCCGCAAGATCGACCCGGCCATCCTGCAGGCGGCGTCGCTCTGCGGTGCAACCCGCTGGCAGGCGCTGACCCGCGTTCTCATTCCGCTCGCATCCCCCGGTATGATCTCCGGCGCGCTGATGGTCTTCGTCATGTCGCTCGGTTATTTCGTCACCCCGGCGCTGCTCGGCGGCACGGCGAACATGATGCTGGCCGAACTCATCGCGCAATTCGTGCAGTCGCTCGTCAACTGGGGCATGGGCGGGGCGGCGGCGCTGGTGCTGCTGGTGGTGACACTTACTCTCTACGCCGTGCAGCTGAAATTCTTCGGCGCGGCCGGGGCAGGGGGGCGCTGACATGCTTTTGAACTATAACAGCCTCGGCCTCTGGAAATGGCTGCTGCTTCTCATCACCGTGCTGACCTCGGCATTTCTGATCCTCCCGATCGTCTTCATCGCCGCGCTGTCCTTCGGCTCGTCGCAATGGCTGATTTTTCCGCCGCCCGGCTGGACACTGAAATGGTACGCGGATTTCTTTGCCGATCCACGCTGGCTGGATGCCGCCTGGACGAGCCTGCGCATCGCTCTCATGGTCACGGTGCTTTCCGTGCTCATCGGTCTTGTCGCCTCCTTCGGGCTGGTGCGCGGCCGTTTCATCGGGCGCGGCACGCTGCGGGCGCTGTTCATGACACCGATGATCCTGCCGGTCGTCGTGCTTGCCGTGGCGCTCTACGCCTTTTTCCTGAAACTCGGCCTTGCGGGCACCACCACCGGTTTCGTCATCGCCCATCTCGTCGTGGCGCTGCCCTTTTCCATTCTGGCGCTGACCGGTGCGCTCGAAGGTTTCGACAAGTCGATAGAGGATGCGGCAGTGCTGTGCGGTGCAAGCCCGTTACAGGCGAAAATCCGCATCACGTTGCCCGCCATCAGCCACGGCCTGTTTTCGGCGGCGATCTTCTCCTTCCTCACCTCCTGGGATGAGGTGGTGCTGGCGATCTTCATGGCAAGCCCGACATTGCAGACGCTGCCGGTAAAAATCTGGGCGACGCTGCGTCAGGATCTGACGCCTGTCATCGCCGCCGCCTCCACGCTTCTCATCGCGGTGACCATCATTCTCATGCTGCTTGTCGCGGCTGTGCGAAAAGGACTGAAAACATGACCAAACCGCTCCTGCAAATTCGCGGTATCGCTAAGCAATACGGACCGGTCGTCGCCGTTCAGGACGTCAATCTCGACGTGCAGCCGGGGGAGTTCATGACGTTTCTCGGACCATCCGGTTCGGGCAAGAGTACAACGCTTTATATTCTCGCCGGCTTCGAGCAGCCGACGGCGGGCGACATCCTGCTGAACGGTGAAAGCCTGCTGTCGACGCCGTCGCACAAACGCAATATCGGCATGGTCTTCCAGCGTTATACCCTGTTTCCGCATCTGTCGGTCGGTGAGAACATCGCCTTTCCGCTGAAGGTCCGCCGCAAGAGCAAGGCGGAGATCGATGCCAAGGTGAAGGAGATGCTGCGGCTCGTTCGTCTCGAAGGTTTCGAGGACCGGAAGCCCGCGCAGATGTCCGGTGGTCAGCAGCAGCGCGTGGCGCTGGCGCGCGCCCTTGCCTATGATCCGCCGGTTCTTCTGATGGATGAGCCGCTCTCGGCGCTCGACAAGAAGCTGCGCGAGGAAATCCAGTTCGAAATCCGCCGTATTCACCAGCAGACGGAAGTGACGATCCTCTACGTCACCCACGATCAGGAAGAGGCGTTGCGCCTTTCCGACCGGATCGCCGTGTTTTCGAAAGGGGTGATCGACCAGATCGGCACGGGGCCGGAGCTTTATGCCCACCCCACCACCCGTTTCGTGGCGGAATTCATCGGCGACAGCGATTTCATCGCCTGCGATCTCCTCGCCGCATCGGGTGGCAAGGCAACGGTTTCGCTGGGACAGGATATCGTCTTCGATCATATTCCGATGCATGGCGAGGCCGCGCCCGGCAAGAAAGCGGCGCTGATGCTGCGCCCGGAACGCCTGCAACTCAGCCGTAACCGGCCGGGTTCCTCCGCCGGTTTTCAGGCCACGGTCAGCGACATCACCTTCCTTGGCAACAACGTCCATGTTGTTGCCTATACCGGTTCAGGTGAACCGCTTGCCGTGCGGCTGCCCTTCGGCCACGACGCGATTTCCGGACTGAGCCGTGGCGATCTCGTGCATCTTGCCTTCGACCCGGCGTCGGCGCAGGTTTTCTGTTGAGGGATGGGCCATGCATCTGAATGATCCCACGCTCTTTGGTGAAAAAGTGCCGGTGGCCGGCCGCTGGATCGGCTGCGATGGCCGTGAAACGGCGACGATCCATAATCCCGCTACGGGCGAGGTTGTTGGGCGGGTTCCCGAACTTGGTGCTGGGGAAACGCAGGACGCTATCGCCGTGGCCGTGATCGCCCAGAAGGCATGGGCGCGCCGCACCGCCGGCGAGCGCGCGACTATCCTGAAAGACTGGTATCGGCTTGTCATGGAAAACCGGGACGATCTCGGCATGATCCTGACGCTGGAACAGGGAAAGCCGCTTGCCGAGGCCAAAGGCGAAATCGCCTATGGCGCCAGCTTCATCGAATGGTTCGCCGAAGAGGCGCGCCGCATCAATGGCGAGACGGTGCCTGGTCACCAGGCCGACAAACGCATCCTCGTTCTTCGCCAGCCGGTCGGTGTCGTTGCGGCCATCACGCCGTGGAATTTTCCCAATGCCATGATCACCCGCAAGGTCGGCCCGGCGCTGGCCGCCGGCTGTGCGGTGGTGCTGAAACCCGCGCCGCAGACGCCGTTTTCAGCCATCGCGCTTGCCATTCTCGCCGAGCGCGCCGGCCTGCCGCTAGAGCTTTTCAGCATTCTCACTGGCCCTGCCGCGGAAATCGGCGGCGTGCTGACGGCAAACCCGGATATTCGTCTTCTGACGTTCACCGGCTCGACGCACACGGGAGAACATCTTTACCGGCAATGTGCGCCGACCATCAAGAAACTGGGGCTGGAACTCGGCGGCAACGCGCCGTTTATCGTCTTTGACGATGCCGATCTCGATGCGGCCGTGGAAGGCGCGCTCATCGCCAAGTTCCGCAATAATGGCCAGACCTGCGTTTGTGCCAACCGTCTTTATGTGCAGAGCGGTGTCTATGATACCTTTTCTGAAAAATTCGCGCGGGCCGTCTCACAGTTGAAGGTCGGCAACGGGCTGGAGGAGGGAAGCATTCTCGGTCCGCTTATCGACGGCAACGCCGTCGCGAAAGTCGAGGCCCATATCGCCGATGCGCTTTCGAAAGGCGCCGAGATCGCCACCGGCGGTAAGAGACATACGCTCGGCGGCAATTTTTTCGAGCCGACGATCCTGCGCAATGTCGATGCCGGTATGCAGGTGGCGCGTGAGGAAACCTTCGGGCCGCTCGCCCCGCTTTTCCGTTTCGAGGATGAAGCGGATGTGATCGCGCAGGCCAACAATACCGATTTCGGCCTTGCATCCTATTTTTATGCCCGTGATCTTTCCCGCGTGTTCCGGGTTGCCGAGGCGCTTGAATATGGCATGGTCGGCGTCAATACGGGGGCGATTTCCACTGCTGAAGCGCCGTTTGGCGGGGTCAAGATGTCGGGTCTGGGCCGGGAAGGGTCACGCCATGGGGTCGAGGAATATACCGAACTCAAATATGTCTGCATTGGCGGCGTCGGTTGAGAGAGGGGCTTTGAAAATGCTCATGGAGTTAGCAATCCGCGCATGATCAGGTCGAGATGGACCTTCAGCACGGCCTGCTTGTCCAGGATGCGTCTGTCGTCGAAAATCAGCCGGAAAACCAATGTCCCGACCATGGGTGACATCACCACCTTGGCAAGTTCGGGAGGATTGGCCCTGAACCTTTTTTTCGCCACGCCCTCCTCGAGGATCGCATCGATGCGTGCGAAGACGGGGACCATCATCGTATCATGGTGCTGGTCGATGAGTTCGGGGAATTTTGCGCCTTCGGCGACGATCAGACGAAACAGTTCCCGCATTTTTCGGTTGTCGACGAGTGCGTCGAACAGGAATTCGAGCAGCAGGCGAAGCTCCTCGACGGGATCGTCTGACTTATGCGCATAGGCCCGGAACGCCTCCCGGAACGGCGTGGAGGCGTGCTTCACCACAGCCTCGAAAAGTGCCTCCTTGGTTTCGAAATAGACATAGACCGTCCCTTTCGTCACCCCCACCCGGTCGGCAATGTCTTCGACCCGCGTTGCCGTAAATCCCCTTTTGGTGAATTCCTCAAATGCGGCATCGAGAATTTGCAACGGACGTTGTATCTTCTGTTCTGCACGTGTCAGTTTTGTTTTCGTCATGACCCCGGCTCCTCAGGTATTTTCGGCGCGTGCCCTTCTATCCGTCGTGAGCGGCGGACGTCATTGATGGCCTGCCTATCGCACCGGCGCAAAAACCGGAATCGATTTTTGCAGGTGGTGCGTGGTTCATTCTTCAGCCTATTCCCGGTGTCTCCCAAGAACGCCCCGGGGCACATCTTCGATAATCATCCGGGAGCCCGGCGTTAAGCCCGAACGGTTCCCGGATCGGCGGCATAAGAATTTCATTGACTATTCAGTCAGTCAAATATTATAGGACGGGGCGAAGATCAAGAGGTCACCATGAAAACCATTCTTATCGCGCTGGCGGTCGGCGGTGTTTTTGCCCTGTCGTCCTGCAGCAATGAAGAGCCGCCGGCCGAAAAGCCGCTGCGGACCGTCGATGTGGTCACGGCGGTGAAAAAACCGGTCGATCGCGGCAGCGTCATCACCGGCGAAGTGAGGGCAAGGGTTCAGACGGACCTGTCCTTCCGGGTCAGTGGCAAGATCACCGAGCGGCTTGTGGATGTGGGTGCGCGGGTGACGAAGGGGCAATTGCTCGCCCGTATCGATCCCGAAGAGCAGAAGGCCGACATCGATGTCGCGCTCGCCAATCTGCAATCGGCCGAAGCGCAGCAGACGCAGGCGCAACTGACGTTCGATCGCCAGCAGAGCCTGTTCAAGACGCAGGTGACCTCGCGCTCGGCGGTCGACAAGGCCCAGGAAACCCTGCTCACCACGCAGGGCGCGGTGAGATCGGCGCAGGCGCAGCTCGATACGGCCCGCGATGCGCTTTCCTATACCGAACTCAGGGCCGATGCGGATGGTGTGATCACGGCGCGTAATGTCGAGGTCGGCCAGGTGGCGCAGGCTGCGCAGCTTGTTTTCACGCTGGCGCATGACGGGCCGCGCGATGCGGTTTTCGATGTCTACGAATCGCTGTTCCTCGAGCGTGATATCGACAATCTCGTCAATGTCAGCCTCCTGTCGGATCCGTCCCGTACGGTTGCGGCGCCGGTGCGGGAGATTTCCCCGACGATCGATCCGGACAATGGGACGATCAGGGTCAAGGTTGGCCTCAACGGCGATTTGACCATGCCGCTCGGTGCACCCGTATCCGGCCATTTCCGCTTCAGACAGGTCGATGCCATCGAGCTTCCATGGTCGGCGATGACATCGCAGAACGGTCTTCCTGCCGTCTGGATTGTCGATCCGCAATCTTCGGAAATCGCCATGCGCCAGATCGAGGTCGCCGACTACGAGACCGGCCAATTCGTCGTCGCGGACGGGCTCAACCCCGGCGATATCGTCGTCACCGTCGGGACAAAATTTCTGCGGGCCGGTGAAAAGGTCGCCTATGAAAAGGGGCAGGCACAATAATGTTCAGGATAAACAGAAGCTTGTTTTTGCTCATTGCGGCAGTCGCCGTCTCGTCCTGCCAGGAAAAGCAGGAAGCCGCCGCGGAGGCACCGCGTCCGGTACTCTCCGTTGTGGTGGAAGAGAAGTCGCCCGATGCGCTGCGGCTCACCGGCACGGTGGAATCGCGCATCCAGACCGATCTCGGTTTTCGCGTTCTCGGCCGGATCATCGCCCGCAATGTCGATGTGGCCGATCTGGTCAAGAAAGGTGATGTGGTTGCTTCGATCGATCCGCTGGCACTCGAACTGTCGGTGAAGAGCGCGCAGTCCGATCTTTCCAATGCTGAAGCGCAGCTAGCCAATGCGGTGACGACCGAACAGCGCCAGCGCGTGCTGGCCGAGGCCCGCAGCGGTACTGAAGCCGCGCTGGAAGAGGCCGAACAGGCCACGCGCACCGCAAATGCCGCCGTTGCCAAGGCGCGGGCAAATCTGGACAAGGCCGAAGAGCAGCTTGGCTATGCGCAATTGCGTGCAGAATTTGACGGCGTGGTAACCGCCACATCGGGCGAAATCGGCCAGGTCGTTTCGGCCGGTCAGACGGTCGTGACGATCGCCCGCCCGGAAGTGCGCGATGTGGTGGTGGATGTTCCGCAATTTGCGGCGCAGCGGCTGGAAATCGGCTCGACCTTTGAGATCGCCCTGCAGCTCGATCCGAAAATCCGCACCACCGGCGTGGTGCGCGAAATCGCCCCTGAGGCCGAAACGGCGACGCGCACGCGTCGCACGAAGATCAGCCTGCAGGATGCGCCCGCGGCCTTCCGGCTGGGCTCCGTCGTCACGGCCTCGATGCTTGCCGCATCCGAACCGCAGATTGCGCTTCCCGCATCAGCCTTGCTGAAAACCGATAATGGATGGGGCGTCTGGATCGTCAACGCCGATACGGCAACGGTGGCGCTGCGCCCGGTTACGATAGCGGGCGAGCCGGTTGACGGCGGCAGCGTGCGCATTACCGGCGGCGTCAAACCCGGCGAGCGGGTTGCCAGTGCCGGCGTTCACAAGCTTAAGGATGGGCAAGCCATCAGGATCGATCAGGAGGTCCGTCAGTGAAGAAATTCAATCTTTCCGACTGGGCGCTCGAACACCGTTCGCTCGTCTGGTACTTCATGCTGGTGTTCGTTCTTGCCGGTGTTTTCTCCTATCTCAATCTCGGCCGTGAGGAAGATCCGAACTTCACCATCAAGACGATGGTAATCAGTGCGCAATGGCCCGGCGCTTCGGCCGAGGACGTGGCCCGGCAGGTGACCGACAGGATCGAGAAGAAACTCGAGGAACTCGATAATCTCGACCATCTGCGCAGCCAGACGGTGGCCGGCCGCACGACGATCTTCGTGGAGCTGGTGCCGGAAACCAAGGCCAGGAACGTTGAACCGACATGGGTGCGGGTGCGCAACATGATCGGTGATATCAAGGGCGAGTTCCCCTCGGGCGTCGTCGGTCCGTTCTTCAACGACCGCTTCGGCGATGTGTATGGCAATATCTACGCCTTCACCAGCGATGGCCTCAGCCAGCGGCAATTGCGCGATCTGGTGGAAGATGCCCGCGCAAAAGTTCTGACCGTCGACAATATCGGTAAGGTGGATGTTATCGGCGCGCAGGACGAGGCGATCTATCTGGAATTTTCCACGCGGCAGATTGCGGCGCTCGGCATCGATCAGCAGTCGATCATCAAGACGCTGCAATCCCAAAACGCCGTTACCCAGTCCGGTTTCGTCAATGCCGGCCCTGAGCGTGTGGCGCTGCGCGTCAGCGGTCAGTTCACCTCGGAAGACAGCCTGCGGTCCATCAACCTGCGTGTCAACAACCGGTTCTTTCCGCTGACGGAAGTGGCGACGATCCGGCGCGGTTATGTCGATCCGCCGTCCTCGCTGTTCCGTTTTAATGGCCAACCGGCCATCGGTCTTGCCATAGGCATGAAAACCGGTGCGAACCTCGTGCATTTCGGCGAGGCGCTGGATGCGCAGATGAAGCGCATCGTCGCGGACCTGCCAATCGGCGTCGATCTGCACCGGGTATCCGATCAGCCCGCCGTGGTTGATGAGGCGGTATCGGGCTTCACTTCGGCGCTCTTCGAAGCGATCGCCATCGTTCTCGTCATCAGCTTCATCAGCCTCGGTCTCAGGGCCGGCATGGTGGTCGCCGTCTCGATCCCGCTCGTGCTGGCAATCACCTTTGTTTATATGGAATATACCGGCATTTCACTGCAGCGCATCTCTCTCGGAGCCCTCATCATTGCGCTCGGGCTTCTCGTCGATGATGCGATGATTGCCGTCGAGATGATGGTCGCGCGTCTTGAACTCGGAGACGATCTCAGAAAGGCGGCGACCTATGTTTATACCTCGACCGCCTTCCCGATGCTGACGGGCACGCTGGTCACCGTCGCCGGCTTCATTCCCGTCGGCCTCAACAACAGCGCGGCGGGTGAATTCACATTTACCCTCTTCGTGGTGATCGCCGTCTCATTGGTGGTGTCGTGGATCGTCGCGGTCCTGTTCACGCCGCTGCTCGGCGTGACGATATTGCCGAAGACGATGAAATCGCATCACGAGAAAAAGGGGCGTTTTGCCTCCGCCTTCTCGTGGCTTCTCGGCCGGGCTTTGCGCTGGCGCTGGGTCACGATCATCCTCACCATCGCGCTGTTCGGTCTTTCCGTTGGCGGCATGAGCCTCGTGCAGCAGCAGTTCTTCCCGTCATCCGACCGCGTGGAGCTTATCGTTGACTGGAACCTGCCGCAGAACAGCTCGATTGCCGAAACCAACCGACAGATGGCGCAGTTCGAGCAGGAGGCGCTGGCGAAGAACCCGGACATCGACCACTGGACAACTTATGTCGGTGAAGGCGCGCCGCGTTTCATCCTGTCCTTCGACGTGCAGATGCCTGACGTCACCTTCGGCCAGACGGTGATCGTGACCAAAGGGCTGGATGTGCGCGACAAGGTGCGCGCCGAGTTGCAGGATTACCTGAACCGGACCTTCACAGGCACCGACGCCTTCGTGAAATTGCTCGATATCGGCCCGCCGGTCGGGAAACCGGTGCAATATCGCCTGAGCGGTCCTGATATCCAGAACGTTCGTGAGCTTGGACAACAATTGTCGGGCATCGTCGGCGAACACCAGCTGCTGTCCAACATAGTCATGGACTGGAACGAGCCGACCCGTGTGGTCAAGGTTGACGTTCTCCAGGACAAGGCCCGCCAGCTTGGTGTTTCGTCCGAAGACATTGCCAATGCCATGAACAGCATTGTCGAAGGGTCTACGGTCACGCAGGTCAGGGACGACATCTATCTCGTCAATGTGGTAGCGCGGGCGCAGATGTCGGAGCGCGGCTCCATCGAAACATTGCAGAACCTGCAATTGCCGGCGACCAACGGCAAGGCCGTGCCGCTGTCGGCTATCGCCAACTTCCGCTACGAACTGGAACAGCCGACTATCTGGCGTCGTGACAGGATCCCGACGATCACGGTCAAGGCCGCCATTATCGGACCGACGCAACCCGCAACGATCGTGGAGCAGCTGAAGCCGAAGATCGAGGCGTTCCAGAAAACGCTTCCCGTCGGCTATAAGCTGGAAACGGGTGGTTCGGTGGAATCCAGCGCGGATTCGCAAGCGCCGATCGTTGCCGTGGTGCCGCTGATGCTGTTTGCGATGGCGACCATCCTGATGCTGCAGCTGCAAAGCTTCAGCAGGCTGTTCCTGGTCTTCGCCGTGGCGCCGACCGCATTGATCGGCGTGGTGGTGGCGCTGCTTCTCTCCAATGCGCCGATGGGCTTCGTCGCCATTCTTGGCGTGCTGGCCCTGATCGGCATCCTGATCCGCAACTCGGTCATCCTCGTCGTGCAGATCGAGCATCTGAGAAGCGAGGGGGTCTCAGCATGGCGTGCTGTCGTCGAGGCGACCGAGCATCGCATGCGGCCGATCATGCTGACGGCGGCGGCGGCCACACTTGCCCTCATCCCCATTTCGCGGGAGATTTTCTGGGGGCCGATGGCCTATGCGATGATGGGCGGTATCGTGGTCGGCACGGCACTGACGCTGCTTTTCCTGCCGGCGCTTTATGTCGCGTGGTTCCGCATTCCGCGTGAGGATGACGAGCCGGAGGGACAGGAAGTGAAGGCATGATATTGGAAGGAAGCGGTAGCCGCTTCCTTCCTCCGATAAAAATATACGCCGTCGTTGTTCCATCTGGCCGGATAGTGTTAGGAAGGTCGGCTTAGCCGCGTGAGCGGCGGCCATCCCTTCATTGCTGGATGGCAGGCATATTGAGGGTGCGGAGGGTCTAAAGATGGGCGGGTTGTCGGATTGGCTTGCGGATGCACAGCCGATCAATCGCAAGAACGCCGCGGAAGCGGTGTTTGAAGATATCCGCTCAGCGATTACTTCGGGGCAGATTGCGGTCGGCACACGGCTGCCTTCCGAGGCGCATCTGGCGCAAAGATATGGTGTCAGCCGACCGATCATTCGCGAGGCTTTGCGATCTCTCCAGACTTTGGGGCTGACGCAGACCCGCACCGGAAGCGGCACCTATGTGATGACGCCGACGCCGCCTTCCGAGTTGAATTACGGCGCTTATTCCGCCCGCGATCTGATCGAGGCGCGTCCCTTCATCGAGGTGCCGGCGGCCGGATGGGCGGCGCTCCGGCGCACCGATGCCCAGTTGGAGATATTACTGCACCTCTGCGACAGGATGGAAGTCGAAGAGAGGCCGCACCCCTGGGTGCTGCTGGATGGGCAATTCCACTGCGCCATCGCGGAAGCCTCGGCCAATGGCCTGTTCGCCAAGGTGGTGGCCGATGCCCGCGAGGCTGTGTCCCAGCAATCCGAGATGGTCAATCTGATGGCGGGCCGCCGCGTTGCGTCGAATTACGAGCACCGCCGGATCGTCGAAGCGATCCGGCGGGGTTCAGCACCCGAGGCGCGCGAGGCGATGGAGCTTCACCTTGGGCAGGTGAAGCAGGTGGTGACGACGATCATTGGAGAAGATCGGGCTCGTCAACCGTGAGCGCCGGCAGGTTGGCGAGGTGCCGCGGGCTCAGCGCCTGCTGCAATTGCGCTTCCGTCAGATATCCACGTTCCAGAACCACCTGCGGCACGGTGCGGCCGCTGGCCAGCGCCTCTTTCGCGACCTCCGTTGCCGCATAATAACCGATCAGCGGATTGAGCGCGGTGGCAAGACCGATCGATTCCTCCACACGTTGCGCCATGATGGTGGGGTTGGCGACGATGCCGTCAACGCAGCGTTCCGCCAGCGTGCGGCAGGCGGCGCTCAACTGGCTGACGCTCTGCGAAAGGGCGCGCACCATGATCGGTTCGAAGGCGTTCAGCTGCAGCTGCCCGGCTTCGGCGGCCATGGTGATGGTGATATCGTTGCCGATGACGGCATAGGCGACCTGATTGACCACTTCGGGAATGACCGGATTTATCTTGCCCGGCATGATGCTGGACCCCGCCTGAACCGACGGCAGGGTGATTTCACCGATGCCGGCGCGCGGACCGGAGGAGAGCAGGCGAAGATCGTTGCAGGTTTTCGACAGCTTGACGGCCACCCGTTTCAGCACGCCGGAGAGATGCACGAATGCGCCGGGATCCTGCGTCGCTTCAATGAGGTCTACTGCCGTTACCAGCGGCCGATCGGTCAGCGCTGCCAGATGCTGGCAGGCAAGCGCCGCATAACCGCGCGGCGCATTAAGGCCGGTGCCGATGGCGGTTGCGCCGAGATTGATCTCGTGCAGCAGGGCCGCGGATTCGATCAGGCGGGCCTGATCTTCACCCAGCATCACCACAAAAGTGCGGAATTCCTGGCCGAGCGTCATCGGCACGGCGTCCTGCAATTGCGTGCGCCCGATCTTGATGAAGCCGGCAAATTCCTGTGCCTTGCGGTCGAAAGCATCTTTCAGCACGCCCATGGAGGCCGCCAGATCGTCGATTGATTCGATCAGGCCGACATTGACCGCCGTCGGATAGGCGTCATTGGTCGACTGGCTGAGATTGACATGGTCGTTGGGGTGAAGGCGGGCATAGTCGCCTTTTTCGCGGCCAAGCAGTTCAAGCGCCCGGTTGGCGATGACCTCATTGGCATTCATGTTGGTGGAGGTGCCGGCTCCGCCCTGGATTTCATCCACCACGAATTGCTCATGCAGCGCGCCTGCGCGAATTTCGCGGCAGGCCGCAGCGATCGCTTCCATTCGTTCCGTGTCGAGCAGGCCGAGTTCGTGATTTGCGCGCGCCGCCGCCTCCTTCACATAGGCTAATCCCCGGACGAGATAAGGATTGTGGCCAATGGTCACCCCGGTGATCTGAAAGTTTTCCACCGCGCGTGCCGTGTGCACACCCCAATAGACATCCGCCGGAATTTCCTTCGTTCCGAGCAAATCATGCTCCCTGCGCGTCACACTCACTTTTTCCTCCACTGGCTTTTAAGTGTTGCTATATCTGTAAAGCTGTCTTACAGATTTTTCGACCTTAATCTGGGCTGAGGAGAAGGTCAATCATGTCGAATACCCTTGACGAGCGGCATTATCTGCCATTATGAGGGGCGAAAATCTGTCATGCAGCTTTACAGCATGTATGCGCATGCTGGCCATATTTCCAGCCTTGGGGACTGCGCCAGTTCCACTTTGATTTCCGGCTTATTGCCGATTAAAAGCGTTTTATCGGGAGGATAAATCCATGCATTCTGGGAAAACGGCATCTGCCGAACGTGAGGTCTTCGTCGAAGAAGAACTCGGTTACCACAAGGCCCTGAAGCCGCGTCAGATCCAGATGATCGCCATCGGCGGCGCGATCGGCACGGGCCTGTTTCTCGGCGCTGGCGGCCGGCTGGCGCAGGCGGGTCCGGCACTGGTGTTTGTGTACGCGCTTTGCGGCTTCTTCGCGTTTCTGGTGCTGCGTGCGCTCGGCGAGCTTATCATGCATCGTCCCAGTTCCGGTTCCTTCGTGTCCTATGCCCGTGAGTTCTACGGCGAGAAAATGGCCTTTGCCGCCGGCTGGATGTATTGGCTGAACTGGGCGATGACGTCCGTGGCGGATGTGACCGCCGTTGCCCTCTACATGAATTTCTTCAAGCAATATGTTCCGTGGCTCGCCGGTATCGACCAGTGGGTCTTCGCGATGACGGCACTTCTGGTCGTGCTGGCGATGAACATGCTGTCGGTTAAGGTCTTTGGCGAACTGGAATTCTGGTTCAGCCTGATCAAGGTGGTGGCACTCGCCATTTTCCTCGTTGTCGGCGTCTACTTCGTCATTTTCGGCACGCCGATTGAAGGTCACGTTACCGGTTTCAGCCTTATCACTGACAATGGCGGCTTTTTCCCGAACGGTATTCTTCCGGCCTTCGTCATCATTCAAGGCGTCGTCTTTGCTTATGCCTCGATCGAGCTGATCGGCACGGCGGCGGGAGAAACCGAAGACCCGCGCAAGGTCATGCCCCGCGCCATCCGCGCCGTCGTTCTGCGCCTCGTCGTGTTTTATGTCGGCTCGGTGCTGCTGTTCACGCTGCTTCTGCCCTATACCGCCTACAAGGCAGGCGAGAGCCCGTTCGTCACCTTCTTCGGTTCCATCGGCGTAGAGGGTGCTGACGTGATCATGAACCTCGTGGTTCTGACTGCCGTGCTCTCCTCGCTCAACGCCGGTCTTTATTCCACCGGACGCATTCTGCATTCCATGGCGGTTTCCGGCTCGGCTCCGGCAGCGCTGGCGAAGATGAACAAGGCCGGCGTGCCCTATGGCGGCATTGCGGTCACCGCCGTCGTTACCGTTCTCGGCGTGGCGCTGAATGCTGTCGTTCCCGCCTCGGCCTTCGAAATCGCCCTTAACCTCTCGGCGCTTGGCATCATCTGCGCATGGGCCGTCATCGTGCTCTGCCAGCTGAAGCTCTGGCAGCTTTCGCAGCGCGGCGAAATCGCGCGTCCGGATTTCCGCATGTTCGGCGCGCCTTATACCGGCATTCTCACGCTGATTTTCCTGTTCGGCGTGCTGGTGCTGATGGCGTTCGATTATCCCGTCGGCTCCTGGACCATCGCTTCGCTGCTGGTCATCATCCCGGCGCTGGTCATCGGCTGGTATCTGCTGCGCGATCGTATCCACCGTCTGGCGGCTGAACGTGCGGCCGGCGCGGGGCCGTCGCATTGAGCGGGCAGGGTGAAACTCCACTGGTGGCGGTCATCGCCACCGGTGGCACCATCGCCAGCCGGCGTGGCGCCGATGGCGCCAGTACGCCCAGCCTTTCCGGCGACGACCTGCTGGCGCTGGTGCCGCAGATCAGCGCCCGGCTGAAGCCGATCGATCTGATGGCGAAGGATTCCTCCAGCCTGACATTGGCAGACATGCAGCGCATCAGCGATGCGGTAGGGGTGGAACTCAATGACCCCGCGGTGGCGGGCGTCGTTGTTCTCCATGGTACCGACGCGATGGAAGAATCGTCGCTGCTCGTCAATCTGCAGCACAGCCTCACCAAGCCGGTGGTCTTCACCGGTGCGCAGTTTACGGCAGACCACCCGGATGCAGACGGCCCCGCCAATCTGGCGCAGGCCATAGAAACCGCGCTCGATCCGCAGAATGCCGCAAAGGGCGTACTTCTCTCCTTTGGCGGTCGCTGTCTGCCTGCCTGGGGGCTTTACAAGCTGAGTGCGGATGCGGCGGACGCCTTCCGCTCGGCGCGACCACTGGTTCAGGCCGCCGCGCCGAACCTTGCTGCTGCCGTCACCGATATCAGGGTTGATATCGTCGCCATCCACCCCGGCTGTGACGCCACCCATATCGACGCGAGCCTGCGGGCGGGCGCTAGAGGTATCGTGCTTGCGGCGCTCGGTTCGGGTAACGCCAATCCTGATATTGCCGAGGCGGTAAAACGCTGTGCGGAACGTGGCGTCCCTGTCGTCGTTTCCAGTCGCGTGCCGGAAGGCCGTCTCGTCGCAAGTTATGGCGGCGGCGGCGGTGGTCACGACCTTGTCGCGGCCGGCGCCGTGCATTCTTCCACGCTTCGTCCGGGACAGGTCCGCATTCTGCTGGCGGCGCTGCTGGCCGGCAACAGTCCGGCGGGAACCATTGTTTCCGCTTTCGGCGAGCCGCTTTCTCACTAAGAGACGGCAGCGGTGCCCGCGTTGGCGGGCATCGAAATTCCTATAGGATTCCTATTTTATTCCCTCTGTGGCCGTCTCGAACCTTTATGCGGTTCGGGTGCATTCTTCTGTTCAGGAAGGGATGGTGTTCCCTTCCTGAGCCAGAAAGAATGAAAAGCGACGTCCCACATGACGGCGCTTTTCTTCCTGTCCGGCTCCTTGTGGAAAAAAGGAGTCCCATCATGATGGACCTTGTTCTGATCGGCGCAGCGACGGTGTTCTTCGCCCTCTGCTTTGCCTATACGCGCGCCTGCGACCGGCTTTAGACGGAGGCTGCGATGATATTCGACTATGTCCTGAGCGGTGCCGTCACCGTCTTTATCGCCGCCTATCTCACCTATGCTCTCATTCGCCCCGAACGCTTCTGATCGGGAAGCGGCGGCTATTGAAAGTTAAAATACCATGACCCTCATTGGATGGTTTCAGATTCTGCTTTTCTGCGGGATCGTCGTCGCGCTGGTGAAGCCGCTCGGCTTCTATATGGCGCGTGTTTTTAGTGGCGAACGCACCCTGCTTTCGCCGGTTCTCGCACCCGTCGAGCGCGGTCTCTATACCCTTGCCGGAACAAGCGAGCGCGAGGAGCAGCACTGGACGACCTATGCGTTTTCCATGCTGCTCTTCAATCTCCTCGGTTTTGCTCTGCTTTATACGCTGATGCGTTTTCAGGCCGTGCTGCCCTATAATCCGCAGGCAATGCCGGCCGTCGGGCCGGAACTGTCCTTCAACACGGCAATCAGCTTCGTCACCAACACCAACTGGCAGAATTATGGTGGCGAAAGCACCATGTCCTATCTGACCCAGATGACCGGCCTTACCGTGCAGAACTTCGTTTCTGCCGCGACGGGCATGGCAATCGCCATCGGCCTCATCCGCGCATTTTCGCGTGCTTCGGGCAAGGCCATCGGCAATTTCTGGGTGGATATGATCCGCGCGACGCTCTACGTGCTTTTGCCCCTCTGCATCGTGCTGACCCTTGTTTATGTGTGGCTCGGCGTGCCGCAGACGCTCGGTGCCTATGTCACGGCACAAACGCTCGAGGGTGCGCAGCAGACGATTGCGGTCGGCCCCGTGGCGTCACAGCTGGCGATCAAGATGCTCGGCACCAATGGCGGCGGCTTTTTCAACGCCAATTCCGCGCATCCGTTTGAAAACCCTGATGCCTTTTCCAACATGATCCAGATGGTGTCGATCTTCGCGATCGGCGCGGCCTTCACTAATGTCTTCGGGCGCATGGTGGGCAACCAGCGCCAGGGCTGGGCGATCCTTGCCGCCATGGGCGTTCTTTTCATTGCCGGCGTCGGCGTCACCTATTGGGCGGAAGCAGCCGGAAATCCGCTGATGCACAGCTTTGGCCTTGCCGGCGGCAACATGGAAGGC
Source organism: Agrobacterium burrii (assembly GCF_017313405.1). Taxonomy (NCBI): domain Bacteria; kingdom Pseudomonadati; phylum Pseudomonadota; class Alphaproteobacteria; order Hyphomicrobiales; family Rhizobiaceae; genus Agrobacterium; species Agrobacterium burrii. Next base: position 204,949 of record NZ_JAFLNA010000002.1, read on the forward strand.
AAGGAGGTTCGCTTCGGCGTGGCGCTTTCGTCGCTGTTTGCGGTCATCACGACAGCCGCATCCTGCGGTGCAGTCAATGCCATGCATGGCAGTTTCACAGCGCTTGGCGGTCTCGTCCCGCTCATCAACATGCAATTGGGCGAAGTGATCGTCGGCGGTGTCGGCGCGGGTTTTTACGGCATATTGCTGTTCATCATCATCGCCATCTTCGTGGCGGGTCTGATGGTTGGCCGCACGCCGGAATATCTCGGCAAGAAGATCGAGGCCAAGGAAATGAAGATGGCGGTTCTGGCCATTCTCTGCCTGCCACTCGCCATGCTGGCTTTCACCGCCACGGCGACGGTCCTGCCATCGGCGGTGGCGTCGATCGGCACGGCCGGGCCGCACGGTTTCTCCGAAATCCTCTATGCCTATACATCGGCAGCCGCCAATAACGGCTCGGCCTTCGGCGGCCTGACCGGCAATACCACCTGGTACAACATCACCCTTGGTTTCGGCATGCTGATGGGGCGTTTTCTGGTGATCATTCCGGCACTCGCCATTGCCGGCTCGCTGGTGACCAAAAAGACCGTTCCGGCCTCGGCCGGCACCTTCCCCACGGATGGGCCGCTGTTCGTTGGCCTGCTCGTCGGCACGATCCTGATCGTTGGCGGCCTGACCTTCCTGCCAGCCTTGGCGCTGGGTCCGGTTGCGGAACATCTGGTGATGGCTGCGGGCCAGGTCTTTTGAGGTGGCGCCATGACCAATGACACACCCCGACACCGACGTAACCTTCCTGTCCGCACTGGTGCTCCCGTCAAAAGGAGCGCCGGTCCCGGCGGCTGGTGCGCCTCCAATCTCATTCTTGCGATGATGGCGGCTCTGTTCGCCGCCGTCGTCGCTCTCGAAGTTCTTAACGGCTGATCGACCGGTATCGGTCGCCCTGTTTCAAACGCTGGAGCCTCTTCATGAGCCAGTCCAAACAAGCGAGCATCCTCGATTCTCGCATCCTCATCCCGGCTATTGCCGGCGCTTTCAAAAAGCTCAATCCGCGCACGCTGGCGCGCAACCCGGTCATGTTCGTCGTGGCGACAGTATCGGTGCTGACAACGGTGCTGTTCATCCGTGATCTCATCATCGGCAGCGAAAATCTCGGCTTTTCCTTCCAGATCAACCTCTGGCTCTGGTTCACTGTGTTGTTTGCCAATTTCGCCGAAGCCGTTGCCGAAGGGCGCGGTAAGGCACAGGCGGATTCGCTGCGCCGGACCCGCACCGAAACCCAGGCGAAACTGCTGACCGGCGATGACCGCAGCCAGTACAAGATGGTGGCGGGCACCAGCCTGAAGGTGAACGACGTCGTTCTCGTCGAAGCCGGCGATATCATCCCCTCCGACGGCGAAGTCGTCGAAGGTGTGGCTTCCGTCAACGAGGCAGCGATAACAGGCGAATCCGCCCCTGTTATCCGCGAATCCGGCGGCGACCGTTCGGCCGTTACCGGCGGCACGCAGGTTCTGTCGGACTGGATAAGGGTTCGCATCACCGCTGCTGCCGGCTCCACCTTCCTCGACCGGATGATTTCGCTGGTGGAAGGTGCAGAGCGCCAGAAGACACCGAACGAGATCGCGCTCAACATCCTGCTCGCCGGCATGACGCTGATATTCGTTCTCGCCACCGCGACCATTCCAAGCTTTGCGACCTATGCCGGTGGCTCGATCCCCATCATCGTGCTGGTGGCGCTGTTCGTGACGCTTATCCCGACGACGATCGGCGCGCTTCTGTCGGCCATCGGTATCGCCGGCATGGATCGGCTGGTTCGTTTCAACGTGCTCGCCATGTCAGGCCGCGCGGTCGAGGCTGCCGGTGACGTCGACACGCTGCTGCTCGACAAGACCGGCACCATCACGCTCGGCAACCGGCAGGCGACCGAATTCCGTCCGGTCACCGGTGTTTCCGAGCAGGATCTGGCCGATGCCGCACAACTTGCCTCACTTGCCGACGAAACGCCGGAGGGCCGCTCCATCGTGGTTCTCGCCAAGGAAAAATACGGCATCCGCGCCCGCGACATGCAGAAGCTGCACGCCACCTTCGTGCCCTTCACCGCCCAGACCCGCATGAGCGGGGTGGATTTCGAAGGTTCCACCATTCGCAAGGGTGCGGTCGATGCTGTTCTGGCTTATGTCGATGGCGGCGTTTTGCAACACGGTAATGCGGCGCTTGCGCTGAAGACCGAAACGGACGCCACACGTGATATCCGCACCATTGCGGAAGACATCGCCAAGACCGGTGGCACGCCGCTCGCCGTCGTGCGGGATGGAAAGCTGCTCGGCGTCGTGCAGCTGAAGGATATCGTCAAGGGCGGCATTCGCGAGCGGTTCGCCGAGCTTCGCCGCATGGGCATCCGCACTGTGATGATCACCGGCGACAATCCAATGACCGCTGCCGCCATTGCCGCGGAAGCCGGTGTCGATGATTTCCTTGCCCAGGCAACGCCTGAAAACAAGCTGGAACTTATCCGCGAGGAACAGGCCAAGGGCAAACTCGTCGCCATGTGCGGCGATGGCACCAACGATGCGCCGGCGCTGGCGCAGGCCGATGTCGGCGTTGCCATGAATACCGGCACGGTGGCGGCGCGTGAGGCTGGCAATATGGTCGATCTCGACAGCGATCCGACCAAGCTCATCGAGATCGTCGAAATCGGTAAGCAATTGCTGATGACGCGCGGTGCGCTGACGACATTCTCCATCGCCAACGATATCGCCAAATATTTCGCCATCATCCCGGCGATGTTCCTGGTGCTCTATCCGCAGCTTGGCGTTCTCAATGTCATGGGGCTTTCGACGCCGCAGAGCGCGATCCTGTCGGCCATCATCTTCAATGCACTGATCATCATCGCGCTTATCCCGCTGTCGTTGAAGGGCGTGAAATACCGCCCGATCGGCGCCGGCGCGCTGCTGTCGCGCAACTTGGTCATCTATGGTCTCGGCGGCATCATCGTTCCCTTTATCGGCATCAAGGCCATCGACCTAGCCATCACGGCGCTTGGTCTGGTTTGAGGAGTAAAGACAATGTTTAGACAGTTTCGTCCCGCACTGGTGCTCATCCTTGCCACCACCGCCATCACCGGCCTCGCCTATCCGCTCGCAATGACGGGTCTGGCGCAGGCGATCTTTCCCTTTCAGGCCAATGGCAGCCTTGTCGAGAAGAACGGCACGGTGGTGGGTTCGCAATTGATCGGGCAGGCCTTTACCGGCGAGAAATATTTCCACGGCAGGCCTTCCGCCGCTGGTACCGGCTACGACGCCGCCTCGTCTTCGGGCTCCAACCTTGGACCGACCAGCGCCAAACTCATCGACCGGGTGAAACAGGATTACGAGACGGCGAAAGCCGAAAATCCGGCGGCCGAGGTTCCTGCCGATCTGGTGACGGCATCCGGCAGCGGTCTTGACCCGCATGTCTCGCCTGAAGCCGCCTATTTTCAGGTTGCGCGCGTGGCCAAGGCAAGGGGCATGGATGAAGCTTCGTTGCGCGCCATCGTCGGGCGTCATGTCGAGGGACCGGAACTGGGCTTCATGGGCGAGCCCGTCGTAAATGTGCTGGCGCTCAACATGGCTCTTGACGCAGCCGGCTCATGAACTGAAATGGCTATGGCTTCTTCGGAAGCCATAGCCTCGACCACTGGTGGGTTAAATGCCTGACGATATCAGCAATATGCCGAGCCGACCGTCGCCCGATGCGCTGCTGGAAAATGCCCGGCGCGAGGCGCGGGGCCGGCTGAAGATTTTTCTCGGCGCAGCCCCCGGCGTCGGCAAGACCTATGAAATGCTGATGTCCGGCCGGGCGAAGCTTGCGGATGGTGTCGACACCATCATCGGCGTTGTGGAAACCCATGGCCGCCGCGAAACCGAGGCGCTGGTCGAAGGGCTGGACGTGATCCCCCGCAAGCGCATCGATTATCGCGGTCAGATACTGGAGGAGATGGATCTCGATACGATAATCGCCCGCCGCCCCGCTCTGGTTCTGGTCGATGAGCTTGCCCACACCAATGCTGCCGGCAGCCGCCATCCCAAGCGCTATATGGATGTTCAGGAAATCCTCGCGCAGGGCATCGATGTCTATACGACGCTGAACATCCAGCATGTCGAAAGCCTGAATGATGTGGTGGCGCAGATCACCCGCATCCGCGTGCGCGAAACGGTGCCGGACAGCATCATCGACCGCGCCGACGATGTCGAAATCATCGATATCACTCCCGACGATCTGATAAAGCGTCTGGAAGACGGCAAGGTCTATATGCCCCGCACCGCGCGGCGTGCCATCGAGAATTATTTTTCGCGCGGCAACCTGACGGCCTTGCGTGAACTGGCGCTAAGGCGCACGGCGCAGCGGGTGGATGAGCAATTGCTCAACCACATGCAGTCACACGCCATTTCCGGCCCCTGGGCGGCGGGAGACCGGGTTCTGGTCTGTCTCGACCATGGCGGCAACGGCTCCGGTCTGGTGCGTTATGCCCGAAGGCAGGCAGACCGGCTGCGCGCGCCATGGACGGCGCTGCATCTTGATACGCCGCGTTCACAGCAATTGTCGGAGGTGGAGAAGGACCGGCTGGCCGGCACGATGCGGCTTGCCGAGAGGCTGGGCGGCGAGACGGTAACCCTGCCGGCGCTCGATCTCACGCGGGAGATCATTTCCTACGCGAACGCCAATAATTTCACCCATATCATCATCGGCCGGCCCAGAAAGTCCTGGTGGCAGAGAATCCTCCAACGCTCGCTGACGCATGATCTGATCGACCATGCCGGCGATATCAGCGTACATGTCATTTCCGGCGACAAGAGCGAGGAAAAGCCGGCGCAGAACACGAAGCTTGCGTCGCCGCCATCGCGCCGGTCGCTGCAGGCCTATTTCAACAGCACCCTGTTTGTCGGACTGGCGATCGTGGTCGGCGTCGTGCTTGATCAGACGCTCGACGTGCAAAATCTGGCGCTCGTCTTCCTGATGGCGGTTCTGGCAGCCGCCGTGCGCGGCGGCCTCGGACCGGCGCTTTATGCCTCGGTGCTCGGTGCTGTTGCGTTCAACTTCTTCTTTCTGGAACCGCGCTATACGCTGACGGTGAGTGCGCCGGACAGCGTCGTCGCCCTGTTGTTTTATTTCGGGGTGGCGCTGGTGGCGTCCAACCTGACGGTCGCCGTGCAACGGCAGGCCGCTTCGGCACGGGCGAGGGCGCGAACCACCGAGGACCTGTATCTGTTTTCCAAAAAACTGGCAGGCACCGGCACGCTGGACGACGTTTTGTGGGCAACCGCTTTCCAGATGGCGTCCATGCTGAATGTCCGGGTCGTCCTGCTGCTGCCGGAAAACAATACGATTGCGGTCAAGGCGGGTTATCCTCCCGATGATACGTTGATGGATGCGGATATTGCCGCTGCCCAATGGGCTTGGGAGCACAACAAGGCCGCCGGCCGGGGTGCCGACACGCTGCCCGGCGCCAAACGGCTTTATCTGCCATTGCGCACCGGCAGCGGCGCAGTCGGCGTGGTGGGGCTGGACGACGACCGGCTCGGTCCGTTGCTGACGCCCGAGCAGCAACGGATGTTCGACGCGCTTTCCGATCAGGCGGCACTCGCTATCGAGCGCATCCAGCTGGTGTCGGATGTGGACCGGGCGAGGCTTGCGGCCGAAACCGACCGGCTGCGCACGGCGCTTCTGACCTCCATTTCCCATGATCTGAAGACGCCGCTCGCCGCTATTCTGGGGTCTGCCGGAACGCTGAAAGATTTTGCCGAGGACATCCCGCCGGATGCGCGCGCCGAGCTGCTTTCGACGATTGTTGAGGAGTCCGAACGGCTGAACCGCTTCATCTCCAATCTGCTCGACATGACGCGGATCGGCTCAGGCGCGATGGAGCCGAATTACGGGCTGCATTTCCTTGGCGATATGGTCGGCACGGCACTTTCGCGTGCGGCGAAAATCGTCGTCAGGCACGAGATCGTTCTCGATATTCCCTCCGATCTGCCGATGCTGAAGGTCGATCCCGTGCTTTTCGAACAGGTTCTGTTCAATCTCATCGACAACGCAGCCAAATACGCGCCCGAACAAACAACAATCGAGATTCGCGGGCGGCGGCAGGGCAGGCATGTCTTCCTGTCCGTTGCCGATGAAGGTCCGGGTATTCCCCCCGATGACACGGAGCGGGTGTTCGACAGTTTCTACCGGGTGCGCAAAGCGGACCATGTGCAGGCCGGAACAGGCCTTGGACTGTCCATATGCAAGGGGTTCATCGAGGCCATGGGCGGGTCGATCCGCGCGGAAAACCGGTTGGGTCGTTCAGGCGCGCAATTCACGATAAGCCTGCCGGTTCCCGCTGAAGCGCCTGTGCTAGATCATGATTAGGGCGCGATTTCAGGGGAGAATCATTAAAGTGCTTCGCCATACCCCCAAAGGAGATCGGGAGTGACCAATTCCGCCGTCCGCATTCTCATCGTCGATGATGAACCGCCGATCCGTAAGCTTTTGCGGGTGGGGCTGTCGTCTCAAGACTACGCGGTCAGCGAAGCGATGAATGCCCGCGTTGCGATGGAACGGGTGAATGAGGACAAGCCAGATCTCGTGGTGCTCGATCTCGGCCTGCCTGATATGTCCGGGCATGATCTTCTGGCGAAATGGCGCGGTGACGGGCTGGCGCTGCCCGTCATCATCCTTTCAAGTCGCACCGATGAGGCGGGCATCGTCAAGGCGCTGGAACTGGGCGCTGACGACTATATCACCAAGCCCTTCGGCATGAACGAACTCGTCGCCCGCATCCGCGTCGCCCTGCGCCATCGTTTGCAGAGCCAGGGGGAGAGGCCGGTTTTCCAGACCGGTGACCTGTCAGTCGATCTCGTCCGGCGTATCGTCAGGGTGGAAGACCGCGAGGTGAAACTCTCGCCCAAGGAATATGATATTCTGCGGGTTCTGGTGCAGCATGCGGGCAAGGTGCTGACGCACCGATTTCTGCTGGAGCATGCGTGGGACGAGTTGACCGACGTGCAATATTTGCGGGTTTATGTGCGCCAGCTTCGCCAGAAGATCGAAAAAATCCCGGACCAGCCACGTTATATCCTGACGGAAACCGGTGTCGGTTACCGGCTTCAGGAGGTTTGAGGGCGCCGTTATGGGACGCCCTCAAATGTTGTGTCAGACAGAGGCGCAGATCGACAGGAATTCGTCCACGTCGGCCTCGGTGGTCGCAAAGCTGGTGACCATGCGGATCAGCACTTCGTCCTTGCCGACCTTTTCCGGCATGTCGCGCGGCTCCAGCCAGTCATAGAATTTAGCACCCTTGGCTGTTGCGGCTTCGGCGGCGGCCTTCGGTAGAATAGCGAAAACTTCGTTGGCCTGTGTCGGCCAGGCGAGGCGGGCGCTGTTGAGCGAGCCAAAGCCGGCGCGAAGCCGGTTGGCCATGGCATTGGCGTGGCCGGCGAGACCCAGCCAGAGATCGTCCTGCAGATAAGCCTCAAACTGTGCGGCAATGAAACGCGATTTCGAAAAAAGCTGGGCGGTGCGCTTGCGCAGGAAGGAGAAGTCCCGGGCGAGAGCGGGATCGAAAAACACGATCGCTTCCGCGCACCAGCAACCGTTTTTGGTGCCGCCGAAAGACAGGACGTCGACGCCACGTTTCCAGGTCATTTCGGCAGGCGTGGTGCCGAGTGCGGCAAGCGCATTGGCAAAACGCGCGCCGTCCATATGCAGCGGCAGGCCGTTGTCTTTGGCGATTTTGGCGATGGCGTCGATTTCATCGAGCGTATAGACCGTGCCGGCCTCGGTTGCCTGCGTCATGGTGATGGCGGCGGCGCGGCCATGGTGAACGGCATCCTGCGGATAACGCGCAATGCGTTCGATCAGGTTTTCCGGCAACATCTTGCCATCTGGCCCTTCGACGGCGACCATGCGCATGCCGCTGAAGAAATCAGGTGCGCCGCATTCGTCCTCGATCACATGCGCTTCCGAATGACAGAATGTCAGGCCACCCGGGCGGGCGATGCTGGCCAGCGAAAGCGAATTGGCCGCCGTGCCGGTCGCGACGAAAAACACCGCGACGTCGCGCTCGAATATCTCGTTGAAGCGTTTTTCAATGGAGAGATCGAGTTCGCTGGTGCCGTAAGCGGCGGCAAACCGGGTGGATTCCCGCGAAAGCCGTTCGTTGACGGCCGGGTGGGCGCCAGCCCAATTGTCTGAAGCAAAAAACATCTCTTAAGGCTTTCCGATAGCTGAGGTTCTGTTTTGGGGCTGCATGAGGCGTGATTGCAAAACTTCTAGGACCTAACATCGCGATTGGCAAATCCGGTAATGAAAGCAATAGCTCGGCCTGTTTTATGACAATAAAGTTTCGCGCAATAGGTCAGTATCGAAACTTCACGGCAAATGGCGGTTCGACTAATTGGATTCGAACCCTTGCTAAATTCGCCCGTTTCTGCCAAAATCCTCATGAATTGAGACAGCTTTGCTGTCCTAAATTTGATCGAGCCGGGTTGAATGCGATTTTTGCGGGAAGCGAGAATTCGTGGTCGAGCCGGATCTTCGCATGAAACCATGCAAGTAATTTTGCAGGAGGGACACAAATGACGCACAAGCCGCAGGCAGAGATCGCCGCCGCAACCCTGACCACAGACTGTCCCACCGCGGCTGCGGCCGCACCCGTTTCTGCGAAGGGGCGTTTCGCGGGCGGCTTGCCGGAAAAGCAGGGTCTTTACGATCCGCGCAACGAGCACGATGCCTGCGGCGTCGGCTTCGTTGCGCATATGAAGGGCCAGAAGTCGCACCAGATCGTCAAGGATGGTCTGTTCATCCTCGAAAACCTGACGCATCGTGGTGCTGTCGGCGCAGACCCACTGATGGGCGATGGTGCTGGCATTCTCGTACAGATTCCCGACCGTTTCTTCCGTGAAGAAATGGCGGGCCAAGGCGTGACGCTGCCGAAGGCCGGTGAATATGCAGTCGGCCATATCTTCATGCCGCGTGATCCGTCCCGCATCGAGCACTACAAGAAAGTCATCGTCGATGTGATCGGTGAGGAGGAGCAACAGTTCCTCGGCTTCCGCGACGTGCCTGTTGATAATGACTCGCTCTCCAAGGCGCCGGATATTGCCGGAACCGAACCGCACCATGTTCAGGTCTTCATCGGCGCGGGGCGCGATGCCGCGACCAATGCCGATTTCGAGCGCAAGCTGTTCCTGATCCGCAAGGTGCTGTCCAACCGCATCTATGATGAGGGCGGTGGCAAGGAGACGCAGGATTTCTATCCCGTGTCGCTGTCCTCCTCCACCATCGTCTACAAGGGCATGTTCCTCGCCTATCAGGTGGGTGCTTATTACAAGGATCTGGCGGACCCGCGTTTCGAATCCGCCGTTGCCCTCGTGCACCAGCGTTTCTCCACCAATACCTTCCCGTCCTGGAAGCTGGCGCACCCGTACCGCATGGTTGCCCATAACGGCGAAATCAACACGCTGCGCGGCAACGTCAACTGGATGGCGGCGCGGCAGGCGTCGGTTTCGTCGGCGCTGTTCGGCGACGATATCTCCAAGCTCTGGCCGATTTCCTATGAGGGCCAGTCGGACACTGCCTGTTTCGACAACGCGCTCGAATTCCTCGTGCGCGGCGGTTATTCCATGGCCCATGCCGTGATGATGCTGATCCCGGAAGCCTGGTCGGGTAACCTGTCGATGTCGGCTGAGCGCAAGGCATTCTACGAATATCATGCAGCACTGATGGAACCGTGGGACGGCCCCGCAGCCGTCGCCTTCACCGATGGCAAGCAGATCGGCGCAACGCTCGACCGCAACGGCCTTCGCCCCGCGCGTTATCTCGTCACCGACGATGACCGCGTCATCATGGCGTCGGAAGCCGGCACCCTGCCGGTGCCGGAAGAACGTATCATCAAGAAGTGGCGTTTGCAGCCGGGCAAGATGCTGCTGATCGACATGGAAAAGGGCGCGATCATTTCCGACGAGGATGTGAAGCACGAGCTTGCCGCCAAGCACCCTTACCGCACCTGGCTCGATCGCACCCAGCTTATTCTTGAGGATCTGAAGCCCGTTGAGCCGCGTGCTCTGCGCCGCGATGTGTCGCTGCTCGACCGCCAGCAGGCCTTCGGTTACACCAGCGAAGATACCAAGCTTCTGATGTCGCCGATGGCGACGACCGGTCAGGAAGCCATCGGTTCGATGGGCACCGATACGCCGATTTCGGCGATGTCGGACAAGTCGAAGCTGCTTTACACCTATTTCAAGCAGAATTTCGCGCAGGTCACCAACCCGCCGATCGACCCGATCCGCGAAGAGCTTGTCATGAGCCTCGTGTCCTTCATCGGCCCGCGCCCGAACCTTCTTGATCACGAAGGGGCTGCCCGTGCCAAGCGTCTGGAAGTGCGCCAGCCGATCCTGACCAATGGCGATCTGGAAAAGATCCGCTCCATCGGCCACACGGAAGACCGGTTCGACACCAAGACGCTCGACTTCACCTATGATGTGGAGCGTGGCGCGGAAGGCATGCCTGACATGCTGGAGCGCCTGTGCGAGCGGGCGGAATCCGCCGTTCGCGGTGGCTACAACATCATCGTTCTGTCCGACCGCCAGCTCGGCCCCGACCGCATCGCGATCCCGGCGCTTCTGGCAACGGCGGCGGTACATCACCACCTGATCCGCAAGGGTCTTCGCACCTCGGTCGGTCTCGTCGTGGAAACCGGCGAACCGCGCGAAATCCACCACTTCTGTCTGCTCGCCGGTTATGGCGCAGAGGCGATCAACCCCTATCTCGCCTTCGACACGCTGCTTGATATGCACAAGCACGGCGCGTTCCCGAAGGAAGTGTCCGATGACGAAGTCGTCTATCGCTACATCAAGGCGGTGGGTAAGGGCATTCTCAAGGTCATGTCCAAGATGGGCATTTCCACCTACCAGTCCTATTGCGGCGCGCAGATTTTCGACGCCATCGGCCTCTCTTCGCAATTCGTCGAGCAATATTTCTTTGGCACCGCCACCTCTATCGAAGGCGTCGGCCTCACCGAAATCGCGGAGGAAACCGTAACGCGCCACACTGCGGCCTTCGGCAAGGATCCGATTCTTGCCAACACGCTCGATATCGGCGGCGAATATGCCTATCGCATGCGCGGTGAAAGCCACGCCTGGACGCCGGATGCCGTCGCCTCGCTGCAACATGCCGTGCGCGGCAACAGCCAGGATCGTTACCGTGAATTTGCCGGCATGGTGAACGAGACGGCGCTGCGGATGAACACCATTCGCGGCCTGTTCAACATCAAGTCTGCGGAAAAGCTCGGCCGCAAGCCGGTCTCCATCGATGAGGTGGAGTCGGCAGCCGATATCGTCAAGCGCTTCTCGACCGGCGCCATGTCCTTCGGCTCGATCAGCCGTGAGGCGCATACGACGCTCGCCATCGCCATGAACCAGATCGGCGGCAAGTCCAACACCGGCGAGGGCGGCGAAGAATCCGACCGTTACCTGCCGCTGCTGAATGGCAAGCCGAACCCGGAACGCTCGGCCATCAAGCAGATCGCATCCGGTCGCTTCGGTGTGACGACGGAATATCTCGTCAATGCCGACATGTTGCAGATCAAGGTGGCGCAGGGTGCCAAGCCCGGCGAAGGCGGCCAGCTGCCCGGCCACAAGGTGGATGCGACGGTTGCCAAGACCCGTCACTCCACGCCGGGCGTCGGCCTCATCTCGCCGCCGCCGCATCATGATATTTATTCCATCGAAGATCTGGCGCAGTTGATCTACGATCTGAAGAACGTCAATCCGGAAGCCGATGTTTCGGTGAAGCTGGTGTCTGAAGTCGGCGTCGGAACGGTTGCGGCGGGTGTCGCCAAGGCGCGCGCCGACCATATCACCGTTTCCGGCTTCGATGGCGGTACGGGCGCTTCGCCGCTCACCTCGCTGAAGCATGCGGGTAGCCCCTGGGAAATCGGCCTTGCCGAAACCCAGCAGACGCTGGTGCTGAACGGCCTTCGTTCACGCGTTGCACTGCAGGTGGATGGCGGTTTGAAGACCGGCCGAGACGTCATCATCGGCGCGCTGCTGGGCGCCGACGAATTCGGCTTCGCCACCGCGCCGCTGATTGCGGCCGGCTGCATCATGATGCGCAAGTGCCACCTCAACACCTGCCCTGTGGGTGTGGCGACGCAGGATCCGGTTCTGCGCAAGCGCTTCAAGGGTACGCCGGAACACGTCATCAACTATTTCTTCTTTGTGGCCGAAGAAGTGCGCGAAATCCTTGCCTCGCTGGGCGTTACCCGGTTGGACGAGATCATCGGCGCTTCCGAACTGCTCGAAAAGGATGAGATGCTGGCCCACTGGAAGGCCAAGGGGCTGGATTTCAGCCGCATCTTCCACAAGGTCGAAGCACCCAAGGAAGCAACGTTCTGGACCGAGCGCCAGAAGCACCCGATCGACGATATTCTCGACCGCAAGCTGATCGAGAAGTCGCTGCCGTCGCTGGAAAACCGCGAGCCCGTGGTTTTCGAGGTGCCGATCAAGAACGTCGACCGTTCCGCCGGCGCCATGCTGTCAGGCGCGCTTGCCAAGCGTTGGGGCCATAAGGGCCTGAAGGACGATACGATCCACGTCACCCTCAAGGGAACGGCCGGTCAGTCCTTCGGTGCGTTCCTGGCGCGCGGCATCACCTTCGATCTGGTGGGTGACGGTAACGACTATGTCGGCAAGGGTCTGTCGGGTGGCCGCATCATCGTGCGCCCGCCGGAAAACGCCCGCATCATTGCGGAAAACTCGATTATCGTCGGCAATACGGTTCTCTACGGTGCGATCACCGGCGAGTGCTATTTCCGCGGTGTCGCGGGCGAGCGCTTCGGGGTGCGTAACTCCGGTGCTGTCGCGGTTGTCGAGGGCGTGGGCGACCACGGTTGCGAATATATGACCGGCGGCATCGTGGTGGTTCTCGGTGAAACCGGCCGCAACTTCGCAGCCGGCATGTCCGGCGGCGTGGCCTATGTGCTTGACGAGAAGGGTGATTTCGCCACCCGCTGCAACATGGCGATGGTCGAGCTGGAGCCGGTTCCGGAAGAAGACGACATGCTGGAAAAGCTGCACCATCACGGCGGCGACCTCATGCACAAGGGACGTGTGGACGTTTCCGAGGACATGACACGTCACGACGAGGAGCGCCTTTACCAGCTGATCTCCAACCACTTCCACTACACGAACTCGGCGCGCGCCAAGGACATACTCGACCGCTGGAGCGAGTTCCGTCCGAAATTCCGCAAGGTTATGCCGGTGGAATACCGTCGTGCGCTGGAGGATATGGAGCGGATGAAAATGGGCGTTGCGGCGGAATAATCAGCCGCGTGAGGACAATACACCAACTGGTCTCGCTGATGATCGCGGTCGCCGTTCCCACGGCGATCTATTGGACAAGCGGCGAGACCGGATTTGAATTCATCGTGCTGGGGGCGGCTTTCGGTTTCGCTTACTGGTACTGGGGCCCGACAGGCGCTCCGCTTTGATGTGAGGACATAAACGTGGGCAAGGTAACAGGTTTTCTGGAAATCGACCGGCAGGTGGGCAAGTATCAGCCCGCATCGGATCGTATCCGCCATTTCCGCGAATTCACCATTCCGATGTCGGATGCCGAAGTGCAGAAGCAGTCGGCGCGCTGCATGGATTGCGGCATTCCCTATTGTCACGGCCCGACCGGCTGTCCCGTGCACAACCAGATCCCCGACTGGAACGATCTGGTCTATAACAACAATTGGGAAGAGGCGATCCGCAACCTGCACTCGACCAACAACTTCCCGGAGTTCACCGGCCGCGTCTGTCCCGCCCCTTGCGAGGAGGCGTGCACGCTGAACCTCGAGGACGCGCCGGTCGCCATCAAGACCGTCGAGCAAGCAATTGCCGACAAGGCCTATGAACTGGGCTTCATCGTGCCGAAGCCGGCGACGATCCACACCGGCAAAAAAGTCGCCATCATCGGCTCCGGCCCGTCAGGCATGGCGGCGGCTCAGCAGCTTGGCCGCGCCGGCCACGAGGTTCACGTCTATGAGCGTGAATCGAAGGCTGGCGGCCTGCTGCGTTACGGCATTCCGGATTTCAAGATGGAGAAGAACTTCATCGATCGCCGTGTCGAACAGATCAAGGGCGAAGGCGTCACCTTCCATTGCGGCGTTAATGTCGGCGTCGATGTAACGGTCGAAGCGCTTCTGGCCGACCACGATGCTGTTCTTTATTGCGGTGGTTCGGAAACCCCGCGCCCGGCCGGCATAGGCGGCGCGGACCTGCAGGGTGTGCATGATGCCATGCCTTATCTCGTACAGCAGAACCGTCGCGTTGGCCGTGAAAACATCGATAGCATTGGCTGGCCGGCCGATCCGATCCTCGCAGGCGGCAAGCATATCGTGGTCGTCGGCGGTGGTGATACCGCGTCCGACTGTGTCGGCACGGCCTTCCGCCAGGGTGCCGTGAAAGTCACGCAACTCGACATCCGCCCGATGCCGCCCGAAAAGGAAGACAAGCTTGCTGTCTGGCCCTTCTGGGCAACCAAGATGCGCACCTCTTCCTCTCAGGCGGAAGGCGCTATCCGCGAATTCCAGGTCGCCACACTCGAATTCGTAGGTGAAGACGGCGTCTTGACCGGTGTGAAATGCTGTCAGGTTGATGATCGGCGCAAGCCGATTGCCGGTACGGAATTCATCATCAAGGCTGATCTCGCTTTCATCGCCATCGGCTTTTCCGGTCCTTTCACCGATAGCGTGCTGAAGGAAATGAACGGCAAGCTGGCGCTCAACACCGACCGTCGCGGTTCCACAAATGTGATCGCCGACGAGACGGACTACCGGACCTCCGTCGATAAGCTGTGGGCGGCGGGCGACGTTCGCCGCGGCCAGTCGCTGGTGGTCTGGGCGATCCGCGAAGGTCGTCAGGCAGCGCGTGCGATCGACGAAGCTTTGATGGGCGCAACCCTGTTGCCACGCTGAGCGGATTGATGCGGCGCAAGCCGCACGAAGCAAAACAAAAGGCCTGTTGTGAGAGACACAACAGGCCTTTCGTTTGACTGGACGACCAAAAATGCGATTGGGGCGTCGCATTCATGGGGACAGGCAAAATATCGCGCCTGTGAATTGCATCGGCATTACGAGTTTCCCGAAAGCAGTTTTTTCGCAAAAAATGGCATGTGTCAGCAATAGGGCAGGCTGATACGGAAGCAGGCCCCCCCGGTAGATGAATCACTGATGTTGATCTCCCCGCCATGGTAGCGGATGATTTCCTGAACGAGGTTGAGACCGAGCCCGGTGCCACGATCTTGCGGCCTCAGGCGATGGAACGCATCGAACACCAGTTCCCTGTCCTCTTCGGGAATCCCGCTGCCTTCGTCGCATATGTCGATAACGCGGTTGGCGGCGACCTTAATGGTGATCGTTCCGCGATTGCCGCCATGTTCGATGGCATTTTGCACGATATTCATAAGCGCGCGTTGAAGTGAGGCGTCTTCGGCCAAAGCGAGGATCGGTTCTTCTTCCGGTTCGAAGGAAAGCTCATAGCCTTGCGAGATGGCAAGCGGCGCCATATCCGCCACAACCGATCTGCACAGGCTGACGAGATCAAGCGGAATAAGCGGCGCTTTCTGTCCGCCGAGACGCTGCAGATCGAGCAGTTGTTCGGCCAGCACGGCGATGCGGCTGGCATCGGCCAATATCCTGTTTCGAGATGGGCCATCCAGCAGCGTTTCGACGCGAGTCTGGAGAATGGCGACGGGGGTGCGCAATTCATGGGCGGCGTCGAGAATGAAGCGCTTGTGCCGCTCGTAACCATCGTCCAGCCGTTTCAGCGCGCCGTTGACGGCGTGCACCAGTGGCTGCACCTCGCGTGGAATATCGCCATCCGGCAATCGATATCCGCGTTTGTCGATGTCGATGGTCTCCGCTGCCCGCGCAATGGAGGAAAGGGCGAGAAATTCCCTGCGGATGATCCAGGGAATGGTCACGATCGTCACGAGGGACATGATGAAGAGGATCGGCATGATCAATATGTTGGAGAACAGCAGCACGGGGAATGTCATGCTGAATGGCCCACCTTTGCCGATCATGGCGAATTCGCCCAACGGCCCGGAAACGCGGCGGACGACGGCGATACGCACGACAGCGAGATAGGAATAGGACAGCGCCGCCTCGCGTATATCGGAGAGCTTGATATCGCTGAGTTGCTGATCCATGTTGCTGAATGCTTCGGGCACCTGCCCGCCCTGCACAATCTCCCCTGTTTCACTGACGGCGACGAACCAGAAATCGGGTGTGTTGCTGCGTAACTCGACAAACTCACTCGTTTCTTTCAGGGCCAACCGGCCGCTCTTGTCCCGCACCAGCGCATTGGCGGTAATCTGGGCTGCCTGCGGGCTGAGCAATGCGCTGCCTCCACCGCCGGTCGACAGATAGGCGACGAAGCCGGCGCTGACGATGAAAAGGCTGCCGATCTGGAACAGCAGCAATTGAATCGTCAGGCGGCGCTTGAGCGATTTCCTTTTGGCCGGCTTCATGATGTCGCCCTCAGAAGATAGCCGACGCCGCGAATACCATGGACCTCGACGCCGGCATCGGTGGCCAGCAATTTGCGGCGCAAACGGGAAATATGGGAATCGAGGGCGTTGGACTGGATTTCATCGTCGAAATTATAGACGGCTTCCTCCAGCAGCGAACGCAGCACCGTTCGGCCCTGTCGCCGCAACAGGGCCTCGAGGATGAGCAGTTCCCGTCTGGTCAGGGCAAGAAATTCGCCCGCAATGCGTACTTCACGGGTCTCGAAGCAAAATTCCAGCTTGCCCAGCTTCGCCGTCATCGTCACTGCGCTGGCGGGTCGTCGCATCAGGGCGCGGATGCGGGCGAGAAGCTCTTCGACGGCGAAGGGCTTTGCAAGATAATCATCGGCACCGAGGTTCAGGCCCTTCACCCGATCTGCAAGTGTGCCTTGCGCCGTCAAGACGATCACCGGCGGGGTAACGGGCAAGAGGCGCAGATCCTCTATAAGCTGGATGCCGTCGCCATCGGGCAATTGCCGGTCAAGCACGACAAGATCATGGACACCATCCATGATGGCATGTCGGGCAAGATCGAGCGTGCCGACATTATCCACGATGATATCAAACCGGTGGAGCGCGGCGGACAGGGCTGCTGCCATTTCGCGTTCGTCTTCAACAAGCAGCAGGCGCATGAATTGGTCTCGGCAAAATCCTGGCGCGGCTCCCGCGGGCCGTGCATGACTGGTAACGAAGAAATATCGCCATACAAAAATGCGGTTACAGGCCGCATCCGTGCAGAACTTCAGTTATCTTGCCATTTTCGCATTGCCTAAACATTACGCCCGTCCGCGTGTGTCGGTGCAGAAGCGCCTATTGCCGGGCTTGTGCGGTATCCGGGAGGACGCGATAGTCATCGATGCGGCCCGCAGGCGCATCGGCCATTTCGCCACGCTTGGTCAGTCGTTCACGTGGGGACTCCACCACCGATACGCGTGTCGGCCCGGCCGTCAAAGGGGTATCGCCCAGCAGCTTGTCGCCGCCATCGAGATTGGGATCGGTGAGGCTGATCGGCTGCGTGCGGACCTGCCCCGCATCAATGCCGAGCGCCGGCAGCGAGGTGAGTGCAGGCAGATTGCTGCCGTCCAGTTTCACGAGATCGGGACCGGCACTGTCGAGGTGCCTGCGCACGAATTTTTCGACGTAAAAGGCGAGCTTGCGTTTGCCGGCCTGCGTCATGCCGACACCATCGGCCTCGCGAAGGCGGGCCTGCTGGCCGTTCATGTCGTAACCGGTGATAACGAATTTTCCGCCTTCATCGACGAAACCGTCCCACACATCGACGAATTCGCCGCCATATTTTTCGATATGGCTGCGATAAAGCCGGTTGAAACCGACGAGATCGGCCGTGAGCGATGGTGACTGGAACGCGGGCAAACCGACCCAGAGCAGCGGCACTTTCGGGCGTCCGGCAAGGGTCAGAAGCTCATCAATCCGTCGTTCATATTCCTTGAACCAGACATCAGTACCGAATTTTTCCCTGATATCGCCGATCTGCATTTGCTGGCGATCGTTCGAGCCCATCATGATGACGATGGTGGCCGGATTGGTCTCGCTTATGAATTGCGGTAGATTGGAAAACCAGTCGTAATAATCGGTTCGGACAAGACCGGAAGAACCGTTTGCCCGCACATCGACGGCGATTGCTGGCGAACTGGCAAAGGCATTGACCAGCTCTTCCCCCATGCCGCCGGCCAGAAAATCGCCGATGACCAGAACGCGCCTTGCATTTTCAAGCTTGGCGGCCGGCTCCGGTTTTGCGGTTCGCATCTGAACCACCGAAGGTGCTTTTCGGGCGGGTTGCGGACGTGTAATTGATCTTTCGCGTGGGGCGGAGGGGAAATCCCGCCGGTTGCGGGGCTGATAATCACGCCCGGATCCGCCATCGCGGCCAACCGGTCTGCCGAACAGCATTTCGAACAGGGTGCGCCGCTGTTCCTGGGCAAAGGTCTGGGATGGAACGAGTGGCACGCAAAGGGCAGCAGAAAGAATGACGGCGCAGATGCGCCATCCGGTCTTTCCGCTATTCACCGCTTGTTTCCTGTTCATAACATCGACCTTTCCGGATGCTTCGGCGGTGGTGACCCCCGCCGAATTCGCCGGCATATTATCAATTGCGCAGGGCTCTCAGCAATCTCTGCGACGGCTGGCCGTCATTTTCCATGCCCATGCGCGACTGGATGGCGCTAATGGCGGCTTTCGAACCGGAGCCGAAATTACCATCGACCTCGCCATCGTAGTAGCCCAGTTCCTTCATGCGGGTCTGGAGTTCGAATTTTTCACGAATATCCAGCGTACCGTCCGGACGCGGCCATTTCTGCTGCATGCCGCCATAACCGGCGATTTCATCCGCAAGCAGGCCAACGGCCAGCGCATAGCTGTCCGATGCGTTGTATTTCTTGATGGTGAAGAAGTTTTTCATCATCAGGAAACCGGGTCCGTTCGCGCCACCCTGCAGTTTCAGCATGGCGCGATCGGAACCGCGCGTGAAATTCTTGCCGTTCGGGCGGGCAAAGCCGAGCTTTGTCCATTCCGAAATTGTCTTCGTCTGGCCTTCGTAACGCGCGCCGCCACGCGGAACGGCGGTTTCGTAACCCCAGGTCCGGCCGGGCTCCCAGCCGTTTTTGGCAAGAAGATTGGCGGCCGTTGCCAGCGCGTCGGGAACCGAGTGCCAGATATCGCGCTTGCCATTGCCGTCGGCATCCACTGCATAAGCCAGGTAGCTCGTCGGAATGAACTGGGTGTGACCCATCGCGCCAGCCCATGAACCCGTCAACTGCTTCGGCGTCACATCGCCCGACTGAAGAATTTTCAGCGCGGCGATCAACTGCGTGCGCGCGAATTTACCGCGCTTGGGATCGGAATAGGCAAGCGTCGCCAGTGCCTGCGGAATATTGTGCAGCCGCTCCGGCTTTTCGAGAACCGCGCCGTAATTCGATTCCATCGACCAGATGGCGAGAATGATGTGTTTGTCGACGTTGAAGTTGCGCTCGATCCAGTTCAGGGTCGTCGCGTGCTTCATCTTCATCTCGCGGCCGATCCGCACCGTATAGGGGTTAACGCGGGAATCGAGATAATCCCATACCTGGGTGGTGAATTCCGGCTGAAAGGTTGCCTTGCGCAGCGCATCCGGGTCCGGTTCGCTGACGCCGGCGAAGGCTTTCTGATAGGTCGCCTTGCTGATGCCTTCTTTCGCGGCTGTTGCGTAGAACTGGTTGATCCACTGTCTGAACCCGGCATCGGCATGAGCCGAGACCGGTGCTAGCGAAATCACCAGGCCTGCAACCATCATGCAGCCGAATTTGCGGACATCTGAAAGGATCATCTTTGTCATCATCAGTCTTTCGTTCTCTCGAATGTCATTTCGATTGCGAAAACGCATCGGGCGTCGTCATGGATAACAAAAGAACGTCAACAAATTCTTTACCATTAATAGATGGTAGCGTCACCCTTTACAAAACGTTGTTATTTTTGAAATAACAACAGCGTGCGGGGATTGTGATCAAGTTTTATCTCTCAGGAGGGATATGTGGTAGAACAGAAAAAAATTCGGAAGGCCGTATTTCCGGTCGCAGGTCTCGGTACCCGTTTCCTGCCCGCAACCAAGGCGGTTCCGAAAGAAATGCTCACTGTCGTTGACAAGCCAGTCATTCAATATGTCGTCGATGAGGCGGCAGAAGCGGGCATCGAGCATTTTGTATTTGTCACCGGCCGCGGCAAGGCGGTGATCGAAGATTATTTTGATATTCAATTTGAACTCGAACAGATGCTGCGTGAGCGCAACAAGAATGCCGAGCTGACATTGCTGGCCGGCCTTCTGCCCAAAGCCGGCACGGCAAGTTTCACGCGCCAGCAGGTGCCGCTCGGTCTTGGCCACGCGGTCTGGTGCGCCCGTGACATCGTCGGCGACGAGCCTTTCGCCGTGCTGTTGCCCGACATGATCATGCATTCGCAGAAAAGCTGCCTGAAAGGTATGGTCGAACTTTATGACCAGACTGCCGGCAACGTGATCGCGGTGCAGGAATGCGCTCCCGACCAGACCCACAAATACGGCATTGTCGGCGTGGGCGATGCCGTGGGCGAGGGCTTCAAGATCACGGAAATGGTCGAAAAGCCTGCCAAGGGTACGGCACCGTCGAATTTCTACATCAACGGCCGTTACATCCTGCAGCCGGAGATTTTCGATATCCTCGAAAATCAGGAGCGTGGTGCCGGCAATGAAATCCAGCTGACGGACGGCATGCTGACGCTTGCCCAGTCGCAAGAATTCGCCGGCTATCATTTCCGTGGCCAGACCTTCGATTGCGGCGCCAAGGATGGTTTCATTCTGGCCAACGTCGCCTTCGCTCTTGAACGCGCCGATATTCGTCCGGCGATCGAAGAGCCGATCAAGGCCCTGATCGACGGGCTGAAGTAATCGACCAGAACATCCTGAAATCCCGGCCTTTGCGCCGGGATTTTTGTTTGATAATTATCGTTTCAGGACAAGGCCCGCGCCGATGCGCAATTCGCTGCTGTCATAAACCGGTGTCCACTGGTAGCTGACGTCCGCGGTCAGGTCGAGATAGCGGTTCAGCCCCCACGTCAGGCCGGCACCTGCCGTATATTCCACGGCATTCTCGATGTCGGAGGAGGGGAATGTGCGGTGCACGATCTGCCCCGTCAAACGCGCGACCAGATTGTTGCGCAATTCATGGGTAAGCCCGGCATCCAGCCGATAGGAAATCCAGCCGCCCTGCGGACCGCCGGCAAAATCCTCAATCGTCGTGCGCAGACCGAGATTGACATTGGTGCCGCGCTGCGGCGACCAGTTGAGTTCGCCGTCCAGCGTCAAAGCGCCGATGGCGGCGAGACGGTCGTCATCATATTGTTTGCGCAGATAACCGATGGCGGCCTCGCCACGAGTCTTTTCGCCGAGATCGACCTCGGCTCCGATCTTCGCGCCATAGGAATTGGAGGAGCGGGTGTAACCGGAATTGTCCAGCCGACTGTCATATTTGGTCTTTCCCGCGTTCAGTTCCAGGAACGGGATGAGCGCCGGCGACAATTCGTAACCAATGCGCCCGCGCAGGTTCGCGCCGTTCTGGTCGCGGTCGCTGAGGCTGATGGGCCTGCCATCGAGGCCTTTCGCATCCGTATAGACCGTTCGGGAGAGATCGAGCGCCGCAAGCCCACGCAGCTTGCCGAAGTCCCGCTCTATCGAAGCGCCGGTCGTGAAACGGTGTTCACCGCCCTGCACGGCAGCGCCGGTCAGAGCATTGGGGTCTGTCGTGTCTTCGCGGCTGAACTCGTAACCGGCCTTGAGATTGGCCTTCGTCTCTTCGCCGAGATCGAGGCGCAGATCGGCCTCTATCCGCGCCCGGGGCTCTTCGCCATCCTTGTCGCCACCAAAATTTCTCTCCCAGGCGCCGTCGCCCGTCACGGTCAGCGCGTGGCGGGACCAGTCGCTGGTAAGCGTGCCGCGTATGCCTGTTGTCAGATAGTTGCGTCTGGAGGGACCGCCGGTGTTCGTCTGTTTTTCCGTGTTGATGGTCTGGCTGATCGAAGGACGCAGCAGGAATGTGCCGAGCCGGATGCCGGGGGTCTGGCCAGGCTCAGTCGCTATCTGCGGATTTTCACCGCCATCCACCGTCGGCTCATAGGGGTTTTCAGCCTCGGCATAGGGTTGGCCGGCGTCGTCCTGCTGTTCGTAAATCGGGTCGCCGGGATTGTTCGAGGGGCGCCAGATCTGTTGTGGCGCAGGCGTGGCCGCAGGTGCAGCCTGTCCCGCATCGGTCTTTGCTCCAACGCCCGTCGCCGCGGTGGCCGAAGTTGTTCCGTCACCGGCCGGAGTAGCGCCGGGCAATAAGGGTGTGGCTGTGACGGCAGTCTGGGCGAAAAGGCTTGCCGTGGTGGAGCAAAGAAGCGTGCAGGCAAGCAACAGGGTTGCTGCTTTCCGCGACGTCTGCAGACGTGTGGCGGCGCCCTTCACATTCATTCCTCTTCACCCGGCGAAATTGGCCGATGCCGGATCGAAAATTTGCCAGAACACTTCCCCGGGCCAAATGGGTGAGAGGCCGATGAAATGACGTGGACAAACCAGGGACCAGACAGGCGGCGCAAGTTTTAACATCGCTTTAACAATAGGTTTTTTATGGTTAACAGTTGATAAAGATCGCTGGGATTTGAGCGTTTTGGCAAGCGCGTGAAAATCGGCGAGCCTCTCACTCACTGCTTGTATTCAGAATTCTGCCAGCCAGAGAACTGGGAGAGACATGCCGCAATGCAAAATATTTCTAATATGATAAGATTTAAACGTTTCAATTTGGCACGGAATCGCCCTATGATTTAGGGGTATTGGTCTTTCTATTGCTTGGTAAATTATATTGATTTTTATTTTATGTGACAGCGTCGTTTCATGAATCCCGTTTTGAACATCAAGCAGGTCGGTTTCTATTGCTGGGATATTACCAATGACCGATTCTATCTCGATGAAGTCTGTGCGGAACTCTTCGGAATTCCGCTGAGACAGGCGATGCAGGGCATCAGCATTTTTCAGATGCTCGAAAAAGTGCATCTGGATCATCGAAACCGTGTGATCGAGACCGCGCTGATCACCCTGAAGGCGGCAAGCTTTTACAATCAGGAATATGCCGTGCGCCGGGATGACGGTTCGGTCTCATGGGTAAGGACAGTCGGCCGATATCTGGTCGACGAGGAAAACATCCCTTTCAAGCGGCTGGGAACGATCGAGGAAATCTCTCCGCCGGACCTGCGGCACTAAAAAGCAGTACTGGCCGGCTGAAGAGTGGACTTATTCCGGGTGAAAGAGTAACAGTCGGCCATGATTACGCGCGCCGTCAAACTGGTCGAAGACAATGCCATCTCATCCGCCGTGCGGACGATTTCGATGGAGCGGGCTGGTCTTGCCGCCCTTGAGGACGCTCTCACGAACGGTCTTGCCGACCCTTTCTGCAAGGCGATCGAGACCATCGGCCAGTCGAATGGCCGTCTCATCATCACCGGGGTCGGCAAAAGCGGTCATATCGGCGCAAAGCTCGCGGCTACCTTCGCCTCTACTGGTACACCGGCGTTTTTTGTGCATGCGGCCGAGGCCAATCACGGCGATCTGGGGATGATCGGCGGCGACGATGTGGTGCTGGCGATCTCCAAAGGCGGCGAAAGCGCAGAACTGCGCAGCATCATCAACTATTCGCGCCGTTTCTCCATTCCGCTGATCGCACTCACCTGTTCCGAGGCTTCATCGCTGGCGAAAGCCTCCGATATCGTGCTGCTGGTTCCCAATGAACAGGAAGCCTGTCCGCTTGGCCTTGCGCCCACCACCTCCACCTTGATGCAACTGGCGCTGGGTGACGCCCTTGCCGTAGCACTTCTGGAAGCGCGCAATTTTACTGCCGGTGATTTCCGGGTGTTTCACCCCGGTGGCAAACTGGGCGCTAGCCTCACGCTGGTCAGCGATATCATGCATACCGGCGACCGCGTGCCGCTGGTGGCCAAGGGAACGGCGATGCCGGAAGCGGTCGGCGTTCTTTCCCGCAAGCATTTCGGCTGTGTCGGTATTCTGGACGAGGATGGCCGTCTGTGCGGCATCGTCACCGAGGGTGATCTGGCCCGCAACCTGTCTCGCAACCTCGCAGAACTGACGGTCGACGATATCATGACCCGCAATCCGAAAACGGTCAAAAAATCGGTGCTGGCGACCAGCGCGCTGGCGACACTGGAAAAATTCCACATTGGCGCGCTGATCGTGGTGGATGATGACAACCGGCCGATCGGCCTGGTGCATTTCCACGATCTATTGAGAATCGGCGTGGCCTGAGGCCCACTTGTCTCTCTTATCGGTCTATTGGTTCGATCGTCAGCGTGCGGCCGCGTGCTGACGCGATCCTCACACGGGTTCCGGCCGGAAGGTCTTCACCATTTACCGGCCACCATGTGTCGTCCAGTCTTATCCGGCCACGTCCTTCGACAATCGGTTCCTGCAGCGTCGCGGTGCGGCCGACAAGGCTTGCCTCGCGCTGATTGAGGAACGGTTCATCGGTGGTCTCTCGGTTCCTGCCGAAATATTTGCGGCCAAGCAGGGCAAAGACGATGGAGAGTGCGGCAAACAGCACCAGTTGCAATTGCCAGGCCCAATATGCCGCATCCCATAAAAGCAACGAGAGCGCGCCGATGACCAGCGCGGCAAGGCCAATCCAGATCAGGAAAACGCCCGGAGCGATGAGCTCGGCGGCCAGCAGCACAAAGCCGACGATCCACCAGCTCCATGGTCCCAGCTCAGTGGCAAGCCGTTGCAGCATCGTTATTTCTCCGATGAAGAACCGAAGGGGGAAGACCGCGTCGGCGGCACCGAGCGGGGAGATGTGGAGGCAGGGGGGGCAGTTGGTGTGTCGCCCCTGTCACCGAAAACTTCTCTCGCAATTGTGCCAATACCGCCGAGAGAGCCGATCAGCGCCGAGGCCTCCATCGGCATCAGAACGATTTTGGAATTTTTGGCCGTACCGATCTCGGCCAGAGCCTCGGTATATTTCTGGGCGACGAAGTAGTTGATGGCATGGACATTGCCGGCGGCGATGGCCTCCGACACCATGCGGGTCGCATTGGCTTCGGCCTCAGCCAGACGTTCACGGGCTTCGGCATCCCGGAATGCCGCCTCCCGCTGGCCTTCCGCTTCCAGAATGGCGGATTGTTTTGCACCTTCCGCGCGCAGAATCTGGGCATTACGCGAGCCTTCAGCTTCCAGCACCTGCGCGCGTTTTTCACGCTCGGCCTTCATCTGTCGCGCCATGGAGTCAACCAGATCCTTCGGCGGCGCGATGTCCTTGATCTCGATGCGGGTGACCTTGATGCCCCATGGTCCCACCGCCTCGTCCACCACGCGCAATAGGCGGTCGTTGATAGCATCGCGGTTCGACAGCAACTCGTCGAGGTCCATCGAGCCCATCACCGAGCGGATGTTGGTCATGGTGAGGTTTTCGATCGCCATTTGTAGATTGGAAATCTGATAAGCTGCCTGTGCGGCATTGAGCACCTGATAGAAGGTGACGGCATCGGCGGAGACGCTGGCGTTGTCTCGGGTGATGACTTCCTGCGTCGGAATATGCAGCACCTGCTCCATCACGTTCATTTTCGAACCGATGCTTTCGAAGAACGGCACGATGAGGTTCAGGCCGGGTTCGAGTGTGCGGGTGTAACGCCCGAACCGTTCAACCGTGTAACGATGCCCCTGCGGCACGGTCTTGATGCCGGCAAACAGCACCAGAATAACCAGAACAACCGCCGCTATGACGACGATGTCGAACCCGCCCAATGCAATCATCACTTTTCCTCCAAAATCCGAACTATCAGGGTTTTACCCCATCATCGTTATGGCAAAATTACACCCAGCCTTGCAACTCCTGTCTTACAACCTTTTCGAGAACGGTCATGCCCTCGGTGCTGTCGTTCAGGCAGGGAATATGGGTGAATTTCTCACCGCCATTATGCAGGAAAATTTCTCCAGCTTCACCGGCAATTTCCTCCAGCGTCTCAAGACAATCCGATACGAAGCCGGGGTTCATGACGGCGATGCGCTTCATGCCCTCGGATGCCAGTTTTTCCACAGTCTTGTCGGTATAGGGCTGCAACCACTCTTCCGGTCCGAAACGCGACTGGAAGGTGATCATGAAATTCTTGTCGGTCCGGCCAAGAGCCTCCCGCAGCAGGCGTGCGGTTTTCTGGCAATGACAATAATAGGGATCGCCCTTTTTGAAGTATGATTGCGGAATGCCATGGAAGGAGGTGATCAGCATCTCCGGCTCCCAATCCAGCGTTGCCAGATGGTTTTTGACGGAGGCGGCAAGCGCCTCGATATAGGCCGGATCGTCGTGATAGGGCGGTACGGTGCGAATGGCGGGCTGCCAGCGCAGCTTCATCAGATGTTCGAATGCCTTGTCGTTCACCGTTGCCGTGGTCGATGCGGCATATTGCGGGTAAAGCGGGAAAAGCAGGATTTTTTCACAACCCTGTTCCTTCAGCGCGTCGATTTTCGAGGCGATGGAAGGCTGGCCGTACCGCATCGCCCAATCCACGACGACATTGGGCAGATCCTTCAACGCCTGCGCCATCAGTTCGCCCTGGCTGCGGGTGAAGGTGCGCAGGTAGCTTTCGTTGCGCTCACGATTCCAGATCGCCTCATAGGCCTTGCCGACCTTCTGCGGGCGCTTGTTGAGGACGATGCCGTAAAGGATCGGATACCAGTAAAGGCGCGACCATTCGATGACGCGCTTGTCGCTCAAAAATTCCGCCAGATAACGGCGCATCGGCCAGTAGTCCGTACCATCTGGCGTGCCGAGATTGACGAGCAGGACGCCAACCTTGCCGAACGCGATGCGTGGATGGTCTACGGGGAGTGCGGATAGTTCTGTCGCCATGAATGACACCTGAAACTCGGACTGGTTGCGTGAGAGCTTTTCCGTTTGAGATAGGGGCGGAAAGGCTCCATCTTTTATTTTATACACACCGGCGAGAACCGTGACGGGGTTTGCCGGAAATGCACGAGCTATACGCCCGTGACGTCAATTTGTTCACGTGTTCTAGACGAATTTTCTCAGGATTGAACCACCGGCAGACGTGATTTCCGGGGTTGAGCGGCAGGCAGGATACTTTTTGACAGCTAACGGCCTGTAATTGCCTGTTTTTTATGGAAAAATAAGAAGCCGGCCCCATTTGCTGAGGGCCGGCTTCCGGTCTGCGGCAAATTGCCCTGTCTCTCGGCTTGCGGCTTATTGAGCCGGAAGTTCGAGTTCCTCGCCGATCTCGATATGGTTCGGCCGTTTCAGAGTGTTCGCCTTGGCAATTCTTGTCCAAAGCGCGCCGTCGCCATATTTTTCCGCCGCGATCTTCCAGAGCGAGTCGCCCTTTTCGACGACATACTTGACGGCAGCAGCCGCTGCTGCGGGTGCCGGTGCAGTGGCCGCAGGTGCCGGGGCCGGTGTGGCCGCAGGGGCAGGCGTGCTTGCCGCCGGCGCCGGTGCGGTTGCGGCGGTTGCAGGTGCTGCAGGTTTTGCCGGCGCAACGTAACCCGCCGGCGTCACTTCATTGATGCGGCCGTCCGTATAGGGCTTATAGGGGCTGTTGGCGGTGATAAACGCGGCGACAGCCTCTTCAAGGTTGGGGCCGAAATCATAGGCGTTGATCGCCTTCTCCGCAAAGACCTTGAAGCCGTCGCCGCCGGTGCGCACGTAGTTATTGGCCGCAACGATATAGGTCTTGGCCGGGTCGAGCGGCACGAAGGCCTCGCCTTCCTTGACGTCAACCGAAACGACGCGGTTGCCAGCCGGCTTCGACCGGTCGAAGGAATATTTCATGCCGGAAACCTGCATGAAGCGACCAGCACCGTCGTCGATCTGGCTGACGCCGTTTTCGAGGGCAGCGCGAATATCCTCGCCCTTCAGCTGGAAGGTGGCAACGGTGTTCTGGAACGGCAGGACCGTCAGAACTTCGCCCATGGAAACATCGCCGGCATCGATGGAGGAGCGCAGCCCGCCACTATTGGCGAAAGCGATGGTAACACCCTGATCCTTGACGCGCGCAAGCGTTGCATCCGCTACCAGATTGCCCATGGAGCATTCCTTGACGCGGCAAATCTTGCGGTCTCCCTCGATCGGGCCTTCCGAGGAACCGACGACCTTGGTTTTCAGTGCCTCGATCGGCGCCTTCAGCTCATCGATGCGCTTCAGTGTCGCTTCGTCGGGCTTGAAGGAGGAATCGATCAGGATGGGATCGCCCTTGCTTTCCTTGACCACGCCGCTGTCATCGAAGACGACTTTCAGGTCGCCGAGATATTTGCTGTATTGCCCGGCCTGAACGACCGGAACCTTGTAACCACCGGGATTGTCGACGAGGGTCGGATAAGGGCCTTCGGCCTTCTGGTCGGTGTTTGAAAGCAGCGTATGCGAGTGGCCGCCGACCACAACGTCCACATCCGGGATCTTCGCGATGAATTCGAGGTCACGCGGATATCCGACATGGGTAAGGGCGATGATCTTGTCGACACCCTCCTGCTTCAGCTTCTGCACCTGTTCGCTGATTTTTGCGATATCTTCGGCAATGGTGATATTGGGGCCGGGGGTGGCCAGTTCGGCCGTGTCATTGGCGACGGCGCCAACGATGCCGATTTTCTGGCCGCCGACCTCAAGCACGATGGACGGCTTGACGCGATCGCCGATTTTCGAGGCGGCGGTGGCTACCACATTGGCAGTCACAACCGGAAACTGGACCTTGTCGAGGAAGCCGGCAAGCCCGTCTTCGCTATCGTCGAATTCATGATTGCCGACGGTCATGGCGTCGAACTTCATGGCGTTCAGCATTTCGGCTTCAACGGTGCCCTTGTAGGTAGTGTAGAAAAGCGACCCCTGGAAATTATCGCCGGCATTGAGCAGGAGAACGTTCTTGCCTTCAGCCTTCAGCGCATCACGGGTCTGGTTGATTGCGGTCAGAAGGCGTGCGGCACCGCCGAAGCACTCGTTTTTGCCTTCTTCTGCCGCCGAGCAGGTCGAATCGGATTTGTTGATCGATTCGATACGGGAGTGAAAATCGTTGATGTGGAGAATGTTGAGTTCGTAGTCGGCCAGTGCCGCTCCAGCCGAAAGCGTGATCGCCGAAACGCTCAGCATGCCAAGTCCCAAAATTTTCTTCATGGTCCCTCTCTCCTGTTCAAGGCGGAAGCCCGGGCCGGCCGATCATCATCCGACCGTGCTTCCATCATTTTTTAAGCTGAAAGTATGTCAGTCTTTCAAAACCGGATGTTTCCATTTAGCGGCAATTGCCGCAAGCGAAATTATGACAGGTGTGCGACAAACAAAAACGCACGCTGGAAGCGTGCGTTTCAGAAGATCATCCCATTGAAAAGTCGACGATATCAGCCCTGGCGGTTCAGCGAAAACTGGCTGTTGCTGTCTGTCGTGCAGTTCAATTGTGACGGCGAGACGAGGGCGCAGTTGACGCGCGACTGTGTGTTGCGCACCAGCGATGTCATGTTGATTTCGTAGAGCGTCGGCGAAATCGTCACATAGGTGCCCGAGGCCAGAAGCGTGTTGGTGTCGGTCGAACGGGTGGAGAAGGCGCCGTTCTGAAACGTCGATATGATGCCGTTGCGATCGATCCACCGGCCATCCACGGCTGGGCCGCGGGAAAGCGAAGGCGCCATCGAGGTCTGCTGCGAGGGACCCGGCGCGACGCATGAAGACACCGCGATGGCGGCTGAAAGCAAAGCAGCGCTTGTCTTGAAGTTCATGAGCCTGTTCTCCTGCGATTCGATGAAACTTTCCGTGTTTCGACCATGCCGTGAAGCGTTCCTTATTTCAAGGCAACGTTGTTTGCTCTTACCGGTTCCTCACATCCCACATGAAAGCGGTGACGTGACAAATATGAGACGCCGCTTTCCTCACCGCACCAGAATATTGCGGAACTGCCACGGATCGGATGTGTCGATATTGTCGGGAAACAGGCCAGGGCGGCCGTCGAGCGGCGTCCAGTCCGTGTAGTGTCCTTCGACCGGGCCTAAATAGGGGCGCTGCACCTCCAGGCATCGGCGGTAATCTACTTCATCCGCTTCGACGATGCCGGCTTGCGGATTTTCAATGGCCCAGACCATTCCGGCCAGCACTGCGGAACTGACCTGCAGCCCGGTCGCATTCTGGCTGGGGGCAAGTGAACGCGCCTCCTGCAGGCTCAGGCGCGAGCCGTACCAATAGGCGTTTTTGTTGTGGCCATAAAGCAGAACGCCCAGCTCGTCGGCGCCGTCGACCAGCTCATCTTCGCCCAGCACATGCTGTACCGGCTGGGGGATGCCGCCATTGCCGAAAAGTTCATGCAAGGAAAGAATGGCGTCGTTGCAGGGGTGATAGGCGTAATGGCAGGTCGGCCGATAGGTCACCTCGCCATCGTCATTGCGGACGGTGAAATAGTCGGAAATCGAGATCGCCTCATTGTGGGTGACCAGAAAGCCATATTGCGGTCCCTGTCCAGGACACCATGTCCGCACCCGCGTATTGGCGCCGGGTTGATCGAGATAGATCGCCGCCTTGCTGCCCTTCTTCTGTTTTTTCGCGTTTTTCGGCATCCAGTTTTCATGGGTGCCCCAGCCGAGCTCGGCGGGCTGGAAACCTTCGGCGATAAAACCTTCGACCGACCAAGTGTTCCAGAAAGCGCCGAAGGGCTTGGGATCTTTCGCCCGCTGCGTATCGCGCTCGGCCACATGCACGCCCTTGACGCCGAGCTGTTTCATGAGCTTTGCCCATGCCTCCCGGTCATGCGGTTGCGGTTCTTCGATCTCGAGACCGGTATCCTTGGCGAGATTGATCAACGCCTGTTTCACGAACCAGGACACCATGCCGGGATTTGCCCCGCAGGTGGAAACGGCCGTCGTGCCGCCCGGCCTGCGTGCCTTTTCTTTCAGCATGGTCTCGCGAAGTGAATAATTGGTTCTGGAGGCATTGTCGGCATCGGCATCGAAATAAAAGCCCGGCCACGGCTCAACTACGGTGTCGATGTAGAGCATGCCGTGTTTGCGACAAAGCCGCATCAGATCGACGGAGGCGGCATCGACCGAAAGATTGACGCAGAAGCCCTGACCCTGAACGCCCTTGAGCAGCGGCTTCAGAACCTCCTTGTAATTCTCCTTGGTCAGATGCGTGCGGATATGCTGAATGTTCCTCTCGGCCAGAAACGCGGCGATGTCCTCGCGCGGATCGATAACGACGAGCCGGGTCTTGTCAAAATTGAAATGACGTTCGATCAACGGAAGAGTACCGCGCCCGATAGAGCCGAAGCCGATCATGATGATGGGGCCGTCAATATCGCCGTAAATCGGATGGTTTGCGTCCGTCATTCGTCAATTTTCCTTTTTCAGCCAATAAGTAAGCTAGATCATAAAAGCGTGCCACAATAAAGGGCAGGTGGATGACGGACATATGACGGTCAGGGTGAAAGCAGGCAGACGGACGCATTCTGCCCCTTCGCATTTTAGAGACTGCGTTTATAATCGAATTCTTCTTTTCGTGCGTAAGGTCATGTGCTGGGGGCTTTGGCCGGATGACGACGAGAGTTTTTGCCATCACAGGAGAATTGCCTGTTGAACAGTTTCATCGAGCGTGTCGCAGCGCTTCAAAGTGCCACCCCCGTTCTGATTGCCCTTTACGATTCCGAAGACCGGCTGCGGCATGCCAACCCGTCGTTTCTGGAGAGCTTTCAAATTACCCCGGAAGAATTTCCGACCTGGGCGGATATCATGCGGCTGAACCATCGCCTGCAAACCGGTGTCGTCGTTCGACACAGGGATTTCGAGGGCTGGCTTCTGTCGGCGCAGTCCCGGCGCGGCAAGCTGCCATATCGCGCCTTTGAGATGGACATGTATGACGGCCGCTGGTTCTGGATGACGGAGACGGTGCAGCAGGATGGCTGGATGCTATGCGTCGCAAGCGATGTCACCGAATTGCGTCAGGGTTACCGAACGCTGCGACAGGACCGGGATCTGGCCGTGCGCGCCTCGCAGACGGATGAGTTGACGGGAACGGCGAACCGCCGTTTCGTTTTCGCCAAGCTGGCTTTGCAGGTGGAACGGGTCGGCAAGGGGCTTGAAGCACCCTTTTGCCTCTGCACGCTCGACATCGATTTTTTCAAGCAGATCAATGATCGTTTCGGCCATAAATGTGGAGATGCGGTGCTGCGCGATTTTGTCGGCATCGCCCATTCCGTCATTCGCCGGGTGGATTGTTTCGGCAGGATCGGCGGTGAGGAATTCATGCTCGTCCTGCCGCGCAGTTCGGTTGCCGAAGGCCGGGAGATCGTCGAGCGCCTGCTGCAAAGGGTGCGGCTTTCAAGGCCTCTGGCCGAATTTCCGGATTTCTCTTACAGCTGCTCGGCCGGCATGACGGCCTATCGGATGGCGGAAAGCGCCGATGATGTTTTCATGCGCGCTGATCAGGCTCTTTATGCAGCCAAGGAAAAAGGCCGCGACCGGCTTCTGGCGGTGACTGTTTAAATCAACTCAGCCGCAATCAGCCCATGTAGCGAATTACCAACGAACAGCCGCCGCCCGGCGATATCCTCCGGTTTCAGCGCCTTTCCGCGCGCCTTGCGTTCACGGATCAGGTCGGCGCGCAACACACCCGGCAGGATACCGCTGTCGAGCGGTGGCGTGAGCAACTGCCCGTCCGGCATTTCGACGAAAATGCTGGTCGATGATCCCTCGCACAACTCGCCGCGTTCATTGAGCAGGAGAACTTCATCCGCCTCCTCCGCTGAAAACTCGGCGCGAGCGGCATCATAAGGTTCGCGACGTGACGACTTGTGACGATAGAAGGTATCCGTGGAATCGAGCGTGGTTTTTGTCGCGATACGAACGCGCCAGATCGCATTTGTTTGTATGGGACTAAAATCGGCCGTCTCGATATCGAGTTCGCCCTTGTAGTTCATCACCAGCCTGACGCAGAGCGGGTTTTCGCCGCCCACCGTCTTTTCCAGCGCCTCAACCGCATTGGCCGGCGCCCGAAAACCGAGCGCATCGGCCGAACGCAGCAGCCGGCGCATATGCTGGTCGATGCGCTGAAAGCCCGATTGCGGCTCCCAGCGCAGGGTTTCTCTCAAGGTCAGATCGGCGGGTTTGCGTTTCATTGCCTGTGCTCGTCGCCTGTCATCATGGTCGGTTTCTGCGCCGGCACCATCAACCGGCAAAGCTTATCCGAAATAGGATAGCCTTGCCGGCTGGCGAGGTTAAGCCTGTTTATTGTCCAGCGCTTCCAGTTCGTCGATCAGCCCTTCGATCATCGAAAGCCCCTTGTCCCAGAAGGAGGGATCGGTGGCATCAAGGCCGAAGGGCTTCAGAAGCTCCGAATGGTGTTTGGTGCCGCCGGCTTTCAGAAGCTCGAAATATTTCTCCTGAAACCCCGTCTCGGCCTTCTGGTAAACCGCATAAAGCGAGTTCACCAGGCAATCGCCGAAGGCATAGGCATAGACGTAGAAGGGCGAATGGATGAAATGGGGGATATAGGTCCACCATGTCTCGTAGCCCTCGGAAATGCGGATCGCCGGTCCGAGGCTTTCGGCCTGAATGGACAGCCACAATTCGCCGATCTGGTCGGAAGTCAGTTCACCGTCCTTGCGGGCGGTGTGCAGCTTGCGCTCGAATTCGTAGAAAGCGATTTGGCGCACGACCGTGTTGATCATGTCCTCGACCTTGCGGGCAAGCATGGCCTTGCGTTCGCGGATGTCTTTCGTGTCGTCGAGCAATTTGCGGAAGGTCAGCATTTCACCGAAAACGGAGGCGGTTTCGGCAAGCGTCAGCGGTGTTGCGCACATCAAGGCGCCCTGCTGACCGGCCAGTACCTGATGCACGCCATGGCCAAGCTCATGGGCAAGCGTCATCACGTCGCGCGGTTTGCCGAGATAGTTGACGAGCACGTAAGGGTGGGCCGAAGGCACGGTCGGATGCGCGAATGCGCCCGGCGCCTTGCCCGGCCGGGCCGGGGCGTCGATCCATTCTTCGTCGAAGAAACGGCGGGCGATATCGGCCATTTCCGGGGCGAAATTGCCATAGGCGGAAAGCACCGTGTCCTTCGCCTCATCCCATGGAATGATCGTGTTCGATGTATCGGGAAGCGGCGCGTTGCGGTCCCAGTAATTCATCTGCTCCATGCCGAGCCACTTTGCCTTCATGGCGTAATAGCGATGCGAAAGGCGCGGGTAAGCCTTCTTTACGGCGGCGGCCAATGCATCGACCACTTCACGCTCGACGCGGTTGGCCAGATGGCGGCTATCGGCAATGTCCTCGAACTTGCGCCAGCGGTCGGAAATGTCCTTGTCCTTGGCAAGCGTGTTGGTGATGAGGGTGAAGACCCGCAGATTATCCTTGAAGGTGGCGCTCAATGCTTCCGCCGCCTTTTTCCGGGTTTCTGGCTCCGGCTCCTGCAGCATGTTGAGCGTCACTTCCAGCGGAAGGCTCGCGCCGTCGATGTCGAAACGCAGATCGGCCATCGTTTCGTCGAACAGGCGGTTGAAGGCTGAGGCACTTGTCATCGATTTTTCGAGGAACAGCTGCTCCAGCTGGTCGTCAAGCTGATGCGGCTTGTCCTTACGCAAATCCACCAGCCAAGGCCGGTAGTGTCCCGCTGCGGCGTCGTTCACCATGCATGCGTCCATCGTCGCATCGTCGATGCGGTTGAGTTCAAGCGTGAAGAACAGGAGATGTGCGGAAATATCCGTCAACTTCGCCTGTGCATCTCCGTATAATTTGCCGTTCGCCGGGTTCGAGGTGTCAGAAAAATAGGTCAGCCCGGCAAAGGAGCCGATGCGGCCGATAAGGTCGTCCAGTGCCTCATATTCCTTCAGCGCTGCGCCAATGCCCTTGTCGCCCGTGGCCTTTGCAGCTGCCTCAAGCTTGCCCTTCCACTTGCCTTCAAAAGCGGTCGCCATTGCCGCCGCCTTTTCGATGTCGCCCTTATATTCCGGTGAATCACCCGATGGGTAGAGATCCGCGAGCTTCCAGCCGGGCAGGTCGCCAAGCACTGGACCGGAGGTTTCGGCAAGGGAGAATACGGGCGGCGGGGTGAGGCGATTGAGGGTCATCGAACGCGTCCTTCTGATTATGCTTGCGAAGCATATGGAGCCTTTGTTTCCCGCAGCAATGGATAAAATGCAAGCAAATCTCAAAACTGGATGTTCAAGTCTCCCGTGCCAGAGTGCGCCACAAGGGACCGCATGACGCAGGTCCATAAACCGGAAACCGGAGCCAAAAATGACCGCGCATGTTCTCGTGATAGACGATGATCCCGTCCAGCGCCGCCTGCTCAAAAATGCGGTGGAACGTTATGGGCATCTGGCCTTGCTTGCCGAAAACGGCAGGGCGGGGCTGGAGCTGCTCAAGCAATATAGCGGCGAGATCAATGTCATCGTCCTCGACCTCATGATGCCGGAAATGGACGGTCTTTCTTTTCTGAGAGCCGTTGGTGAACTCGGCACCGATGTTCCCGTCATCGTTCAGACCGGGCAGGGCGGCATCGATACCGTCGTGCAGGCCATGCGCGCCGGCGCTTTCGATTTCGTCGTCAAGCCGGTTTCGCCGGAAAGGATCGGCGCGGCCATCTCCAATGCCCTCAAGCTGGACAGGAGAGAGGCAAAGGCCCGCACGGGCAGGCGTGGACGGAGCAATGCAGTGAATTTTACCGATATCGTTTCCGCCAGCCCGGCAATGCTGAGGGTCATAGAGCTGGCGCAGCGCGCCGCCCAGTCCAGCATTCCCGTGGTGCTGGAAGGCGAATCCGGTGTCGGCAAGGAAATGGTTGCTCGCGCTATCCAGTCGGCCGGCGACAGGGCGAACAAGCCGTTCATCACCGTCAATTGCGGCGCCATCCCGCATAATCTGGTGGAAAGCATCCTCTTCGGCCACGAGAAGGGCGCTTTTACCGGCGCTACGGAAAAACACATCGGTAAATTCATGGAAGCGGATGGCGGCACGCTGTTCCTCGATGAAATCGGCGACCTGCCGCTGGACGTGCAGGTCAAGCTGTTGCGCGCGGTTCAGCAGGGCGAAATCGAAACCGTCGGCTCCGTACGGGTGCAGAAGGTCAATGTCCGGCTGATTTCCGCCACCAACAAGAACCTGATCGAAGAGGTGAAGGAAGGCCGTTTCCGCGAAGACCTTTATTACCGCCTCAACGTTTTCCCGATCACCATCCCGGCGCTGCGTCGCCGTAAAGAAGACATCCCGCATCTGGCGCGGGTTTTTGCCGAGCGTTTTTCGGCCGAACAGAAATTGCCCAATCCCGTTGGCCTTGATGCCAGCGCGCTGGCGCTTCTGACGGCCTATGACTGGCCGGGCAATATTCGTCAGCTTGAAAACGCGGTCTTCCGCGCCGTTGTGCTGTCGCAGGGCGAGGACCTGGCGGATACCGATTTTCCGCAGATCGCGTTGCAGCTGCCAGAATTCGCAGCGATGGACGATGCGGGCGATTCCATCCGCTCGCCATCCGGATCGTCGCTGAAGCTGGCTGCCTATTCGCCGCCGCCGCTCGCCGAAAGCCACGCTGTTGTGGAAGAAGCATCGGATGTTTCCACCACCATCTACCGGGGCGGAAATCTGATCTCGAGCATGGATGAGGCGGGCAATATTCGAAAGCTGGCCGAGATCGAAGAGGAGCTTATCCGCTTCGCGCTGCGTTTCTATCGCGGGCAGATGAGCCAGGTCGCCAGGAAACTCGGCATTGGCCGTTCGACGCTTTATCGAAAACTGAAGGATTACGGCATCGATCCCGACGATCCGCTTCGAGATGCCGCATGAAGTCGCAAATGGCGCATTGCCCGGCAGATCGTGAAATTCGTTAACTTCTGAGCAAGGATATCCGCTTACCGTCTATAAACCTCTTGTTAGTGGCTGATTCACTATATAGAGGAAGGTTGCATCTGTGTGGCAATTTTGCCATCGTGTCACCGTATTTGACGTTCATTTGAGGCAATGTGACAGAAATTGTCTTCCAGGCGGGGATCGAATTGCCATATCTGCATCGGAATAACGCGCTTTCGACAAAGATTGCGCGCGGCTTGATCAAGGATATATGCACGAAGCTGTCGGCACGCGCTGTCACCTTTGCCTGCCTGATGCTCGCCGCCATGCCTTTCGTAGGTGTTTCGGCGACGGAAGCCGCCGCCGAAACGCGCAGCCTCAAACTGTATTATATCCATACACGCGAGAAGGCGGTCATCACCTTCAAGCGCAATGGAAAATACGACCAGAAGGGCCTGCAGGAGCTGAACCGCTTCCTGCGCGACTGGCGTCGCAACCAGCCGACGCGCATGGACCCGCGCCTTTTCGATCTTGTCTGGGAAGTTTATCGCCGCAGCGGCGCGACCGATTATATCAATGTCGTCTCGGCCTTCCGTTCGCCGGAGACCAACGGCCTCTTGCGTTCGCGCACCAAGGGTGTCGCGGAAAAAAGCCAGCACATGCTCGGCAAGGCCATGGATTTTTACATTCCCGGTGTGAAGCTTGCCACCCTGCGTGAAGTAGGCATGCAGATGCAGATCGGCGGCGTCGGCTTTTATCCGAGTTCGGGCTCTCCCTTCGTGCACATGGATGTCGGCGGCGTTCGCGCCTGGCCACGCATGAGCCGCCAGGAACTCGTGCGTATTTTCCCGAAAGGCAATACGCTGCACGTTCCGTCCGATGGCAAGCCGCTTCCCGGTTATGAGCAGGCGCTGGCGGATTACAAGAAGCGCGTCAGCTCCTCCTCCGTTCAGGTTGCGTCCAGCGCCGGTTCCGGTCCCGCTTCCTCTGGTGGCGGTGGCAAGCGCAAGACGCTGTTGCAGGCGCTGTTTGGCGGTGGTGGTGATGAGGATGAAGATCCCGATAGCATCGCAGCGCCGGAGCCCGCAGAACGCCCGGCGGTCGCACGGCCGGCTGCTCCGCAGCAGCAAGCAGCGCCTGAGCCAGAACCAACGATTGCGGTGGCTTCCGCCCAAGCTCTTCCGGGCGTGAACGATGCGCCGCTGCCGACGGCTCGTCCAGCTTTCGGCAACCAGCCGCCGGCTAATACCGGCTTGGCGACGGCACTTTATTCTCCAGCCCGTAATGCCGCACAGGACGCCTTGCAGGCTGCAACGACGCCGACCCCGGCATCTGCTCCGGCCGAACGCCAGCAATTTGCCGATCTGGCTGAAGTCTCCGTGCCAGTACCCACACTTCTCGGGCCGCGTGGCATGAGAGGCGATGCGGAAGGATCAGTTCTGACGGCTTCCGCCGATGGTGCGACCCCTGCGGCGACCGGTGAGCTTGCCTCCATTCCGGTTCCCGCCAATCGCCCGGCCGTGGCTGAAGCTCTTCTCGCTGCCGCCAATGCTGATCAGGAAGGCGAAGACGATCTCGCCGAGGCGCAGCAGGATACGCTTTCGCCGACGGTGGTTGCGGCGCTTGAACAGAGCGGCCAGGCCGCCCGTTCACAGGTTCAGTCCGCTGCCATGCCGACGGCCGCGCAATTCCCGGCCGCCGTCAACCACAAGGTTACGGTCGCGCCTGCTGAAACCGCAAAGGCCGCTCCACAGGAAGGTTTCGGTGACGCCTTCGATCTGAAGCCCGCCGTCAATGGTGGCCTTACTGCTGGTTTGCCAACCAAAGGCTCGCGTCCGAGCAGGCAGGATGCGGCCGTTTCCCATCAGGCCATGGTCGGTGGTGGTCGCCTGACGCAGGATTCGATCTCTGACTGGGCGCTCAACCAGAACAAGGGTACGACCGGACGCTCGGTAAAGGCGCCGCGTGTTGTCGCTAACCGCATGCTCAGCCACGACATGTCGGCTTCGGCCACCTCGGCAAGCTTCAAGCCGGGCGCGGCGGCAATCGAGTCCAGCCGCTTCAGCACACCGGTGAAGATGCACTGAGCCCTGTTTTTTGTGATATGGCCGAAAGGCCAACAAAAAACCCGCCGTTGCCGGCGGGTTTTTTAATGCCTGGATATTCCTTTATCAGACGCCGCTCTGGCCGTCCGAGCCGATATAGGCGATGCGCACCATGTTGGTCGCACCGGGGGTGCCGAGCGGCACGCCGGCGGAGATGATGATACGGTCGCCCGGCTTGCCGAAACCTTCGGAAACGACGATGCGACAAGCGCGGTTCACCATGTCGTCCAGATCGCTGGCATCGCCCGTCACTACGCAGTGCAGACCCCAGACAACCGACAGGCGGCGTGCGGTCTGGATGATCGGCGAAAGAGCAATGATCGGAACCTGCGGCCGTTCGCGCGCCGCACGCAGACCCGTCGTGCCGGACGAGGTGTAGGTG
This sequence comes from Agrobacterium burrii, assembly GCF_017313405.1. Lineage (NCBI taxonomy): Bacteria > Pseudomonadati > Pseudomonadota > Alphaproteobacteria > Hyphomicrobiales > Rhizobiaceae > Agrobacterium > Agrobacterium burrii. The sequence continues at coordinate 244,307 of NZ_JAFLNA010000002.1, forward strand.
ACGATCGCCGACAGTTTCAGCGTTTCGGCGATCTGGCGGGCGGCGAGCGAAATGGCGTCGGCGCCTGTGGCTTCCGGCTGCGGGCGCTGCGCGTAGATGATGTTGGAGTAATAGGGATCCTGTTCCACGGTGCTGGCGATGGACGCCATGGTGGAGACGGCTTCGATCGGATAGTCGCCGGAGGCCGATTCAGCCGAAAGCATGATGGCATCAGCGCCTTCGAACACGGCGGTGGCGACGTCGGACACTTCAGCGCGCGTCGGGACGGGCGCGGTGATCATCGATTCCAGCATCTGCGTGGCGACCACGACCGGCTTGCCGGCGCGACGGCAGGCGCGCGTCAGCTGCTTCTGGATGCCCGGAACCGCTTCCAGCGGCATTTCGACACCCAGATCGCCGCGCGCGACCATCAAGGCGTCGGAAAGCTCGATGATTTCCTCGATACGCTCGACGGCCTGCGGCTTTTCGATCTTGGACATCAGGCCAACGCGGCCGCGCGCGATCTTGCGCACTTCGGCCAGGTCTTCCGGACGCTGGACGAAGGAGAGGGCGACCCAATCCACTTCGTTGGTGGCGAGAACGGCATCAAGGTCGACACGGTCCTTGTCGGTCAAAACGCCGACGCCGAGCAGGGTGTCGGGCAGGCTTATGCCCTTGCGATCGGAAATCTTGGTGCCGGAAACAACCGTGGTGACGATGCTTTTGCCGTCGCTCTTTTCAGCGCGCAGATGCAGCTTGCCGTCATCGATCAGCAGGCGATGGCCGGGCTTGACCGCTTCGAGAATTTCAGGATGCGGCAGGAAAACGCGGGTGTTGTCGCCGGGTGTGTCGTTATTGTCCAGCGTGAAGGTCTGGCCCGGAACCAGATCGACCTTGGTTTCGGCAAACTTTCCGACGCGCAGCTTGGGACCCTGTAGGTCGGCCAGAATGCCGATGGGACGGCCGTTGCGGCTCTCGACCGAGCGGATACGCTCAATCAGCGTGCGCATCACGTCGTGGCTTGCGTGGCTCATGTTGATCCGGAAAAGATCGGCGCCAGCCAGATGCAGCTTTTCGATCATCGCCTCATCCGAGGAGGCGGGGCCGAGAGTTGCAAGAATTTTGACTTTGCGGTTACGCTTCATCAGTTTTGATTTCCCTGTGTGCCTGGCGTATCGGAAAGCTGGACCATCCAGCTGCCCTGTCTGCCCGTGTCATATTCCTTGAAACCCATTCTCTGGAAGCTGCGGGCATAACAATCGTCTACGCCGCCGATCTTGAACTCGTTTTCCGCCACGCACATGTTGACGTCACCGGTCCAGCGGCCGCCATGGGCGGCGTCTTCGGCATAAAGATAATAATAACGCGACTGCAGCTCACCCTCGATCAGCGTTGCGCAGGTGGAGGAGGGGACCTGCCACCAGCCTTCACTGACCCAGCCCTCCTGTCCACGATAGCCGATTGCGACCCCCACGAGATTTTGCGTGCTGTTGCAGACGCGGAAATCCGCATGTGCGGTCTCCACGAACACAAACGGGGTCATAAACAATGCCGCTGCGGAAAAAAGACGGGCAAGATGCCGAAAGTGGCGAGGACGAGCGAGAGATGACTGAGTCACGGCTTCCATCCGGATTCCATGGTTATAATGAACACACTTCTTGGCGTGGCCGCCCAAGAAAGTCAACGCGAGTTTAATCGATTATATTGTTCGTGGGATCGTGAGTGCGGTAAGGTAGATGGCTGTTCCTGCGCCGAAACTTGCGCCCGGCCTCAAGCCATGCCATCAAGCTTTTCTCCTCAATCCTGCCCCAGAAAATCATCGATGAACGACTTCATACCTTATGAAATCATAGAAGGCGAATATGACAAAGGCATGGTCCTTCTGGCAGACCACGCGATGAACCTTCTGCCGGCACACTACGGCAAACTTGGCCTTCCGCAAACCGCTTTTCATCGCCATATCGCATTTGATATCGGCATAGAAGCGTTGACACGGTCGCTGGCCGCCCGTCTTGGCGTGCCGGCAGTGCTCGGACGGTTTTCGCGGCTGCTGATCGATCCGAATCGCGGCGAGGATGATCCCACTCTCATCATGAAGATCTCGGACGGGGCGATCATTCCCGGCAATCACCGGATTTCGGATGAGGAATGGCAAAGGCGCATCGAGGTTTTTCATAGGCCTTATCACAATGCCGTGGACCGTGTGCTGAAAGGCGTAGCGGAAGTATCGGAAGAAGCACCCCTCGTCTTGTCGCTGCATTCTTACACGCCCTTCTGGAAGGAAACGCCCCGGCCCTGGCATGCGGCGGTGCTCTGGGACACGGATAATCGCGCGGTCGATCCGCTTCTGGCGCATCTGCGCGCGACCGGCGACATTCTCGTCGGCGATAACGAACCCTATGACGGGGCGCTGAAGGGCGATACCATGTTCCGCCACTGCATGATGAAGGGCATACCGCATGCGCTTCTGGAGGTTCGGCAGGATCTGATCGCGGATGAAGAGGGGATTGCGGCCTGGTCGAACCGTCTCGCTCCCATTTTCGCCGCAATGAACGACGATCCGGTTTTGCATGAATATAAGCTGTTCGCCTCTCGCACCGGCCCCTATTGAGCCTGGAGTTGCCCCATGACGAAAGAGAACGACAAACACCAGATCGAGTTCGAGGCCGCCGCCTTTCGCCGTCTGGTGCAGCATCTTCGCGAGCGCCACGATGTGCAGAACATCGATATGATGAATCTGGCGGGCTTCTGTCGCAATTGCCTTTCCAACTGGTACCGCGAAGCGGCAGAGGAAGCGGGCGTCGCGCTCAGCAAGGAGCAATCCCGCGAAATTGTCTATGGCATGCCCTATGACGACTGGAAGGAAAAATATCAAGCGGAGGCGAGCGACGCCCAGAAAGTCGCCTTTGAGCAGAACAGACCGAAGGAATAACCCCCGATCGACGGAAACGACTTGACGTGAGGCCCGGCAATGGGCAGTTCACAGGCCTGAATTTCTGCCGTCCGGCTGGCGGCGACCGGCGAAAGTTTTAGCCCGGATACAATGAACAGGGCTCACGCAAAAAGAGCCGCCACTACGAAGGATGATATGATGGACGAAACCAGCACCACCGAAACCGTCGCCGCCGCCGAACTGCGTCAGTTCATCGAGCGCGTCGAGCGTCTCGAAGAAGAAAAAGCCGCCATTCAGGGTGATATCAAGGATGTCATGGGCGAGGCGAAGGGTCGTGGCTACGATACCAAGGCGATCCGCACCATCATCCGCCTTCGCAAGAAGGACGCCAACGAGCGTATCGAGGAAGAAACCATCCTGCAGACCTATATGGCGGCGCTTGGTATGGAATGATCGGTTACCGATCGCTCAATAAAAAATCGCCGCTTTTGCGGCGATTTTTGTTTGGTCCCGCAGATTTACCCGCGTGTGCCAGCCAGCTTCTCCGAAAGATCGATAGCCTGTTTGCGGGCATCCTTGTCTGCCGGATAGACCGCCAGATAGCGTTCCCATGCCTTTAGCGCGAGTTCCTCGCGACCGGAGGCTTCGAGGATATTGGCGAGGCTTGCCAGCGCTGGAAAATAGCGCGGCTCCTTTTCCAGCGTCAGGTTGATATCCGCCATCGCCTTGCGGGTGTCGCCATCGGCAAAATGCACCATGGCGCGGCGATAGGGTGCCTGCACATAGTCCGGATCGAGCAGAATGATCTGGTCGAGAAAATCATAAGCGGCGGCGTTGCGCTTTTCGTCGGAGGCTTCGCCTGCCCATTGCATCAGGAGATTGATTGTCGCGCTGCCGGAATCGTTCCATTCGGACGCAATCTGGTTGGCGATGCTGCGCGCCTTGACCGCATTTCGCTCTTTTTTTAGAGACGCAAAAAGCGTATCGATGGTTCCGGCCGGTGAAGGCGCAGCTTCCGCCACCGCAGGGGTTTGCCCATCCGCGGCATGAGCAACGGAAGCCATTCCTGATAACAGGAGACCCTGAGCGACTATGATGGACATGCAAAAACGATTTGGGCGCATGGGCTAAAGATTAACCCGCCTGCGCCCAATATCAAATGCAAAGTTTTGCTCTGTCAACAAAGTGATCCGCGACATTGATCGCGAACCGCAGTCGCAGTCAATCAGCCCTGACGAGCCTTGAAGCGCGGGTTCTGCTTGTTGATGATGTAGACGCGGCCCTTGCGGCGAACCAGGCGGTTATCGCGATGACGGGCCTTAAGCGCTTTAAGCGAATTCTTGATTTTCATTTTACTGGTCCGCAGTTTTGCACGGCATTTACCGTGCTTATTCAAACAATCAAAAGCGCGCAACGGGGCGCGCTCTTTTCGGTTGGCAGGCAGATACCCGTTTGAGCCCTGCCTGTCAACACTTGCCGGTGTCTTTGCCCTAAAAGACTGAGGCTTTTCCCGTGTGTAAAAGCTCGGTCACATGGCCCATCTTGCGGCCGGGCCGTGCTTCCGTCTTGCCGTAGAGGTGCACGAGACAGTCTTTTTTCGACAGCCATGCCGGAACATCATCGATGTCGTCACCGATGAGATTGGTCATGACGCAATCCGAATGGCGCTCCGTGTTGCCGGGAGCAAGGCCGGACACGGCGCGTATATGCTGTTCGAATTGCGAGATCACGCAGGCGGCTTCCGTCCAGTGCCCGGTATTGTGCACGCGTGGCGCCATTTCATTGGCGACCAGTGAGCCATCGGGCAGCACGAAGAACTCGATGCCGATGACGCCGACATAATCGAGCGCCGCGAGAAGCTTCTCGGCCGATTGCACCGCAACTGTCGCAGCCGCTTCGGCGAGCGCTGCCGGCACGGTCGACGTATGCAGAATGCCGTTCAAATGAATATTTTCAGCCGGATCGTAGCAGACGACGGTGCCGTCCCTGAAGCGGGCGGCGATGATCGATATTTCCCGCTCGAAGGCGACGAAACTTTCGAGGATCAGGGGTACACCGCCGAGCGCCTCGAAAGCACCCGTGGTGCTGTCCTCGTCGCCGCGGAAAAGGCGCTGGCCTTTGCCGTCATAGCCCATGCGGCGGGTTTTCAGCACGCCCTTGCCGCCGAAAGCTGCCAAGGCGGCCTCCAGCTCTTCCTGGCCATCCACGGCGCGAAAATCGGCCGTCGGAATGCCGCAACCATTGAGGAAGCGTTTTTCGGTCAGCCGGTCCTGCGAGGCGTTGAGCGCCTGCGGTGGCGGATAGACGGGAACGGAGGCGGCGAGCGTTTCGGCTGCCGCGACAGGTACATTCTCGAATTCATAAGTTACGACATCGCAGCGACGGGCGAGTTCCGCAAGGGCGCGTTCATCGTCATAATCTGCAACGATCTGATCGTTGCAGACCTGCGCGGCCGGACAATCAGCCTGCGGCTCCAGCACGATGGTACGGTGGTTGAGGCGCGCCGCCGCCATCGCCAGCATGCGGCCAAGCTGCCCGCCACCGATGATGCCGATGGTCAGATCATTCATCTTCGCCATCACTGGGCGCTGTCCATGGGATATTCGGCGACGGCTGCCGACTGGCGCGCGCGCCATGCATCCAGCCGGTCGGCCAGATCGTCGTCACCAAGCGCCAGAACCGCAGCCGCCAGAAGTGCGGCATTGATGGCGCCGGCCTTGCCGATGGCGAGTGTGCCGACGGGAATGCCGGCCGGCATCTGCACGATGGAGTAGAGGCTGTCCTGTCCGGACATGGTCTTGGACTGGACCGGAACGCCGAAGACGGGCAGAGGTGTCATCGCGGCCGTCATGCCCGGTAGATGGGCGGCACCGCCGGCACCTGCGATGATGACCTTGAAACCTTCGTCTTTGGCGCCATTGGCGAAATCATAAAGCCTGTCCGGCGTGCGGTGGGCGGAAATGATGCGCGCTTCATATTCCACATCCAGCGCATCCAGCGTATCGGCGGCGTTCTTCATGGTCTCCCAGTCCGACTGGCTGCCCATGATGATGGCGACGGGGGGTGTTTCTGCTGTCACGTAATGTCTCCGGCTCAGGCGATGATATCGGGAATGACCTGATCTTCGATCTGGGTCATCTTGTCCTTGACGGCCAGCTTCTTCTTTTTCATGCGCTGTATCCGCAGCGCATCGCAGCTGGTCTGGATCATCGCGTTGATCGCCGCGTCGTAGTCCTCATGCTCCTGGCGCAGCCGCGCCAGCGTGAGCCTGATGTCCGCCTGGTCCTGATCGGGCATCTTGTCATCCCCATTTTATGCCAGCCGGATAGCCTCCGGCGCGTATGTCATCGTTCACGAGCCTCTATCATCAAATCGCGGTAACGGGAAGTTATCCCTTGCGACCAAATTGCCCACTTATTGCCTTCATTTCGCCTTCGACAATACAGTTAATCCATGTCACATTGTCGTCGCAAACCTGAAACTCCAGCGATGGAGAGCTGGAGGTAGGTTTAAAAAAGGAAGGACGTGCCGCATGACCATTCAGGCTCATATTGCATCGCTCGAAAAGAAACACGGCGCTCTGGAGGAGCAGCTCGAAAGTATTCTTTCTTCCCCGTCTTCGGACGATACGGAGATTGCCGACCTCAAACGTCGAAAACTGCGCCTGAAGGATGAATTGCAGAGGCTCAGAGCCTCCACCAGGCATTAAATTGAATAATGCCGAACCGCAGCCGTCGATGAAATGAAGGACTGACGGTTTGATCTCTTTCGGCCCCGGCAGCACCTGTGGTGCAGCCGGGGCTTTTTATTGGCTGCCGAAGACTAAAGCGGCAGCCCGTCCCATAGCAGCTTTGATGCGGCGACAAGCGCCATGGCATACATGAGCGGATAAAACACGGACGGCTTCATATATTTCACCACTTTGGCGCCGGCGAGTGTCGCCAGCATCGCCACAGGTAGCAGGCTCGCCGATGTCTTGAGGTTGGTGGCGTCCAGCGCCCCCAGCGCGAAATAGGGGATGAGCTTGATCGCATTCATGATGGCGAAGAAACGCACGCTCATGCCGGTATAGGTTTTGGGGTCGAGCTTCAGCGGCAGGACGTAAATCTGGAAGGGCGGGCCGCCCGCATGGGCCACGAAACTCGCATAACCCGACAGGCTGGACCAGAGCGTTGCCGCCGCCGGTCGTTGCGGTTTGGCCGGGATTGCCTGTCCCCTTCGGCTTTTGAAGCTCTCGTAAAAATAACGCAAGACGAAGAGGATGGTCACCGAGGCGACGACAAGGCGCATGGCGTCCGCTGATATGAAGCTCGAGGTGGCCCAACCGAGAGTGATGCCGGCGATTGCGCCCGGCAGCATGATGAGGAGCGTTTGACGATGATTATGGTGCCGCCACGCCCAAAGAGCCACGAGATCCATGACGATCAGGATCGGCAGGAAGATCGCCGCCGCCTGTACGGGCGGGATCGCAAGCGCCATCAGCGGCACACCCATCAGTGCCAGCGCACCGCCCAATCCGCCCTTGGAAAGGCCGACAAGCACGACTGCGGGAATGGCGACGAGAAAAAAATGAAAATCGGTCAGCATGGATGGATGGTTGATCCTTTCGCCGGTCCGGTTTATCGGATTTATCATATCAAAACGAGTGCAGATCGCTCCAGAAGTGTCTTCTGCCTGAAATGGACGAACCGATGACCATAGTTGAAGACCGTTGCCGCCTTGTTCTGATCCTTCCGCAATCGGACGATGCGCGAAAGCAGGCGACAGAAGTGGAAGGCGCGCTAAAGGGCGGCGATGTGGCTTCCGTCATCATTCCGCAATACGGTCTGGATGACGCGTCTTTCCAGAAATGGGCCGAACTGATCGTGCCGATCGTTCAGGCGGCCGGTGCGGCCGCCCTTGTCGCCGGCGACAGCCGCGTCGCCAGCCGGGTGAAGGCGGATGGCCTGCATGTTGCTGGTAATGCCGAGGCGCTTGCAGAGGCTGTGGAAAACTTTACGCCGAAACTGATCGTCGGCGGCGGCAATGCCGATGACCGCCACAAGGCGCTGGAGATGGGTGAGTCCAATCCGGACTACGTCTTCTTTGGCAAACTCGAAGGCGACATCAAGCCGGAGGCGCATCCCAAAAATCTGGCGCTCGGCGAGTGGTGGGCGTCGATGATCGAAATCCCGGCCATCGTCATGGGCGGCATGGATCCGTCTTCGGTGGTCGCCGTTTCCGAAACCGGCGTGGAATTTGTGGCGATGCGTGGCGGCGTTTTCGACAATCCCGCCGGCGCCGCTCAGGCCGTTTCTGAAATCAACGCTTTGCTTGACGAAAAAGCGCCACGGTTTGGCGGTTGATACAGGCGATGTTCATGCGCTCGGTTCCTTTCTGCCTTTCCGTTTCGCTGCTGGCGCTTGCTTTCGGCGCGCCGGCAGGCGTCGCCTTTGCCCAGTCCGGACCGCAGAGCGAAAGCAATGCGCTCTCCCGCCAGCTGGAAGATGAGGCCCAGCCTTCCCGTCAGGGCAGGGTGCAATCCGAGGAACAGAAGGATTTGCAGCCGTCGCAGGGCGTCAATGTCTATCAGCGCATGGGCGCGGACCTGCCGGCCCTGCCGCCGGAGAAGGAATTCAAGGGCAGGGTGGATGAGGCCTACGGGCATTTCCAGCGCGGCGAATATGTGCAGGCGCTCGACAAGGCGCTGAACCGGGCGCAGAATGGCGATGCGTCGGCCCAGACGCTGGTGGCCGAAATGATGTCGCGCGGCCTTGGCATCGCCCGCGATGAAAAGACCTCGGCCTTCTGGTATCAGCAGGCGGCGCAGGGTGGCGATCCCGTCGCCATGTTCAAATTCGCCCTGATCCTGATGGAAGGCAAATTCGTCACCCGCGACAAGGCGAAGGCCGACGATTTCATGCGGCGCGCAGCGGAAGCCGGCAATGCGTCCGCCCAGTTCAACTGGGGACAGATAATGGTTTCGGAAAATCCCGGTGCCAAGGGTCTGCTGATGGCGATGCCATTCTACGAAAAATCCGCTGAGCAGGGCATTGCCGACGCGCAATATGCGGTGTCGCAGATCTACTGGTCGGTCAAGGATGTGCCGGCCGAGAAGAAGGCCAAGGCGCGGGACTGGCTGATGCGCGCCGCAAAGGCGGGCTATGATACCGCGCAGGTCGATCTGGGCATCTGGCTGGTGAATGGCTTTGGCGGTGAACGTAATCTGGATGAAGGCTTCCGCTGGCTTTATGGCGCGGCGCAGCGCGGCAATGTCATTGCGCAGAACAAGGTCGCACATCTTTACATTCAGGCGCTCGGCACCCGGCCAGATCCGGTGGAAGCGGCCAAATGGTATGTGCTTTCCCGCCGCGCCGGGTTGAAGGATCCAAGGTTGGAGGATTTCTATCTCGGCATTACCGACGAGCAGCAGAAAAAGGCGATTGATGCTGCAAATCGTTTCCGTCCGACGTGATGCAGACCCGGTCTTGCAGAGCTGGCTGGCACTGCCGGGCTTTTTGCCTTGAATTTCCGCGCGTTTTGTGGTCTTGAACCGCAAACTTTCAATTCAAGAAAATAATGACGTGCCTGCCCGATGCGCTTTCGGGCGGTTCGCAAGCTTTCCAGGAAACAAATTCGATGGCCCGTTCAGCCCTTCTCAATGTCATGGTTCAGGCCGCCATCAAGGCGGGTAAGTCTTTGTCGCGTGACTTCGGTGAAGTGCAGAATCTTCAGGTTTCGGTCAAAGGACCGAGCGATTTCGTCTCGCAGGCGGATCTGAAAGCCGAAAAGATCGTGCGCGACGAGCTGATGAAAGCCCGCCCGACCTACGATTTTCTGGGCGAAGAAGGCGGCGAGGAAAAGGGCACGGATGGCGCGCATCGCTGGATCGTCGATCCGCTTGATGGCACCACCAACTTCCTGCACGGCATTCCCCATTTCGCCGTTTCCATAGCGCTGGAGCGCAACGGTGAAGTCGTCGCTGGCGTAATCTTCAACCCGGCCACCGACGAGCTCTACACAGCCGAGCGTGGCGGCGGCGCGTTCCTCAATGATCGCCGCATTCGTGTTGCTGCGCGCAAAGCACTGACTGACTGCGTCATCGGCTGCGGCGTTCCGCATCTTGGCCGCGGCAATCACGGCAAGTTCCTGGTCGAGCTTCGCCACGTCATGGGCGAGGCTGCTGGCATCCGCCGCATGGGCGCTGCAGCGCTTGACCTTGCCTATGTTGCCGCAGGTCGCCTCGACGGTTTCTGGGAAGCGGAACTTTCTCCGTGGGACGTGGCGGCCGGTCTGGTGCTGATTCGCGAAGCTGGCGGCTTCACGTCCGACGTCAAGGGTGGTGCGGACATCTTTGGCACCGGCAGTGTCGCTGCCGGAAACGAATATATCCACAAGGCGCTCGTGGAAGTCGCCAATCGCCCGATCCCGGGCCGCTGATCGATTTCGGCAGAAAACCTGCCATTTAATGCAAGTTTCAGGCGCCCGGCAAACCCTTGCCGGGCGTTTTTGTTTTTCTGCGCATGGTTCCCTCCCGGTTTTGTAAAATGCCTGTGGCGAAAGACCGGCTTTTCGCTTCAAATCGTCGCAATTTTCAAATAGCTTCCGCTAGATACATGACCGAAGGGAATGCGAACGTTATGGCGGATTCGGAGTTACTTGATCTCGGCGTCGAGAAACCGGTGACCACGCGGCAATTCAGCTACAAGCTGTCCAGCCCCACACCGTTTCTGTGGACGATGGTTCTGTTCCTGATCCTCGTCGGTTTTCTGGCGGCCATTCTTTACCGGCAGGCGCATACCGCCTTCATGACCAATCCGGGTCTCAACGGTTTCATTCTCGGCGTTTTGGCCATCGGCATCATTCTGGTGTTCACCCAGACCATGAGCCTGCGTTCAGAAGTGCGCTGGTTTAATGCCTTCCGCGCCGCCGGCAGCGTTGAAAAGGCTGGCCGTGCGCCAAAACTGCTCGCCCCCATGAGCACGCTGATCGGCAAGGGCGGCGAAGTCCGGCTTTCCGGCGTCACGCAGCGGACCATCCTCGATTCCATAGGGACACGTCTCGACGAGTCACGTGACACATCGCGTTATCTCGTCGGCCTTCTGGTGTTTCTCGGTCTGCTAGGCACCTTCTGGGGCCTGATCGGCACCATCGGCGCCATCAGCAATGTCATCCAGTCGCTCGACCCGAGCGCCGGCGACAGCAACGATATTCTAGGTTCGCTCAAGGCCGGCCTCACTGCGCCGCTGGCGGGCATGGGAACGGCGTTTTCCTCGTCGCTTCTTGGTCTTTCAGGCTCGCTGATCCTCGGCTTTCTCGATCTTCAGGCCGGCCGCGCTCAGAACCGCTTTTACACGCAGCTTGAAAACTGGCTGTCTTCCGTCACGGATACGACGGTCGATGGGCCGAGGGAATTCAAGGCGGAGCCCGGCGCCATGGTCAGCACCGAACGCTCGCTTGCGGCCATGACCAGTCTTGCCGAAGGCATTCAGGGTCTCGTCAAGAATATGCGCAGCGAACAACAGATGCTGCGCGACTGGATCGAGGCGCAACAGGAAGAATCGAAATCACTCCGCCGCACGCTCGAGCGGCTGTCGACGCGGATCGACAGCGAGACAAAACCCTCCGGACGCACCCGGCACGATAACGGGAGCGAGTAGCCATGGCGCTTGCGCGCAATCGCCGCCGCGACAGGGGTGTGGATTATTGGCCGGGTTTCGTCGATGCGCTGTCGACGCTGCTCATGGCCATCATGTTTCTGTTGACGGTCTTCGTGCTGGCGCAATTCGTGCTGTCGCGGGAAATTACCGGCAAGGACGAGGTGCTGACGCGCCTCAACAGCCAGATTGCCGAATTGACCGAACTTCTGGCTATGGAAAAAGGCAACAAGCAGGATATTGAGGACGCGCTCGCAAGCCTGCAATCGACACTTGCGTCATCGGAAAACGAACGGTCTCGCCTGCAGGCGCTTCTCGATGCGGGATCGGGCAACAACGCCAACGCCAACGCCCGGATCGGCAGCCTGACCGGCGAACTGGATGACCAGAAGCAGGCGAATTCGCGGGCGTCCGCGCAAATCGAATTGCTCAACCAGCAGATTGCGGCGCTGCGGGCGCAGATCGCCTCGGTGGAGGCCGCTCTGCAGGCATCGGAAGCCAAGGACACTTCCTCTCAGGTCAAGATCGCCGATCTCGGCCGTCGCCTCAATGTCGCGCTGGCGCAGCGAGTGCAGGAACTGAACCGCTATCGTTCGGATTTCTTCGGTCGGCTACGTGAAATTCTCTCAGACCGCGAAAACATCCGCATCGTTGGTGACCGTTTCGTCTTCCAGTCCGAAGTGCTGTTTCCTTCCGGCGGTAATGACCTCAATCCGGCAGGGCAGGTGGAGATGGAAAAGCTCGCGGCCGCGCTGATCGATCTCGCCAAGGAAATCCCGGCGGAAATCAACTGGGTCCTGCGCGTGGATGGCCATACGGACAATGTTCAGCTTTCCGGTTCCGGCCGTTTCCGCGACAACTGGGAACTATCCTCCGCCCGCGCGACCTCGGTGGTGAAATTCCTGATCTCCAGGGGCGTGCCGGCAAACCGGCTGGTTGCCGCCGGGTTTGGCGAGTTTCAGCCGATTGCCGAGGGCGATACGCCGGAAGCACGCCAGCAGAACCGCCGTATTGAACTCAAGCTGACCGAACGCTGACGTCGCCGCCGCATCATGGTGGTTGCCTTCCGGTGGAAGTGAATTTACGTTCGCGTAAAGGTAATTCCGTCATGTCTGGGAGGGGTTGATGGAGCGATATGATGTGATCGTTGTCGGTGCGGGGCTTGCCGGACTGGTGGCGGCGACCGAAGCGGCCGAACGAGGGCTGACCGTCTGTGTCGTGGATCAGGAGGGCGAGCAGAACCTTGGCGGGCAGGCTTTCTGGTCGCTGGGTGGTCTGTTTTTTGTCGATAGTCCCGAGCAGCGCCGGATGCGGGTGCGCGACAATCTCGATCTTGCAAGGCAGGACTGGTTTGGTTCGGCTGGTTTCGACCGTCCCGAGGACTATTGGCCGCGCCGCTGGGCGGAAGCCTATCTGAATTTCGCCGCTGGTGAGAAGCGCGAATGGTTGCACCGGATGGGCATGCGCTGGTTTCCCGTGGTCGGCTGGGCCGAGCGCGGCGGTGCGTTGGCCGATGGTCACGGCAATTCCGTTCCGCGGTTTCATGTCACTTGGGGAACCGGCCCCGGCGTGCTGGCGCCTTTCATCGAAAAGGCAAACGCCATGGCGGCAAGCGGTCGGCTCACCTTTCGTTTCCGCCACCGCGTCGACCATCTGGATATCACCGATGGTCGGGGGACTGGCGTTTCCGGCGCTGTCCTTGCAACGGATCCGGTATTACGTGGGCAACAGAGCAGCCGGAAAGTTGAGGGTGATTTCACCCTTTCAGCCGCGGCGGTTATCGTCAGTTCCGGTGGCATTGGCGGTAATCAGGAGCTGGTACGGCGCAACTGGCCGGTGGAGCGGCTGGGCAAACCTCCGGCAGATATGGTCTGCGGCGTGCCCGCACATGTAGACGGCCGCATGATCGCCATTACCGAGGCAGCGGGCGGAGCTGTCATCAACCCTGATCGCATGTGGCATTACACGGAAGGCGTGAAGAACCACGATCCGATCTGGCCGGGCCATGGTATCCGCATCCTGCCCGGCCCCTCTTCCTTCTGGTGCGATGCGGATGGAAACCGTCTTGCCGCCCCCGCCATGCCGGGCTTCGATACGCTCGGCACGCTTAAAATGCTGGGCGAGCGTGGCAGCGGTCATAGCTGGTTCATTCTGACCAAGGCGATCATCAAGAAGGAATTCGCGCTTTCCGGCTCCGAGCAAAATCCGGATCTGACGGGCAAGAATGTGCGGCTGCTGCTCAAAAGGCTGGGCAAGGAGCCGCCCGGGCCGGTACGGGCCTTCATGGAACACGGTGAGGATTTCGCTGTCCGCGACACGCTGGAAGAGCTTGTGGGGGCGATGAACGCCATCAGCGGCGACGAGCGGCTGGATATCGATCACATCCGCCGGCAGATTGAAGCGCGTGATAGGGAAATCGTCAATGGTTTCAGCAAGGATGCGCAGATAACTGCGATCCATGGCGCGCGCCGTTATCTCGGCGACAAGCTGATGCGGACAGCAAAACCACACCGCTTGCTCGATCCGGCAATGGGGCCGTTGATCGCGGTGCGCCTGCATGTGCTGACACGCAAGACGCTCGGCGGCCTGCATACCGACCTTGAGGCGCGGGTGCTGGATGCTGCCGGTGAGCCGGTGCCGGGCCTTTATGCCGCTGGCGAAGTGGCCGGCTTTGGCGGCGGCGGCATGCATGGTTATAATGCGCTCGAAGGCACATTTCTTGGCGGCTGCCTGTTTTCAGGCCGCATTGCGGGGCGCAGCGTGCTGGCTTAAACGACTCACGCCTGGGCGCGCAGCTCGTCCGGTCCGGTCTGAAATTGCAGCCGGGCGAGCCTTGCGTAAAGGCCGTTCTGGCGAATGAGGCTCTGGTGCGTGCCTTCTTCGATGATGCGGCCGTCATCCATCACCAGAATGCGGTCTGCCTTCAGAACCGTGGCGAGGCGGTGGGCGATGACGATGGTGGTGCGGGTGTTCATCAGCTCGTCGAGCGCCTTTTGCACCAGCGTTTCGCTTTCCGCATCCAGTGCCGAGGTCGCTTCGTCGAGAAGCAGGATCGGTGCGTCGCGCAGAATGGCGCGGGCAATGGCGATGCGCTGGCGCTGTCCGCCGGACAGCGTTACACCGCGCTCGCCCACCTGCGTATCGTAACCATCGGTGAGACGCTCGATGAAGCTGTCTGCCTGGGCAGCGATTGCGGCAGTGCGGACTTCTTCGCGGGTCGCCTCCGGCCGGCCGAAGGCGATATTATCGTGAATCGAGGAGGCAAAGATCGCCACATCCTGCGGAACGATGGACAGGTGTGCGCGCAGATCGGTGAGGCTGACATCGCGAATATCAGCGCCATCGACCGTGATGCGGCCCTGTTGCGGATCGTAAAACCGCATCAACAGCGAAAAGACCGTGCTCTTGCCCGCGCCTGACGGGCCGACAATGGCGACCGTTTCGCCAGCGCCAACCTTGAAGGAAAGGCCGGAGAGGGTTGGGCGTCCCGCCGCTAGCGGATAGACAAAATCGACATTTTCGAATTCCGCCTCGCCACGCGGCGGCTCGATCATGGCAACAGGTGCCGTGGGTTCGATCACGGGCGAGCGCTCATTTAGCAGCTCGGAAAGCCGTTCGGCAGCGCCACCCGCCTGCGCCAGTTCACCCCAGACTTCCGAAAGCTGACCAAGGCCACTGGCGGCGATGACCGAATAAAGCACGAACTGGCCGAGCGTTCCCGCCGTCATGCCGCCGGAGAGGACACTCTGCGCGCCATACCAGAGAATGCCGACGACGCTGCCGAAGACCAGCGCAATGGCGACGGCGGTGAGAATGGAACGGGCGCCGATTGCAGCGCGTGCACCCTGATAAGCCGCTTCCACGGAGGCGCCGTAACGGGCATTTGCAAGCGCTTCGGCATTGAAGGATTGCACGGTGCGGCTTGCCGCGATCGTTTCGGATGCATAGGCGGCGGAATTGGCGAGCGTATCCTGCGTCGTGCGCGAGCGGGCGCGAACAGACCGTCCGAAAGCGATCAGCGGAAAGACGATGAAGGGAATGGCAAGCAGCGCAAGGCCGGAAAGGCCGGGGCTGGTATAGATCATCATGACGACCGCGCCACAACACATGATGATGTTGCGCAACGCCACGGATGCCGAGGAACCGAAGGCCGAGCGGATCTGCACCGTATCGGCCGTGAGCCGCGAGGTCAGTTCCCCTGATCGGTTGCTATCGAAAAATTGCTGCGACAATGTTGTGAGGTGGGCAAAGACATCATGGCGCAGATCGGCGACGACTCTTTCACCGATGGTCATGACATAATAATAACGCATGGCGCTGGCGAGCGCGAGCAGGACGGCGATCGCCAGAAGCACGGCGAAATAGCTGTTGATCATGCCGCCATCCGGCGTCTGAAAACCGTGATCGATGATGCGGCGAACGGCGAGTGGCAGGGCCAGTGTGGTGGCGGAAGAAAGAACGAGCGCAAAAAGGGCGGCCGCCATCAGGCCGCGATAACGCCTGAGATAGGGAAACAGGCTGAGAAGCGGTTTAAGGCTTCGCTGTTTCGCCGCTTTCTGCTCTTCTATGTCTGCCACGTGCCTGATGCTCCTCGTTCCATGCCATTTTCGGCTTTTTAGGGAGAAGATTTCCGGCGTGCGGTAAAATTTCTGCCCCTGCGGCCATCTCCTTTCACAAGGGTATGGCAGGCTCTTGTTATCTCGGCGACCTTCATGTATAGGCTCCGCATCGAATTGGGAAGCCATAGCCCATCTGGTCTATGGCTTCATTTATTGAAATGGCTCAATTGACGCAATTGCGGCAATGGACCGCACGTCACTTAACCAGGAAGATTGTCATGAAGGCTGATATCCATCCCGCTTACCACACGATCAAGGTGGTCATGACCGATGGCACCGAATACGAAACCCGCTCCACCTGGGGTTCGGAAGGCGCTGTCATGAACCTTGAAATCGACCCCAAGTCCCATCCGGCATGGACGGGCGGCAACCAGCAGCTTATGGACCGCGGCGGCCGTGTTTCCAAGTTCAACAAGCGTTTCGGCGGCCTCGGCCTCTGATCCACTTGCGGACGGATTGTTTAAAAAAGCCCGGTTTTGCCGGGCTTTTTTGTTGTGTTGCTCTGCCTGGATTTGTCTTGCGCGACTGCAACAGTCCTGTTGACAGCTGCCAGAGACTTTGAATTTCGCGGGGAGTCGGCTCGATCAGTCGCAGGCTGCGGCTCTTGCAGCGTCATCGTGGATATACGCCGGAGAGGAGTCATCAGAGCAGCGGTCAATACGGTCGCTCGCGTCCAGAAGTGGCTTTAAGCAAATGTAAGCAATGATGAGTAATGCCCATCCAGACGCCACTGCAATATACATTAAAAACCGCATTTTCTACTCTTTGGGAAGCGTCTTAGTCGCACTGAAACATGAGTGATAAAAACAATTCGGAATTTACGGTCGTTAGTATTGAGGATCATTTGTTGCCTTGAACAAAGGCAATAATCAGGCGTCGCGCTGTTCTATTGTTAGAAACAAAAAAGCAGGCCAATGAGCCTGCTTTTCAAATTGTCCGGATAAGGTCGTCTTTTTTCAGTTGATGGAAAAGGCCGTGCGCAGGAGATTAAGCTGCGCCTGCACGCTATTTTCGTTGTCCGGCACCTTGGTGGCTTCGGACGGACGATAGATTTCCCGGTCGAGAAGGGCGATGCGGTTCTGGAGGCGCAGCGACCGTTCGATGAGGTCGCGGAAAGATTCCGGCAGATCGTTCCAGCCCGGCGCATTGCGGTCGACATTGAAACTGTCGAGACGCACCTTGCTCTTTTCGTTCAGAACCTGATCCCGCGTCATTTCGCCATTGTTGACGGCGCGTTGCAGAAGCAGCCAGGAGGCCATCTGCATCAGGCGAGTGGTGAGGCGCATCGATTCCGCTGCGTAAAGGACCGAGGCCATGCGCGGCAGAACCTTCGAGGCAACGCGGCCGGCGCCATCGAGATAGCTTGCCGTTTCCTCAACCAAAGTCATGCCCTCAGTATAGAGGGTTTTGAACTGGTTGGAAGCAGCAGCGCGCCCCGCAAAGCTTATGGTATTTAAAACCTGTTCCGACATTTCTTTAAATCCCTGCTCACGCACCACACTGTCAGGCAACGAAGACTCGGATGTTTTGTTCCGGCCTTTTAGTGTTTTCAGGATGGTATCTTTACCCGAAATGCGCAAGGCAATTATTAAAGAAGGGTTAATACCCACAGTTTTACCGAATCCGTTGATCGGTAAAAAAAGAGCCGCGAAAGCGGCTCTCAAGGTAAAACAGGGAGAAAAATCAGACCAATTCGCCGTATGGAGAAGATGCCTGAGGTCCAGAAGAACTGGACATGTATAGTAATCTCTCAGAAAGCTTAATTTTTGGTTAATGGTAAACGAAAGACTGCGCCAGAATATTTATTCCCGTTTACCATCAGCGTTGCAGCTTGCTGCTGAAGGGCATTGCCTTCGGCCTTTTCTTGAATTGCTGTCAGGATCGGAAGAGGTTCTCCGCCGCGAGGCGCCCGGCGGATTTTCGGGTTCTCTCCTCCTCCAGCCGGGTGATTTCGGCCTGCAGAAGGTCGATACGGCTGCTCAACTCATCGACTGAAAGAAGGCTGAGATCGCTGCCTATCTCGTGCGCCACGGGTTTTTGTGGGCGGTCATCGTCAAAGAGGCTCATATGCCTGCTCCTTTTTCCACATAGTCGCCATCGTCTTCGGAATATTGCGGCGCGCGCGGGTCAAGCGCAATACTTTCCGGCGTAACGAGCGGTGAAGGTGTGGTTGGCATCATCGTCGAGAAATTGTCCTTCTCGCCGGTTGAAAGGGCGGCGCGCTGACGGCTCCTGATGATGGCATAGGCGGTGATCAGCACGTGGGCCACGGCTGTCACAAAAAACAGGGCATAAGGGCCGGAATAGGTCATGACCGCGCCGCCGAGTGTCGGGCCGATAATGGTGCCGATGCCGTAGAGCAGCAACAGACCACCCGAGACCTTGACGAAATCTTCCGCGGCGGCATAGTCGTTGGCATGCGCCACGGCGATGGGATAAAGCGCGTTGGCGGCGGCGCCGTAAATGGCGACCATGGAAATCAGCACATAGACATCACGCGGCTGCACCACGGCAACGGCAAGGCCTGCGACGGCGCCAAGCCCGGCCAATCCGGCCAGCACGTAACGGCGGTCTATCCGGTCTGAAAGACGGCCTGCCGGAAATTGCGCCAGCGCGCCGAAGAAAATCGTGACGGACACCATGATGGCGATCATGGTCGGGTCAAGACCGGCCCGCGCGCCGAAAACGGCCCCGAGCGTACCATAAGCGCCGTTGGCGATGCCGATCATCAGAATACCGATGAAGGACACCGGTGAGTTGCGGTAGAGCGCCGGTAAATCCAGACTGACCTTCTGCAACGGTTGTGGACTGGCCGCCTTGGAAAGCGTGGCCGGCAGAATGGCAATGCAATAGATGATGCCGCAGATCATGAACAGCGAGGTATTGCTGATGTCGCCCATCGGCACGATCATCTGCCCCGCCACGACGCCGAGCAGCGTGATGGCGATATAGAGCGAAAAGATCATGCCGCGGCTCTCATTGGTGGCGCGCTCGTTCAGCCAGCTCTCGATGATCATCGAGGTGCCGGCCGTGCAGAAGCCGGTAAGTGCGCGCAGGGCAATCCACCAGACATCATCGACAATGAGTCCAGTCATCAGCACCGTCAGGCAGATCAGCGCGACGAAGGAGCCAAAAGCCCGCACATGCCCCGCCCGGCGCACGATGGCGGGCGCCACGAAGCAGCCGATGACGAAGCCGGCGGCCCAGGAGGTGCCGAGAAAGCCCAGGATTTCATTGGAGTAACCTTCGGCCGAACCGCGAACCGGCAGCACGAGGCCCTGAAGGCCGTTGCCGAGAAAAAGAAACAGAGTGCTGGATAAAAGAGCGAATACGGGTAGAAGATTTCTGCTCATGAAAACACTCTCATGCGTTCGGACGGACGGTCGGACAGGCCATAAAACGGGATTACCCGAATGAGTTGCACTCTTCTGGTGAACGGTAAAAATGTCCAGCCTGTGACGATGCAGAAATAAAGAAAAGGCTCAATAAATGACGAAGGCGATCGGGCTTTTTTTGCTGCTGGCCATGGTGGTCCAGATCATCCGGCCTTTGGGGCTGCCGGGCCTTAAGAAAAGAGGCGATTGCTGGAAGATAGCGGTGGCCGCCTTTGTCATCTGGTCGGCGACGCTTCTCTTGCGCCCGTAGAGAAAAAGCCGCCCATCGGGGGCGGCTTTGATTGTTTTACATGCCTGTCGAAGGGCCTTATGCGGCCTTTTCGAGTTCCAGCTTCCAGTTGCCCTTGGCGGCAAGGCTGTTCATGGCGGCGCGGTGCGTGAAGGCGCGCTGGCCGGCAGCGACATTCTCCTGTTTGCCGCCCCATGTCTTGAGTGCGGTGTCCTGGAGCGCGCGGCCATACGAATAGGTCAGCGACCAGGGCAGGTCGTAACCGGAATTCATGGCGGAGAGATGCGCGGTCGCTTCTTCGGAGGACTGGCCGCCGGAAAGGAAGGCGATGCCCGGAACGGCGGAAGGCACGGTGGCCTTCAGAACCTTGACGGTCTTTTCCGCCACTTCCTCGACTGAAGCCTTGCGAGCCTTTTTGCCGTCGATGATCATGTTCGGCTTGAGGATCATGCCTTCAAGGTTGACGCGGGCGTCGAACAGATCCGCAAAGACGGTCTGGAGCACCCATTGCGTGACTTCCGCACAGCGGTCGATGTCGTGCGTGCCTGGTTCGCCATCCATCAGCACTTCAGGCTCCACGATCGGCACGATATCCGCCTGCTGGCAGAGAGCGGCGTAACGGGCGAGCGACTGGGAGTTGGCCTTGATGGAGCCCCAGCTCGGGCGCTGCTCACCGATGGTGATGACGCCACGCCACTTGGCGAAACGCGCGCCAGCCTCGTGATATTTGCGCAGACGCTCATAAAGACCGTCGAGGCCTTCGGTGATGAATTCATGCGGGTGGTAAGCCATCGGCTTTGCACCGATATCCACCTTGATGCCCGGCAGGCTGCCGGCGGCCTTGATGATGTCAACGAAAGGCGTGCCGTCGGCAGCCTTCTGGAACAGGGTTTCTTCGTAAAGGATGACGCCGGAGATGTATTTCTTCATGGCGTCGTCGGAGCGGAACAGCATCTCGCGATAATCGCGACGGGCGGTCTCGGTGGACTCCAGGTTGATGCTGTCGAAACGCTTTTTGATCGTTCCTGTGGATTCGTCGGCTGCGAGCAGGCCCTTGCCGTCGGCGACCATTTTGATTGCGATGTCTTCGAGACGTTCGGTCATTTGCTATTCTCCCAAGGCACAATAAATTCCCGATAACAGAAGTTCCAGGGCAGGGAAATGGCACGCTAACTCATTGAAACGATTGAAATGATTTCAATCGTTTGAAACTTTTCCTCCCACGTGCACTTACCAAAAAACAAGGCCGGACAAGCAGGGCTTGTCCGGCCTTGTGTCAGGCAAGTGAAATGAGTTTACTTGGCGGCGATCAGGATGGCAACGCCCGGCAATTCCTTGCCTTCCATCCACTCAAGGAAGGCGCCGCCCGCCGTCGAGATATAGGTGAAATCGTCGGAAACACCGGCATGGTTGAGTGCCGCGACCGTGTCGCCGCCACCGGCGACGGAGACGAGTTTTCCTGATTTTGTGCATTCGGCGGCGTGTTTTGCCGCCGCCACGGTCGCCGCATCGAAAGGCTCGATTTCGAAGGCGCCGAGAGGGCCGTTCCAGACCAGCGTTTCTGCGCGGGAAATCCAGGCCTTGATGCTTTCAACCGATTTTGGGCCGACATCGAGAACCATGGCGTCAGCCGGAATGGCATTGATATCGACGATTTCGTTTGCAGCACCTGCCTTGAATTCGCGAGCGACGACGCCGTCTTCCGGCAGCACGATCGCGCAGCCTGATGTCGCCGCCTCGATCATGATCTGTTTTGCGGTCTCGGCCAGATCGTGTTCGCACAGCGATTTGCCGACCTGCGCACCGCGGGCGGCGAGGAAGGTGTTGGCCATGCCACCGCCGATAACGAGGGCATCGACCTTCTTGACGAGGTTCATCAGGAGATCGATCTTGCTCGAAACCTTGGCGCCGCCGACGATGGCGACCACCGGACGGACGGGCTGGCCAAGACCCTTTTCCAGCGCTTCGAGTTCGGCCTGCATTGTGCGGCCGGCATAGGCGGGCAGGTGGCGCGCCAAACCCTCGGTGGAGGCGTGGGCGCGGTGGGCGGCGGAGAAGGCGTCGTTCACATAAATATCGCCATTGGCGGCCAGTGCCTCGACGAATGCCGGGTCGTTCTTTTCTTCACCCTTGTGGAAGCGGGTATTTTCCAGAAGCAGGATATCGCCATCATTCATCTTCGCGACCGCGTCCGCTGCAGGCGCGCCAATGCAATCGGTCGCGAAGGAAACGGCGTGATCCAACACTTCCTCGACGGTGGGGACGATCTGCGAAAGTGACATGTCGGCCACCGGTTCGCCCTTCGGCCGGCCGAAATGGGCAAGCAGAATGACTTTCGCGCCCTTGCCGGACAGTTCCAGGATGGTCGGCGCAACCCGCTCGATGCGGGTCGCGTCCGTTACTTTGCCATCCGCAACCGGCACGTTGAGATCAACGCGGACGAGAACGCGCTTTCCGGCAATGTCGTTAAGGTCGTCGATGGTCTTGAAGGCGGGCATGGGGCGATCCTGATTTGGTTGCGAGTTCGGGACGGACCATACTATGCCTGATTGCCGACGCAAGCCGGTCAGCCCTCATTTTCTCTCACCGCGTTCGAAGGCGCGGCGGTGTCTTCGATGGCGTTGCCGGAGCGCGATTGACGCCGTTGCGCCAGATGCTTGCGCACCCGGCGGATGATCTCGCCGAAGCTGATGAAGATCGGCAGGCTGGTGGCGGGCTCAACCGGTTCCAGTGAGATACCGATGCCGGTAATGGCCTCATGTTCGTCCAGCGTCCGAACGATGAGGACAATGGAGCCGAGGCGGACGCGGTCGGCATAATCGGCCTTTCCGGCAAGACGCGCCTCGATCAATTCGGCAATGCTCATCGCCTGTTCGGT
Organism: Agrobacterium burrii; assembly: GCF_017313405.1. NCBI lineage: Bacteria > Pseudomonadati > Pseudomonadota > Alphaproteobacteria > Hyphomicrobiales > Rhizobiaceae > Agrobacterium > Agrobacterium burrii. The sequence goes on from NZ_JAFLNA010000002.1 coordinate 266,936, forward strand.
CTGAGAAATCAGGCCGGGACCATAGGCCGCATCCAGCTCTTTGGCCGGGCGGGCTGGAGAGATAACGAAGGTGCCGAAGAAATCGGCATCGTCGTCGGCAACCGGCAGGGCGCTGGCGAACAGCCGGTCGATCAGCCGCGAATAACCCGGTGCAATGAAAAGATAGACGAGGTCGTTTTCCCGCAGCCGGCCTGCATATTGGTAGCGGATCGACTTGCCGTCGCGTACCACCAGCGAAGGCATCGCCCAGCGTGGAATGCGCTCGCCCTGCATGATGGCGCTGCCCTTGGCGACACGGTAGGAAATCAGTTCGTGATTGGCGGTGCCGGGAAGGTCCACTTCCAGCTTGTCGACGTCGCCCATGCGCGGCGGCACGATCAGCCCTAGCCTTGTCGCCACCGGCTTGATGGTCCAGCCCTGCACCAAGAGCGATACCAGAACGATGATGAAGGCGGCGTTGAAATAGATCTGTGCATCGTCCAGCCCGCCGAGAATCGGCATGATGGCGAGCAGAATGGAAACCGCGCCGCGCAGGCCGACCCATGCCACGAAGGATGTTTCCTGCTGGGTATAGCTGAAGGGCATGAGGCTGAGCCAGACCGCTAGCGGGCGAGCGACGAAGATCAGGAAAAGCGCCAGCAGCACGGCCGGGATGGCGATTGCCGGAAATTGCGACGGCGTGGCCAGAAGGCCGAGCATCAGGAACATGATGATCTGGGCAAGCCATGTCAGCCCTTCATGGAAACGGCGGATGGTTTCCTTGGCGAAAATCCTGCGGTTGCCGGCGACGATGCCTGCCACATAGACCGCCAGAAAACCGCTGCCGCCAATTGCGCCTGTAAAGGAGAAGACCAGCAATGCCAGCGCCAGAACGAAGATCGGCGCAAGCCCGCGATCTGCTGCGAAACGATTGACCACGGTGGCGATCATGATGCCGCCGAGCAGGCCGAAAATCACCCCGAGGCCCATTTGTTCGATGAACAGCAGCAGGAAACCGCTGTCGATACCGGAAAGCCCCTGACCCTTGGCGATGATCTCCACCAGCGCGACGGTGAGGAAAATCGCCATCGGGTCGTTGGTACCGGATTCCACCTCCAGCGTCGAGCGCACCTGATCGCGGATGTGAATGCCGCCGATGCGCAGCAGGAAGAATACGGCTGCCGCATCCGTGGAGGCGACGATGGCGCCAAGCAGCAGGCCCTCCAGCCAGGAAAGGCCGAGCAACAGGGCGGCCGCTCCGGCAAAAAAGACGGATGTGAGGATGACGCCGACTGTGGCGAGGGCGACGGCGGGTGCTGCCGAAAGTCGGAAGGATTGTATCGACGTACCAAAACCGGAGTCGAAAAGAATGACGGCAAGCACAAGCGAGCCGAGCATATAGGCGAGCGGATTGTTGGTGAATTCGATGCCGAGGCCATCCACGCCCGCGGCAAGGCCGATCATCAGAAAGAGCAGCAGCAGCGGCGCGCCGAACCGGAAGGCGATGAGGCTGGAAAAGGCTGCGACGAGAACCAGAACAGTTGCCACCAGCAACAGAAGATAAAATGATTCCACGTCCACCGCCTCATTCAAACCGCGCTGGCCGCTGCAATGAATGCTCTGCGCGTCTGCAGCCAATGCGCCACGGGTTGCGGTCTGTCAGCGCTTGAGTTGGTTGGCGTTGAAAGGCGACGCAAGGCGGGGTGTATCGAATGATACGGCAGGGCCGTAGTGCATTGCGCACGACCGTTGTCCCTGTGCTTCTTGTCGGTCTCAAAATGGACCAGACAAAGGCAGGAAATGGGAATTTTTTCGGCGAGCGGGCGAAGGTGCGCCGCTTGAAGCAACGCCTGTTCCGCGCCTCGAGCTTTGCCTGAAAGGGATGAGCAGATTGCCGAAATAGATTAGTCAGCCGTGTTTTCACGTAACATAGCGATAATCCAGCTGCGTTAGTTGTCACCTCCGAATTGCCTTTCATCATTACCGGAGCGATCGGATGAAACGAATATCCATCATTATATTACTGGCGGCGGGCTCGATTGTTTCGGGTTGCTCCAGCACGGAGCAGACAGCTGAAAATATGGCCGCGCAACGCGAACGCTGCCGGGTATTCGGTTACCCCGAAGGTTCGCGTGATTTTGCAGACTGCATGATGAAGCTTTCCATGCAGCAAAGCGACCTGCGACAGCAGACTTTCGATACGATCTGGAGCAATGCCGGCGACCGGGGACCGGTCATCATCAACAATAAAAGATGACGAATGTGCGTGCCTCATCCGTTGCGTTGAGGAGCGGCCAGTTCTTTGGCCGGCGACCGTTTTCGATCCGAAGCGTCCCCGCCTTGCTTCTGGATCGACGCCGGCGGGATCCCTCAGTCCCGCCGGCTTTTTTTTCGGCAAACAAAAACCGGCAGGATTGCTCCTGCCGGTTTTTTGATGGAGCGATTTATGCTCAGATGGTCTTCGCGAAGGCAACGGCCGTGTCCGACATGCGGTTGGAGAAGCCCCACTCATTGTCGTACCAGGACAGAACGCGCACGAACCGGCCTTCCATGACCTTGGTCTGGTCGATCGCGAAAATCGACGAATGGCTGTCATGGTTGAAGTCGCGGGAAACCAGCGGCTCTTCGGTATAGCCGAGAATGCCCTTCAGCTTGCCGTTGGAAGCGGACTTGATCGCTTCGTTGATTTCCTCAACGCTCGTGTCGCGCTTGGCGATGAACTTGAAGTCGACAACCGAAACGTTCGGGGTCGGAACGCGGATAGACGTGCCGTCCAGCTTGCCCTTGAGGTGCGGCAGAACGAGGCCAACGGCCTTGGCTGCACCCGTCGAGGTCGGGATCATGGAAAGGGCTGCGGCGCGGGCGCGGTACAGATCCTTGTGCATGGTGTCCAGCGTCGGCTGGTCGCCCGTGTAGGAGTGGATCGTGGTCATGAAGCCATGATCGATACCAACGACGTCATCGAGAACCTTCACGACCGGCACCAGGCAGTTGGTGGTGCAGGACGCGTTGGAAATGACCAGATGGTCCTTGGTCAGCTGGTCGTCATTGACGCCGAAAACGACGGTGAGATCAGCGCCGTCCGCTGGAGCAGACACGATAACGCGCTTTGCGCCGGCCGTCAGGTGAGCGGCGGCCTTGTCGCGGGCGGTGAAGATGCCCGTGCATTCGAGCGCGATGTCGACACCTAGTTCCTTGTGCGGCAGCATTGCCGGATCACGAACAGCCGTTACCTTGATCGGCTTGCCGCCGCCAACGGTGATCGTGTCGCCATCGACCTTCACGTCAGCCGGGAACTTGCCATGGATCGAATCGTAGCGCAGCAGGTGCGCGTTGGTTTCAACCGGGCCGAGGTCGTTGATGGCAACGACTTCGATATCGGTGCGGCCGGACTCGACGATGGCGCGCAGAACATTGCGGCCGATGCGGCCGAAGCCGTTAATGGCAACTTTTACAGTCATTTACAGTCTCCCGAACAAGATATGTGCGTGGTCTTTGCTGAAATTAGTGAGGGCTGGGAAGCCCTCATGCAAGTTTTGCCTCGACTGCGGCGACAACGGCTTCCGCCGTGATGCCGAAGTGCTTGAAGAGATCCTTCGCCGGCGCGGATGCACCGAAGGAATGCATGCCGACGAAAGCACCGTCGGAGCCGATGAAATAATCCCAGCCCTGGCGGATGGCGGCTTCCACCGCGATCTTGACAGGAGCCTTACCGATGATGGCGTTGCGATAGGTTTCCGGCTGTTCCTTGAAGAGTTCGAAGCAGGGAACGGAGACGACGCGGGCCGAAATGCCGTTGTCCTTCAGCGTTGCGGCGGCTTTCAGCGCCACTTCGACTTCCGAACCGGAAGCGAAGATCGAAACCTTCGCGTCGCTTGCCGATACGAGCTCGTAAGCGCCGTAAGCGGAAAGGTTCTTCTCTTCATATTCCTTGCGCGAAGGCGTCAGATTCTGGCGGGTAAGCGCCAGCGCGGACGGGCGATGCTTCTGCTCGAGAGCCAGCTGCCAGCATTCCGCCGTCTCGGTTTCATCCGCCGGGCGGAAGAGGAGAAGGTTCGGAATAGCACGGAGTGCCGCGATCTGCTCCACCGGCTGGTGGGTCGGGCCGTCTTCGCCGACGCCGATGGAATCATGCGTCAGAACGTGGACGACGCGGATGCCCATGAGTGCGGCAAGGCGGATCGACGGACGGCAATAGTCCGAGAAGATCAGGAAGCCGCCGGCATAGGGGATGAGACCGCCATGCAGCGCGATGCCGTTCATCGCCGCCGCCATGCCGTGTTCGCGGATGCCGTAATGCAGGTAACGGCCGGAGAAGTCGCTCGGCGTGATGGACTTCATCTGGCTGGTCTTGGTGTTGTTGGACGGCGTCAGGTCAGCCGAACCGCCGACCATTTCCGGCAAAATGCCGTTGATGATTTCGAGCGCGTCTTCGGAGGCCTTGCGTGTGGCAACCGTCGGGTTGTTGTCGATGATCTTCTTCTTGAAGGCATCGATGGAGCTGTCGAAGTTGCCGGGCAGGTCGCCGGCGAAGCGACGCTTGAACTCGGCCTTCTTGCCGGCTTCAGTAGCTTCGAGGCGGGCTTCCCAGTCCTGGCGGGTCTTGGTGGAGCGCAGGCCGGCGAGACGCCATGCATCGAGCACGTCTTCCGGAATGACGAAAGCTTCGGCTTCCCAGTTGAGGCTCTTGCGGGCAGCGGCAATTTCTTCTGCGCCGAGCGGGTTGCCGTGAACCTTGTGGGTGCCCTGCTTGTTGGGCGCGCCGAAGCCGATCACGGTCTTGCAGGCGATGAAGGTCGGGCGGTCAGACTTCTGCGCAGCTTCGATGGCGGCGGCAATCGCGTCCGGATCATGGCCATCGACGCGGATGGTGTTCCAGTGAACCGCGTTGAAGCGGGCGATCTGGTCGGTGCTGTCGGAAAGGCCAACTTCGCCGTCGATGGTGATGTTGTTGTCATCCCAGAACAGAACGAGCTTGTTGAGCTTCAGGTGGCCGGCAAGCGCGATGGCTTCGTGGCTGATGCCTTCCATGAGGCAGCCGTCGCCGCACAGCACATAGGTGAAGTGGCTCTGCAGGTCGGAGCCGAATTCTTCTTCCAGCTTGCGCTCGGCGATTGCCATGCCGACGGCGTTGGCGATGCCCTGGCCGAGCGGGCCGGTGGTGGTTTCGATGCCGGTCGCATGGCCATATTCGGGATGGCCGGCGGTCTTGGAGCCGAACTGACGGAAACGCTTGATCTCGTCGATCGTCATGTCCTCGTAGCCCGTCAAATAGAGCAGCGAGTAAAGAAGCATCGAACCATGGCCCGCAGACAGCACGAAGCGGTCACGATCCGGCCACAGCGATGCTTTGGGATCGAATTTCAGATAGCGGGTGAAAAGAACGGTGGCGACATCGGCGGCGCCCATCGGCAGACCGGGGTGGCCTGAATTGGCCTTCTCCACTGCATCCATGGCAAGAAAGCGGATCGCATTTGCCATCCGGTTGTGTTTGTCGCGAGAAATCATGGCTTTTCCGTCTGTTCCGGGTGAAAGGAGATAGTTTTACGCAACTATCCAAAAAGCGGGTTGATCCATAGCAGGTGAGGCAGGCAAGTCAATAAATCCACGGGCGTTTGCGGTTCGCTGCGGGAGAAAAAATCGTTTAGAAAATCGGGTGTCCCAACAAAATTCGTGCGATATGGGCCGGCGCTTCTTCGTTCATCCACAGAGCAAAACGCCTCAATGCACTGGTTTGATTGACGGGATGATAAATCGGGTAATAACCTCTTGAATGTGGAAAAGGCCTGAAACCGGACGATTCGGCCGGTTGCGTGCGAGTTGGAAAAAACGATGTCGGCTGAGAAGACCGTACAATCTGCGCTGACGGAGCTGAATGCTGCCATCACAAATCTCGAAAATGCCATCGATATGCGTATCGAGCGGCAAAGGGAGACGGGCGAGATCGATAATGAGGTCAAACGGGTCCATGTTGACCGCGCCAGGCTGGCGCAGGAACTGGATCAGGCCGAGTTTCGCGCCAACCGTCTTGAAGAAGTCAATCGCGAGGTTTCCCGCCGTCTGGTGACGGCGATGGAGACAATCCGCGCGGTGCTGGATCGATAGGAGCCGTTTCATGGCGCAAGTCACTGTTATGATCGACGGCAAGGCCTATCGCATGGCGTGCGAGGCGGGGCAGGAAGATCACCTGACCGACCTTGCCACGCGTTTCGACCGTTATGTCGGGCACCTCAAGAGCCAGTTCGGTGAAATCGGTGATCTCAGGCTCACCGTCATGGCCGGCATCATGGTGATGGATGAGCTTTCCGAAATCAACCGCAAGCTCGAGAAGCTGGAAGGCGAAGTTACCTCCCTTTCCCGCAACCGCGATGGCATGGCCGAGCACAAGGCGAAATCGGACGAGATGGTGGCGCTTGCCATCGGCGATCTGGCTGAGCGCCTGAACGGGATAACCGACAAATTGCTGGCCCGGCCGAAGCCCGCAGCGCATTGACTGGCTGAAGAGTTCTGAGGCGGCAAAATTTCGCACCGCGCCCTCTGGCGGTTTTATCCGATCCGTCCTATATCTTGGATGCGTTCTGCGCTTCCCGACAGGAACCACAATCCCTGGGGCCATACTCGATCCAAAGGGAGCTGTCCCTGGCCAGTCCCGTGGGGCTGGACACACGGTGCCCACCTACATTTGTAGGCACCCAGGATCGTAAATCTCCATCGGTCGCCGTGGATCGCACTTGAAGTTTTGGGTCAACCCCGGTTCTTCACCTGATTATTTTATCGTCGACAGTTATTTTTCACTGCTGCCGGATGCGGCTTTTTTACATTGCCGTCATTGCAATAGCGGAACAATTCCCTATTATCCGGATTGGTATGTCTGTCATGCCCTTTTATATAAAGGGCGCTGCGGCCAAAACCGCGACGTGCCGTTCAACAGCCCAAAGAGCTAAACTTGTTTACTGAAATTATGATCGTGGTCCTGCTCACCGTATTGAACGGTGTGCTTGCCATGTCCGAGCTTGCCGTTGTCTCCTCCAGACCGGCGAGGCTCAAGGTGCTTGCAGCGCAAGGCAGCAGGGGCGCCACCATGGCGCTCGGCCTTTCCGACAATCCCGGACGTTTTCTTTCCACGGTGCAGATCGGCATCACGCTGGTTGGCGTTCTCTCCGGCGCATTTTCCGGCGCCACACTTGGCGCCCGTTTCACCTCATGGCTTCTGGAGCAGGGCGTTCCTGATCGTGCTGCCGATGCAATCGGTGTCGGCTCAGTCGTCATCGCCATCACATATCTGTCGCTGATTGTCGGCGAGCTGGTGCCCAAGCAGATTGCCTTGCGCGATCCTGAAAAGATTGCCGCTCGTGTCGCGCCCACCATGGTGATGCTTTCGCGGGTTGGCGCGCCGCTGGTGTGGTTGCTCGACAGATCCGGCAAGGCTGTTCTGGCCCTTCTCGGCCATAGTGGTGAGTCCAACGCCTCGGTGACCGACGACGAAATCCGCACCGTACTGGCCGAGGCCCATAGCGCCGGTGTGATCGAAACCGAGGAATCGGCGATGATCACCAGCGTCATGCGCTTGGCGGACCGCAATGCACGCGGCTTGATGACGCCGCGCCGCGATGTGGAAGTGGTCGATATCGAAGACAGCGCGGAGGAAATCCGGGAGCAGCTTCGCCAGACGCAGCGTTCGCGCCTGCCGGTACGCAACGGCGCTTCCGATGAAATTCTCGGCGTGCTTTTCGCCAAGGACGCCTTTGATGCACTTGCCTCCGGCAAGGAGCTGGATGTCCGCGAGCTTCTGCGCGAAGTTCCCGTTGTCTCGGACCTGACGAGTGCTGTGGATGTAATCCAGTCTCTGCGCCGTTCCACGGTGCATATGGTGCTGGTATACGACGAATACGGCCATTTCGAAGGCATCGTCAGCTCCGGTGACGTTCTGGAGGCCATAACCGGTGCCTTCCAGGAAGATAACGACGAGGAGCCGGCAATGGTCGAGCGCGAGGACGGTTCGTTCCTTGTCGCCGGCTGGATGCCGGCCGACGAGTTCGCTTATCGCATGGGGTTCCAGATTGACGAGGATGCCGAGTTCGAGACCGTTGCCGGTCTGGTGCTGGATGAGTTCCGTCGTCTGCCGGAACTGGGCGAGCATATCACTCGCAACGGCTGGCGTTTCGAAGTCATCGACCTCGATGGCCATCGTATCGACAAGGTGCTCGTGAGCCGGGCCGCCTGATGTCTGGCGACATTGCCGAAAAAACGAGACTGCGCGGCGAAAGGCTTGCCGCGCGCGATGCTCTGACGTTAGCCGAGCGGCAGGAAAAGAGCCGGGCGATCACCGCCCATGGCGGATCCGCCATCCTCTTTGCGCCGGGCGCGATCATTTCCGGTTTCATGCCGATCCGTTCTGAGGCCGATATTCGACCGCTGATGGAGGCGCTGCGGACAAAAGGCGGACGTCTTGTGCTTCCCGTTGTGCTTAACCGCGAAACCATCGTTTTCCGCGCCTTTGACGCGGATACCACACTGGTGAAGACCGGCTTCGGCACGACCGGGCCGGGGGCGGATGCGGATGTTCTCGATCCGGATATTCTGCTCGTGCCGCTTTCTGTTTTCGACGGTCAGGGTCAGCGTATCGGTTATGGCGCGGGCCACTATGACCGCGCCATTGCGCGATTGCATGGCAAGGGTCGGAGCCCCGTTCTCATCGGTGTCGCCTTTGATTGTCAGGAAGTACCGTCGGTGCCGGCGGAGTCGCATGACGTGCCGCTTGATGCAATTCTGACGGAGAGCGGCCTGCGGCGGTTTTCCGAACGGCGGTCGATGCCCGATCAAGGGCAAACGGCGCTTTAGCACTTTTTAAAATATGGATTACCCGCTAGAGGGACGCAATCCAAAGAACATACGCAAACGAGGCGGTGAATGAGACTTCTTTTTCTCGGAGATATGGTTGGCAAGACCGGACGCACGGCGGTCTGGGACAGGTTGCCGGGACTGATTTCCGATCTGAAGCTCGATTTCGTCATCGTCAACGGTGAAAACGCCGCCGGCGGTTTCGGCATTACCGAGGATATTTATCTCGAGACCATCAATGCCGGCGCCGATGTGGTGACGACGGGCAACCATGTCTGGGACCAGAAAGAAGCGGTTTCCTTCTGCGAGCGCCATGACCAGTTCCTGCGGCCCGCCAATTATCCTGACGGTACGCCGGGCAAGGGCTCTGGTATTTTTTACGCCCGCAACGGCGCACGTATCCTCGTCGCCAACATCATGGGGCGGGTGTTCATGCATCCGGAACTCGATGATCCCTTCAAGTCGGCCGAAACTATTCTTGCCGCCTGCCCGCTGAAAGAGCAGGCCGACGCCATCATTTTCGACTTCCATGCCGAGGCGACCAGCGAAAAGCAGTGTTTCGGCCATTTCGTCGATGGCCGTGCGAGCTTCGTCGTCGGCACCCATACGCATGTTCCGACGGCGGATGCGCAAATCCTCAATGGCGGCACCGCCTATATGTCGGATGCCGGCATGTGCGGTGATTATGACAGCTCGCTCGGCATGGAGAAGGAAGAGCCGATCAACCGCTTCATCTCCAAGATGCCGAAGGGGCGCTTCGAGGCGGCAAGCGGGCCTGCGACGATCTGCGGCGTCGGTGTGGAGATTTCCGACCGTACTGGCCTCGCTGAAAAGATTGCGCCGCTGCGCATCGGACCGCGGCTTGCCGAAACCCTGCCGTCTTTCTGGACCTGACCTTCCTTCAGCGATGCTCACAATGACGAGATTGTGAGCGTTCCCGCCACTCTTGCAACTGGACGCCCGGCAAAACCTGTCTCATCCTCCGAGCCTTCGCAAGTTCAGGAGAGTGGCATGATGCTACGCGTGCTAATGCTTGCAATAACGGGATTGCTCACCTGCGCGGGAGTGACCTTTGCCCAGGCGGAAAGCCGCCCGCCCGTCAGCCAGTGCCAGGCGATTGCCCGCAATATTCCCGGTGTGATGTTCGCCAGCTTCAATCCACCCGGGGCTCAGCTTGCCCAGGCCGCTTCGCGGGAAGAAGTGAAGATCAGCTTTATCGGCCATTCCACCTATCTGATCGAAAGCCCCGGTGGGGTGACGATCGCCACCGACTATAATGGCGTCTACCGCCCTCCCTTTACCCCGACCGTGGTGACGATGAACCGGGCGCATTCGACCCATTTCACCCTGAACCCGGATCCGGCCATTCAACACGTGCTGCATGGCTGGAGTGATACGCCGGGAGAAAAGGCCGAGCACAAGGTTCTGGTGGGAGATGTCTATATCCGCAACGTCGCGACCGATATCCGCAACCGCTTGGGTGACTACGAATCCTTCCAGGAAAACGGCAATTCCATCTTCATCTTCGAAGTTGCAGGACTTTGTATCGGCCATCTTGGCCACCTGCATCATGAATTGACGGATACGCATTACGCTGAGATTGGACGTCTGGATGTGCTGATGGTGCCGGTGGATGGTGGTCTGACCATGGGAGCCGACAGCATGAGCCGGGTGGTGAAGCGTCTGCGCTCAGCGCTCATCCTGCCGATGCACCGTACCGGGGCGCCGCTCGAGCAGTTTCTGACCATGTTCGGCGAAAGTTTCCAGATTGCCTATGCCACCGATCCGGTAATCCGGGTTTCGATGAGAAACCTTCCCCGCCAACCGCAGATATTGGTGCCCAAGGGCATGTAGTCTGGCGACGGGTGAGGAAGGCCGGGGGAGCCGATAAATCGGGGGCGGAACTAGGCGAAGGAAAGATGTTGGCGGACGCCGACATCCGGTGTCTTGTCATCCGACATGTTGGCCTTGGCGATTTCCCAGCCGAATTTCAGCGTGCTGTCGGTCGAGGCCCAGATATCAGCATCATCGACATGAAGCGCCAGCATCGTCAGCTGCGGATCGGTCTTGCCGTGCTCGAACCAGGCGGCGGTGACAGAGTTCCAGTACTCGTCGATCTTCGACCTGTCGTCACGCGTCTCCAGAACTCCGGAAAGGCAGGCGTGATAATCATGGTCCTTGCCGATGACGCAGAAATGCGCGCGTGAGCCGGACTTCAGCGACTTCACAAGATCGGTGTCTTTTTTGGAGAAAAACCAGATGGTGTTGGTCTTTGGGTCAGCATGAGGCGCCATCGGCTGCATGTGGTTGTGCAGGCCCTCGAGACCGAGCATGCCGGCATGGACGGAATTGATTTCGTCCCAGAGCTGACGGGCCGGGGCTTCTCGTGCTTCAGTCAGGCTGACCATATGTTTTCTCCTTCCGGTCTGATGCTGCGACGGGGAGAAAACCATCTCCTCATCTGCTGCGTTCATGATCAAAACGAGGCGCGGATAAATCAGTTCCTTCTATTGTTCACGGAAGAGAAAGTGCCTGCGGGGTTGAACGACGGGCGTATCGCACTTATAAGGCCCGCAATCTCAAAATTTAGGCAATCAGGTTTTCCATGGCTGGTCATTCACAGTTCAAGAACATCATGCACCGCAAGGGCAAACAGGACTCCGTTCGGTCCAAAATGTTTTCCAAGCTTGCGCGTGAAATCACCGTTGCGGCAAAAACGGGCATGCCCGACCCGAACATGAACGCACGCCTGCGTCTGGCAATCCAGAACGCCAAGGCCCAGTCCATGCCGAAGGACAATATCGAGCGCGCCATCAAGAAGGCTTCCGGTGCAGACAGCGAAAACTACGATGAAGTCCGTTACGAGGGTTACGGCCCGGGTGGCGTCGCTGTCGTTGTCGAGGCCCTGACCGACAACCGCAACCGCACCGCCTCCAACGTACGCTCCATCTTCACCAAGGCTGGCGGCGCACTCGGCGAAACCGGCTCGGTGTCCTTCTCCTTCGACCGCGTTGGCGAAATCACCTATAAGGTCGAAGTCGGCGATGCCGACAAGGTTATGGAAGCGGCCATCGAAGCGGGTGCTGACGATGTCGAATCTTCCGAAGACGGCCACACCATCATCTGCGGTTTCGAAGCGATGAACGAGGTTTCCAAGGCGCTGGAAGGTGTGCTTGGCGAAGCCGAAAGCGTCAAGGCCATCTGGAAGCCGCAGAACACGGTGCCAGTGGATGAGGAAAAAGCGCAGTCGCTAATGAAGCTCATCGACAATCTCGAAGACGATGACGACGTGCAGAGCGTCTATTCCAACTTCGAGGTTTCCGAAGAAATTCTCGCCAAACTTTCCGCCTGACGTTTCAGATTTTTAAAAAAAAGCCCCGGCAGCGTTTTCGCTCCGGGGCTTTTTGTTTAGGCGGCCTTCCTGATGGAACTTCGCACATCGGCGAAAATCTCCACGGAGCGCAGCCGTTTGTCGATGTCATGGATCGGCATCGATACGATCAGTTCGTCTGCCTGCGTTTCGGCAAGGAAACCACCGAGATGGCGCTCGATCGTTTCGGGGGAGCCAACTGCGGCGAAACGCAATGTGTGCTCCACCGAGAAACGCTCCATTTCATTCCAGTAATCATCCATGCTGTGCACCGGCTTCGGGAACGGAGTGCGCACGTTGCGGCGCAGATTGACGAATTGCTGCTGCGACGAGGTGAAGAGATGTTGCGCTTCCTCGTCCGTCTCAGCGCCGACACCCATCACACCCACCATGACATAGGGCTTGTCCAGCACCTCGGACGGCTGGAAGCGCTCGCGATAGATATGGATCGCTTCCATCAGCATGTCAGGGGCAAAATGAGATGCAAAGGAATAGGGCAGGCCAAGTGCCGCGGCGAGATGCGCGCTGTAGGTGCTGGAGCCGAGCAGCCACAGTGGCACGTTGGAATTCATGCCCGGCACGGCGAGGATCGCCTGATCCTGCTGCGGCGGGCCGAGGTAACGCTGCAGTTCTATGATGTCCTGCGGGAAGTTTTCCGCACCGGCATCGAGATTGCGACGCAACGCGCGTGCCGTGCGCATATCGGTTCCGGGTGCACGGCCAAGGCCAAGATCGACCCGGCCGGGCAGCAGCGCTGCAAGCGTGCCGAACTGCTCGGCAATCACGAGAGGTGAGTGGTTGGGCAGCATGATGCCGCCGGAGCCGACACGAATGTGTTTCGTGGCTGCCCCCACATGGGCGATGACGAGCGATGTCGCAGCACTGGCAATACCCGGCATGCCGTGATGTTCCGCCAGCCAGACGCGGTTATAGCCGTGGTCTTCGGCCTTGATTGCCATGCGGCGGGAATTTTCAAGCGCCTCACTGACGCTCTCGCCTTCGCCGATGGGCGAAAGGTCGAGAATGGAAAAGGGGATCATCCGACGCTCCTGCGTAAATTCAAATCTTTGCTGCGGATGTAAGGCGCGTGTCCCGATTTACCATAGAAGTCGCATAGAATTGATGGATGGTTCAAAAAAATTGGGGCCTCCGAAGAAGCCCCTTACTCAGCCGGCCCGCCGGAATTGACGGGTTTTGCCGTGTGCCGCCGCTTGCCCGTCAGTGGCCAGCACGAATTGTCCGAGCCTGCCGTCCATCTCGCCCGCTTCGGAAGCGAGGTTATGAATGGCGGCCGTTGTTTCCTCCACCATGGCGGCATTTTGCTGGGTCATGGTGTCGAGGCTGGTGACGGTGCCATTGATCTCCGCAAGCGTTTGCGCTTCCTCGCGGGTCGATTCCATGATCTCCTCGATGCGGGAACTGATTGTCTGTACATGCTTGCCGATGCCGGTGAGTGACGCGCCCGCCTTTTCGACTAACACAACACCTGCGGAAACCTCGTCGGTGGAGCGTTTCAGCAGGCTGGAGATTTCCTTGGCGGCGGCGGCCGAACGCTGTGCCAGTTCGCGGACTTCCTGCGCCACGACGGCAAAACCCCTGCCGGCGTCGCCAGCGCGGGCGGCTTCCACACCCGCATTCAATGCGAGAAGGTTGGTCTGGAAGGCAATTTCATCGATGACGCCGATGATCTGGTTGATCTGGCGCGATGAGGTCTGGATCGCCTCCATGGCGGCGATGGTCTGCGCCATCACACGGCTGGATGCCGTCGCCTCCGTGCTGGCGTCATGGGCGATCCGCGTTGCCTGTTCGGCACGTTCGATCTGGTCGCGGACGGCCTCTGTGATGGCCTTGATGGCGCTTGCAGTCTCGGTAATGGAGGCCGCCTGCCGCTCGGTGCGCTCCGCCAGCTGGTCGGCACCCACTCGCATTTCTTCGGAGCCGCCACGAACGGCTGTGGAATTGCCACCGATGGCCTGCATGGTTTCGCTCAGCCGGGCAAGCGCCGTATTGAAGTTGTGGCGCAGGCTTTCGAGATCGTCGGGGAACACGGTGTCGATACGATAGGCAAGATTGCCATTCGCCAGCCGGTCCAGACCTTCGTCCAGAGACTGCACGACCATCTGCAGGGTTCCGGCTTCGGCTTCGCGCTGCGCAAGATGCGCGCGGCGTGCGGTTTCGGCTTCCTCCCGGGTCCGCGATGCGGTCTCTTCCATCTCCCGCTGCAGAATAAGCTTTTCACGGAAACTGCCGAGCGCCCGCGCCATGCGGCCGATCTCATCCTTCCTGTCCTGATTGCCGATTTCCGCATCAAGACGACCTGCTGCCACCTCGCCGGTCAGCCCGGCGAGCTTTTCCAGCGGGGCGAACAGGCGGCGCGCGAAAAAGGCCGTCGCCGCGCACATGGCGGCCAGAACGCAAAGGCCGATCACGGCAAGTGTGCCGGCAATCGAGATGGAACCCGCGTTCAACTCGCTGCGCAACATGCTTTCGACGGCGAGATATTTTTCACCTGCAAAGGAGAAGGGACGGGCATAGGCATTAGCCTCACCATCCGGGCGGTCGATTTTGGCAATCGTCATGCCGGTGGCGTTCAGCGCCTGTCCATGGAAACCGTAGATTGCCGGGTCGAGACCGATGAGCTTTTCGCCCTGCTCGCCCAAAACCTTGCCATCGGCCGAGATGATTGCCGATTGTTCGGAGCTGCCGGCCGCGATGCCCTTTGCGAGTATCTGGCTGAACACGTCTTCCTTGACGCGGAAGAGGACGATACCCTTGAAGGCACCGAATTTAACGACCGGAACGCCGAAATAAATACCGGCCTCTTTTGTTGCTGTGTCGATCCGCAAGCCGGAGAAACTGGTTTGCGCCATGTCGTTGACGGCTTTTTCGGCATTCGCGGTGCCGCGTGCAAATGCCGCGCCGAGGCCGCTTTCCGTCCAGACGCCGCCGGTCACGGTTTCCGCAAAGGCCGCTCCCTTCAGATAAGAGTAATAGACCGTGCCGGCCGGATCGATGAAGAGGATGTCGCTGAACGGCGTTCCCTGCAGATATCCGCCGATATCCGTCTGGGTCTTTTCATGGGTCGAATAATAAAAGCCGCTTGGGCTTTCCGGCTTGATCAGCTTTTCCTTTTCACCAAAGGTATTTTCCTTGACGAAGACACGCTGCAGTTCCGCCTTCGCGTCACCGGAATTCTTTTGTACGGTTGCCCAACCGCTGCGCATGGAAACAACAGCCATTTGCAGTGCTTCGATCTTGGCGATGGAGTCCGCCTGCGTCTTCAGCTGTTCAAGGCGTTCCTGAAGCATGTCGCCGCGGAAGACGAGAATGCTTTCCATGGATTTCGACGCCTGTTCTTCGAGAACGCCGCTGCTGCTTTGATAACCGAGAAGGGTCAGAGCCCCGGTGGAGATCGCCATCAGCGCCAGGAAAATCACCAGCACTTTGGTGGATATGGAATGAAAACGATTCAGCATGGCCGAAGCAGCCCCCAATGCCGGATCAGTTCCCGCGCCATGCATGAATGGCGCCATCGGACGGCTGATATGGCGAACATATTGTGCTGCGGATCATCATGTCCGCAGCTCCCCTTTTGTTGGTTTTGTGGGGGAACAATGCGGTACGCGGTTTAAGCAGAGGTAAATGCTGCATTGCAAATTTGATCAATGTTGTCGTTTTGTTCACTTATCGCTGGCAGGGTCACCACCGGAAAGATAAGGTAACTCATGCAAAAGACGATTCGAATCATCGGCATCGATCCCGGACTGCGGCGCACCGGCTGGGGTGTGATCGACACCCTCGGCAACAGCCTGCGGTTCGTCGCTTCCGGCACGGTAACCTCGGATGGCGATATGGATCTCGCCTCCCGCCTCTGCCAGCTGCATGACGGGCTGGCAGAAATCGTGCACAGCCACCAGCCCGATGAGGCCGCGGTGGAGCAGACTTTCGTGAACAAGGATGCCGTGGCTACGCTAAAACTTGGCCAGGCGCGTGGCATTGCCATGCTGGTGCCGGCACGGGCGGGATTGCCGGTTTTCGAATATGCGCCGAATGCGGTCAAGAAAGCCGTCATTGGCGTCGGGCATGGTGAAAAGCAGCAAATTCACATGATGCTGAAAATCCTGATGCCGAAGGCCGAATTCAAGGGTAACGATGCGGCGGACGCGCTCGCCATCGCCATCTGCCACGCCCATAATCGCGGCGGTGACAGGATGCGGCGGCTCCTGGCGGCCGGTTGAATATAGATCTCATTGAGCGGGCGGCATCATGATCGGAAAATTGAAGGGCAGCATCGAGGAAATCGGCGCGGATTACGTGCTGGTGGACGTGCATGGCGTCTGTTACGTCGCCTATTGTTCGGCGCGCACACTGTCGAAAATCGGTTCCGCCGGAGAGGCGGTGGTGCTGTTCATCGAAACCTACGTGCGCGAGGACCAGTTGAAGCTGTTCGGCTTTCTCTCCGCACTGGAGCGGGAGTGGTTCAACCTGCTGCAGAGCGTGCAGGGGGTTGGCTCGAAAGTGGCGCTGGCCGTCTTGTCCACCCTGTCGCCTTCCGAGCTCGCAAATGCCATTGCGCTTCAGGACAAGGTGATGATTTCGCGTGCGCCCGGTGTGGGGCCGAAAGTGGCGGTTCGTCTTGTGACTGAACTTCGCAACAAGGCGCCCGCTTTCGCCGGGGATGCTTCGGCGTCCATCGGGCTGAAGCAGGAACTTGGGGAGGGCGTCGCCTCCGCGCCGGTGGCCGATGCGGTCTCGGCGCTCACCAATCTCGGCTATTCACGAGACCAGGCCGCCAATGCAGTTGCCGCCGCGCTGAAGAATGGCGGGGAGGGCGGCGATAGCGCCAAGCTGATCCGGCTGGGGCTGAAGGAACTTTCGCGGTAAGAACGGCTTGGCAAGCGGGCGTGTAGCCCAGGCCTATCCTGAATTTCGTGAAGCGCCTTGTTGCGATACTCATGATATAGCGGCGGCGGTTACCTGATGAATTCGGCTATAACAATGGAATGCCCTGAATGAGCGATGCGGAGAGACTGATTACCCCGGAAAAGCGCGGTGAGGATATCGACACCACGCTGCGTCCGCAGTCGCTGGACGATTTTACCGGCCAGGCAGAAGCCCGCGCCAATCTCAAGGTATTTATTGAAGCCGCCAAGAACCGGGGCGAGGCGCTCGATCACGTGCTGTTCGTCGGTCCGCCCGGTCTCGGCAAGACGACGCTGGCGCAGATCATGGCCAAGGAGCTTGGCGTCAACTTCAAGTCCACGTCAGGGCCGGTCATTGCCAAGGCAGGCGATCTTGCCGCACTTCTCACCAATCTCGAGGAGCGCGACGTTCTTTTCATCGATGAAATCCACCGTCTAAACCCTGCTGTGGAGGAAATCCTCTATCCGGCCATGGAGGATTTCCAGCTCGACCTCATCATCGGCGAGGGGCCGGCGGCGCGTTCGGTGAAGATCGATCTGTCCAAATTCACCCTTGTTGCCGCCACTACCCGCCTTGGCCTGCTGACGACACCGCTGCGCGACCGTTTCGGCATTCCTGTCCGGTTGGCCTTCTACACGGTCGATGAGCTGGAACTGATCGTCCGGCGTGGTGCGCGGCTGATGGGGCTGAATATGACCGATGGCGGTGCGCGGGAAATTGCAAGACGCGGGCGCGGCACGCCACGCATTGCCGGACGGTTGTTGCGCCGCGTGCGCGATTTCGCCGAGGTGGCGCGGGCAGAAGCTGTTACACGCGAGATTGCCGACGAGGCTTTGACGCGGTTGCTGGTCGACAATATGGGCCTCGACCAACTGGACATGCGGTATCTGACCATGATCGCCGTCAATTTCGGCGGCGGCCCGGTCGGCATCGAAACTATCGCAGCTGGCCTTTCTGAGCCGCGCGATGCCATCGAGGACATCATCGAGCCCTATATGATCCAGCAGGGTTTCATCCAGCGCACACCGCGCGGGCGCATTCTGACCGCAACCGCCTGGAAACATCTCGGCATGCAGCCGCCGAAGGATCTCGAGGCCGCGCAGTTCCGGCTGACGCTGGAAGACGATTGAGGGAACAAGCCCGGCATGCCGGCATTTGATCGTCTTTGGTAAGGAGATGATGATGTCGGCATTTCGCATAGGAACGACAGTTCGCTGGAACTGGGGCCGTGGGACAGGCGAAGGTAAGATTGCCGAGACCTTCACTGATGACGTCGAGCGCGTAATCGCCGGCTCCAGGATCAAGCGGAAGGCGAGCAAGGACGAACCCGCTTTTCTGATCGAGCAGGAAGACGGCGCAAAGGTTCTGAAAAGCCGATCGGAGCTTGAGCGGGCCGATTGAAGGACGCCGTCAATCGGCGACAAGGGAGGGACGCTGATGGCTTACGATCCGCTGCGGGTTTTCTGCAAACTCGCACGTAACAACCGGCTGGCCAATTTCCGGCTTCATCAGGCTTGCTTCGGACTTTCGCAGGAAGCGTTGATCGCACCCCGTGTCAGTTTCTTCCCGACGCTGAGGGCAACGCTGAACCACATCTACATCGTAGACCGCTTTTATATCGATGCCCTGCAAGGCGGGACGCTCGGTCCGGCCGCCTTTGCGCAAGTGGAGCCCTTCGCCACGGTGGCGGAACTGCGCATTGCCCAGGCGGAGCTTGATGAAACGCTGATCGCATTTGTCGATGGTTTGGATGAAGACGGCCTCGCCACCTCCGTTAATATCCATCGTGGCGCACGCATCCAGCAGGATCGGTGCGATGATGTCCTCTCTCATCTTTTTCAGCACCAGACGCATCATCGCGGACAGGCGCATGCGATGTTGTCCGGCACCGGGATCAAACCGCCTCAGCTCGACGAATTCATTGTGGGAGACGATGCGAAGGCAAGAAAAGACGAAATGGATGCGTTAGGATGGACGGAAACCGATTTGATGTTTCCAGCCGGCAGGTCCAGATAATGACGCATGACAGCAAAAGCCAAGACACCCGCATCCGCATGAAGTTCAAGCCGAAGCGCATCTTCCAGATGCGCGTTGCGGGACTTGCGTTTCGCGATGGCCATGTGCTGGTGCATCGCGCATCGCACGAAAAATTCTGGACCTTTCCGGGTGGTCGTGCCGAGATGGGCGAGCGTTCTGACGAAACGCTTGCGCGCGAAATGGTTGAAGAGCTAGGCGTCGAGGCCAAGGTCGGGCGGCTTCTCTGGGCGGTTGAGAATTTCTTCCATTATGAAGGCAGGGACTGGCACGAACTCGGTTTTTACTACCTGATGGAACTGCCGGAGACACTGGCCTTTCATCCGACCGACATTATTCACCGCGTTCAGGATGGCGACAATGAACTGGAATTCCGCTGGGTCGCGGCAACCCGTGAGGCATTGACGGAACTCGATATTCCGCCCTATTTCATCGCCGACGAAATCGAGCACCTGCCGCAGACCACGAGACATCTCGTCTGGCATGACGGCGATCTGGATGACAAATGACTTCTGCCTCTGAACGCCACATGATCCGGCTGGACCGGAAGCCGCAGCTTTTCAGCATGCGCGTGGCGGCACTGATTTTCCAGAATGATCATGTTCTCGTTCAGCGCGGTGCTGGCGACAGCTATTGGGCCTTGCCGGGCGGACGGGCGGAAATCGGCGAAAGCTCGCAAGAAACCATCATCCGCGAAATCGGCGAGGAACTTGAGCGGGACTGTTCAGTCGAGCGTCTTTTGTGGTCCGTCGAGAATTTTTTCACCTATGGTGATTACGCAGCGCATGAGCTGGGATTTTATTATCTGATTTCGCTTCGCCAGCCTTTGCCGTTCCACGGGAGCGACATCGTGCATCGGGTGCTGGATGGCGTCGAAGTGGAGTTCCGCTGGCTTGCCGCCAAGCCCGCCGCCTTGCTGGAAAATGATCTCCGACCTCGGTTTATCGCAGAACGTATCGAGGGGCTGCCGCCGCGCCACGAGCATCTTATTATCCGCGAAGGCGATATCGACACGGACGAATTTACCAGGGAGACATTATGAGCGAGCTTGTGGTTTCGCTTTCCGGCGAACTCATCGAACATGGGCACCGCCTGACGCAGCGGGTCTATTATGAGGACACGGATTTCTCCGGTCTCGTTTATCATGCGCGTTATCTGCATTTCCTCGAGCGCGGACGCACCGATTACCTGCGTTGCCTCGGTTGTGAGCAAAGCACGCTGCTGACCGCTGACGAGGAAGGTCTGGTCTTCGTCGTTCATCGCATGGAGATCGATTTCAAGACCCCGGCGCGCATGGACGACGTGTTGACGATCACCACCGTGACCGAAAAGGCCGGCGGCGCGAAAATGGTGCTCAATCAGGAAATCCGGCGTGGCGAAACGCTGCTGGTCGCCGCCAAGGTCATCATCGCCGTCATCAATGCCAATGGCCGGCCAAGGCGTCTTCCGGAGACGGTGGCGGAAAAATTCCTGAAGTAATTGAGGGGCCGGTCCAGTAAATCCATGCAGCGTGGCGCGGTTGTAACACTCCTTTAACCATAATGGTGTCTTACTTTAGCAACTGGCATTTGTGCGGCGCACGCCTTCCTTTCACCAAATTTATTGGCAAGTAAGGCTTACTGGCAAGTATCGGGGTATGGCAAAGGGGTTGACGGCTGCGGCCGCATGACTTCGAGCGTTAACACGCGTTTGAATCGCCCGGTCCCGTACCGGGCGTTTGGATTCGGGGATTGGATATTTATGGAACAGGCAGGTTTGGCAGCGGCGACGCACGATGTAAGTCTCTGGGCACTGTTTATGCAGGCGGGCCTCATCGTGAAGCTCGTGATGATCGGACTGATCGCCGCCTCGGTCTGGACGTGGGCGATCGTCTTCGACAAATATGTGAGCTTCGGCAAGGCAAAGCGCCAGTTCGACCAGTTCGAACAGGTGTTCTGGTCGGGCCAGTCGCTTGAGGAGCTTTATCGCACGCTGGCGGAACGCCAGAATGGCGGTCTTGCGGCAATTTTCGTTTCCGCCATGCGGGAATGGAAAAAATCATTCGAACGCGGCGCGCGTTCGCCCATCGGTCTGCAGATGCGCATCGACCGGGCGATGGACGTGACGATTGCGCGTGAAGGCGAACAATACGAGGCCCGCCTCGGTTCGCTGGCGACCATCGGTTCGGCAGGCCCCTTCATCGGTCTCTTCGGTACGGTTGTGGGTATCATGACCTCGTTCCAGGCGATTGCCGGTTCGAAGTCCACCAACCTTGCGGTTGTGGCGCCCGGTATCGCTGAAGCGCTTCTCGCAACGGCCATCGGCCTTGTCGCGGCTATTCCGGCGGTTATCGCCTATAATAAGTTCACGGCCGATGCGCATAAGCTTTCCGCCCGCATGGAAGGTTTCGCCGACGAGTTCTCCGCGATCCTGTCGCGCCAGATCGATGAAAAACTTCAGACACGGCAGGCCGCCCAGTAAGCGGCCGCGCAACTTGCATGCCGTGCAGTAATTTGCCGCAAGGCAAAATGGAGTAAATAGTATGGGTATGTCAGCAGGTGGCAGCGGTGGCGGTTCCGGTGGACGCCGGGGTGGGCGCGGCGGACGGCGCAAAGGCGGCGCGATCAGCGAGATCAACGTGACGCCGCTGGTCGACGTCATGCTCGTGCTGCTCATCATCTTCATGGTGGCGGCACCGATGATGACGGTCGGCGTGCCGATCGATCTGCCGCAGACATCCGCCAATGCGCTGAATTCGGACACGCAGCCGATCACGATTTCCGTCAATGCCAATGGCCAGATCCATTTGCAGGAGACCGAAATTCAGGCGGCCGAGGTGGCCGACAAGCTGCAGGCAATCGCCACGACAGGTTATAACGAACGTATCTTCGTGCGCGCGGATTCCGTTGCCGCTTATGGCGTCGTCGCCGATGTGATGGCGCGTATCCAGGCGGCGGGCTTCAAGAATATCGGCCTTGTGACCCAGCAGAAACAGGACAATTGACGTAAAACGATGAAGGGCAGCATCACCACATCCGCGATCGTGCATGCGTCGCTTCTGGCTTTCGCCCTGGTTTCCCTGGGCTCGCCGGAGCCCCTTGACGTGTCGCAGGCCGAGGCCTTGCCGGTGGAACTGGTGCCCATCGAGGAATTGACGCAGATCCAGCAGGGCGACAAGAACGCGCCGAAAGCTGAAAAATCGGCTCCTGTTCCGACTACACGTCCTGACATCGTCGAAAACGCCCAGAATATCGGCAATAACACGGCCGATATCGAAGCGCCGCCGACGCCGACGACCAAGCCGAATGACAATATGGCCGCCGCTGCTCCGCCCAAGCAGGAAAAGCCGCAGCCGGTCGTCGATACCAAGGCGAATGAAGTAAAGGAAATCGTCAAGGAAGAAACCTCGGCTCCGAAGCCGCAGGAAATGGCCGCCTTGCCGCAGACCAAGCCGGAAATTACGCCGCAGCCGAAGACGGAACCGCCGCCGCAGGAAACCAAGGCGGAAGAACCGCCGCCGGCCACGCAGGAGCCGGCCGAGATTCCCGTGCCGCAGAACGTGCCGCGCCCGAATTCCCGCCCCGAACCGCCAAAGCCGGAAGAGCCGAAGCAGGCAGAAACCAAGCCTGCCGAGCAGAAGCCTGCTGAAAAACCGGCCGAGACCAAGCCCGATCAGGCAAAGTCCACCGACAAACCTTCCGACAAGAAGCCGGGCGAGAAGAAGCAGGAAACTGCGAAATCCGCCTCATCCAAGGAAAGTGATTTCAACGCCGACGACGTTGCCGCCCTGTTGAACAAGCAGGCGCCTTCCGGTGGCGGAGCGAAGCGGTCGACGCAAACCGCTTCGCTTGGTGGCAAGAAAACGACGGGCGGTTCTACGCTCAGCCAGACGGAAATGGATGCGCTGCGTGGTGCAATCCAGAAGAACTGGCAGATCATTCCCGGCATGGCGGATGCCTCGGACGTTCGCGTTCGGGTCACCATGAAGCTCGACCGTGATGGAACCATCATCGGTCGGCCCGAGATCGAGGCGACGGGTGGTTCCGAAGGAACGCGCCGTGCTCTTTCCGGCGGAGCTTATCGCGCCATCATGCGTTCTGCTCCGTTCACGAACCTTCCTGCCGACAAATATGACGCATGGAACGAAGTCGTTGTGAACTTCGATCCCAGTGAATTGCTATGAATGCTGAAAGGCCTGGCAACATGAAGATATTTTCGCCGATCCGGCTGGTGCTCGCTGTTGCGGCCCTCATGTCGGTTTTCTCCGCACCGGCTTTTGCGCGGGTGGAAATCAACATCAACAAGGGTAACGTCGAGCCCTTGCCCATCGCCATTACCGATTTCATATCCGGAGATGGCATCGGTGCGCAGGTTTCCGCGGTGATCGCGGCCGACTTGCAGCGCTCCGGCCTGTTCACACCGGTCAACAAGAGCGCCTTTATCGAAAAGATCACCAATCCGGATCAGCAGCCGCGTTTCGAGGACTGGAAGGTCATCAATGCACAGGCGCTTGTGACTGGCCGTGTAACGCGTGAAAGCGATGGTCGTCTGCGTGCCGAATTCCGTCTCTGGGATTCGTTCGAGGGCAAGCAGATCGCGGGCCAGCAATTCTTCACCCAGCCGGAAAACTGGCGGCGTGTCGCTCATATCATCGCGGATGCGATCTATGAAAGCATTACCGGTGAAAAGGGTTATTTCGACACCCGCGTCGTTTTCGTCTCCGAAAGCGGCCCGAAGACGGCCCGTAAGCGCCAGCTGTCAATCATGGATCAGGACGGTTTCAACGTCCGCAACCTCACCAATTCGAACGACATCGTTCTGACGCCGCGTTTCTCGCCGAACCGCCAGGAAGTGACTTACATGTCCTTCGAAGGCCAGCAGCCGCGCGTTTACCTGCTGCAGCTGGAAACCGGACAGCGCGAAGTGGTCGGCAACTTCCCCGGCATGACGTTCTCGCCGCGCTTCTCGCCGGATGGACAGAAGGTCATCATGAGCCTGCAGCAGGATGGTAACGCCAATATCTACACCATGGATCTGCGCTCGCGCACCACGACCCGCCTGACGAACACGTCGGCGATCGATACGGCGCCGTCATTTTCGCCGGACGGCCAGCGCGTCGCCTTTGAAAGCGACCGTGGCGGTCGTCAGCAGATTTACGTGATGAATGCGGATGGTTCCGGCCAGCAGCGCCTTTCTTTCGGCGACGGTTCTTATTCCACCCCGGTATGGTCGCCGCGCGGCGATCTGATCGCCTTCACCAAGCAGTCGGGCGGCAAGTTCTCGATCGGTGTGATGAAGACCGACGGTTCGGGTGAGCGCATTCTGACCAGCGGTTTCCACAATGAAGGCCCCACCTGGGCGCCGAACGGCCGCGTGCTGATGTTCTTCCGCCAGAACGCTGGTGCCGGCGGCCCGCAGCTCTATTCGATCGATCTGACGGGCTACAATGAACAGCTCATCAAGACGCCGACCTTTGCTTCAGACCCGGCATGGTCGCCGCTTCTGGACTGATATTGACTGCCATGACGGCGCCGGCAACTCCGGCGCCGTCATGTTTTACGCATGCCACACGGGAAAATGCCTCTTTCTTGCCGCAAAGTGTTGTGAGGGAGCAAAAAAGTGGGACGTTTCCTTTCTGTTAACCATAAGCGTTTGCCGGCTATTAACCGCGATCAGTTAGTGTCCGGCAACGTTATTGAAATTTCCAAGGAGAGACCGGCGATGAGCCGTACAAACATTTCGGCACTCAGCCCGATGCAGAAACTGGCCCGTAACCCGGCTGTTATCGCCATGACTCTCGCGCTTGCTCTCGCAGGCTGCGCGAAGAAGAACATGCCGAACAACGCCGGTGAACTCGGTCTCGGTGGCGCGGGTTCCGCAACGCCGGGCTCCCAGCAGGACTTCACGGTCAATGTCGGCGACCGCATCTTCTTCGATACGGACTCGACCTCGATCCGCGCCGACGCGCAGCAGACCCTGCAGCGCCAGGCACAGTGGCTTGCCCGTTACCCCAACTACGCGATCACGGTCGAAGGCCATGCCGACGAACGCGGTACGCGCGAATACAACCTGGCGCTCGGCGCCCGTCGTGCCGCTTCGACCCGTGACTTCCTGGCTTCCCAGGGCGTTCCGGCTAACCGCATGAAGACGATCTCCTACGGCAAGGAAAAGCCGGTCGCAGTTTGCGACGACATTTCCTGCTGGTCGCAGAACCGCCGCGCCGTGACGGTTCTCGGTGGCGCGGGCATGTGATTGCCTGACGTTATTGTGATCTCGAATGGAAGGCGGTCTTCGGGCCGCCTTTCGTTTTTTTCATAGTTTGGCCGAAGTTAAGTTGCTTTTTTGGTTGATATGGAAAAAATCCGGCTTGCATCATTCCGGTGCAAATCAGTTAAGGCAGGACGAATGAGATGAAGAAACTTGTCGTGGCGGGAATGCTGGGGCTTGCAGCCTGCACCGGTCTGAGCGGCATCGCCGTTTCGGGTCCGCTGTTCGGTGCGGGGGGTAGCTTCGGCACGATCAACTCTCAGCAGGCTCCGATTGTGCGGGTTCAGGCCAACGAAGCCTATAAGGTTCAACAGCTTGAAGAACAGATCCGGCAGCTCAACGGCCGTATCGAAGAAATGAGCTTCCAGCTTCTGCAGATGCAGGAAACGATCCGCAAGGCGCAGGAAGATAACGAATTCCGCTTCCAGGAACTGGAAAGCGGCAATGCCGGCGGCAAAAGCGCAAGCCCGACGGCGCCGAAAAAGAAGGCGGAGGCCAGTCCGGTAAGTCCGGCCACGCCGCCGACCGACGACGTTGCAACGATCATCGAAACGCCACCCCAGGGTGGCGCTTCCGTTTCTCCGTCTGCCCCGACAAATGCACCGGGAGAGACCACGCTCGGTTCCATCGAGCTTGATTCCAAGGGAATGCCTGTCGGTGGTACGCTTAATCAGGGCGCCAACAATTCTTCCGGCAACCTTCCCGGTGTGACGACCGGCAATACGCCGCGCAAGACGACCGATCCGGTCAATACGGCGGCGCTGACCAGCGAAAGCGATATCTATCAGGCCGCTTATGGCCATGTTCTTTCCGGCGATTACCGGCTGGCGGAGCAGGGTTTCCAGCAGTACCTGCAGGGTTACCCCAAAGGCACCAAGGCCGCGGATGCAAGCTTCTGGCTGGGCGAGGCGCAATATTCACAGGGCAAGTTCAACGAGGCGGCGAAAACCTTCCTCAACGGCCATCAGACCTATGGCAAATCTCCGAAAGCCCCGGAAATGCTGATGAAGCTCGGCATGTCGCTTGCAGCTCTCGACAATACCGAAACCGCCTGCGCCACGTTGCGTGAGGTGCCTAAGCGTTATCCCACTGCGTCGAAGACCGTGCTGAACAAGGTTGCGAGCGAACAGAAGCGACTGAGCTGCTGATTTTTCTCCTGCCATGATGGCGGTCTTTCCATGCCGATTGATGCCCGCATTCTGAGCGAAAAGGCAGTTCCGCCGCTTGCGGCGGCAAGGTTGTTCGTCGAAAATCTGCGCAAACCCGCCCATATCCTCGTCGCAATCTCCGGCGGCAGTGATTCCACCGGCCTGTTGCTGGCATTGCATGAAGCAACAATGGAGGCGGGCGGCGACGGAATGCGACTTTCCGCCGTCACGGTCGACCATGCGTTGAGAGCGGAATCCGCCGACGAAGCCCGCAAGGTTGCCGCGCTTTGCGCCGAGCTGGGCATCCCTCATGCCACACGCCGATGGGATGGCAACAAGCCGGCCTCTGGTATCTCCGAAGCATCCCGCCTTGCCCGCTATCGCCTGATTGCCGAGGTCGCCCAAGAGGGCGGCGCCGATCTCGTCGTGACGGGGCATACGATTGGCGACCAGCGGGAAACCGTGGCGATGCGAGCTGCCCGAAGCGGCGGTGCAGACAATCTCGGCCTCTCGGGCATGGCAGATGCTGTTCTATACGATGGGCGTCACTGGATCATGCGGCCATTTCTCTCGTGTGAGAGACAGGCGATCCGCGATTTCGTATCATCCCGCTCGCGGGGCTGGTTTGATGATCCGAGCAACGAGAATACAAAATATGAGCGCGTGCGCGTTCGGCAAGCGCTTCCTGATTCTCAGGTGCCGCCTGATGTGGAGGCCGCCGCCAAAAGGCAGGCGCTTTCTGAAAAAAGCGCCGATTTCCTGCGTGGGCACGCGCATGTCTTTCATGCCGCGGTCGCCAGATTGCCGGTGGACAACAAACTGGCCGATCATCCTGAATTCCGGCACGGGCTGGCAGCGCTCATCGCCACGCTTGGCGGGAGGGCCTATTTTCCGGCCGGGAGCAGCAAGGGGCGGGTTCTACAATTTCTCAAAACCGGTGAAAACGGTCGGATGACGGTCGGCCGCGTCCTGCTCGATCGTCGGCGGGATGGGCTTTATATTTTCCGCGAGCAGCGAAACTTGCCGGAGCTTTGTCTCGAGGTTTCCGAGCAGGGGCTGTGGGATGATCGTTTTTTTGTGAAGAACGGATCTACATTTCCAATCTGCGTTGCGGCAGGCAGAGTGGGTGATGCTGCGGAAGCGGCCAGGCTTTTTCCGTCGGTGCCGCCCGGAGTAGCAAAATCGGCGATGGCGGGCCTGCCGCAAATCGCCGCAGCCGTTGCCGGGGCGACCTCCCTTGCGGGGGGCGTCGAGATTACGCCAAGGCTTGCACCGTTTGATCTTTTCCTGCCGCGTTTCGACCTTGAGTTGGCGAATGCAATCGCTGTTTTATTCGGTCGCGCCGCATATCCACAGCCCCCGGTTTAAATCCCGCCTCTTTTTCGTGAATTGCCATGGAATACTTTTTACACCAAAACGCATCAGATAACGCCGTTCGCCTTGGCAACGGCAAATGTCGTCCTTATGTTAGGGGCACATAATAGCGGGCAGCAGACATGTCCGTGTGAGTTCGGGGAGTTCGATGAACCCAAATTTCAGAAATTTCGCCTTGTGGGCCGTGATCGCTCTCCTGCTGATCGCGTTGTTCAGCATGTTCCAGACGTCGCCGACGCAAACGGGTTCGCGGGAAATTCCGTATTCCCAGTTTATTCGCGATGTGGATTCCGGGCGAGTTCGCGACGTGACCGTCACCGGTAACCGGGTTCTCGGAACCTATACCGAAAACGGCACGGCCTTTCAGACCTATTCCCCCGTGATCGATGACAGTCTGATGGAGCGCTTGCAGAGCAAGAACGTCACCATTGTGGCTCGTCCCGAAAGCGACGGTTCCTCCGGCTTCCTGAGCTATCTCGGCACGCTTTTGCCGATGTTCCTCATCCTTGGCGTCTGGCTGTTCTTCATGCGGCAGATGCAGGGCGGCTCGCGCGGGGCTATGGGCTTTGGCAAGTCCAAGGCCAAGCTCCTGACGGAAGCCCATGGCCGCGTGACGTTTGACGATGTTGCCGGTGTGGACGAAGCCAAGCAGGACCTAGAGGAAATCGTTGAATTCCTGCGCGATCCGCAGAAGTTCCAGCGCCTCGGCGGCAAAATCCCGCGCGGTGTGCTGCTTGTCGGTCCGCCCGGTACGGGTAAGACGCTTCTGGCGCGTTCGGTTGCCGGTGAGGCCAATGTGCCGTTCTTCACGATTTCCGGTTCGGACTTCGTGGAAATGTTCGTCGGCGTCGGCGCAAGCCGCGTCCGTGACATGTTCGAACAGGCCAAGAAGAACGCACCCTGCATCATCTTCATCGACGAAATCGACGCTGTCGGCCGCCATCGTGGCGCCGGTCTTGGCGGCGGTAACGATGAGCGCGAACAGACGCTGAACCAGCTGCTGGTCGAGATGGATGGTTTCGAGGCGAATGAGGGCATCATCCTTATCGCCGCCACCAACCGTCCTGATGTTCTTGACCCTGCACTTCTGCGTCCCGGCCGTTTCGACCGTCAGGTCGTCGTGCCGAACCCGGATATTGTCGGCCGCGAGCGCATCCTCAAAGTGCATGTTCGCAACGTGCCGCTGGCTCCGAATGTCGATCTCAAGGTTCTGGCCCGTGGCACGCCCGGTTTTTCGGGCGCGGACCTGATGAACCTCGTCAACGAAGCCGCCCTGATGGCCGCCCGCCGCAACAAGCGTGTGGTTACCATGCAGGAGTTCGAAGACGCCAAGGACAAGATCATGATGGGTGCGGAACGCCGCTCCTCTGCCATGACCGAGGCTGAAAAGAAGCTGACCGCCTATCATGAGGCAGGCCATGCGATTACCGCGCTGAAGGTTGCCGTGGCTGATCCGTTGCACAAGGCAACGATCATTCCCCGTGGTCGTGCGCTCGGCATGGTGATGCAGCTGCCGGAAGGCGACCGCTATTCCATGAGCTACAAGTGGATGGTGTCGCGCCTCGTGATCATGATGGGTGGCCGCGTTGCCGAGGAACTGACCTTCGGCAAGGAAAACATCACATCGGGTGCGTCTTCGGATATCGAGCAGGCCACGAAGCTTGCCCGCGCCATGGTGACGCAATGGGGCTTTTCGGACGCTCTCGGGCAGGTGGCCTATGGTGAAAACCAGCAGGAAGTGTTCCTTGGCCATTCGGTTTCGCAGTCGAAGAACGTCTCCGAGGCGACTGCCCAGACGATCGACACCGAAGTTCGCCGTCTGATCGAAGAGGCTTACACCGAGGCAAGACGCATTCTGACGGATAATCACGATGGCTTCGTTGCGATTGCCGAGGGTCTTCTCGAATATGAGACCCTGACGGGTGAGGAGATCAAGGCGTTGCTGAGGGGCGAGAAGCCCGCGCGCGATCTGGGTGACGATTCTCCGGGTAGCCGTGGTTCGGCGGTGCCGAAAGCCGGCGCCAAGAAAGACGGCCCAAGTGAAGTGAAGGGTGATGGCGAAGCCAAGGGCGACGGCGAAGCCGAAGGCGGCATGGAGCCGCAGCCGCATTGATCGCTTGCACAAGTTGACCTGTTGTAAAAGGCCATCCGGTTTTCCGGGTGGCCTTTTCAGTTTGGTAACAAGATATAAGCCATTTTTGCGGTAATTTACGTGCTGTTTATCGTGGTTTGTGGCATCTAGCCAGAACGCTTCCGGCTGTTTTCAGCTTTGCCGGAATGCTCGAAAGATTTGGAGTTCAAATGGCACGCCGTTATTTCGGAACCGATGGTATCCGCGGACAATCGAACGTCTTCCCCATGACGCCGGATCTGGCGATGCGTGTGGGCATTGCGGTCGGTACGATCTTCCGCCGGGGCCATCATCGCCATCGCGTCGTCATCGGCAAGGATACGCGCCTTTCGGGCTATATGCTGGAAAACGCGCTGGTTGCCGGTTTCACCGCAGCCGGCCTCGATGTTTTCCTGCTCGGACCTATTCCGACGCCCGCCGTCGCCATGCTCACCCGGTCGCTGCGCGCCGATATCGGCGTGATGATCTCGGCGTCGCATAATCCCTTCTCTGACAATGGCATCAAGCTGTTCGGACCGGACGGATACAAGCTTTCCGACGAGCTGGAGCTGGAGATCGAAGATCTTCTCGATAAGGATATTTACGCGCAGCTGGCAAAGCCCAGCGAGATCGGCCGCGCCAAGCGCGTGGATGGCGACATCTACCGCTATATCGAATTCGTCAAACGCACTTTGCCGCGCGATGTGACGCTGAGCGGCCTGCGGATCGCCATCGACTGTGCCAATGGCGCGGCTTACAAGGTGGCTCCCGCGGCCCTCTGGGAACTGGGTGCCGAAGTCGTCACCATCGGCAACGAGCCGAACGGCGTCAATATCAATCTCGAATGCGGCTCCACCCACCCGGAAGCCCTGCAGAAAAAGGTGCATGAAGTGCGCGCCGATATCGGCATTGCGCTCGATGGCGATGCCGACCGCGTCATCATTGTTGACGAACGCGGTGAGATCGTCGATGGCGACCAGCTCATGGCGACGATCGCTGACAGCTGGGCCGCCGACAACATGCTGCGCGGCGGCGGCATTGTCGCGACCGTCATGTCCAATCTCGGTCTGGAACGTTTTCTTGGCGATCAAGGCCTCACCCTTGCCCGCACGAAGGTCGGTGACCGTTATGTCGTCGAACATATGCGCAACCACAATTTCAACGTCGGCGGTGAGCAGTCCGGCCATATCGTATTGTCGGATTATGGCACGACCGGTGATGGTCTCGTCGCGGCATTGCAGGTTCTCGCCAAGGTCAAGCGTTCGGGCCGTACGGTCAGTGAGGTTTGCCGCAAGTTTGAGCCGGTGCCGCAGCTTTTGAAGAATGTGCGTATTTCCGGTGGCAAGCCGCTGGAAAACCCGATCGTGCTGCAGGCAATTGCGGATGCGGAAAGTGCGCTGGCCGATAATGGCCGCCTCGTCATCCGGCCCTCCGGCACCGAGCCGCTGATCCGCGTCATGGCGGAGGGCGACGACAGCGCTAAGGTGGAGAAGATCGTCAATGATCTGGTCGGCGTTATCTCCAGCGCCCGCTCTGCCGCGTGAGTTATCGCGACAGTAACGAAAGACAAAAGCCGGCCTTCCAGCCGGCTTTTTCTTTGAGTGTTTGCTAATAAATATAGTGAATGATCGTGGTTAATCGGGACTTAACCATTTTACGCCACTCTCCAGAACTGAACAGTTCACTGGCAGCTGCCGCAACGCACGTGCCTCTTCTGGAGTGGAAGTCATGAAAAACGCCCTGGCCGGATTTCTGGCCGTTCTGCTGACCGGCACAAGCGCCGTCGGCGCCGACCTATATCAAGCCGAACCAGCACCCGCCTATGTCGATGCCCCTGAAGTCGCGATCACCCAGTCGAGCGGCTGGTATCTGCGCGGCGACGTCGGCTATTCCTTCAATAAACTGCGCGGCGCCAATTATTATCAGGGCGGACCGGGCGGCTATCTGCAGGATTTCGATACGGCTGATATCAAGGATAGTTATGTCATTGGCGCCGGTGTCGGTTATCAGTTCAACAACTATTTCCGCAGCGACGTGACCTTCGACTATATGGGAAAATCGGATTTCCGCGGTTCCACGAGCGGTTTCTGCGGCTCCGTTCCTGGTCGCTGTGTTTCGGCTGATCTGAGCTCGCTGAGAGCCTATACGCTGATGGCCAACGCCTATGTCGATCTCGGCACCTATGGCCGCGTCACCCCTTATGTCGGCGGTGGTATTGGTGGCTCCTACGTCAAGTGGGATAAGCTGCGCAACACATCGTGCAGCGTTAATGGCCTCGGCTGCGACCCGACCACCGAGCACGGTGGCAAGGGTAAGTGGCGCTTCGCTTACGCCCTGATGGCAGGTGCGTCGATCGACGTCACCTGTAACCTGAAGGCCGATATCGGCTACCGTTTCCGCCATATCAACAAGGGCGACATGTTCGGTTATGAGAACGGTGGCGGCCCCGGCCGCGACAAGGGTCTCTATTCGCATGAAGTGCGCGTCGGTGGCCGTTATGTCTTCAACGGTTGCGATACGGCGCAATACATGCCGCCTGCCGATATTCCGCTGCAGCCTGCCGTTTATAAATAAACGTCACGCCAGACTGGTAGTTTCAAACCGTCCGCATCCTTCGGGTGCGGGCGGTTTTGTTTTGGCGGCAGCTGACACGGTGCGTGACGCATATGGACTAAAATTCCCATGCGCAGCGACATATTCCGCTTGACTGAGACCGACGACAGGAATAGCAACGACGGCAGGACACCTCTCCCTAACGAGAGGCGCCTATCTGAAAGGGTAGTCAAATGACAGATATAGTGAAGCCGGACCTCCGTCCGGGCAATGCGCATTTTTCTTCTGGTCCCTGCTCGAAGCGTCCCGGTTGGTCGCTAGATGCTCTCTCCGATGCACCGCTCGGTCGCTCGCATCGCGCCAAGGTTGGCAAAGCCAAGCTGAAGCAGGCCATCGATCTCACCCGTGAAATTCTAAATGTTCCTGCCGATTATCGCATCGGCATCGTTCCTGCATCCGACACTGGCGCTGTTGAAATGGCGCTCTGGTCGCTGCTCGGTGAACGTGGCGTCGATATGCTGGCCTGGGAAAGCTTCGGCGCCGGCTGGGTCACCGATGTGGTCAAGCAGCTGAAGCTGAAGGACGTTCGCAAGTTCGAGGCCGATTACGGCCTACTGCCGAATCTTGCCGAGGTCGATTTCGACCGTGACGTGGTTTTCACCTGGAACGGCACCACCTCGGGCGTCCGCGTTCCAAACGCCGATTTCATCCCTGCCGACCGCAAGGGCTTGACCATCTGCGACGCCACCTCGGCGGCCTTTGCGCAGGACATGGATTTCACGAAACTCGACGTCGTCACCTTCTCCTGGCAGAAGGTTCTGGGCGGTGAGGGCGGTCATGGCGTGATCATTCTGTCGCCGCGTGCTGTTGAACGCCTGCTGAGCTACTCGCCCGCATGGCCGCTGCCGAAAATCTTCCGCATGGTTTCCGGCGGCAAGCTGATCGAAGGCATCTTCACCGGCGAAACGATCAATACGCCCTCCATGCTCTGCGTTGAGGACTATATCGACGCACTGCTGTGGGCGAAGAACCTTGGTGGTCTGAAGGGCCTGATCGGCCGTGCCGATGCCAACGCCAGGGTCATCTATGACTTCATCGAGAAGAACAACTGGATCGCCAATCTAGCCGTCAAGCCGGAAACCCGCTCCAACACCTCCGTCTGCCTGAAGATCGTCGATCCCGAGGTACAGGCGCTGGATGCGGCAGCACAGGCCGACTTCGCCAAGGGCATCGTCGCCCTCCTCGAAAAGGAAAATGTCGCCCTCGATATCGGCGCTTACCGCGACGCACCGTCCGGTCTGCGCATCTGGGCCGGTGCGACCATCGAAACGGCGGATATGGAAGCCGTTATGCCCTGGCTCGCCTGGGCTTACCAGACGCAGAAGGCAGCACTTATCAAAGCTGCCGCCTGATTTTGATACCGGCCCTGCGCTGATGCAGGGCCGTGGATTTCCCGCTTTAAAACTGCACAATTTTCAAGGAGCCCGTGAACCATGGCACCTCGCGTACTTGTATCCGACGAACTGTCGGAAACCGCCGTCCAGATTTTCCGTGATCGTGGCGTCGAAGTTGATTTCCAGCCGAAGCTCGGCAAGGACAAGGACAAGCTTGCCGAAATCATCGGCAATTACGATGGCTTGGCCATCCGTTCCGCCACGAAGGCGACCGAAAAGCTGATCGAGGCCGCGACCAACCTCAAGGTCATCGGCCGCGCCGGCATCGGTGTGGACAATGTCGATATTCCGGCCGCCTCGCGCCGCGGTATCATCGTCATGAACACGCCGTTCGGCAACTCCATCACCACGGCGGAACATGCGATTGCGCTGATGTTCGCGGTCGCTCGCCAGCTTCCTGCCGCTGACAGCTCCACGCAGGCTGGCAAGTGGGAAAAGTCGAAGTTCATGGGTGTCGAAATCACCGGCAAGACGCTCGGCGTCATCGGTGCCGGCAACATTGGCGGCATCGTCTGCGCACGCGCGCTTGGCCTCAAGATGCATGTTCTGGCCTATGACCCCTTCCTGTCGCCGGAGCGCGCGCAGGAAATGGGCGTGACCAAGGTCGAGCTGGACGAGCTTCTAGCGCAGGCCGATTTCATCACCCTGCATGTGCCGATGACCGACAAGACACGCGGTATTCTCGGTGCGGAAAACCTTGCAAAGACCAAGAAGGGCGTGCGTATCGTCAACTGCGCCCGTGGCGGTCTGGTGGATGAGGCGGCCCTTGCCGAAGCCATCAAGTCCGGACATGTCGCCGGCGCTGGCTTTGACGTGTTTGAAGTTGAGCCAGCCACTGCAAGCCCCTTGTTCGGCCTGCCGAACGTGGTCTGCACGCCGCATCTCGGTGCCTCGACGACGGAAGCGCAGGAAAACGTGGCGCTTCAGGTTGCCGAGCAGATGTCGGATTACCTCGTCAAGGGCGCCGTTTCCAACGCCATCAACATGCCGTCCATCACGGCTGATGAAGCGCCGCGCCTGAAGCCCTTCATTCGTCTCGCGGATGTTCTAGGCTCCTTCGTCGGCCAGGTGCAGGAAAGCGCCACCAAGGAAATCGAAATCCTTTATGATGGCGCAACCGCCAACATGAACACCAAGGCGCTGACCAGCGCGTTGCTTGCCGGCCTGATCCGCAGCCAGGTTGCAGATGTGAACATGGTTTCAGCGCCGGTCATGATCAAGGAAAAGGGCATTATCCTTTCCGAGGTCAAGCGTGACAAGACCGGCGTTTACGACGGTTACATCAAAGTGACGGTCAAGACGGAAAACCAGATCCGCTCGGTTGCGGGCACGGTGTTCTCGGATGGCAAGCCGCGCTTCATCCAGATCAAGAACATCAACATGGATGCCGATGTCGGATCGCACATGATCTACATCACCAACACTGACGTTCCCGGCATGATCGGCTTCATGGGCACCACGCTCGGCGAGGCTGGCGTCAACATCGCCAACTTCCAGCTCGGCCGTGAAAAGGAAGCCGGTGACGCCATCGCGCTGCTTTACGTCGATGGTCCGATTTCCGAAACCGTGCTGGACAAGCTGCGCGCCAACCCGGCAATCCGCCAGGTCAAGCCGCTGACTTTCAACGTCGACTGATACACTTGTCGTTCCTCCCAAGGGGACAATAAGGCCCGGTGCAGGGGAGACCCTGGTGCCGGGTTTTTTATTTTTCCAGCCACTGGTTTTGCGGCTATACGCGTCTGTCTCTCCTTTTGGTTGCATATCACGAAAAATTTAAGCCCGGTGGTCTAAAAATGATGATCATGAGTTGCTATATCGGCTGCTGACATGCCGCTCATGGGAGGGCGGCCAACAGGAGAGAGTGATGTTTGCTGCCTTTCGGCGCTTCAAGGGTTTGTTCGCAGTCGCCGCACTTGGTATCGCGGTGTCTTTCGTGGCGGTTGATATGGCAGAGGCACGCCGTGCCGGTGGTGGCTTCGGCAGCCGTGGTACGCGGACATATTCCGCACCGCCTTCGACCAGCACTGCGCCCGGCCAGACAGCGCCGATCAATCGCAGCATGACCCCCAATACCAACCAGGCAACGCCGGGCGCTGCCCAGCCGGCCCGTCCGGGCGCGCAGGCGGCACCGCAGCAGAGCCGTGGCCTCTTCGGCGGCATGATGGGTGGTTTGATGGGCGGCCTGTTGATGGGCGGCCTGTTCGGCATGCTGATGGGCGGTGGTTTTGGCGGCATGGCCGGTTTCTTCGGCATGTTGTTGCAGGGGCTGCTTATCGGCGGTCTCATCATGCTCGCCATGCGTTTCTTCGCATCGCGCCGTCAGGGCCAGCCCGCTTATGGCGCGGCAGGCGGATCGCAGCGCACGGATAACTCCGGCTCCTCCTTTAACGGTGGCTCACAGGCTGGTCCTTCCGCGTCCTCGTTCAAAATCCCGAAGATCGGCGCGCTTGCCGGTGCTGCGGGCGGCGCGGCTGCGGTCACTGCCGCAACGGCAAAGCCGGTGGCGCATGAAAACGCCGTTTCTGAAGGCGACGAGATCGGCATCACCCCAAGCGACCTCGAAACCTTCCAGAAAATGCTGCAGGACGTTCAGTCCGCTTATGGTGCCGAGGATTA
The DNA here is from genome assembly GCF_017313405.1 of Agrobacterium burrii. Classification (NCBI taxonomy): domain Bacteria; kingdom Pseudomonadati; phylum Pseudomonadota; class Alphaproteobacteria; order Hyphomicrobiales; family Rhizobiaceae; genus Agrobacterium; species Agrobacterium burrii. The sequence goes on from NZ_JAFLNA010000002.1 coordinate 303,584, forward strand.
CAGCACATTGCGCAAGCTGACGACGCCGGAAGCCATGTCCTATTTGGCCGAGGAACTGAGCGACAACGCCACCAGCGGCGTGAAGAACGACGTCCGCGACGTGACGTTGCTGCAGGGCGACGTTGCCGAAGCCTGGCATGAAGAAGGTCAGGACTACGCCACTGTCGCCATGCGCTACTCCGCCATCGACATCATGCGCGATCGCACCTCGGGCAAGGTTATCGAAGGCGACGAGCACAAGCCTTCCGAAGCGGTGGAAATGTGGACCTTCGTGCGTCGTGCCGGCAACGACAACTGGCAGGTCGCCGCCATTCAAGCTGCTGCTTGAACTGAGACTGGGTTTCGTTTTTGAATTGAATAGCCCGGAGGTCTGCCGACCTCCGGGCTTTCGTTTGGAAGAAATTACGAATTTGGCTTCGATTCGGATCACGACCTCCCGCGGCTGAAGCGGGGCAGGGCGCAAAAAAACCGAGTGATAAATCTTACGGGTAATATCTATCGCACGCGCAAAAGCAGATCCGGTTGTTGGCGCTGCCATGCAAGGGTTTGCGGGCTCATCGCCAAGGCATCTTGTCCGCACATGGCTTTGATCATTCTTGGAATGGCCTTTTTTCATTCATCCGGCATTCAGTCCCCGCGTCCTAACCACGCAGCATACACGTCAATGTGACTTTTCGCGCCGGTTCTAAACCGCTTTGGAAAGGGAACCACAGGCGCAAAGCTGCGTTGACAATCCGACCCCCGGCCAGCCTCCCGCAAGCCGGGCCAGGTGGCCGGGTAACGCAGGCCCTGCGAGAACGGAGAGCTATCGAGATGAAACGCTTTGACCTGATCGACGGAATGCGTGGTTACTTCCTCGTCTTCATGCTGATCAACCACCTGGTGTTTGCCGGCGGCTTCTGGCTGGTGGAAATCAATCACCGTCAGTTTGCCTTTGTCGAGGATGCACAGGGCTTCGTGTTCCTGTCCGGTCTTCTGATCGGCATGGTCTATGCCCGCAAGATGATGAAGTACGGTTATGATGCTGGCAAACAGGCGATCTGGAACCGGGCGATGGAGCTTTATCGTTACGCGATGGGCCTCGTCATCGCCGTGCTGTTCTTCCGCATGGTCATCCCGCATGCGCCCTATATCTGGTACAACTGGCTCGGCATGACCTCGTTCGACGATCCGCTGCGTCTGGCGGCGATCGCGACATTCCTGTTCCAGCCGACATTCATGGATATTCTGCCGCAATATATCGTCTACATGCTGTTTGCGCCGGTCCTCATCAAGCTCTGCCTCGACGGCAAGTGGGCCTATGTTCTGGCCGGCTCGATGCTGGTTTGGATGGCTGGTCAGCTCGGGCTCCAGCAGATTGTCACTGCGCCGCTGAACGAACTCGTCAAGGGCGCTGACGAACAGGGCATCCGCGTCAGCTTCAATCTGTTCGGCTGGCAGCTGGTGTTTTATTCGGCGCTGGTGCTGGGAGCGATGACGGCGCAGAACCGCATCCCTTGGAAAGCCATTTTCTCGCCTGAGAGAACCTGGCTTCCCAAGGCTGCGCTCATCGCCTGCCTGTTCTTCATGCCGCTGCGCATCGCGACAGCCTGGGGCTTGATGCCGGAATTCATGATGGGCAAGTTTTCCACCATGGAAATCCGCGCCGATTTCGGCCCCGTATATCTCATCAACTTTCTTGCCGTCGGCATCGGTCTGACATGGCTGGTAATCGCTGGTCCGAGGCACCATCGCCCGCTTGTGCGCTCCATTGCGGAAGGCGTTATCTGGGTGCTGTCGCTGAAGTTCCTGCAGCTGCTCGGCCGCCATTCGCTGCAGGTTTACGTCTGGCATGTGGCGATCGTCTACGGCGTCTATTATCTGGATGGCCGCACGGTGGAACTGTCGCAGCTGAACAAGACGCTGATTGCTCTTACGGCTATCGGGCTGCTCGCCCTGCCGGCCCTGTGGCGGGAGCGCGACAAGTGGACCGGCAACAGCGGTCAGAAGGCTGCTGGCGCTTAACACCACCATCATGGCTCATGTCTGATAGCTTTACGGGGCGGTTTTCCGCCCCGTACTTGCGTGCACGGCCTTTCTTTTCTATATGCAGCCCTTAAATCCGCAGGATGATAAGGAATGACAGTCCGGTTTTTCCGGCTGATGCTCACACCGCGGATGACCGACAGGCGGCGGGGCCTTTACCCCCGTTATGACTGACGATGGGAAAAAACGTGAATACGCTCGATTTTGACAAGAGGCCGGAAGATACCCGGATCGTTGTCGCCATGTCCGGTGGCGTCGATTCTTCGGTTGTGGCCGGTATCCTCAAGCGCGAGGGCTACGATGTCCTCGGCATTACGCTCCAGCTTTACGACCACGGTGCTGCCGTGCACCGCGCCGGCTCCTGTTGCGCGGGGCAGGATATTGACGATGCGCGCCGGGTTTGCGAAACGCTCGGCATTCCGCACTACGTGCTGGATTATGAAGCGCGGTTCCGAGAAACCGTCATCAACCCCTTTGCTGAAGCCTATGCGATGGGCGAAACGCCGATCCCCTGTGTTGCCTGCAATCAGACGGTAAAATTTGCCGATCTGCTCGCCACCGCGCAGGAACTGGGTGCTGATGCGCTGGCAACCGGCCATTATATCCGGTCACGCCTGAACCCCGTTCCCGGTCAGCCGGGTCGCCGCGCGCTCTATCGCCCGATCGATAGCGACCGTGATCAGAGCTGGTTTCTGTTCGCAACGACACAGGAGCAGATCGATTATCTGCGCTTTCCGCTCGGCGGTCTCTCCAAGGCCGAAACGCGGGAGTTGGCGGAAGATATGGGGCTTGTCGTCGCCAAGAAGGCCGACAGCCAGGACATCTGTTTTGTGCCGCAGGGCAAATATACCGATATCATCAACAAGCTGAAGCCGAATGCGGCTTTGGTCGGGGATATCGTGCATTTGGACGGACGTGTGCTGGGCCGTCACGACGGTATCGTGCATTATACGATCGGCCAACGTCGCGGCATTGGTGTCGCTACTGGAGAGCCGCTCTACGTCGTGCATCTTGATGCGCGGGGCCGGAGGGTCATTGTTGGCCCGCGTGAGGCGCTGGAAACCCGCCGTGTCTATCTGCGTGACATGAACTGGCTGGGAGATGGCGCATTGGTGGACGATGCCGGTCAGGGCTTCGCCTGTTTCGCCAAGGTCCGCTCCACCCGCCCGCCCATGGAGGCAGTGCTGCATGCCGATGAAAACGGTATCTATGTGGATCTGACGACCGGCGAGGCCGGTGTCGCCCCCGGCCAGGCCTGCGTGCTCTATTCCGCGCCGGGTGCCGATGCCCGCGTTTACGGCGGCGGTTTCATCGAACGTTCGGAACGCTCGGTGGAAGCCGAGGCTTCGTTGAAGGCACTTTTGGAAAAGCCGGTTGCGGCCTGAAACAGTTCACTTTTTGCCGCGAGGTGGAAAGCGAATTTTTTGCGCATCTTGCGCTTGACACTTTGGGGAGCGGCACCTTATAAGCCGCTCATCCTGATGGAGCGGCCAGTCACATGACTGTCACGTTTCCCCTGTGGCGGGGTAGCTCAGGTGGTTAGAGCAGCGGAATCATAATCCGCGTGTCGGGGGTTCAAGTCCCTCTCCCGCTACCATTTTTAGAAATTTAAAAAAGTAGATTTTGGTTTATATTCTGGACAATAAATATTGCCGGTCTGTGATAAGTGTTAATTTGTTCGTCCGATCGACTACCAGTGGTTCACTACAAGAAGATCCCATATGCGCACAGTAGTCACTGGATCAATCAACTGCTCGGAATGCGGAGACATTGTTCGTTTTGAGTGTCCGGCTCCGACATTACCAGGGCAGGACTGGGTTAGCGAAATTGAAGCATCAACAACGCTGAATGAAAAATGTAAAGCTTGCGGAGCAGTGACGACTATTGAGGTGTCTGGGCACCTGTCTTCATTCTTTGCAAAAATATTGCCGGATGGCCACAAAGTGGCGATCGCGAATGAGGTCCAATATCCCATTTACTTCGATCCTAATAACGGAGGATTGGAGGCATTTTATCACGCTCAAGCTAGCTTGGAAGAAGTCATAAAATGGCTTTCTCACAAGCCCAATCCTATGCTTCACCGTATGTATTTGATGCAAGCATTCTCAAATTTTGAGGCTTTGTTATCTGACAGCTTACATAGCTTTGTAAGCCGTGATTCGGCGGCGAGACTTGCAATGGTCGAACGTCTGGATGGTCTTAAGGACACAAAATTTTCTCTCGCCCAGATCGAAAAATCCCCAGCGATAGTTATGGAAAAGATCGAAAAATTTATAGAAACGGTATCTTTCCATAACTTTGTTTTCGTGCAGTCCATTTTTCTAACCGCATTAAAAGTTGATATCTTTCCGGACACTGACGAGGATAGGAAGTTCTTACTTAGTATGCAGCAGATTCGTCATGATTGCGTACATAGGAACGGAATCACTCAAAAGGGAAGGTCAGTAGAGGACCCACTGCCACACCTTCCAAGGCTCTTCCAAATTTTTTCCGATATGGGTAATCGTGTCCAAAGAAGGATACACGACAAATATCCGCCTCAGGTCGCCTAATTTGATTATCTACCTGACTATAGGATTACAATAGGAAGGGCGGTCGCCAAAAAAAGGGAAACCCGCCTGCTGCCAAAAGCAACCAGCGGGTCTCGACCTCTACCCCCTCCCACAAGGGCGGCTGCACAAAAGCACATCGAATGAATTATGGCAAGATCATGGCGACCATATTGTTGCCGTGGACGACTCCGTTCGCCAATTTAGTGGCGGATGGCAGAGCGCAACCAGTTCCGTGTGCCGCTGGTAAGGCGCCTGATAGGAGACGATGTTCTCGGAGCAGCGCATTTCCGCGTGATTCGAATAGGTGTTCGCAGTCGCGCGCGGTTCGTGGTTGGTTCTGTGCCGCGGAGGCTGATCCTGACCATAAATGATCATGTCTGCGGCGAAGGAAGCGGCCGGCATCGTCACGGCGGCGAATGCTGCAATCAAAAGAGTTTTCGAAATTGCGGACATGGGTGTTCCCCCGGTGTTGATCAACACAGGGAAACGCCCCGTGTGTGGGCGATGTTCCGGACGGGCGGATTTATTTTTTGGCGACGGTGGCCCTTAAAAAAAATGCCCGCTCATGGCGGGCAATTCAGAGCGGAACTGAGGTTAGGAGCCTCGAATCTGAAACGGCCATTTCTGCCGGAGGTTCCATTCGCCCGATAATTTCACGGCTGTTCTGACAAGGGAGGATGACGAACTCTTGAGCGCCGAACCGCATAACTCAGCCGGTCTGAATTCAGTATTCAGTCGTAGATTCTATCTTTTGGAAAATTTGGAGCGGGCGAAGGGATTTGAACCCTCGACCCCAACCTTGGCAAGGTTGTGCTCTACCCCTGAGCTACACCCGCTCAAATCCACCGGTCCGGGGTAGTCGCTGAACCGTGGGTCACCACGTTGGGGCGACGGGCGCTATATCGCTCAATCGATTTTGGAATGCAACAGGGAAATGACAAAAACGCGAAAATTTCTTTGAAAAATGCGACAAGCGACGGAAATGATTGGCGGTTTTTCATCTCTGCGTTTTTTCCTGCGTTGCCAAGCGCCGGTTGCCCCCTTAATCAGGAATGCAGTGATATCGAAATCGGCAGAGGCGGGCGGCGGAATATGGCGGAGAATTCTCCCAGGATGGCAACGGAGCTTTTCCAGTTTCTGGATGGGCTCGGCATTTCTCATACCACGAAACAGCACGAACCGGTGTTTACTGTTGCCGAATCCCAGTCGCTGCGCGATCTCATTCCCGGCGGTCACACGAAAAACCTTTTCGTGAAGGACAAGAAGGATCAATATTTTGTTCTGACTGTCGAAGAAAATGCCGTCGTCGATCTCAAAAGCGTTCACAAGACGATAGGTGCTGCAAGCCGCGTGTCCTTTGGCAGGCCGGAAAAAATGCTCGAATATCTGGGCGTCGTGCCGGGATCGGTGACGGTATTTGGGGCGATCAACGACACTGGCAGGCAGGTCACCTTCGTGCTCGACAGTGATCTTCTGGAAAACGAGCTGGCCAATGGCCATCCGCTTTCCAACGACCAGACGACGACGATCGCGTCGAAGGATCTTATCCGCTTTCTTGAGGCGACCGGACATACGCCGCTTGTCTTGAAAGTCAGCGAGTGAGATACGATCTTTGCTTCAAGTGAGACAGATGACAGAAATTGCAGGAGACCGGCATGAGCGACACCAATAATCCTTACGGCGGTTCCTATGGCGGGCAGATGTCTGCGAGCGCGCATCATCACGGCGAGCTGAATGGTGCGGCCTCCGGTCACATCAAGGACACAACGACGGCTGCTTTCTCCAAGGATGTTCTTGAGGAATCGCGCCGCCAGCCGGTTCTGGTGGATTTCTGGGCGCCCTGGTGCGGTCCGTGCAAGCAGCTGACGCCGGTGCTCGAAAAGGTCATCAACGAGGCGAATGGTCGTGTGAAGCTTGTGAAGCTGAACATTGACGATCATCCGTCCATTCCGGGCCAGCTCGGCATCCAGTCCATTCCCGCCATCGTCGCTTTTGCCGATGGCCGGCCGGTGGATGGCTTCATGGGCGCGGTGCCGGAAAGCCAGATCAAGCAGTTCATTGACAAGATTGCCGGCCCGGATGCGGGTGATCCGAAAGCCGAAATCGAGGCGGCTCTGACTGAGGCGAAACAGCTTCTTGCGGATAGCGATTTTAATGGCGCAGCACAGCTGTTCGGCGCCGTCATGCAGGCCGATCCGGAAAACCCTGCGGCGATTGCGGGTATCGCCGAATGCATGATCGCTGCCGGTCAGTATGAACGAGCCAGCGAACTGCTCTCCTCCCTGCCTGCGGAGCTCAACGAAGATGCGGGCATTCAGCTCGTTTTGAAAAAGATCGCGCAATATGAGGAAGCCCGCAAGATCGGCGATCCGGTGGCGCTGGAAAGCGATCTGGCGCATAATCCCGATCATCACGAGGCGCGGATAAAGCTCGCCAAGGTGCTGAACGCTCAAGGGCGGCGTGATAAAGCGGCAGACCATCTTCTCTATGTCATGCGCAAGGATCGGACCTTCGACGATGACGGCGCGCGCCGCCAGCTTCTGGAGTTTTTCGAGGCCTGGGGCTTCAAGGACCCGGCAACCGTCGCCGGCCGCCGGAAGCTTTCGGCAATATTGTTTTCATAATGCGGGCATATCCCGGCCGCGGCGGTTGATCCGCCGGCCGGGCAGCAGTGAACAGGGGGCTTGATCCCATGCATGTCGGAAATGCGAGATATGTGAAGAACGACGATCTGCCGGAAATCGTGCCGGTATTTCCCTTGCCGGGCGCGCTGCTGCTACCGGAAGGTCATCTTCCGCTCAATATTTTCGAGCCGCGATATCTTGCCATGATCGATATGGCGCTGGCCGGGCATCGGCTCATCGGCATGGTGCAGCCGGCCCTTCACGTCATGGAGTCAGGACTTGAGGGTGGGCCTTTGAGCGCCGTCGGATGTCTCGGCCGCATCACTTCCTTTTCTGAAACGGGGGACGGCCGTTACGTCATCTCCCTCACCGGTGTTTGCCGTTTCCGCCTGCTGGAAGAGGCGGAGGCCGGCAAGCCTTATCGCAGTTTCCACCATGCGCCCTTCATCGCCGATCTTTCCGGCGAATATAATGAGGAAGCGGTGGATCGCGAAAACCTCCTCCGGGTATTCCGCGCGTTTCTGGATGCAAACCAGCTGGAGGCAGATTGGGAAAGCGTTGAAAGGGCGGGCAATCGTGTTCTCGTCAACTCCCTTTCCATGATGTCTCCCTTCGGTCCTGCCGAAAAACAGGCGCTGCTTGAAGCGCCCGACCTGAAGACACGGGCCGAAACCTTGATTGCCATCACCGAGATCGTTCTTGCCCAGGGATCGGGCGAGGGCGGCACCGTGCTGCAATAGGATCGCCCCATGGACGACCGGATGAGCAATGTCGATCCGAAGCTCCTGGAGCTGCTGGTCTGCCCTTTGACCAAGGGACGTCTTTCTTATGACCGGACCCACAACGAGCTCATCTCCGAAAGCGCGAGGCTCGCTTACCCGATCCGCGACGGCGTGCCGATCATGCTGATTTCCGAAGCGCGTAAAATAGAAGACTAGCCTCCCCGTCTGCTGACCTCCACGCATCCTCCTGTTGCGAATTGACGAAGATGCGTTGACAACCATGCGTGGATTTGACCAGAGTCCCGCCCGACATGTCTGTTGCGGGAGAATACTGATGTCGTTGCGCGCGCTCGTCCGGATTTCGTGGGTTGCGGTCTCTACCGCCCTGATTTCTCTCCCGGCCACGGCGGCCGAACCTTCGCGGAAAGTGGTAACCACGCAAAATGGCGATTATTTCGGCTTCGATCTTCGGGCGGAGCAGAATGTCTCGCTGGAACAATGCGGCGAGATTTGCATCGGCGACGCTGCCTGCAAGGCTTTCACCTACAATCCCAAGGTGAAATGGTGCTTCCTTAAATCGGATTTCAATCAGCTGAACGCTTTCCCCGGCGCCGTTGCCGGCAAGATCGTGGAAGTGGCGGCGGAAGCCGATATCGGCGCGCCGCAGCGCCTTTCCTTCGTGACTGACAGCCTGCAGCAGGAAGCCCGCCGGCTGAAAGCCGGCCTTGCTGCCAGTGACGGTGACGAACAGGGCGTGGAAGCGCTTGTGCAGACGGCGAGGCAGCAGGCCGCCGCGGGCAATGTTCCCGATGCGGTCACGACCTATAAACAGGCTCTTGCGATCACGCCTGATGACGGCGCGCTCTGGGCGGAATTGTCGGAAAAGGCGGCGCAGGTCACCGATAATTATTCGATTGCCGGGCAGGCGGCGTCTGCCGCCATCAACGCCTATCAGCTGAGCCGCACGGTCAGCGCCCGCACCGAGGCCCTGAACCGGCTGGCGAAGGCTTTTGAGCGAACCCAGAATTATCGCGCGGCACTCAATTCCTATAAGGAGAGCCTTGCGCTTACCGACAACGCACAGACAAAGGCGGCCTATGCCGATCTGCGCACGCGCCAGGGTTTCCGCGTCATCAACAACACGGTTGATACGGATAGCGTCAGCCCGCGCGCCTGCGTGCAGTTTTCCGAACCGTTGGTAAAGAACGGTGTCGATTATTCCTCCTTCATCACGCTGGATGGGGCAGCCCCCAAGGCCATCGAAGCGAAGGGCAGCGAGATCTGCGTGGAAGGCCTGACCCATGGCCAGCGCTACAAGATCGCGCTGCGCGCCGGCCTGCCGTCTTCGGTGGAAGAGCCTCTGGAAAAGCAGGTCAATCTCGATATTTATGTGCGTGACCGCGCCGCCAGCGTGCGTTTTACGGGCGAAAATTTCGTGCTGCCGGGTACTGCGCGCCGAGGCATTCCGATCGTTTCTGTTAATGCCGACAAGGCTGATCTGAAGCTCTATCGTGTCGGTGATCGCAACATCACCTCGCTTCTTTCCAATTCGCAGTTTCTGACGCAGATGGACGGTTACAACGCTGACCGCATCGAAAACGAAATCGGCGAACTCGTCTGGCAGGGCGCGATCGATATCCAGCCGGATCTCAACAAGGATGTGGTGACGAGTTTCCCGGTGGATGAAGCTTTGCCGGAACGTAAACCCGGCATCTATGTGCTGACTGCCGTGCCGCCGGGCACCGCTCCGGAGACCTGGGACTCGCGCGCCACGCAATGGTTCCTCGTATCCGACACCGGCATCACCACCTATGCCGGAACCGACGGGCTCAATGTCTTTGTCCGCGCCCTTGGCAGCGCCAAGCCACTCGCAGACGTGGATTTGCAGTTGCTTGCCAAAAATAATGAGGTACTGGGCACGGCGAAGACTGATGCGGACGGCCGCGCGGTGTTTTCCGCCGGCCTGATGCGCGGCACGGCTGCGCAGGCACCCGCAATTCTGACGGCGAGCAACGGCGACAAGGACTACGTGTTCCTCGACATGACACGCGCCGGCTTCGACCTCTCCGACCGGGGCGTGACGGGCCGCGCCGCACCCGGCGCCATCGATGTGTTCAGCTGGACCGAACGCGGCATCTACCGCGCCGGCGAGACCGTGCATGCCGCAGCGCTTGCCCGTGATGTCGACGGCAAGGCAATCGAGGATCTTCCGCTCACCTTCATCTTCTCGCGTCCCGATGGCGTCGAGGACCGGCGCTTCGTCAGCGATGGCAAGGCGCTGGGCGGTCATGCGGTCGATCTGCCGTTGCAGGCAAATGCCATGCGCGGCACCTGGACGTTGCGCATTCATACCGATCCGAAGACAGCTGCCATCAGTGAAAAGAGCTTCCTCGTTGATGATTTCGTGCCTGATCGCACCGAGTTCGACCTCTCAAGCAAGGCAAAGCAGATCGATCCGGGCGCGGAAACGGCAATCGATGTCGACGGCCGTTATCTCTATGGCGCGCCGGCTGCCGGCCTGACGCTGGAAGGCGAGGTCGCGATCAAGCCAACGCGCACCAGCGCCGATTTCGAAGGTTATTTCTTTGGTCTGGCCGATGAGGAAAGCGAAGAGGAAAACCGCACCACGCTTGCCGATCTGCCGGTTCTGGATGAAGAGGGCAAGGCGAGCTTCAATGTCGATCTGACCGACCTGCCGTCCACCACGCAACTGCTTTCCGCCAACATCACCGTGCGCATGCAGGAGGCGGGCGGGCGTGCCGTGGAGCGTTCGCTGACGCTGCCTATCAAGGCGGAAACCTCTGTTATCGGCATCAAGCCGCAATTTTCCGGCGATCTCGCCCAGAATTCCGTCGGCCGTTTCCACATCATCGGCGTTGGTGCCGAGGGCGCCAAACAGGCGATGAGCGGCCTCAACTGGAAGCTCATAAAGGTCGAGCGGAACTATCAATGGTATCGTCAGGGCAATTCCTGGCGTTATGAGCCGGTGGAATATACCAAGCAGCAGGAAGCGGGCACGCTTTCGGTCGATGCCAATGGCGGCGAGATTTCCGTGCCTGTCACCTGGGGACGCTATCGGCTGGAAGTAGAGGGTGCCGGTAATGGTGCGCCGGTTTCCAGCGTTGAATTCGATGCCGGCTTCTATGTGGAGGCAAGCTCGACCGAAACGCCGGATGCGCTGGAAATCGCTCTCGACAAGCAGAGCTACAAGATCGGCGATACGGCGAAACTCAAGGTTTCCTCGCGTTTTGCCGGCGAGCTGATGGTCACTTCCGGTTCTGAAAAGCTGATTTCGGTGCAGAATGCGCAGATAGGCGAGGATGGCGGTGAGATCGACATCCCCGTCACCGAGGAATGGGGTGCCGGCGCGTATGTCACGGCCACGCTGTTCCGGCCGGGCGATGCGCAGGAAAGCCGCATGCCGATGCGCGCCATCGGCATCAAATGGCTTGCCGTCGATCCGGCCGAGCGCAAGCTTGCCGTCACCCTCGGCGCGCCGCAAAAGACGCTGCCGCGCCAGCCGCTTGAAATTCCGATCACGGTTGCGGGCGCTGGTGTCGGTGAAAAGGCCTATGCCATCGTTGCGGCCGTGGATGTCGGCATCCTGAACCTCACCCGCTATGAGCCGCCGAAGCCGGACGAATGGTATTTCGGCCAGCGCCGGCTGGGGCTGGAAATCCGCGACCTCTATGGCCGCCTGATCGACGGTTCGCTGGGCGCCACCGGCCGGCTTCGCACCGGCGGTGACGGCGGCGGGGCGGCCCTTCAGGGCAGCCCACCCACCGAAAAGCTGGTGGCGTTCTTTGCCGGTCCGGTCGAACTCGACGCGGACGGCAAGGCGACGGTGAGCTTCGATATTCCGCAGTTCAACGGCACGGCCCGCATCATGGCTGTGGCCTGGACGAAAACGGGCGTCGGTCATGCGGTCTCCGATGCCATCATTCGCGATCCGGTCGTGGTGACGGCCAGCGCGCCGAAATTCCTCGCCCCCGGCGATGTCTCGCAATTGCGGCTCGATATCGCCAATACCGATGGCGATGCCGGCGATTACCGGCTGGATGTGACCAGCAACACGGCCTTGACGGTCGATCAGGGCGAGATGTCGCAGACATTGGCGTTGCAAAAGGGTGGAAAGTCGTCGCTGACCGTTCCGCTGACGGGCGAACAGCCCGGCAATGGCGCGATTACCATCAAGGTTTCCAATGCATCAGGCGTCTCGCTGGAACAGGTTCTGAACATCCCGGTTCGTCCGGCCGTTCTGCCGGTCACGACGCGGCGTGAAATCAAGATCGCGCCGAACAGCAGCCTGACGATCAATGGCGATCTGTTGGCCGACAGCATGCTGCTCGGCTCCTCCGTTGCCGTCAATGTCACGCGTTCGCCCGCCTTCGATATTCCGGCGCTGGTAATGATGCTGGATAAATATCCTTACGGCTGCGCCGAACAGACGACGAGCCGCGCTTTGCCGCTGCTTTATCTCTCGGAAATGACGAAGGATACCGGCCTCCCCGAAGACCCCGATACCCGCAAGCGGGTGCAGGAGGCGATCTACCGGGTGCTGTCCTTCCAGTCGAGTTCCGGCAGTTTCGGCCTCTGGTCGCCGGGTTACGGCGATCTGTGGCTCGATGCCTATATCAGCGACTTCCTGACAAGGGCGCGCGAGCAGAGTTACGATGTTCCCGATGAGGCCATGGTGCAGGCGCTGAACAACCTGCAGAACGGCCTTTCCTCTGACAGCAACGTCAAGGATCGCGGCAACGAGATCGCTTATTCGCTTTATGTGCTGGCGCGCAACCGCAAGGCGGCGATCAACGATCTGCGTTATTACGCGGATACGGCGCTTGCCGATTTCCCGACCCCGCTTGCCAAGGCGCAGGTTGCCGCAGCCCTTTCGCTTTATGGTGATCAGGCCCGTTCGAAAGCCGTGTTCGGCGCTTCGCTCGATATGGCAAGCCGCACCACCAATGTCAGCTTTGCGCGTGCCGATTATGGCTCCGCCCTGCGTGACGGCGCGGCGACGCTGGCGCTCGCGGCCGAAAGCCGTCCGGTTCCGGCCGTCGTGCCGCAGCTTGCCGGCGCGGTGGCGAAGGAATGGGAAAAGAAGCCCTATACCAGCACGCAGGAACAGGCATGGATGCTGCTGGCTGCCCGCGCCGTCAAAGGTGAGGACAAGGATATCCGTCTTGACGTGAACGGCGATTTGCAGACTGGCGGTTTTGGCAAACGGATGAGCGGCGACGAATTGCTGGCGGCTCCCCTGAAGATCGCCAACGCCTCGGCCGATCCGGTCACGGCTGTTGTCACCACGGTGGCGCCACCGGCCCAACCGCTTGCCGCCGGTGGGGAAGGCTTCACCATTGCCCGCACCTATTATTCCATGGATGGTGAAGAGGTGAACCCGAGCGAGGTGGTGCAGAACGAACGTTATGTGGTGGTGCTGAACGTGGTGCCGCAAAATAACTGGCAGTCACGTATTCTAGTGACCGATCTTCTGCCCTCCGGTTTTGAGATCGACAATCCGAGCCTCGTCAATTCGGCTGCGCTTTCGAATTTCGACTGGTTGCCGGAAACGGAAGCGGCACATACCGAATTCCGCTATGACCGTTTCGTGGCGGCCTTCGACCGCTCGGCCGGCGACAGTTCGGAGATTGCGCTCGCTTATGTGGTGCGCGCCGTCACCCCCGGCACCTATGACCATCCGGCAGCCTCGGTTGAAGATATGTACCGGCCGCAATTTTCGGCACGCACGGCAACCGGCCGCATGGAGGTGCGCTCGGCAACCCCATGAGACGGAAGAAGGCGATCATTGTCGGCATCATGACGGCCGCGCTGCTTATCGGCGGCGCGGCCTTCGGTCTTGATGCGCTGGACAAGGCCTATCCGCCGCCGCTGGATGCTGCGCGGCAACGATCCTTCGAGGTGCTGGATCGTGACGGCAAGCTGCTGCGCGCCTTTGCGACACCGGATGGCCGCTGGCGGCTGAAAACCACGGCCGCCGAGGTCGATCCACAGTTCCTGCGCATGTTGGTGGCGTATGAGGACCAACGTTTCTACGATCATCACGGGGTCGATCCCTGGGCGCTTTTGCGCTCCGCCTGGCAACTGGCCAGCAATGGCCGGATCGTCTCGGGCGCTTCGACTCTTTCCATGCAGGTGGCGCGGCTGATCGAGCCACGCGCCGACCGCTCATTCTCGGCGAAATTGCTGCAGGCCATGCGTGCGCTCCAGATCGAAAGACGGCTCGACAAGGCGGAAATCCTCGATCTCTATCTGAATATCGCCCCCTATGGCGGCAATCTCGAAGGCGTCAGGGCCGCAAGCCTCGCCTGGTTCGGCAAGGAACCGGGTCGGCTCGACACGGCGGAGGCGGCCCTTCTGGTGGCGCTGCCGCAACTGCCGGAGAAACGTCGTCCGGACCGTTTTCCGGAAGCGGCAAAGCAGGCGCGGGAGCGGGTGCTGCAACGGCTTGCCGTCGAACGTGTGGTGGGCGAAGGGGAGGCGGAGCGGGCGACTCTTTCAGCAGTGCCTGCCAGCCGGCGCGACCTGCCGGCCTTTGCACCGCATATGGCCGTCGCGGCGCGGGCGAAATCTCCGAATGCCACCGAGGCACAATCTACGCTGAAACTGCCGATCCAGCGGGAACTGGAAGCAGTGGCACGCCACGCGGTGGAAAAGCTTGGAGATAAGGTCTCCGTCGCCATCGTCATGGCGGATGCAGAGACCGGCGATATTCTCGCGGAGGTCGGCTCGGCGGATTATCTCGATACGGCAAGGCGTGGTTTCGTCGAGATGAGCCGGGCCGTGCGCTCGCCGGGTTCCACCCTCAAGCCCTTCATCTACGGTCTTGCCTTCGAAGATGGTCTGGTTGGACAGGAAACCATCATCGAGGATCGCCCGGCGGATTTTTCCGGTTATCGACCGCGCAATTTCGACATGCATTATCAGGGTGACGTCAGCATCCGGCAGGCGTTGCAATTGTCGCTCAATGTGCCTGCCGTCAAGTTGCTCGATGCGGTCAGCCCATCAGCGCTGATGGTGCGGTTCCGGCGAGCGGGCGTCCGGCTGGTGCTTCCGTCAAACGAGGCGCCCGGACTTGCCATTGCGCTTGGTGGCGCGGGTATTTCGCTTGTTGATCTGGTGCAGCTTTATGCCGGGCTTGCCGGTAGCGGTGATCCCGTGCGGTTGGGCGACGGCGTCCGCTCAGTCCCCGAGCGCCTTGCCAGTGACCGGCTGTTTTCCGATGCTGCGATCTGGAATGTCTCTGACATACTCTCCGGCGTGCTGCCGCCGCTCGGCGTGAAGCAGCGCGGCATCGCCTACAAGACAGGCACGAGTTACGGCTACCGCGATGCCTGGTCGGTAGGCTATGACGGGCGACACGTGATAGGCGTCTGGGTCGGCCGGGCCGATAATGGCGCGGTGCCGGGTATTGCCGGTTACGCGACCGCGGCCCCGATCCTGTTCGAGGCCTTCGCAAAATCCGGTGTGGCGATCACGCCGATGCCTGCTCCACCCTCCGGCGTCGCGCGTGTTGCCGTTTCCGATCTTCCCGCCAACCAGCGGCGTTTCACCACGACGGCAAGCGGCCTGCTTTCGGCATCGAGACGCGAAAGCGCCCCGCGCATCGTCTATCCGCCGGAAGGAGCAAGGGTCGAGCTTTCCGGCCAGTCGGGCATTTCGCCGCTGGTGCTGAAGCTGCAAGGCGGGCGCGCTCCCTTCCGCTGGCTCGCGAATGGCATGCCTCTGCCCGACGCTTCTCATCGCCGCAACAGCGAATGGCGACCGGAAGGGCAGGGATTTTCCACCCTCACGGTGATCGATGCCGACGGCCGCGCTTCGAGCGTGCGGGTTTTTGTCGAGTGAATCTTTGCGGCGTGCCAGCCGCTCTCTGCGTCTGTTCTTCCCAAAAACAAGCATAGCTGTAGCGCGCTGCGCGCAAAGTCGCAGGGCGCGGGTTTTGTCGATCCTTTTTCACCTTCTGGATGAATGTCGGCAGATGGCCCGGTAGCGAGATTCTGGAAATTTTATTGCCGTATAGAAATTCTGCAATTTTTGTTGCGAATCCTGTTCCGTCCCGCTATGTTGAAACTGCGCCCGGAAAACACCCGGTCGCATGGGAGAGACGGGCGCAGCACTAAAGCTGCGCGCAAACAGTGCTGCCGTTTCGACTGATCGACAGGACATGACTTCGCTTGAGGCGGATTTTGCTGCTGCATCCGTCACCGGCGAAGCCATGCCTGGAGACGGCCGGGAGGCGCCGGTTTGGGTGATCGCACACATTCGTCACGTGCGGGGAAAAGAGGAGGAGAAAATCTCGTGATCAAAAAAATCGTAATCACAACCGCATTCTGCGCCCTGATGGCAAGCGCTGCCCACGCCGAGAAAATTGGCGTGGCGATGTCGCTCTTTGACGACAATTATCTCACCGTGTTGCGCCACAACATTCAGCGCCATGCCAAGGATCTTGGCGTGGAAGTCCAGATGGAGGATGCGCAGGGCGATATTGCCCGCCAGCAGTCGCAGATCGAAAACTTCGTGGCGGCTGGCGTGGATGGCATCATCACCATGCTGGTGGATGCGGATTCCGGCAGGGCGATGTCAAAGATCGCCGATCAAGCGGGTATTCCGCTGGTCTTCGTGAACATGCTTCCGGCCAATATGGAAAAATTCCCGGACAAGCAGGCATGGGTCGGCTCTAATGAGGAGCAGGCTGGCGAATTGCAGGCGACAGAGGTTTGCAGGCTTGCGGCCGGCAAGGGTGATGCGGTCATTCTCATGGGCCAGCTTGGCACCACCGGTCAGCGCGGCCGCACCGCGGCAGCCGAACGTGTCCTTAAAAGCGATGCCTGCAAGGACATCAAGGTGCTGGACGCGCAGACCGCGAACTGGATGCGCACCCCGGCCATGGACCTGATGACGAACTGGATCACATCCGGCATGAAGCCGACCATCGTGCTTGGAAACAATGACGAGATGGCGCTCGGCGCGATCCAGGCGCTGAAATCTTCGGGCGTCGGCATGAAGGATGTCATTGTTGCCGGTGTTGACGCAACGCAGGATGCGCTTGCCGCGATGGAAGCGGGCGACCTCGACGTTACAGTCTACCAGTCCGCCAAGGGGCAGGGCGAGGGATCTCTCGATACCGTGCTGAAAATCGCACGTGGTGAAAAATTCGAGCACAAGGTCGATGTGCCCTTTGAACTCGTCACCCCCGCCAATGTCGCTCAATACAAGTCCAGCAACTGATTTGTGGCCGGCGGCCGGGCACTGCCTCGGTCGCCGGCACAGCAGATCACGGCCCGGCCGCTGGCCGGATAAAGGACGGGTGAGATATGATTTCCACAACCACCTTAGAGGCGATTGAACGCTTCAAGCAGGCCGCCGGCCCCTACCTTCTTGAAATCGAGGGGGTACGCAAAGAATTTCCGGGCGTCGTCGCGCTGGATGAGGTGCAGTTCCGCCTGCGGCCGGGTTCCGTGCACGCGCTGATGGGCGAAAACGGCGCCGGCAAGTCGACACTCATGAAGATTATTGCCGGGATTTATAGCCCGGATGCCGGCACCGTGAGGCTACGGGGGGAAGACGTCCGCCTGAAAAGCCCCCGCGATGCGCTGGAGCGCGGCATCGCCATGATCCATCAGGAACTGGCGCTGATGGACTGGATGACTGTGGCGGAGAACATCTGGATCCGCCGCGAGCCGAAAAATCGTCTCGGCCTCATAGACCATGCGAAAATGCTGGCGGAGACGCGGGCGCTGTTTAACCAGCTGAAGATCAATATCGATCCGGCGGCGGAGGTCAGCACGCTGACGGTGGCGCAGCGGCAGATGGTCGAAATCGCCAAGGCCGTCAGCTACCAGTCCAGCGTGCTCATCATGGATGAGCCGACATCGGCACTGACGGAGTCGGAAGTCGCACATCTTTTCGATATCATCCGCGACCTGCGGTCACGCAATATCGGCATCGTCTACATCACCCACAAGATGAACGAGCTGTTCGAGATCGCCGACGAGTTTTCGGTGTTCCGCGACGGGCGATATGTCGGCACCCATGCGAGCACCGATGTCACGCGCGACGACATCATAAAAATGATGGTCGGCCGCGAGATCACCAATATGTTTCCCAAGCAGGAAGCCTTGATCGGCGATGTCGTTCTTGAGGTTCGGGATCTCGGTTTGGCCGGGGTTTTCCGCGATATTTCCTTCGATCTGCATCGTGGTGAAATCCTCGGTGTGGCGGGGCTGGTGGGCTCCGGCCGCTCCAACGTCGCCGAGGCGATTTTCGGGGTGGTGCCGGCGAATGAAGGGACGATCCGCATCGACGGCGTTCCGGTCACGATCAGTTCGCCGGCGGATGCGATGCGCAGGGGCATGGCGCTGCTGACGGAGGACCGCAAGGCAACCGGCTGTTTTCTGCCACTTTCGATTCTCGAGAACATGCAGATCGCGGCCCTCCAGAATGGCCATGCGGCGATGGGTTATGTCGATGAGCGCGGGCTGACGGTGCTGTGCGAGGACATGAAGAAAGCGCTGCGCATCAAGACGCCCGATCTCGATGAGCGGATCGAAAACCTGTCCGGTGGCAACCAGCAGAAGGTGTTGATCGCCCGCTGGCTTCTGACCAAGCCCGCCATCCTCATTCTCGACGAGCCGACGCGCGGCATAGATGTCGGCGCCAAGGCGGAAATCCATCGCCTGATTTCCAGTCTGGCGAAGGAAGGTGTCGCCGTCATCATGATCTCGTCGGAACTGCCGGAGGTTCTCGGCATGTCGGACCGGATCCTCGTCATGCACGAGGGGCATATGACCGGGATTCTCGATCGCGCCGAAGCGGACCAAGTCAAAATCATGGAACTGGCGGCCCGCTGAGGCTGCGACGGCGGCAATGCCGGGGAGGAAAAATTATGGATAGTGTACAGACCGAACCGGTCGAACGGAAAAGGCGCAAGCTACCGCAGGAACTGAATATTCTGACCGTGCTGATCGGCGTCGCACTTGTGTTCGAACTGCTTGGATGGTTCGTGCAGGGGCAGAGCTTTCTCGGCAGTCCGCAGCGCCTGACGATCATGATCCTCCAGGTCTCTGTCGTCGGCATCATCGCCGTCGGGGTCACCCAGGTCATCATCACCGGCGGCATCGACCTCAGTTCGGGCTCTGTGGTGGCGATGACGGCCATGATCGCGATGAGTTTTGCGCAAAGCAGCGATTTCGCGCGGGCGATCTATCCCGCACTGACCGATATGCCCGTGGTGGTGCCACTGGCCGTCGGCCTCGGTCTCGGCCTGATCGCCGGCATCGTTAACGGCATGCTCATCGCGGTGACGGGAATACCGCCCTTCATCGCCACGCTGGGCATGATGGTGACCGCACGCGGCATCGCCAAGTGGTATACGAAGGGGCAGCCGATCTCCTTCCCGACAGAGAGCTTCGCATCGATCGGCTCGGGCGCATGGCCTGTCGTCATCTTCCTGCTCGTCGCCGTCACCTTCCATATTGCCCTGCGCTATACGCGTTACGGCAAGTTCACCTATGCGATTGGCGCGAACATGCAGGCGGCCCGCGTGTCCGGCATCAATGTCCAGCTGCATCTGGTCAAGGTCTATGCCATTGCCGGCCTGCTCGCGGGCCTCGCTGGCATTGTCACCGCCGCCCGTGCGGAAACGGCGCAGGCCGGCATGGGCATGATGTACGAACTCGACGCCATCGCCGCGGCTGTCATCGGCGGCACGTCCCTTTCCGGCGGGCGGGGTAGGATTTTCGGCACCGTTATCGGCACGGTGATCCTGGGGTTGATGATGTCGGGCTTCACATTTCTGCGCGTGGATGCTTACTATCAGGAGATCGTCAAGGGACTGATCATCGTCAGCGCGGTCGTTGCTGATGTCTACCGTCAAAAAGCCCGGCTCCGGAAGGGCTGATATTCATGCGCGTGGTGCCCCTGCAGGGGTGCCGGCGGCAATGCCGAGGAGATGCACTTGAACCTTTTCAACTCTCCTCTGGAACTGGGTCTTACCGTGCTTGCCGTTGTGCTGGTCGGGCTTTCCAAGGGTGGGCTCGGTGGCATGAGCCTGCTTGGCGTGCCGCTGATGGCGCTGGTGATGTCGCCGGTCACGGCGGCCGCCATTCTGCTGCCGATCCTCGTTGTCATGGATATGGTTGGTGTGGCGGCCTGGCGCAAATGGGTCGACTGGCGGATCATGCGACAGCTTCTGCCGGCAGCTGTTCTCGGCATCGGGCTTGGTTGGATGACAGCCGAGATCACTTCGGACGCCGTGGTGCGCCTGATCGTCGGCCTGGTCTCTGCCGTGTTCGTGTTGCGCGTCGTTCTGGCCAGAGGCGTTCTTTTGATGGCAGCCAAGGAGCGGCCGATGGCGGGACGGTTCTGGAGCCTGCTTGCGGGTTACACCAGCTTCGTCGCGCATGCCGGCTCGCCACCGCTGCAGGTCTATCTGCTCCCGCTGCGTATGGATCCAAAGGTTTTCACAGGCACCAATGTGATGTTCTTTGCCATCACCAATGTCCTGAAACTCGTGCCCTATGCGGCGCTCGGAGGTTTCGGCGCGCAAAATCTCGGCCGTGCCGCCTTGATGGTGCCGCTGGCTATCGTCTCCACATGGCTTGGCGCCTGGACGGTGCGCCACATGCGTGCCTCGATCTTTTACCCCCTGACTTATATTTCTGTGGCGCTGGTAGCGGTGAAGCTGATCTGGGACGGTGTGGCGGGGCTTTAAGGGATGTTGGCGCCTAGAGGCCGGTCACCGTCGGAATTCGCGGCGCGGTCTCGTTCTTCTGAACGCGCGCGGCCACCGCAACCGCCAGAGCCTGCGCAAGACACATCGGCGCTGCCAGAGACCGGGAAAAGCTGTAATCATGCTCGGGAACCGCGAACAGGACCTTTGCCGATTTTGCCAGCGGTGACAGGGTACTGTCGGAAATCGCTACGGTCGGCACACCGATCTTTTCCGCCTCCTCGACGATATTCACTACTTCCGTCGCGTAAAATCGGAACGACACCGCGATCAGCACGTCACCGGTCTTCATCGTCCGGGCCATGTGGGTAGCGAGCCCGCCGCCCGGATCAAGAAGGATACATTGCTTGCCGAGCATGGTGAGGATGTAACGCAGCAGCTCCGCCACCGGCGCGGAGCGCAGCTGGCCGACGAGATAGACGGTGCCGGCGGCCTCGATCAGATCGGCGGCCGTGCCCAGCTGTTCGGCGCTGATGCGTTCCAGCAGGTCCTGTAAGGAGGCGATGTCCCTGACGACAAGATCGTGAAGGAAACCGTATTCAGAACGATCCTCGCGGCTCTGCAATTCGTCATCGAGCGCGCGCACGCGTGCCTCAAAGCCCGGAGCAGCCGTCGCCAGCCGTTTCTGGAACAGCGCCTGCAGCTCCTTGAAACCCTTGTAGCCCAGCGACTGCGCAAACCGCACGAAGCTGGAGGCGTGGATGTTGTGCCGCTCGGCAATGGTATTGACCGAATGCACGGCGACTTCATTGGGGTTCTGCGTCAGATAGACGGAAATCCGCTGATAGGTCTTGCTCATCTGATCATGACGATCATGGATGAGGCGGATCAGTTCTTCGTAATCTTTCGGAGGGTCGACGGGCTGCGGTTGTTGCTTCATGGCATGATCTTGCAATATTTATTGCGGTTTTCCAAGAGGCATGAAGGCCCGCAGCCCGTCGCTCAATCCGGGATTTTACGCATCGACAGCCATCCATTGCCGTGCGGATGACGAGTGCTGGATCGTCTCGACCAGTCGCTGGATGCGCAGGCCGGCAGCAAAGCCGAAAGGCTCTGGTGCCTGTCCCGCGATTGCCCTGAGATAACCTTCGATCTCGATGGCTTTCAGGTCGTTGAAGCCGAGTTGATGACCGGGCGCGACACAGAAGCGGCCATAGGGCGCGTGGTCAGGAGATGCCTCGATCCTGCGGAAGCCACGGCGGCCAGCCGGATCGGCGGCGGAATAGAAATGCAGCTCGTTGAAGCGCTCCTGCGTGAAATAAAGCGCACCCTTGTCGCCGTAAATCTCGAAATCATGCTGCATCTTGCGGCCGGTGGCGATCCAGTTGCCTTCGACCGAGCCCTGCGCGCCATTGGCGAAACGCAGGAAAGCGCGTCCCACATCATCCGCTTCCACCTTGCGTGTGCCGCCCTTGCCATCCGGCCGCTCGGCAATCAACGTCACGCAATCCCCCATCACTTCGGTTATCGGACCGAGCAGGAATTCGGCTGTGGCAAGCGCGTGAGAGCCGATATCGGCAAGCGCACCGCCGCCGGCCGGATCGTGGCGGAAGGTGAAGGCGCCGGAGGCGTCGGCCATGTAGTCTTCTGCGTGTAGACCGCGATAACCGCGTATCTCGCCGAGTTCGCCCGCCGCCACCATTTCCCGTGCCAGCCGCAGCATGGGATTGCAGAGATAGTTGAAACCCACCTGTGTTTTGACGCCGCGCGCCGTCGCGGCTGCAGCCATCTCGCCGGCATCCGACGCCAGCGGTGCGAGCGGCTTTTCGCAATAGACGTGTTTGCCGGCGGCAATGGCGGCAAGCGCCATCTCCTTATGCAGGGCGTTCGGCGCGGTGATGTCGACGAGGTCGATATCCGGATCGGCGATGATGCTGCGCCAGTCCGCCGTGGAATGGCTAAAGCCAAAATCCGCCGCCGCCCGTGCGGCCGCATCTTCGGTGATGTCGGCAACGGTGTGCAATTCTATTCGGTAGGGGAGGTCGAAGACCTTCTGGGCGGAGGCAAAACCGAAGACATGGGCCTTGCCCATGAAGCCGGTGCCGATGAGGCCGACGCGTAGAACGGGTTTTTCAGACATGGGCAAATTCCGGATTGACGATGAGGCCGGGATCGATCGTCCCTTTCAGATAATTGACGGCGTTCTGGATGGACGCGATGGCCATCCTCTCCCCGCATTCCGTCGTAAGCCCGGCAATATGAGGCGACAGCACGGTGTTGAACTGCGACAGCAGCGGGGAGGAGCTTTCCGGCGGCTCGTCGTCGAAGACATCAAGCCCGGCCGCGCCGACATGACCCGAGGCGAGCGCTTCGCTGAGCGCCTTTTCACAAACGACACCGCCACGGGCCGTGTTGGATAGCACGACACCGCGCTTCATCAGTGCGATTTCGGCAGCCCCGATGGCAGGGCGTGGTCCCTTGGGAATGTGCACGGAAATATAGTCGGCCCAGGGCAGGCCTTCTTCCAGCGATACGGGTCTTGTCGGCCCTTCGGGCCATCCCGATTGCAGCAGGTAGGGGTCGTAGGCGCGGATATGCATGCCGAAACCCGAAGCCATTCTGGCAAGGTGCCGCCCGATCCGGCCGTAACCGAGAATGAGGAGGTTCTTGCCGGATATTTCCTGCTGCTCCAGCCTGTTTCGCCAGCTCCACTGCCCCGGTTCGCGAACCGCACGGTCGGCGAGTATGGCCCGCTTTGCCGCCGCCAGCAGCAGCATCATCGCATGTTCGGCGACTGAGACGGAATTGACGTCGCCGACGATGGTGAGCGCGATGTTGCGGCGGTTGAGTTCTGCAAGATCGACGCTATCGTAACCCACCCCATGACGGGACACCACTTTCAGCCGTCCGGCCCTGGCAATGGTGGCTGCCGAGAGCGGTTGTGTGCGGATGACGATTGCATCCGCTTCTTCGATGAAGGGTGCGTAGGAGGCTTCGGAGACATCTTCAATATAGCGGACGGAGAAGCCGAGGGACGGCAGATCACGCAGCATGGCCTCGCCGGAAGGGTGAAGTTTTCCGGCCACAAGAAGGTTTGGCATTCAATACCCCCCTTTGCCATCGGTTTTTTTGCTGGTCTTTTCCACCAGCCTGCGCCACGTCGCGGTCGATTCCGTCGCTGCGGCGGCCAGCAGGCGGGAATCGCCGGATACGGTCGTCATGTCGAAACCCCATTCCACCGCGCGTGCCGCGTAATCCGCCGTGCCGCAATGGAGGGCCGCCTTGATACCGTTGCGGTGGCAGGCATCGAGGATGCGCTTGATGGCGTCGATGACTTCAGGTTCCTCGCGGTCGAAGGCAGGTGTCAATTGCCCTTTAGAGAGCGAGAAACTGAGATCGGCGGGGCCGACATAAATCCCGTCGAGGCCGGGGGTGGAGGCAATCTCTTCAAGATTGTCCATCGCCTCTGCCGTTTCGATCATCGCAAAGGCGAGGATTTCGTCATTGGCTTCGGCGGCATAATTACCGCCGGCGGCGTAAACGGCGCGGGTGGGGCCGAAGCTGCGTTCCCCAAGTGGCGGATAGCGCATGTATCGGACGAATTGCTCCGCCTGTGCCCGGGTGTTGATCATAGGGCAGATGATGCCATAAGCCCCGGCATCCAGAACCTTGGATATCCATGCCGGGTCGAGCCAGGGCACCCGCGCCATCAGCACCTTGTCAGAAGCGCGCATCGCCTGGAACATGCCGAGCACGTCCTTGTAGTCGACCGCGCCGTGCTGGATGTCGATGGAGATGGCGTCATAATCCTGCGCCGCCATGATTTCGGCGCTGAACGGGCTGGCGATGGACAGCCAGCCATGCAGCACCGGACGTCCCTCGGCCCAGATTTCCTTCAATTTGTTTTTCCGCATGGGATTCTCCTGCAAGAATGTCTGTTTTTAGAAGACGATCTGGGCGAGTTTGGTTTCGAGATAATCGCTTATCCCCTCGATACCACCCTCACGCCCCATGCCGGAATGGTTCGTGCCGCCAAAAGGCGCTTCGGATGCGGCGAGCGCGAAACTGTTGATGCCGACCATGCCGGATTTCAGCGCCGCCACGGTTCGCCGTGCCCTGTCCGGGGAACGGGTGAATGCATAGGCGGAAAGGCCCATATCCGAGGCATTGGCCCGCTCCAGAACCTCTTCCTCGGTGCTGAAACGGGTGATTGCGGCAATCGGCCCGAAATTCTCTTCGGCAAAAACCCTCATCGTGTCCGTCACGCCGGTCAGCACGGTGGGTTCGAAAAAGAAACCGTGGTTCAGATGCGACGGGCGCTTGCCGCCATGGGCGATTTTTGCGCCGGCGCGCACGGCCTCGGCAACCACCGCCTCGATGTCCTCAAGGCGACCGGCATTGATGAGCGGCCCCATCCCGGTATCGGGGTCAAGCCCGTCACCGAGCCTGATCTTGGCCGCACGGGTCACGAAACCGTCGACAAAGGCGTCATGCAGGCTCTCGTGAACGAAGATGCGATCCGGCGTGACGCAGACCTGGCCGCAATTGGCGAATTTGGTGGGCACGGCAAGATCGAGCGCGTTGTCGAGATGCGCATCGTCATAAATGATGAGGGGCGCATTGCCGCCCAGTTCCATCGAGACCTTCTTCACGGTCTCAGCCGCATCGCGGATCATTTGCTGGCCGACCCGGGTGGAGCCCGTCAGCGACACCTTGCGGACGCGCTTGTCCGCCATGATCGGGCCATAAGTATCGGCGGTTGAACCCACAACAAGATTGATAGCGCCATCCGGAAGACCGGCTGCCCGCAGGCAGTCGACCATCACCATCGCGACACCCGGCGTCTGGGATGAGGGGCGCAGCACGACGGGGCATCCGGCGGCGAGCGCCGGGGCAAGCTTGCGGGCCGGAAGGGCGGCCGGAAAATTCCAGGCGGTGAAAGCGCCGACGATGCCCACGGCCTCGCGGGTCACCTCAAACCGTCCGCCGGGCACCCGGCTGTCGACGATGCGGCCATAGATGCGGCGCGCTTCTTCGGCGAACCAGCGGAACTGGTCGCAGGAAAGCGTCCATTCGCGGCCAGCCTGGGCAATCGGTTTACCGGTCTCCAGCGAGATCATCGTTGCGCCTTCATCGGCGCGGCGCAGCATTTCGTCGGCTGCCCGGTGCAGCGCTTCGGCGCGGGCGAAGCCGCCCATGGCGCGCAGTTTCGGAAGGGCGGCTGCGGCCGCGTCGATCGCGCTGCGGGTTTGATCGGCGCTGGCAAGCGTCACCTCGCCCAGCACCGCCCCGGTGACCGGAGAGACGACCTCGCCTGTTGCGGCACCGGCAAGCCAGCGGCCATCTATGAAAAGTCCAAAATTCGCGTACATGGTTTACCCCATCTCGCTTGTGTTGACGGTGCGCCCTTCAGCGACGGAGCGGATTGCCGCTTCGGCGAGAAGCAATGCCAGCCGGCCGTCTTCGAAGCCGACCTCCGGTGCCTTGCCCTGTTCCACCGCATCGACGAAGGCGCTGATTTCCGCTGCGAAAGCATCGGCATAACGGTCGATGAAGAAGTTCATCAGCGGTGCTGCCCGGTCGGTGCCACTTTCGGTGTGGAGGCGCAGGTGATTGAGCGTCCGGTTTTCGGAAATCGCCATGCCGGCACTTCCGAAGGCTTCCACCCGCTGATCGTAGCCATAAACCGCGCGCCGCGAATTGCTGATCGTGCATTGTTTTCCCGAAGCGGTTTTCAGCACCACGGTCACGGTGTCGTAGTCGTCGCATTTTTCCATCAGCGCCGGGTCGACCAGCCGCGAACCGGTGGCGGAGACTTGGCTGATCTCCTCACCCAGAATGAAGCGGGCCATGTCGAAATCATGGATCGTCATGTCGCGGAAAATGCCGCCCGACATTTCGATATAGGCGGCGGGCGCCATGCCGGGGTCGCGCGAGGTGATGACGACCTGATGCAGATCGCCTATCGTTCCGTTTTCGATCGCCTCACGCACGGCGCGGTGTCCGCTGTCAAAACGCCGGACGAAACCAAGCATGATCGGCACGCCGCTGCCGGCAATTTTCGTTGCACAGGCGTTGACGCGGTCGAGGGAGAGATCGATGGGCTTCTCGCAGAGCACAGGTTTTCCGGCGGCAACCGCCTTTTCCAGCAGATCCGCATGGGTGGGGGTTGAGGTGGCGATCAGCACGGCATCGACTTTGGGTGAAGCGAAAACCGCCTCCGCCGACTCAAATCGTGTCACATCAAGCTTTTCGGCAATTTCTTTCGCCGAGGGCTCGTATACATCAAAGATACCAGCCAATGTCGCACGTGGATGAGCGACGATGTTTTCCGCATGCATGCGGCCGATGCGGCCCACGCCAAGCACTGCAATTCTCTGCATTGAAATTTTCCTCCCGAGGTATTTGGCAATAATCATTGCAAAGTGCTGAATTTGTCAATATGTATTCCAAAACATATCAACAACCATCCGCAGGAGGAGGCGAGATGACCGCAAAGACCTTACGCCTGACCATGGCTCAGGCGCTAGTACGTTACCTGTGCAACCAGTTTACCGAGATCGACGGAGAGCGCGTTCCGCTGTTTGCCGGCGTATTCGCCATTTTCGGGCACGGCAACGTCACATGCCTTTCCGAAGCGCTGGAGACGGTGCAGGACCAGTTGCCGACCTGGCGCGGGCAGAACGAGCAATCCATGGCGCTTGCCGCAATCGGCTTTGCCAAGGCAAAGCGGCGCAGGCAGATCATGGTTGCTGCGACTTCGATTGGGCCGGGGGCGCTGAACATGGTAACCGCCGCAGGGGTCGCCATGGCCAACCGGCTGCCCGTTCTCCTCATTGCGGGCGATACCTTCGCAAGCCGCCTGCCGGACCCCGTTCTGCAGCAGGTCGAGCATTTCGGCGATCCGACGCTCACCGTCAACGATGCGTTCAAATCCGTGGTGCGTTACTGGGACAGGATCGTGCTGCCGGAACAATTGCTGCAATCGCTGCCGCAGGCGGTCGCCACCATGCTCGATCCGGCCGATTGCGGCCCGGCCTTCATCGGGCTTGCGCAGGATACGCAGGAAATTGCTTTCGATTATCCGGCGGTCTTCTTTGAACCGAAGATCTGGAAAATTCCGCGCCCGCGTCCGGACCGTGACGCCGTGGCGGCCGCCGCGCGGCTGCTGGCGCAGGCAAAACGGCCGCTTATCATTTCCGGCGGTGGCGTGCGTTATTCGCTGACGGAAGAACGCCTTGCCGAATTTGCCGCAAAGCGCGGCATTCCAGTGGTTGAAACCATCGCCGGCAAGGGCGCGCTTACCCATCACCATCCGGTCCATGCCGGGCCGATCGGCATCGTCGGATCGACCTCGGCGAATGCGCTGGCGAAAGAGGCGGATGTCGTGCTGGCGATCGGTACCCGGCTTCAGGATTTCACGACGGGTTCCTGGACGGCGTTCTCCCGCGATGCGCAGTTCATTTCCGTCAATGCCGCCCGCTTCGACGCGGTGAAACACCGGGCGCTTTCCGTCGTCGGCGATGCGCTCGAGGCGATTGACGAACTGGACCACGTGCTTGGTGCCTACAAGGCCGATGCCACCCATATGCAGCGGGCCAAAACGCTGTTCGCAGAATGGGATAATCTGCTCGACGAACACCAGCGCATCACCAATGCGCCGGTTCCGTCTTATGCGCAGGTGGTCGGCGTGCTGAACCGGGTTGCGCGGCCCGAAGATACGCTGATCGCGGCGGCGGGTGGAACGCCGGGTGAGGTGACCAAGGGCTGGCGGGTCAAGAACCCGAATACGTTCGATTGCGAATTCGGTTTTTCCTGCATGGGATATGAAATCGCTGCGGGATGGGGCTGCTCGATGGCGCAGGAAGGGCCGGGCGGTGCCGGCGGCGTTCCAATCGTCATGCTGGGGGATGGAACCTACATGATGATGAACTCGGATATTTATTCGGCCGCACTCACCGGGCACCGGATGATCGTGGTGGTCTGCGATAATGGCGGCTATGCCGTCATCAACCGTCTGCAGCAGGCCAAGGGCGTTCCCGGTTTCAACAATCTGCTGGCAGATTGCCGCATCAGGGACAGGGAAAATCCGCTGCATGTGGATTTCGTCAAACATGCGGAAGCCATGGGCGCCCATGCGCGCAGGGCCGAGAGCCTTGCCGATCTCGAAGGCGCGATGATCTGGGCACAGGGCAATGACGGCGTGACCGTCATCTCCATTGTTTCCGATGCGTGGAAATGGGTGCCGGGCGACGCCGACTGGGATGTCGGGGTTCCGACTGTTTCCAGCTTCGAGGCCGTGCGTGCCGCGCGCGCCGCGCAGGAAAACATCCGCAAGGCGCAGCGAGTGGGGGTCTGAGATGAAAGCAAGACTTGGTATCGCGCCGATTGCCTGGTGGAATGACGATCTGGCCGAGCTTTCCGACGATGTGAGCCTTCAGGAATGCCTGCGGCAGGCAAGCGAGGCGGGCTTTACCGGCATGGAGACCGGACGCCGGTTTCCGATGGATATGGCGGAGCTTGGGCCGATCCTCGACCGCTACGGCATATCGGTGTGCGGTGGCTGGTTTTCCGGCCTGCTGCTGGATGGCGACATCGAGACGGAGAAAGACCGCATCGCGCAGCAGATGGAATTTTTCATCGCCGCCGGCGCGCCCTGCATCGTTTATGGCGAAACGGCGCGCTCGATTCAGGGCGTGCGTTCCGCCCCGCTTGCCACGAAGCCAAGGCTCGACGAGGCCGGCATGGCGGCCTATGGCCGCAAGATGTCCGACTTTGCCGACTGGTGCGCGGCAAAGGGCATGCCGATTTCCTACCATCACCATATGGCGGCCGTGGTGGAGACCGAGCCGGAACTCGATCTCTTCATGAAGCACTCCTCCGTTCCCCTGCTGTTTGACGCCGGGCACATGGCCTTTGCGGGCGGGGACGTCATGCGCGTCATCGAAAACCACCATGCACGCGTTACCCATGTCCACACCAAGGATATCCGGCGTGAGGTTGTCGACGGACTGGACAGGAGCCGGGAGAGTTTCCTTGATGCCGTCATCAAGGGCGCCTTTACCGTGCCGGGCGATGGCAGCCTGGATTTCGGGGCAATCGTCAAGTCGCTGGCGTCGAAAGGTTACGAGGGCTGGTTCGTGGTCGAGGCGGAGCAGGACCCGGTCAAGAACCCGCCGCTGGACATGGCCCGCAAGGGACACAGGGAATTGTTGCGCGTCATGGATGCCGCTGGTTATGAGGTCGTGAAATGAACAGTATTGAAGGAAAGATCGCCGTTATTACTGGCGGAACCCAGGGTCTGGGCGCAGCCGTTGCGCAGGTGTTTGCACAGGCGGGTGCGGCGGGGATCGTCATCGTCGGGCGCGGCGTGGAAAAGGGACAGGCTGTCGCGGATGCCATCACGCAGAAATCGGGCGTGCCCGTCCAGATGGTAGCGGCCGATCTCGGTGATATCGATGATGTCCGCAGCATCATTCCGGCGACGGACAAACGCTTCGGACGGGTCGATATTCTCGTCAATGCGGCAGGCCTGACAGATCGCGGCAACATGCTCAACACGACGCCCGAGCTTTTCGACCGGATGTTCGCGGTCAACACGCGTGCGCCATTCTTTCTCATTCAGGATGCGGCAAAGGTGATGATCCGCGAGGGTATCGAGGGCCGGGTCGTCAATGTCGGATCGATGTCGGGTCTGACAGGTCAGCCTTTCCTTGCGCCCTATGCGGCGTCCAAGGGCGCGCTTGCCACGGTCACCCGCCATGCCGGCTTTTCGCTGATGCGCCATCGTATCCATGTGAACCAGCTCGATATTGGCTGGATGAATTCCGATCACGAGCGCAAGCTCGTCCTCTCCGAGACCGGTGATCCCGATTTCATCGACCGTGCGGCGGCGGCCAAGCCGTTCGGGCGCATCCTCGATCCGCTCGAAGTAGCCCGCTCCATCCTGTGGATGGCATCCGACGACAGCGGCATGATGACGGGCGCGGTTATCCCCTTCGATCAATCGGTCTATGGCGGTTACGACGACGCGCCTGTGCCGGCGAAAAAGCTGGAGGAATAAGATAATGCGGACCATCAAGGGGCCGGGTGTCTTTCTGGCGCAGTTCGCGGCGGATGAAGCGCCCTATAATTCGCTTGCCTCGCTGGCGGAATGGGCTTCAGCCAAGGGCTTTAAGGGCGTGCAGATTCCCACCTGGGATACGCGCCTGATCGATATGAAACAGGCAGCGGAAAGCGATGCCTATTGTGATGATCTGAAGGGCATGCTCGGCGAGCACGGGCTGGAGATCACCGAACTCGCCTCCCACATCACCGGGCAGCTTGTGGCGGTGCATCCCGCCCATGACGCGATCATGGACAGTTTTGCGCCGGAACATGTGCGCGGCAATCCCGCAAGGCGCCGCGCATGGGCCGAAGAGCAACTGCGCTTTGCCGCCCGCGCCTCAAAGCGCCTCGGCATCGACCGCCATGTGACCTTCCCCGGGGCGCTTTTATGGCCCTATCTTTATCCCTATCCGCAATGGCCGGAAGGGCTGGTGGAGGAAGGTTTTGACGAGCTTGCCCGCCGCTGGACGCCGATCCTCGATGACTTCGACGCCCATGGCGTGGATGTCTGCTATGAAATCCATCCCAGCGAAGACCTGCACGACGGCCACAGTTGGGAGATGTTTCTCGACAAGGTCAAGGAGCATCCCCGGGCGAACCTGATGTATGATCCCTCGCATCTGGTTCTGCAGGGAATGGATTATCTCGCCTTCATCGACCATTATCACGAACGGATCAAAACCTTCCACGTCAAGGATGCCGAGTTTCGTCCAGACGGAAAATCAGGCGCCTATGGCGGTTATCAGCCGTGGTCCAAAAGGGCCGGCCGCTTCCGAAGCCCCGGCGACGGGCAGGTCGATTTCGGGGCGATCTTCACCAAGCTCACCACGTATGGCTTCGATGGCTGGGCGGTGCTGGAGTGGGAATGTTTCGTCAAAAACCCGGAGGACGGCGCGTCTGAAGGCGCACGTTTCATCGCCGACCACATCATCCGCGTTTCGGACCGCGCCTTTGACGATTTCGTCAAATCCGGCGCGAACCGCAATGCCAACCGCGCCATGTTGGGGCTGGAGGAATAATGAGTATCGAAAGACCATTTCGTCTGGGTATGATCGGCGGCGGTCAGGGCGCTTATATCGGCAATATCCACCGTCTCGCCGCACGTCTTGATGGCAAATGGGTGCTGGCTGCCGGGGCCTTCGATGTCGACCCCGAAAAGGGCCGCGCCTTTGCGATCAATGAAGGGCTCGACCCGGCCCGCAGCTATGGCAGCTATCAGGAGCTGATCGCCAGGGAGATTTCCCGCGAGGATCGTGTCGACGCTGTTGCGATCTGCACGCCGAATTTCACCCACTACCCGATCGCGAAAGCGCTGATCGAGGCGGGTTTTGACGTGATCTGCGAAAAACCGCTGACTGCGACGCTGGCGGACGCCATCGCGCTGGAAAAACTGTCGCGGGAAAGCGGCCGCTTTGTGGGGGTCACCTATACCTATTCCGGCTATCCGATGGTGCATGAAGCCCGCGTGCGCGTCGCGGCCGGTGAGATCGGCGAGGTTCGGACCGTGCAGGTGGAATATCCGCTGGAATGGATGGCGACGGCCATCGAACAGCAGGGCAATGCCCAGGCGGCATGGCGCACCGACCCGAAGAAGAACGGCCGCGGCGGCTCCATCGGCGATATCGGCACCCATGCCTATCATCTGGCTGGCTTCGTGACCGGGCTGAAACTGCAGTCCCTTACCGCCGATCTTGCCACTTTCGTGGCGGGGCGGGCGCTGGATGACAATGCTCATGTGATGATGCGTTATGAGGGCGGCGCGCGGGGCCTCCTGTGGTCGTCACAGGTGGCGCTCGGTAATTCCAACGGCGTGCGTCTGCGGGTTTTCGGCGCGACCGGCTCCCTGCAATGGTTTCAGGAGCAGCCGAACGAACTCGTCTATACACCGCTTAACGGGCGTGTGCAGACCATCAAGCGGGGCGCGGATGATCTTTCCGAAGACGCAAGGGTCCGAACCCGCACTCCGCCCGGCCACCCGGAGGGATATCTGGAGGCCTTTGCCAATCTCTATGCCGGTTTTGCGGAAGCCATCCGTGCCCGCAAGGCGAGCCGCGAGCCGGGTGCGATTGGCCGCAATATTCCGCTTGCCTATGACGGGCTGAAGGGCGTGGCTTTTGTGGAAGCCGTTGTGGATAGTGCCGAAAGCGCCGATCCGCGGTGGATTACGCCGGTGGCGGTGTAGGCGCGCGGCAGACCGTGCCGGAAATCGACCTTTCGGACAGGCCATGTCGGTCCGAAAGGTTTTGGCCGTTCTGGTTGCAGAGCAGTGTCTGTATCTTAACGGCGGATAAAACAGGAAAAAATGGTGTCCACGAGAGGATTCGAACCTCCGACCCCAGGATTCATACCACTTCGGCTTTAACCGCCGTCCCGCCACCAATGGGCAGGGCGTTCGTGGTCTGGACTGTCCCTTCACCATGGACCTTTCGGCCTTTAGGTGCTGCCCTACCAGTCTCTACACCTTCAACAGGCTTTCGCCTGAAGCTTGGCTCGGGATTGGCATGCTGGAAGCCCAGCTAAGCGTTCCCCGAATTTGAGCAGATCGACTACAGCCTTTCGGACTGCAGCCCCCAATTATGAACTAGGAATCCTGTGCTCTATCCTGCTGAGCTACGTGGACACTGAATTGCTCTTTAACCCGACCATGCCTGCGGATCAACCGCGTTCTTCATCGCGGTTAGTCTGTTCCTCGGCTTTCTTGGCGTTAGCCGACAATCAGCTCGTAAGGCGCTGTTCAGCCAGCTTTACCCAGTAGGAAATGCCGTAGGCGATGGCCTCGTCGTTGAAATCGTAGCCGGGATTATGAAGCCCGGCCGAATCGCCATTGCCGAGGAAGATAAAGGCACCCGGCCTTTCCTTCAGCATGAAGGAGAAATCCTCGCCGGCCATGGAGGGGTCGACATCGGGATCGACATTAGGGTCTCCCACCACGTCGCGGGCCACGCGGATGGCGTGGTCTGTCTCGGCAGCGTGGTTGAAGGTCACAGGGCAATAACGCTCATAGACGACCTCGGCTTCCGCGCCATTGGCAAGCGCTATGCCTTCCGCCATCTGCTTGATGCGGTCCTGCGCGAGATCGCGCACCGTTTCGTCGAGGCTGCGCACCGTGCCGGCGATTAATGCCTCGTTGGGGATGATGTTGTGGCTGGAGCCGGCGTGAAAGCGGGTGACGGATACGACGACCGAACGGATCGGATCGGCATTGCGCGAGGCGATCATCTGCAGATTACCGACGATCTGCGCGCCGATGGTAATCGGGTCGATGGTGCGGTGCGGCTGTGCCGCATGGCCGCCACGGCCCTTGACGGTGATCGAGAACTTGTCCGGTGCCGCCATGATGCCGCCCTTGCGGATGGCGAAGGCGCCGAGCGGAATTCCCGGCATGTTGTGCATGCCATAGACCTCGTCGATGCCGAAACGCTCCATCAGGCCGTCTTCGACCATGGCAAGCGCGCCCGCGCCGCCTTCTTCAGCAGGCTGGAAGATGACGGCGATCGAGCCGGCGAAATTGCGGGTCTCGGTCAGATATTTGGCCGCGCCGAGCAGCATGGCCGTGTGACCGTCATGGCCGCAGGCATGCATGGCGCCCGCTGTTTTGGAGGCCCAGGGTTTGCCAGTTTCCTCAAGAATGGGCAAGGCGTCCATATCCGCGCGAAAGCCGATGGTGCGTCCACTCGAAAGATTGCCGCGGATGATGCCGACCACACCTGTGCGGCCAAGACCGGTCACGATTTCGTCAACGCCAAAAGATTTCAGCTTGTCCGCAACGAAGGCTGCGGTGTGGTCGACATCATACAAAATCTCGGGGTTTTCGTGCAGGTGACGCCGCCATTCGCTGACTTCCTGTTGAAGTTCGGCGGCTCTGTTCAAAATCGGCATTCGTTCATTCCTGGGTTCATCGGTGCGGCGCGTGGTAAAAGCCATCCTCCGTGGTGGATAGTGCGCCGCATAATTGACGTAATCAATGTACTTTGCCATTGCTAGGACATATATGGTGAATATTGCCATTCCCCGACCGAAGACGGGAATTCGAGGACAAGCCTTGCCACAGACAGTTAAATCGCCAAACGCCGCCAGGCGGCTCTCCGCAGCCGTTGCCATCATGACCGCAGGCCTCGTTGCCGCGGCACCCGTGGCCAATGCCAATCCTAAAATGGTGGTGGATGTCAAAACCGGCAAGGTGATTTCCCATCAGGAAGCCTTCCGCAAGTGGTATCCGGCCTCGCTGACCAAGCTGATGACCGCCTATATCGCCTTTTCGCAGATGAAGGCCGGCAAGCTCAGCCCGCAGACGGAAGTGGTGATGAGCAAGAAGGCAGCAGACCAGCCGGCCTCGAAAATGTATTTCAAGCCCGGCCAGAAGCTGACGATGGACAGCGCGCTGAAGCTGCTGCTGATCAAATCCGCCAACGATATTGCCGTGGCGATTGCCGAGACCATCGGTGGCACGTCTGATAATTTCGTGGCGCAGATGAATGCGCAGGCGCAGCGGCTGGGCATGAGCTCCACCCATTACGTGAACGCCAACGGCTTGCCCGGCAAGGGGCAATATACCACCGCGCGGGATCTGGCGCTGCTGGCGCTGATCATCAAGCGCGAATTCCCGGAATATGCCGGCTATTTCTCGCTGGAAGGCGTCACCACCGGCAAGAAGAATTATGCCAATTTCAACATGCTGGTCGGCCGCTTCGATGGCGCTGACGGCATGAAAACCGGCTTCATTTGTGCCTCCGGTTTTAACCAGGTGTCGTCGGCCGTGCGTAATGGCC
This sequence comes from Agrobacterium burrii, assembly GCF_017313405.1. Lineage (NCBI taxonomy): Bacteria > Pseudomonadati > Pseudomonadota > Alphaproteobacteria > Hyphomicrobiales > Rhizobiaceae > Agrobacterium > Agrobacterium burrii. Next base: position 339,071 of record NZ_JAFLNA010000002.1, read on the forward strand.
GCTCCGTCATCACCGTGGTGCTGGGCGCGGACAGCCTTGCCGGACGAACCGACCAGTCTGCAGACCTGCTGCAGATGGGGCTGACGGCGCCTTCGGGCCAGGGTGTTTCGCTCGCTTCTCTGGCACCCTATGGCGATACCGGCGATGTGAACGATGTCAGCGCCGAAATCTGCAACCCGAAGGCTGCCAAAGTGCGCAGCGAGGGCCGCGATGACGCGGGCCGCATGGTTATCCATTCGCCTTATGTAACGGAGATGACCCGCCCGCCGGAATATTCCTTCGCCGGCCTGATCCCGGGCAGCGAGACCGTGGCTGTCAACACGACCAAGGGGGCTACGGCCAAGGGCGAGTTGGCCAACGTGCCGATCCCGATCCCACGCCCGACATTCTGATTTTAAGGGAGTATGCCTCCAGGGGCGGCCCCGTCGCACATGAAGCGAGAGGGTGCGTCTTTCGCCTTCTCCCCACCGGGGAGAAGGTCGCGGCAGCGGGTTGAGGGGGCAAGCTCTCTGAAATCCGGCAACGTTTCCCCCTCATCCGACCCTTCGGGCCATCTTCTTCCCGCCCGGGGAGAAGAAACGCGGCGCGACGCCAAGCTTAATACGATTGCCTGTTGCGGCCTAAATCGGGCGGTTTCTCCTGGAGAGCTTTACGAATTGGCTATTCGCAGCTCTGATCTGTTATGATATTACAGTCTCGCCCGTGGCTTCAGGCTCTGGGCGATTTCTGTTTTATCGCGCGGTTCCGGGTCGAACATCGTTCAACGATCTGCCGGAGCTGCCCTCAACATACAGGCAAGGCATGTCTCGCGAGCGTATACCGGTCTCCATCATCACCGGATTTCTCGGCGCCGGAAAATCGACGCTGCTCAACCGGCTCCTCAAAGACCCCGAGATGAGTGACGCGGCGATCATCATCAATGAATTCGGCGATGTCAGCATCGATCATATGCTGGTCGAAAGCGCCGGCGAGGGCATCATCGAACTGGCGGAAGGCTGCCTCTGCTGCACGGTGCGCGGGGAACTGGTGGATACGCTGGCGGAACTGATGGATGGTATCCAGACCGGCAAGCTGAAGCCGGTAAAGCGGGTGGTGATCGAGACGACGGGCCTTGCCGATCCTGCCCCAGTCATGCAGTCGATCATGGGCAATCCAGTGATCGCCCAAAGTTTCGTGCTGAACGGGATGATTACGGTGGTGGATGCCGTGAACGGCCTCTCCACGCTCGACAATCACCAAGAAGCCGTGAAGCAGGCGGCCGTGGCCGACCGGTTGGTGATGACCAAACGAGCGCTCGCCGACGCTTCCACAATTGCTGCACTGAATGCGCGCCTGCAGGCGCTCAATCCGCGCGCAACGATCGAGGATGGCGACAAGGCCGACTGGACTGCAGCGGCGCTTCTCGACAATGGTCTTTATGATGCCGGCAGCAAAAATGCCGATGTAGGCCGCTGGCTGGGCGAAGAGGCGGCCCATGATCACGACGATCATGGTCATGGCCATGACCACGGAGACCACCACCATGGCGACCATGGCCATCACCATCACGATGTGAACCGGCACGATGCGTCGATCCGTTCCTTCTCGATCATTCATGACAAGCCGATCGATCCGATGGCGATCGATATGTTCGTGGATCTGCTGCGTTCGGCGCATGGCGAAAAGCTGTTGCGCATGAAGGCCGTCGTCAAGCTTTCGGACAATCCGGAGCGACCGTTAGTGCTGCATGGGGTGCAGAACATTTTCCACCGGCCGGAGCGCCTCGCGGCCTGGCCGGACCCGTCTGACCAGCGCACGCGCATGGTGCTGATCACCAAGGATTTGCCAGAGGCTTTCGTGCAGGACCTGTTTGCCGCTTTTACCGGCGCACCGGGTATCGACAGGCCGGACAGGCAGGCGATGACGGATAATCCGCTGGCGATTTCGGGGTTGCGGTTTTGAGGTGAGTGGCCGTGCGGGTAAGTCTGCGCGTGGGGTTTACCCCCCTCTGCCCTGCCGGGCATCTCCCCCACAAGGAGGGAGATCGACAAGCGGCCTGCTTCGAATATCGTTATCGTGCGGTTGAGATCGCAGTAATTAAGTTTGCGAGGAACCGAGCGGCTGCATCATCCGATCTCCCTCCTTGTGGGGAGATGTCCGGCAGGACAGAGGGGGGTAGCCACGGGCGCACAGCTAAACCGTCGGTTTACCCGCCCTTCACAATCCTGAACCGATGCCCCTTACCCACTGCCACTGTCTCAACCAGACTATGCCCATCCTCATTGCACATATGGGCAATATCGATGACGGCGAGCGGATCCGTCGTCTCCACGGTCAGAATATCGCCGGCCCTGAGGGCAGCAAGTTTCTTGCGGCTTCTTAAAACCGGAAGGGGGCATTTAAGCCCCCTCAAATCGTAAACCACTTCGGCCGTGTCGTTCATTCCTTCGCCCAGAACTTCCAGAACGGCTTCTTTTCCGGCGCTTCCGGTGCCGGTGCGGAATAGGCGAGCGGGTTGAGCGCCGGAACCGGGATGCCCTGTGCGGCAGCACCGCTCTGGCCGTTGGCCGAAGGCGCGGGGGTGGCCGTTGCAACCATGGTCGGGGCGGCAGGCGCCGGGTTCGACTGCGGGGCGGCTGGCTGAGGCGTTAAAGGGCGCGGGCCGCGCAGCGACGAGGCAGTGGCTGTCGTCGCCGTTGACGACGACGTCACCTGCTGCGCCTTCTTCTCCATCAGCGCGGCATATTCCGTTTCCTTCATCAGCTTACCGGCCTTCAGCGCCGAGCCGGTGGGAGCGTAGGCAGGTTCGCGGCCCTTGCGCTTTTCGACGACCAGCGCCTTGCGCTCCGCCTCGCTTGGATCATACCAGGCCATGCCGTCATATTTCGACATCGCCTTTTGATAGGCGAGATCGTAGGTCTTCTCATAGCTTGAGAGCGCGCTGACCAGTGCGGGCGGTGTGCTCATGGCCGGGCACTGCGCGGAGCCGTTAAAGGTGCCGCCTTCCGTCTGCTGGTTGAAGACGTATTTCTTCTCGCAGACATTCACTTCCGGCGGGCGCTTGGTGACTTCGAAATTGTCGTAGCCGACCTTCAGCATCTTCCAGAATTCGAGATGTTCGCTCTGACGGTGGCGGGCCATGTTTTCCGCCGTCATACGGAAGGGGAAAGCCTGAAGCTGCACGGTTTTCTGGCCGCCCTTGAAGGCGTCACGCGCGAAACCGTAGATTTCGAGGATCTGTGCATCCGTCATCGAATAACAGCCTGACGATGAGCAGGCGCCATGGATCATCAGGTTGGTGCCGTTGCGGCCATTGGCGGCATCGTAGCGGTTCGGGAAGCCGGTATTGATGGCGAGGTAATATTTCGAGTTCGGATTGAGATGCGCAGGTGTGAGGTTGTAGAAACCTTCCGGCGCCTGCCGGTCGCCTTCCTTCACCTTCGGGCCGAGTTTGCCGGACCATGCGCAAATCTCGTAGCCGGCGATCTTCTCGAAGCGGTTGTCGCGTCTGGCCTTCCAGATTTCCAGCGCGCCTTCTTCCTTGAAGATGCGGATCATGATCGGCGAAGTGCGATCCATGCCCTTTTTGTCGATCTCGGCCAGAATGGACGGAGACAGCGGGTAATCGACCTTGTTCTTGACGTGGGAGACGTCGCGTTCAACGGTTTCGAGCGTATCGTTGCAACCGGTAAGAACGAGCGCGGTGCAGGCGAGCAGGGCAAAATGTGTCAAACGCATGATCTGATCCGAAAGACGATGGCACGGGCGGCCGAGTTCTACACCGTCCCGCGTGCAATTTAAATACGGTATTAACCGTTTACATCTTCTTAACTCAAATCGGTGCCCGCCCCCACGACCGCCGATACATCTGTTGATGTGACCGGACTATGGCCGAGTTGGGGCGATTTTCAGGAAAAATGAGGCTGGGAGTTTGATCATTTTAGCGTTTCTTCGAACCGCCAAAAATCTCACTCTTTCTTTTTACGCATTTTCCGGACGTAAAACCGCTACGCACTTTTACTGGAAATGCTTTAAAGGTTCCGGCCGATATCCAGGAACTTCTGGCGGCGTTCAGCACGCAGCTGCGTGCCGGAGCGCTGTGAAAGATCGGCCAGAGCCTTGGCGATCACGTCACCTGTCGCATTGATCACGGTCTCCGGAGCGCGATGCGCCCCGCCGATCGGTTCGGGGATGATGCCGTCGATAACGCCGAGCGATTTCAGATCCTCGGACGTGATCTTCATGTTGGTTGCGGCTTCCTTGGCGCGGGTCGAATCACGCCAGAGAATGGAGGCAGCACCTTCCGGCGAAATCACCGAATAGATCGAATGTTCGAGCATATAGACGCGGTTGCCGGTAGCGATGGCGATCGCGCCGCCCGAACCGCCTTCGCCGATGACGACGGAGACGATCGGTACCTTGACGTTAAGGCACATTTCCGTCGAGCGGGCGATGGCTTCGGCCTGGCCGCGTTCTTCTGCGCCAACGCCGGGATAGGCGCCTGCGGTATCGATGAGGGTGACAACCGGCAGCGAGAAACGGTCGGCCAGTTCGAGCACGCGGATCGCCTTGCGGTAACCTTCCGGACGCGCGCTGCCGAAATTGTGCTTCAGGCGACTTTTGGTATCGTTACCCTTTTCCTGGCCGATGATGGCGACGGGCTGGCCGTTGAAGCGGGCAAGGCCCGCCTGAATGGCGGCGTCTTCGGAAAATTTGCGGTCGCCGGCAAGCGGCGTGAAATCGGTGAACAGCGCTTTGGCGTAATCGACGAAATGCGGGCGCTGCGGGTGACGCGCAACCTGCGTTTTCTGCCAGGCGTTCAGCTTGGAATAGATGTCCTGCATCGCATCGTTGACGCGCGATTCCAGGCGGTTGATCTCCTCCGAGGTGTCTATGCTCTCGTCTTCATCGGCAAGCTTCTTCAGCTCGATGATCTTGCCTTCAAGGTCCGAGATAGGTTTTTCGAAGTCGAGATAATTGTGCATGAGATCCGTTTCCGATCGTTTTGCGCAAGGTTTGAACCGGATTATCCGGCGGTTCCGGTCGCTCTAATCAAGGTTTTTGCCCTGTTTGGCAAGGGGGTGATGTGTTTGTACCAGTTCTTGCAGGCGTTCTTCCAGCACATGCGTATAGATTTGTGTCGTGGAAATGTCGGAATGGCCGAGCAGCTCCTGTACGGCGCGCAGGTCCGCACCGTTCTGCAAAAGGTGGCTGGCAAAGGCATGACGCAGGACGTGCGGTGACACCGCCGAAGGGGTAAGGCCGGCACGGATGGCAATATCTTTGAGGTCGCGGGCGAAGACTTGTCGTGGCAGATGACCTTCCTTGCTGCTTGAAGGAAACAGCCATGGGCTTTCCGGTGCGTCGGCTTTTTTCCCTGCCTTAGCCTTCTCGGGCGCGAGCGCCTTTCTGGCGGCGTCGTATTTTTCCATGGCCTCGATCGCGGCGCGGGACAGAAGCACCATGCGGTCCTTGTTGCCCTTGCCGCGGATCATCAGGAAGCGGCCCTCCTGGCGCAGCACCTTGACCGGCAGGGAGACGAGTTCGCTGACGCGCATGCCGGTGGCATAAAGCAGCTCCAGCAGCAGATGCATGCGGATGCGGGCAAGCTGGCCGGGGCCTGGGGTGGCTGCTTCCTCCGCGGCGATGCGCAGCAGTTTCGTCACCTCGGCAACGCTCATCGTTTTTGGCAGGCTGAGACCCTTTTTGGGGGCGTCGATGATGCCGGTCGGATCGTCGCTGCGCAGTCCCTCCGAATAGAGGAAACGATAGAACTGCCGCATCGATGACAAGCGTCGCGCCTGCGAGGTGGCGGCGAAGCCTTGCGCGGAAAGATGGGTCAGATAGGCGGAAAGATCTGGGGTGGCGGCCTCGGTCAAGGACTGGCCACGGCCGCAAAGGAACTCGCGCAGATCGGTAAGGTCGTGTTCGTAAGAGGAGAGCGTGTTGGCGGCAGCACCCCGCTCGGCGCTCATCATTTCCAGAAAACTTTCAAGCCGCGCGCCGTCACGGCCACCCGCTTGTCCGCTCATGGAGTGCGCCTTGCCGGCTCTGCCGCGGCTGGGTTCAGACGTTCGGACGGAATGCGCACCGTCACCTCGCGGTCGCGCGGCTTCACGACCATGACAAGCAGCACCATGCCGCCATAGATCAGCCCCGCGATGGTCGCCAGTATCATCGTGAAGCGGAAGAGGGTGGGCATGGCGGCTCCGTGAAGGTGGCTGTCGAACTTATATGCGGTGCGGCGAAAGCGGCGGCAAGATCAAAAAGCCGGCTTTCGCTCCGTGCCGCATGCGGCGATGATTGTGATTCAACGCCATTCAGGCAGCAATTTGGCTTGACGCTTCGTAAACATTTGCAGATATCCATGCCAAACGGGCTTTCAAATTTATGAATGAAACGAATTTATCCGTCCCGGCCACACTCGGGGAGCAAGCACGGGCAAAGCTCGGGAGGCGCAACATCGTCTTTGTCGGGCTGATGGGGGCTGGAAAGTCTGCGATAGGTCGCATGGTTGCACAGCAGCTTAAAGTGCAATTCATCGACACGGATGTTGAAATCGAGCGTGTCTCACGCATGACGATATCAGAACTTTTCGCCACCTATGGTGAGGAAGAGTTCCGGGCGCTGGAAACACGGGTCATCAAGCGGCTTTTGCGCGGTGGTCCCAAGGTCATCTCCACCGGCGGCGGCGCCTTCATCAACGATAATACCAGGCGTCACATTTCGCGCGGCAGTATCTCGCTGTGGTTGAAGGCCGATCTCGAGGTTTTGTGGGAAAGGGTCAACAAGCGCGATCATCGTCCGCTTCTCAAGACCGAAAATCCCAAGGCCACGCTGGCGGCGCTGATGGAGAAACGTTACCCGGTCTATGCCGAAGCGGATCTCACCATCGAATCCCGTGATGTCCGCAAGGAAATCATCGTGACCGAAGTGCTGGCCGCCATCGCCGGCATCGAACAGAAAGACCGACCATCATGACGCCTTCCGAAATCCACGCCGATGAACGTCTTGTCCATGTGCCGCTCGGCGAGCGCGCCTATGATATTCTGATCGGACCGGGGCTGATTGGCAGGGCAGGTGGCGAGATTTCGGCACGGCTGAAGGGCCGGCGCGCGGCGATCATCACAGATGAGCATGTTGCGCCGCTTTACCTCGAAGGTCTGATGGACGGCCTGCAGACGGACGGTATCGAGGCGGTTTCGCTGACCCTGCCGGCGGGTGAAAAGACCAAGAGCTTTGAGCATCTGGTCACCGTCTGCGATGCGGTTCTCTCCGCACGCGTGGAGCGCAACGATGCGGTCATCGCACTCGGCGGCGGCGTGATCGGCGATCTGGCGGGTTTTGCCGCAGGCATCGTGCGCCGCGGCGTGCGTTTCGTGCAGATACCGACGTCGCTTCTGGCGCAGGTCGATTCCTCCGTCGGCGGCAAGACCGGCATCAATAGCCGCCACGGCAAGAACCTCATCGGCGTTTTCCACCAGCCAGATCTGGTGCTGGCGGATACGGCGATACTCGATACGTTGAGCCCGCGGGAATTCCGCGCCGGTTACGCCGAAGTGGTGAAATATGGCCTGATCGACAAGCCGGATTTCTTCTTCTGGCTCGAGAAGAACTGGGATGAAATCCGCACCGGCGGCCCCGCCCGCATCCAGGCGATTGCGACCAGCTGCCAGGCGAAAGCCGATGTGGTGGTGGCGGACGAGAAAGAAAACGGCGTGCGCGCCCTTCTGAACCTTGGCCATACATTCGGCCACGCGCTGGAGGCGGCGACCAATTACGACAGCAAGCGGCTGGTGCACGGTGAAGGTGTGGCGATCGGCATGGTGCTGGCGCACCAGTTCTCCGCTCGCATGAACCTTGCAAGCCCTGATGATGCGGCGCGCGTCGAAGCGCATCTGAAGGCGGTCGGTCTACCCACGACGATGAAGGATATCCCCGGCGAATTGCCGCCGGTCGAGACATTGATGACGGCGATTGCGCAGGACAAGAAGGTCAAGGGCGGCAAGCTCACCTTCATCCTCACCCACGGCATCGGCCAGTCCTTCGTGGCCGATGATGTGGCGGCCTCGGAGGTGCAGTCGTTCCTGTCGGAAAAGCATCCGGGGTGACGTGATTTATGGCGAGAACGGCGAGGACACCCCCTCATCGCCTCGCTTCGCTCCGGCACTTCTCCCCGGCCGGGGAGAAGAACAAGCTGCAATGGCAATGCCATACGAGAAGCGTTGGTTCAGCGGCATTGAGGTCAACGTCTTGAGCAAAACGCTGCCGCACGGTTTCTTCTCCCCATCGGGGAGAAGGTGGCCCGGAGGGCCGGATGAGGGGGCTTGCTCTCGGCTTGGATGGCAGCCCTAATCAGAACCGCACCGTCTCCCCCGGTGCCGCTACCTCTATTGCCAGCGCATGCAGCCCCGCGTCGAGTTCCGGCTTCAAAACGGCATTGATCGCCCGGTGGCGCTCGACACGAGACTTGCCGGAGAAGCTTTCCGATACTATCTGAACACGCATATGTGTCTCGCCCGTGCCGGTCATATCCGGCTGGTGGCCGGCATGCATCTGGCTTTCATCAACGACTTTCAGACGCTCTGGTGAAAAGCTCTCACGCAGCTTCGTTTCTATACGTTCTCGCAGGGACATGCGAAGGGCTCCATTCCTGTTGGCTGGTCTTCAAAGGGGGTTACCTAAAAGCCAGCAACATTCCGCTTTGTCAATTCTTGTTGTGCGGCTTTTAGCACTCCATAATCAGGACATCATGAAACTGGATTCGAAATATTTCGACCGCATCCGCACGCGCCGGAAAAGGGAGCGGGAACCTGAGGTTCAGGCTCCCACCTGCCAGTGGGATGGATGCGATAAACCGGGCGTTCACCGCGCACCCGTCGGCCGCAATGCCGAGGGGCAATTCTTCCTGTTCTGTTTTGAGCATGTGAAGGAATACAACAAGGGCTATAATTATTTCTCCGGCCTGTCAGACGGCGAGATCGCCCGTTACCAGAAGGAGGCGATCACCGGCCATCGCCCGACCTGGACGGTCGGCGTCAACAAGACGGCGCGCGACAGCCCCCTTCACTCCACGCTGCGATCCGGCGCGGCCGGCAATGCCCGTATCCGTGATCCTTTCGGCTTCACCGGCGGTTTTGCCGGCGGCGCAAAGGCTGGCGGAGAGCGCCTGCAAAAGGACCGCAAGCTGAAGACGCTGGAGGCGAAAGCTTTCGATACGCTCGGTCTTGCGGCCAATGCGAAGCAGGAAGACATAAAAAGGCGCTATAAGGAGCTTGTCAAAAAGCACCATCCTGATGCTAATGGTGGCGATCGCGGTTCGGAAGAACGTTTTCGGGCTGTTGTTCAAGCATATCAATTGTTAAAGCAGTCAGGTTTCTGCTAAGCCAACTTACGTGTTTACCGCCTGATTGATGATGTGGCCGGGTGGCTGCCGCCCGCCTTGGAGACGTGATGAGCAAAATCGACCTTGATATTTCCAACCTGCCCGACACGACAGTGTCCGTGCGGGAGGTTTTCGGCATTGATACGGATCTGCGGGTTCCCGCCTATTCCCAGGGCGACGCCTATGTGCCTGACCTCGATCCCGACTATCTTTTCGACCGCGATACGACCCTCGCGATCCTAGCCGGTTTTGCTCACAACCGACGTGTCATGGTTTCCGGTTTCCACGGCACGGGTAAATCTACCCATATCGAGCAGGTGGCTGCCCGCCTCAACTGGCCCTGTGTGCGCGTCAACCTCGACAGCCATGTCAGCCGTATCGATCTCGTCGGCAAGGACGCCATCGTCCTGAAGGACGGCAAGCAGGTTACCGAATTCAAGGACGGCATTCTGCCCTGGGCCTACCAGCACAATGTCGCGCTGGTCTTCGACGAATATGATGCCGGCCGCCCGGATGTGATGTTCGTTATCCAGCGCGTACTGGAATCCTCCGGCCGCCTGACCCTGCTCGACCAGAGCCGCGTCATCCGTCCTCACCCGGCCTTCCGTATTTTCGCGACCGCCAACACGGTCGGCCTCGGTGATACGACCGGCCTTTACCACGGCACGCAGCAGATCAACCAGGCGCAGATGGACCGCTGGTCCATCGTTACCACGCTGAACTACCTGCCGCATGAGCAGGAAGTGAACATCGTTGCCGCCAAGGTGAAGAGCTTCGATAATCCGAAGGGCCGCGAAAACGTCTCCAAGATGGTGCGGGTGGCGGATCTCACCCGTTCGGCCTTCGTCAATGGCGACTTGTCCACGGTCATGAGCCCGCGTACCGTCATTACCTGGGCGGAAAATGCGGAAATCTTCGGCGATCTCGCCTTTGCCTTCCGCGTGACCTTCCTCAACAAGTGCGACGAGCTGGAGCGCACGCTGGTGGCCGAGCAATATCAGCGGGCTTTCGGCGTCGAGCTGAAGGAAAGCGCTGCGAACATCGTTCTCAGCGCCTGATATTCCCCGGTTCGTCCGGAGAAATCACCGATGACTTGAAGACGCCGGCGGGCCGCGCATCCTTTGATGGGCGGCTCCCACGTGTCTACAAATGACAGGAAAGACAATGGCAGCGCGCGGCGACAATTCCAGAGCAAAACCGGGTACGGCTGTTGATACGGAGCCGTTGCGTCAGGCGATTGCCGGGTGCGTGCGATCCGTTGCCGGTGATGCTGAGGTCGAGGTCGTCTTCGCCAATGAGCGGCCGGGCCTTGCCGGTGAGCGCATGCGCCTGCCGGAAATTTCCAAGAAACCCACGGCGCAGGAGATCGCCATCACGCGTGGTCTCGGTGATTCCATGGCGCTGCGGCTTGCCTGCCATGATGCGGATACGCATGCGCTGATGTCGCCGCAGGGCGCCGAAGCGCAGCTGGTTTTCGATGCCGTCGAACAGGCGCGGGTGGAATCCATCGGCGCGCTGCGCATGCCGGGCATGGCGTCCAACATTCAGGCGATGAATACGGAAAAATACGCCAAGGCCAATTTCTCCGGCATCAACAATAAGGATGACGCACCGCTCGCGGAGGCGGTCGCGCTTCTGGTGCGTGAGAAACTGACCGGCGAAAAGCCGCCGGCGAGCGCCGGCAAGGTTCTCGATCTCTGGCGCGACTTCATCGAGGACAAGGCGGCAGGCGACCTCAACGATCTTTCCCGCGTCATTACCGACCAGAAGGCGTTTTCGCGGCTGGTGCGCAAGATGCTGACCTCCATGCAGATGGCGGAGGATTTCGGCGACGAGGATAACGACCCGGAAAGCCAGGAGGCGGAATCCAACGAGGATCAGCCGCGCACCAACGAGACCGAGGAAGAGCAGGTCGAGGAAGAGGCCGGCTCCGATGCGACGCCTGCCGATGAAAACGAGGCCTCGCAGGAGGAAATGGAAGAAGGCGAGATGGACGGCGCCGAGATGTCGGACGAGGAAATGTCCGACGACCTCGACGAGGATTCCGAAACGCCCGGTGAGACGCGTCGCCCCAATAGCCCCTTCGACGATTTTAACGAGAAGGTCGACTACCGCATCTTTACCGAGGAATTCGACGAGGAAATCCGCGCCGAAGAACTGTGCGACGATGCCGAGCTGGACCGCCTGCGCGCCTTCCTCGACAAGCAGCTCGCCCATCTGCAGGGTGCCGTCGGGCGTCTGGCGAACCGGCTGCAGCGCCGCCTGATGGCGCAGCAGAACCGCTCCTGGGATTTCGATCTGGAAGAGGGTTATCTCGATCCGGCCCGTCTGGTCAGGCTCATCATCGATCCCATGCAGCCGCTCTCCTTCAAGAAGGAACGTGACACCAAGTTCCGCGACACGGTGGTTTCGCTGGTCATCGACAATTCCGGTTCGATGCGCGGCCGTCCGATCACGGTTGCAGCCACCTGCGCCGATATTCTGGCGCGCACGCTGGAACGGTCGGGCGTGAAGGTCGAAATTCTCGGCTTCACCACCAAGGCGTGGAAGGGCGGACAATCGCGCGAGCAATGGCTCGCCAATGGCAAGCCCGCCTCGCCGGGCCGCCTCAACGATTTGCGCCATATCATCTACAAGTCTGCGGATGCCCCATGGCGGCGCTCACGGCGCAATCTCGGCCTGATGATGCGCGAAGGCCTGCTCAAGGAAAACATCGACGGCGAAGCGCTGATGTGGGCGCATAACCGCCTGATCGGCCGCCCCGAGCAACGCAAGATTATGATGATGATCTCCGACGGTGCGCCGGTGGATGATTCGACCCTGTCAGTTAATCCGGGCAACTATCTGGAACGGCATCTGCGTGCGGTCATCGAACAGATCGAGACGCGCTCGCCGGTAGAACTGCTGGCAATCGGCATCGGCCATGACGTGACCCGTTATTACCGCCGCGCCGTGACCATCGTTGATGCGGATGAGCTTGCCGGCGCGATGACCGAGCAGCTCGCTGCTCTCTTCGAGGATACGAGCAGTGCTTCCGGTTCGTCCCACAGGGTCCGCCGTGCCGGATAAGCGGGGCCGGGTGTCCTTTTCCTGCAGGTCTCTGGCGGTCGCTACGGTTCTTGCGGCGGCTTCTCTGTTTCCCATTCCCATCGGCGCCTCGACCGTCGATGTACCGGTGAGCGTTCGTCTGCTGTCGGGTTTTGAGGTCGGCACCAGCGCAAAACGTTTCGGCAAGCTGGAATTTATCGGCGGCATGGTGATGAGCGCCCCGGAAAAGCTGTTCGGGGCGATATCCTCCATCCGCTTCCGTCCCGATGGTGAGGAATTTATCGCGGTGCTGGATACCGGCCACTGGCTGACGGGCAGGATCACGCGTGGTGCGGCTGGCGCGCTGTCCGGGCTTGCCGATGCCCGCATCACCCCCATGCTGGACATGAGTGGCCGCGAGCCGCCGCGCAAGATGGAAATGGATGCGGAAGGGCTGGCGCTGCGCGACGGCAAGGTGTTCGTCAGCTACGAGCAGCGGCACAGGATCGATATCTATCCGGATCCGGGCTTTGCGACGTCCAAGCCGCTCAGTCGCCTGCCACATCTCATTCCCAATAATGAACTGCGCCACAACGGCGGCATGGAGGCCTTGGCGGTATCGCCAGCCGATTCGCCGCTCGCCGGCGCTCTGGTCGTCGTCGCTGAAAAAAGTATCGATGCGGACGGCAATCTTCTCGCGGCCATCCTGGAAGGCCCGCTGAAGGGCACATTCGCGGTCACCCATCATCCGTCATTCGATGTGACTGATGGCGCTTTCCTGCCGAACGGCGATCTGCTGCTTCTTGAGCGGCGCTTTAATTTCGCCGAAGGTGTCGGCATGCGCATCCGCCGCATCCGTGGAGCCGATATCCGGCCAGGGGCCGTGGTGGATGGTGAAATCCTCATGGAAGCGGGCATGGCCTACCAGATCGACAATATGGAAGGCATGGATGTGGTGAAGGGGCCGGATGGCTCGACGCGCCTCATCATCGTGTCTGATGACAACCACTCGTTTCTCCAGCGCAATCTGATGCTGGAATTCAAGCTGGTGGAGTGAATATCAGGCCTTCTCCTGTGCCGCCTTGTAGGCAGCGAGGAGATCCTCGACCGGAATGCCGTCGATCTTCATGCCTGTCATTCGGCATGCCGTTATCTGCGCGCCGGACAGATTTGTGTTGCTCAGCTTCAGTCCGGTAAAATTGACGTCATCGATCGACCAGCCGGACATGTTGCTATCCGCAAACGACGCACCGGAAAAGTTGATGTCGTTGAAGCGTGTGCCTGCCAGATTGACATTGTTGAAGACCGTTCCCGACAGATTGACGTCATCAAAGCTTGAGCCCGAAAGCGTCGCGCTCGTCGCATCCACAATGTCGATAACATCCTTGATCTGCATGCCGATCCGCCTCCGTGCTGCACCACGGACGGCAGACTGCAACGCGGTCCGCCGGTTTGCAAGCGTGATTTGATCCACGCCTGCACAGCTTCAAATGCGGCTGGCGGATAATGTCAGCCCGATTTGACTGTGCCCGGCATCGGCTTCAGCGTGTTCATCAGCGCGCCGTAAGGCAGAAGCATGACCAGGCCGACAAGGATTTTCACCGAAAGATCGCCCAATGCCCAGGAAATCCAACGCGGCGCTTCAAGGGTAAGCACGCCGAGTATGGGTGCGTTTTCGATGGCGAAGGCATCATTGGGGCCGACAAAGGCGAAACTCGCGGCAAAGGCGATGGAGAAGAACAGTGCCGTATCCAGTACCGAACCCAGCATCGAGCCGGCAAGCGGCGCATGCCACCAGCGCTGGCGGCGCAGGCGGTTGAAGACCGAAATATCGAGCAGCTGGCCGATGAGATAGGCGGTGCCGGAAGCGACAGCGATACGCGGAATGGAAGTCCAGAAGGACAGCGTTACCCCAACGACAAAGCCCGCGAGCACGACGCGCCGCGCGACCGAGGGGCCGAACTGGCGGTTTGTCAGGTCGGTGACGAGGAAGGCGACCGGATAGGTAAAGGCGCCCCAGGTCAACAGATCGCCCAGATTGACGCCGAACAGCGATCCGGAAAGCGGGTATTGCACCAGAATATTGGAAGCGACGACCACCAGTGTCATCAGTAGAACGTAGATCAGCGTATAGCGCAGGGTCAGCATTTTTTTATCCTGGGTGATGCCACCAGTTGGAGCGAATTTAGACAGACAAAAGGCCTGAGCGGCAAAAGCCATTCAAGCCTTCTGAATATCGATGATGTCGAAACCGCTATTAAGCAGCTTCAGCCGTCTTCTTGGCGATCTGGCGGCGCAGGAGACGAGCGCGCATGCTCAGATCATTTTCGCCGGACTTCAGAAGGAAAGCATCGAGGCCGCCACGGTGTTCAACGGAACGCAGAGCAGCTGCGGAAACACGCAGGCGGAAGCGCTGGCCGAGAGCATCGGAGATCAACGTGACCTGGCAGAGGTTCGGAAGGAACCGGCGCTTGGTCCTGTTGTTGGCGTGGCTGACGTTGTTGCCCGTCTGGACGCCCTTGCCGGTCAATTCGCATACACGGGACATGGGTACACCTATTTCGTTCGTCTGTTTCGCCACTGGCTCGCCACCGGCAAAACCGGAGAGGCAATCCAACTGGCCTTGATTGGAAAGTTGCGGTTCTATAGTCAGACGAGACTTAACAGTCAAGCCGCTCGCGATCAAATGAAAGGAAATTCCGGCGTTTTCAACCGTCGTCCGCTTTTTTATTGCCACAAGTCAGCGTATATCATCGCCTGATAAGGCCGCTTCCGCGCCTCTTTTAAGGTGATATCGAAATGATTGCCAGAGGAAAAAGCATTTTCATGGCCGCGACCATGGCGTTTGCGGGCGTTTCCCCCTCGCTCGCCGCCGAAGCACGCCATACAAGCGAATACAGCATCAATCTCGGCATTCTGCCGATTGCGCGGGCAAGTTTTTCGACTCGCATGGACGGACCGAATTATTCGATCTCCGGTTCCTTCAGCGCCGCCGGCCTTGCCAGTATTCTCAAGGATATTTCCGGCAAGACGACGGTTTCCGGCGCCAAGCGCGGCCATAGGCTGCAGGCGAACGAATATTCGCTGGTCTACAAGGACGGCAAGCGGGTACGGACCTATGACGTCGTCTACCGCAACGGCAATGTCACCTCGACGACGGTGAAACCGGAACAGAAGGCCCGGCCGGACAACTGGGTGGGCGTAAAGGACCGTGACCTGCGCTCGGTTCTCGATCCGATTTCCGGCCTCATCATTCCCGCCGGCGGCCGCATCTGCCCGACGCGTCTGCCGATCTATGATGGCGAATCGCGGCTCGATCTCGTTTTGAGCCCCAGCGGCACCAAGCCCTTCAAGACCAACGGCTTCAGTGGCGATGCCATCGTCTGCAAGGCGCGTTACGTGCCGAAGTCAGGCTACCGGCAGGGACGCAAGGATATCGAATATCTGAAATCCATCTCGATGGAGATCTGGTTCGCCAAGTCGAACAATATGGATGTTTATGCGCCGGTCTACGCCATCATTCCAACGCGGGTGGGCCAGGTCTATATTACCGCGACGAAATACGGGGGCTGACCGGGATTGATAGCACGGCGTTGCCGCGCGTTTCTTCTCCCCGCCGGGGAGAAGGTGGCCCGAAGGGTCGGATGAGGGGGAACCCTCTCCGTATACCGTGAAGCTTGCCCCCTCATCCCGCAGCCGCGGACTTCTCCCCCTCGGGGCGAAGAAACAAGTGGCATAGGTTCACTCCACCGGCATTGTTCTGGCGTCTATGGCGCATCACCCGGCGACCAGCCGGGTTCAGCCATAACGAAGCTCGAAAAAGCAAAGCCCGGCGACACGGTGCAGCCGACCAGAGTAAAATCACCGAGGCTTTCCGCCGATTGCCAGCAATTGGCCGGCACGATCACCTGCGGGCGCTCGCCTTCAAGAATGTCAGGGCCGAGCGTGAAGGTCTGCACTTCCCGGCCGTCGTCCGAAAGATGCAGCGCGATCGGCGCGCCGGCGTAATAATGCCAGACCTCCACCGCGTCGGTGACCCGATGCCAGTGCGAACGCACACCCTTTTCCAGCAGATAATAAATCGCCGTCGAGTGGCCACGCTCGCCGCCTGCCCTGTCGCGAAAAATCTGGTGGTAAAAACCGCCTTCGGGATGCGGTTCCAGCCCCAATTCGCGAATGATCGCTTCCGCAGACAGATCGGCGCCCATCAGAAATTGTCCTTGCGCGTGCGAATTTCCGCAAAGACGTCGGCATCGGCGGCCCCTTCAAGGCCAAGATGTCTGCGAATGCCGGCGTCCGTCACCCGCATATAGGGATTGGTCTGCTTTTCGAGCCCGATGGTGGTGGGAATGGTGAACTCATTGGCCTTCCGCGCCGTCTCGACACGCGCCGCGCGTTCGCTCAGCACTGCATTGTCGGGATCAACGGTCAGCGCAAAACGGGCATTCGAAAGCGTATATTCGTGGCCGAAATAGACGCGCGTCTCATCCGGCAGGGCCATCAGTTTCTGGAAGGAGTGCCACATATCCGCCGCGGGGCGCTCGAACAGGCGGCCGCAGCCCATGGCGAACAGCGTATCGGCGGCAAATAGCAAACCATCATCCGGCAAATAATAACAGATGTGGCCCGCCGTGTGGCCGGGTGTGGCGATGACCTGAACACGGCGTCCGGCGAATTCGAACTCGTCGCCATCGGCCTGCGAGCGATCAAGGCCTGGTATCGCAATCGCCTCATCGTAGGGCCCGTGCACTTCGCAGCGGAATTTGTCCTTCAGCGCCAGATTGGCTTCCACGTGATCCTGGTGGTGGTGGGTTGTGAAGATATGGGTGAGTTTCCAGCCGTGGCCATCGAGAGCATGCAGGATCGGCCCTTCCTCCGGCGCATCGATGGCAGCGGTTGCCCCACTTTCAGGATCATGCAGAAGAACCCCGAAATTGTCGCTGCGGCAAAGAAAGACATCTATTTCCAAAGGTTTCATCATATCCTCTCCATTTGCCGGCCAAAACCGGCGCATTCGCCCGCCTGACTTTCCCAACTGACTTCCAATGTAGGGGCAGACGCCTTGAAGTCCAACCGCCTGATGCTACATTCTCGCCCATGAATACCGATATCGTCGATCTGCGCGAATTCTATCATTCTCCGCTTGGCCGCTCCGCCGAGCAGGCGATTACCATGGCGCTTTCGACGCTATGGCCGCCCTTGCCGGAGGAACGGCTGGTCGGCCTCGGTTATGCCGTGCCGTTTCTGGAGCGGTTCCGCCACGATACGGAGCGCACTTTCGCCTTCATGCCGGCGGGGCAGGGGGCGGTGAACTGGCCGGCTGGCGAACTTTCCTCCACCGCGCTGGTGTTTGACGAGGAATTGCCGCTGCCCGATTCGTCGATAGACCGGGTCCTGATGGTGCATGCGCTGGAATTTGCCGAAAATCCACGCGAGAGTTTGAAGGAACTGTGGCGGGTGCTGGCGCCGGGTGGCCGTCTGGTCATCGTGGTGCCGAACCGGCGCGGGGTCTGGGCGCGCATGGAGCACACGCCTTTCGGTTCCGGGCGGCCCTACTCACGCGGACAACTGACGGCGCTTCTGCGGGAAACCAATTTCACGCCGGGGGCTTCGGCCGAAGCACTGTTCTTTCCGCCCACTACCAGCCGGCCCGTGCTGAAATTCCGCCGTTACCTCGAACTCACCGGCCGCAGGCTCTGGCCGCTGTTTTCCGGCGTCATCGTGGTTGAAGCCCAGAAGCGTCTCTATCAGGGATTGCCAGTCACCCAGCGCGCCTCGCGCCGGGTTTTTGTGCCGGTTCTCGCGCCGCAGGGGGTACCCACCACCCGCACTGCTGCAAAACCGGGAAAGCCGCGCTGACCCTCGACAAAGCGGCCATTCCATTCTAGGCCTTTGGCATTGCTTTTTGCCGGGTTCTCCGACGTCTTTTCAAAGGTCGATAAAAATGAGCGCAGAGCTTAACCAACCCGTTCCGCGTCCGGGTATTCTCGACATTGTCGCTTATGTTCCCGGTAAGGAACATGTGGATGATGTTGCGAAAATTTATAAGCTTTCCGCCAACGAAACGCCGTTCGGTCCGAGCCCAAGGGCGATAGAGGCTTTCGGCACAGCTGCCAGCCATCTGGAAATCTATCCGGATGGCCAGGCCGCCGCGCTGCGCTCCGCAATCGCGGAGGTCCATGGTCTCAACCTCGCCAATATTATCTGCGGTAACGGTTCCGGCGAGTTGCTGGAACTGCTTTGCAGGGCCTATCTTGGCGCGGGCGACGAGGCGATCGTGACCGAGCACGCCTTTCTTCTCTACAAAATCCAGATCATCGCAGCGGGAGCGACACCGGTCACGGTGAAGGAAAAGGATTGCATCATCGATGTAGACGCCATTTTATCAGCGGTGACGCAGAAGACGAAGATGGTGTTCGTCGCCAATCCCGGCAACCCCACTGGCACGTATCTTCCGGTTGCGGAAACCCGCCGCCTGCAGGCGAGCCTGCCGGAGCGTGTTCTTCTGGTGATCGATGCTGCCTATGCCGAATATGTACGCCGCAACGACTACGAAACCGGCCTCGAGTTGGTATCCGGCAACCGCAACGTGGTGATGACACGCACGCTTTCCAAAGCCTATGGTCTTGCGGCACTGCGCATCGGCTGGATGTACGGCCCTGCGGGTGTCGTTGATGCACTGAACCGCGTTCGCGGCCCGTTCAACATGAGCGCGCCGGCCATTGCGGCGGGAGCAGCGGCTATCCGCGATCAGGCTTTTGTGGAAACGACCATCGAGCACAATCTGCTCTGGCGCGATAAGCTGACCCATGCGTTCACTGCGCTCGGCCTTACCGTCACGCCGTCCGTCGCCAATTTCCTGCTAATCCATTTCCCTGATCGCGAGGGCCGGCGCGCAGGGGATGCGGATGCGTTTTTAAGCCGCCGCGGTTATATTCTGCGCGCGGTGCGCAGTTACGCTTTCCCCAATGCGCTCAGAATGACCGTCGGCTCGGAGGAGGCCAATCTCGGCGTCATCGCGGCCCTCACCGAGTTCATGGGGCAAGCCTGATGCACAGACCACGTTCGAGCGTATCGCACTGACTCGTGCCGCCGCAACACAGGGAAAGCCGCGCTGACACTCGACAAAACTGCCATTCCGGTCTAATGCCTCCGGCATTGCTTTTGCCGGGTTCTCCGGCGTTTTTCCAAAGGTCGATCAAATGAGTGCAGAGCTTAACCAACCTGTTCCGCGTCCAGGTATTCTGGATATCGCCGCTTATGTTCCGGGTAAGGAACATGTGGACGGCGTTGCGAAGGTTTATAAGCTCTCCTCCAACGAAACACCGCTCGGTCCGAGCCCGAAGGCGATCGAAGCTTTCGGTGCGGCCGCCAGCCATCTGGAAATCTATCCCGACGGTCAGGCGATAGCGTTGCGTCAGGCGATTGCCGACGTGCACGGCCTCAACATCGCGAACATCATGTGCGGCAATGGCTCGGATGAGCTTCTGGGCCTGCTTTGCCATGTCTATCTGGGTGCGGGGGATGAGGCGATCATCACCGAGCACGGTTTCCTCGTCTACAAGATCCAGATCATGGGTGCGGGCGCGACGCCGGTGACGGTGAAGGAAAAGGATTGCGCGGTGGATGTGGACGCCGTGCTTGCCGCCGTCACGCCGAGGACGAAGATGGTTTTCATCGCCAATCCCGGTAATCCCACCGGCACCTATGTGCCGGTTGCGGAAATCCGCCGCCTGCAGGCCGGTCTGCCGAAACATGTCGTGCTGGTGCTGGATGCGGCTTACGCCGAATATGTGCGCAGGAATGATTACGAAGCGGGGCTTGAGCTGGTATCCGGCAACCGCAACGTGGTGATGACCCGCACCTTCTCCAAGGTCTATGGTCTGGCCGCGCTGCGCGTCGGCTGGATGTATGGTCCGGCCGCCGTCATCGATGCGTTGAACCGCGTTCGCGGCCCGTTCAACATGAGCGCGCCGGCCATCGCTGCCGGTGCCGCTGCAATCCGCGATCAGGGCTTTGTCGAACAGGCCGTGGCGCATAATGCGCTGTGGATGGACAAGCTCACGACCGCCTTCACCGGTCTCGGCCTCGAAATCACGCCGTCTGTTGCCAATTTCGTCCTGATCCATTTCCCCGATCAGGATGGCAGGCGGGCAACGGATGCGGATGAGTTCCTGAGCCGACGCGGTTACATCCTGCGTGCAGTGCGTGGTTACGGTTTCCCGAATGCGCTGCGAATGACCGTCGGCTCGGAAGAAGCCAATCTCGGCGTTATCGCCGCACTTACCGAGTTCATGGGGCAGGCGTGATGGGCGAGATCATGTTTGAACGCATCGCGCTGATCGGCATCGGCCTGATCGGCTCGTCGATTGCCCGCGATGTCAGGGAACTGGGGCTTGCCCGCAATGTGACGATTTCCACCCGCAGCGAAGACACGCTGAAACGGGCGGAGGAACTGGCGCTTGGCACGGACTATTCCGTCTCGGCGGCGGAAGCGGTGAAGGATGCCGATCTCGTCATTGTTTCGGTGCCGGTCGGCGCGTCGGAGAGCGTGGCGCAGCAGATTGCGCCGCATCTGAAACCGGGCGCCATCGTCACCGATGTCGGCTCCACCAAGGCCTCGGTTATCGCCCAGATGGCGCCGCATATGCCTGAAAATGTGCATTTCATTCCCGGCCATCCGCTGGCAGGCACGGAAAAATCCGGCCCGGATGCCGGTTTCGCTGGTCTGTTCCGTGAGCGCTGGTGCATCTTCACGCCGCTGCCGGGCACGGACGACGAGGTGCTGGAAAAGCTGAAGGATTTCTGGCGGGCGCTAGGCTCGCGAGTCGATGAAATGGATGCCGAACATCACGACAAGGTTCTGGCGATCGTCTCGCATCTGCCGCATATCATCGCTTACAATATCGTCGGCACGGCGGACGATCTGGAGACGGTGACCGAATCGGAAGTCATCAAATATTCCGCCTCCGGCTTCCGCGACTTTACCCGTCTCGCCGCCTCCGATCCGACCATGTGGCGTGACGTCTGCCTGCACAACAAGGATGCCATTCTCGAAATGCTGGCGCGGTTTTCCGAGGACCTTGCGTCGCTGCAAAGAGCGATCCGCTGGGGCGAGGGCGACAAGTTGTTTGAGTTGTTCTCCCGCACACGCTCCATCCGCCGCTCCATCATTGAGGCTGGTCAGGACGTTGATACGCCCGACTTCGGGCGTCATGCGCTGGACCAGAAGAAATAGGTGGCTGGCATGATATCGATATCGGCAGCGATGGATGGCGATATCGATTGGCTCCTGCGTGAAGACAAATGGATTGATGAGGCTTGGTTGCGGCGGTGCGTTGGACACCGCGAATATCTCGTCGCAAAAAAAGATTTGGTTTTAGTCGGCTTTCTGCGCTTCTCAATGTTCTGGGGAAAGATTCCCTATATGGACATGATCCGCGTCATTCCTGAATTTCGCCGGCATGGAGTCGGCGCAGCGCTTACGGGTTTTTGGGAAACTCAAATGCGTGAGCAAGGGGCATCTCTGGTGATGACCTCGAGCCAGCAGGATGAAGAGGAACCACAGAGGTGGCATCGTCGCAATGGATATCAAGAAGCGGGCATCCTGAACTTTGCGGAGATTCAGGATGCCGCTGAGGTATTTTTCACAAAACCTCTCTGTTAAATCGGCGGTATCTTGCCCAGCGGGATGAAGCCGCTGACGGTGGCGCGGCCGCGGTCCACCACGAGATCGACCGATGCCCTGTCTCCGCCGCCGGCGAGCGCGCCGAGCAGTTTGCGGGCCGTATCGATGGTGGATTGCAGCTGTGGAAACGCCTGCTTGGCATTGTCCGACCATGCGCCGAGCTTTTCGATCTCCAGCTTGAACTGACCGGATAGATAGCCTTCATTGTCGAAGGAGAAAGGGCCGCTGATGCGCATGGTGCGGCCGTCGCCAATATCGGCCAACAGCCGGCGAAGCTCGCCGCTTGTGCCATAAAGGCCTGACGTGTCGCTGCCGTCCACCATGCCCGCCTTACCCGCGAGCGTCACATCGATGATGGCATCGAGGCGGGGAAGAACCTGCGGCCAATCCTTGATGACGGTTGCCGAGTCGGTCAGCGTGATTGCGCCATCAAGATCGGCGCCGTTCTGGCGCAGGTGCATTTCCGTCTTGACGGCATCGAAATCAATCGTCTGGCCGGTGACGGAGGAAACCGCCTGCGCCTTGAGACCGTCGATCACCAGTGAGGTGCGGTCGATGCCCTTCAGCTTGGTGACGATGCTCGACTGCATGTTCTGCCAGGAGGCTGAAACGGTCAGGCCATGGGCGGAGCGGATTTCCGCCGGCGAATCGAGTTCCCAGACAATATGGCCGGGATTATAGACCTGTGCCGCCGAGCGAAGTTCGCCGAAAGACGCTGAAACGCCGTTGCCGCTGTCGTCCACGGTCACTTTGGAGCAGAAAAGGCCGATGCGGAAGGGATAACCGCGGAAGGCGATATCGCCGCATTCGCCGCTGACATTCCTCGCCTGCGAGGGTGAAATGACGTTCAGTACCGTCTGTTTCAGCCTGTCGGCGGCATAAAACCATCCGGCCGTATAAAGTCCGATGACCACAAGGATGGCGATGGCAAGCCAGAGGAATTTTTTGGCGGTGCCGGATTGGCTTGACGCTGCCATATTGATCTCCGATGAACAGACTTCAGGGAATTTAGATTTGGCTTGGGATATGGACGATTTTTGGGTCTTTGGCTACGGTTCGTTGATGTGGAACCCCGGCTTTGCCTTCGCGGAAAGGCAGCAGGCGCGGTTGCACGGTTATCGTCGCTCGCTCTGCATCAGTTCCAATTTTTACAGAGGCACCACGGAAAAGCCCGGTCTCGTGCTGGGTCTGGAGCGTGGCGGCTCCTGCCTTGGTGTCGCCTTCCGGGTCGAGGCGAAGGACCACGAGCCGGTGATGGCTTACCTGCGTGAGCGCGAGCTGGTAACGAATGTCTACAAGGAGCGTGTCGTCGCCATCGCTCTTTCCGATGGACGGCGCGGCAATGCCGTGACTTATGTGGCCGATCCCGCGCATGAGCAATATATCGGCGGGCTGGGGGTCGCAGAGGCGGCCACGATCATTGCCGCCGCATCGGGCCGCTCGGGTCCCAACACCGATTACGTCTTCAATACCGTGCAGCATCTGCAGGATATGGGCATTCGTGACTCTCTGCTGGAAAGCATCGCCGCCAATGTCGGCACACTTGCGGTTTAGTCGGCGGAGGTCGTTTCCGTGCCCTGAAGTTCGGCGATGCGCTTGATGGCGGTTGGCGGCAGCGGCAGGTGCGGATTGTTGCGCGCGGTTTCCAGCAGCAACTCGTCGCTCGCTTTTTCCGTCACCTCGATCAATCGCTTGAAAAACACGTCGGGGTCCAGCCCCGGCTCGATGGCCGGCAGGATACGCACCTTGAAATGGCCGGGATAACGCATGGTCGAACGGCGTGGCCAGAAGAGGCCGGGATGCATGGCGACGGGAATGACTGGCACCTGCAGGTCACGGTAGAGCCGGGCGATACCGTAACGGTACTCGGGTTCGGCGCCGGGCGGACGGCGTGTGCCTTCGGGGTAGATGATGAGTTCGCGGCCTGCCGCCATTTCCTCTTTCGCCCGCTCCATCACCTTCAGCATGACCTTGCCACGTGCGGCGCGGTTGACCGGGATCATCCGCTGTTTCATCACATACCAGCCGAACAGCGGAATCCACATCAATTCCCGTTTCAGAATGTAGACGGGGTCCGGCAGATTGGGCAGCAGTGCATAGGTATCCCAGAAGGATTGATGCTTGGGCGCGAAAATGCAGCCGGTTTCCGGGATGTTCTCCAGCCCTTCGATCTCGAAGGTGGTGCCGACGATGTTTTTCATCAGCCAATGGTTGGACCGCGCCCAGTTCTTGGGAATTTCGAAGGCGATTTTGCGCGGCAGGATGAAATAGATCGGCGTCAGCACGATCATGCGGACAATCAGGTTGAGATAAAACAGCGTATTGAAAAGAAAAGAGCGCAGCTTGAGCATCAACAACCTTCCCGGGGCGCAGCCGTTCCGAAGCTCTGATGGCCTCGATGCCGGATGCCGATGCCAGACGCCTACACGAAAACAAGGTCCCGCAGCAAGCGCGTTTCTTGCCGTTCATGGAGAAGCGGTCGCCACCTTCGGCATGGAATGATCGGCGGCGGCCTTGCGCAGGCCATCGCCCTTGCCGAAGCCGGTCAGGTCGCGTCCAGCTGCCGCCACGAACTTTAAATATTCGTAGAGCATGGTTCTGACCACATCCGGCTCCACGAACCAGTTCGTGCGGGCGAGATCGGCGCTGATGACGGGATAGGCGATAAATCGCGTCTGCGGGCTGGCGCTGCGCAATTCATGCAGGCTGCGGTGCATATGATAATTATTGGTGACGACGACGATCGAGGAGTAGTTGTGATCGCGTATCCAGCTTGCCGCTTCGTTGGCATTGCCGATCGTGTCCATGGCCTTGTAACCCATATCCACGCAGCAGGAAAACATGTCGGATGAGCCTTGCGTCATCTTGCGGATCTGCGTGCGGGTGGTGGCGGGGTTGACGCCGGAAATCAGCAAACGTTTGCCCACGCCATCACGTAGCAGGCCGACCGCCTGTTCGATTCGCTGATAGCCGCCGGTCAGAACGATGATGGCATCGCCCTTCGTGCCTTCCGGCGGGCGCATGGAGGCGACGGAATCGGCGAACCACAGGAAGCCACCTAAAAAAATACCGAAAAGAATGACGCAAATCAGGATGATACCGCGAATAAAACGGCGCAACGGACCCCGCCGCGACAACAGGCCCTTTCTGGCCGGTCGCGTCGCCGTCTGATCCTGGTCTGTTCGACTCACAAACATTCCTCCTGAATACTCGCCGATTAAGGCAAGGAACAGGCATTTTTGTCTACCGTCCGCAGGTTACATCCGGCTTGTGACCGTTTCAGTTTGCAACGGGATTTGGGGCGTAAGGTCACGATGTGAGGCCGTCACTTTTCGACGGATCGGAGCGGACGCGGTCGATATCGTCGATGGTTCGGATGACGGTCACGCGCGCCGTGATGGTGGTGAGAAGCGCGATGACGATCATCGTTGTGGCGATGCCGATATAGCCGCCGAGACCAACTGAAAAGGAGCCGAAAAGCGCGCTTGCCTGATCGCTCTGCGGCGTGGCGACCGTGCTCGATTGCCAGAAACCGGCAGCAAGGAAAACCGCTGCGGCTAGAGCGCCGCCCGCCGCTGCCCCTTTAAGGCTGATCTTCAGGAAGTGTTTCTGGAATTCCCGCGCCACAAAGCTGCTTTCCGCCCCCACGAAATGCAGCACCTCGACGATATGCCGATTGCCGGAAAGCGCCCCGCGCGTCGCAAACACCACCGTCAACACCATGGCGGTGAAAACGAGGATCAGAACGCCGAGGCCGATCATGACCGTGGTTCTGGCCATGGAGACCAGCCTGTCCACCCATGTGCGGTGGTCGTCCAGAAATGCCTGCGGCAGCTCGGCCTTCAGCATGTCCCGCATCGCCTGAAAATCGGGCGGGTTATTTTCGTCGATGGTGATGACGACGAGGCGCGGTATGGGCAGCTCGGAAAGATCGAGACCGCTGCCGAGCCATGGTTCGAGCAGGCGCGCAGTGGCTGCATCGTCGAGGATCGTGCCATCCCGCGTGCCGACGAAGGTGAGCGCCAGATTGCGCGCCTTGGTAAGTGCCGCATTCATGTCCAGCCCGTCCTCGGGCTTGATCTGGATGGTGATCTCGCGGGAAATCTGGCTCTGCCAGGTGGCGGCTGTGGCGCGCACCATGGAGACGGCGCCAAGTGTCAGGCAGGCGAGAAAGGCCATGATGGCGATCACCACCATCAGCGCGTTGCCCTGAATGTTCGACGGCGGCAGGATGGGTGCCATGGGGCGGATGCGCATGGGCGGGCGCTTCGGCTGGGCCGCTTCTGGCGTCAATTGTTTGCGGGTGATCTCATTCATAGATGTCGAGCCGCCCTTCGGTCAGGATCATCCGGCGCGCGTCGATCTGGTCCATCAGCGCGAAATCATGGGTTGCGATGACGACAGCCGTACCCAGCCGGTTGAGTTCAAGGAAGAGGTTGAGAAGGCGTTTGGCCATGGGCGGATCGACGTTACCGGTCGGCTCGTCGGCCAGCAGAATTTCCGGCTGGTCCATCAGGGCGCGGGCAATGGCGGCGCGCTGCTTTTCGCCACCGGACAGGATGGCCGGCAGCACGTTGATGCGCTCGCCAAGCCCAACCCATTTCAGAAGCTCGATCACGTCGTTGCGGTATGCGCTTTCTTCCTTGCCGCGCACGCGCAGCGGCAGGGCGACATTCTCATAGGTCGTCAGATGATCGAGCAGGCGAAAATCCTGAAAGACGATGCCGACACGGCGGCGCAGCATCGGCAACTCGCTGCGTGGAATACGCGACACATCGCGGTTGAACATGCGGATATGGCCGCGGGTGGGCTGCAGCGACATCAACAGCATGCGCAGCAGCGAGGTCTTGCCCGCACCCGAAGGGCCGGTCAGAAACTGGAACGACCCCTTGGGAATGTCGAAGGTCATGTCTCTCAGGATCTCGGGTCCCATGCCGTAACGCAACCCGACATTTTCGAAATGGATCAAAGGACTTCCAGTCTCTTCGTTTTGTGGTGGTTCGCGAACCGCTGGCGCGTAAGGCCCGGATGTCACGGTTTAACCCGGTTCCGGTGGCCTGCGCGAGGCGTTTTTGCGAAGCATTAACCAATTAAATTTAAAACTTGGCAGGATTCGTTGCAATGCCCAGTTTTGCGGGCCGGAAAACCTCACCCAAGGAATTCTATGGCTATGTTCCGTTCATCTCGCCGGCAAGCGGCATTCGATTTCGACCTCTTGATGCCGGAAACCCCGGCGCGCCGGACGACGCGGACGGCAAATCCGGGCCACGACGTGGTAGACGCGGAATTTGTCACCATCAAGGAAAACCGTGCGCGTCAGCCCGGAAACGACAATCGCGGTGCGCCACGCCGGCAGATGGCAAAACCACCCGTCACCATCGGTACGGTTGGCCTCGCCTTCATCGGCTGGGTGGATCGCAGATTGTCGCGCCTGTCGGCGGATGCCTATTCGGCGCTGGTTGCGGGTCTCGCCATTTTTGTTTTCGTCTGCTCGGGTGGCCTGTCGGTGGTCGTGCCGGAAAAGCAGGCCGTTGCCACGGCAAACCCGCTTGCCATTTCCCATGTGACCGTTACACCGCAGGAGGCGGGCGGCATGGATATCCTGCTTATCAGCGGCATTGTGGAAAATAACGGCACTGCCCTCGAAGAGGTGCCGGCACTTCGCGCCGATCTCTTCGTTGCCAAGGGGCAACTGGTGGCCAGCATGGTCATCGAGCCGCCGGTGAGGGAGATGCAGCCCGGTTTCAGCCACGGATTTTCTGCAAAATTGCGCCATCCCGGTGGAAAAACGCCAGAGATCAAGCTTTCCTTCGTCGAGGCGGGTGCGTCCGGACGTTGACTGTGCTAACGCGTGATCTTCGTATTTTTACTGAAAGGTAAAATCGGCAAGGCGCAGCACAGGAGAAAGAATGCCCGTCGTCCGTGGAAAGAACATCGAGCCGCTTTACACCGCCGAGCAGATTGCCGAGCGCAATCGGGATATGGCCAAGCACATTGCCGGCGGCCCGACCAAGGATTTGCTGGTCATCGCCGTGCTCAAGGGATCGTTTATTTTCGCGGCCGATCTTATCCGCGCGCTGCATGATAGTGGTCTTGCTCCCGAAGTCGAATTCATCACGCTGTCGAGCTATGGCGCCGGCACGGTCTCGCAAGGGGTGCGGATCGTCAAGGATATCGACAGCGACGTGAAGGACCGCGATGTGCTTCTGATCGACGATATTCTCGAATCCGGCCGCACACTGCGTTTCGCCAAGGAACTGCTTTTCGAGCGTGGCGCGCGCAACGTCACCATTGCTGTGCTGCTCGACAAGAAAGTCAAGCGCAAGGAAGATCTGGAGGCCGATTATGTCGGCTTTGAATGTCCTGACTATTTCGTCGTGGGTTACGGCATGGATGTCGCTTATGCCTTCCGCGAATTGCCCTTCGTCGGCGTCGTGACCGGCGACGCCTGAGCTTTTCGTCGTGCCGGAACGGCACAGGACGGAGACGCCTCATTAACCATTCACCCAGCGAAGGTCTGGGTGTTTACCTCTTGAAAAGAGGAGCCTGCGATGTTGCTCATGGCTGGAAATGATGCCCAGGAGCAATGATTAATGGCGAAAATTCTGATTACCGAAGACGAGGATGCATTGCGGGCTTTTGTCGCCCGCGCGCTGCGTCTCGACGGTCACGAGACCCATGAGGCGGCTGACGGCGAGCAGGGGCTGGAGAAGCTTCAGGAGACCAGTTTCGATCTTCTTCTTTCGGATATCCGCATGCCGGTCATGGATGGCATCGAGCTGGCGCACCGCGCCGCCGAACGCTTCCCGGCCATGCGCATCCTGCTGATGACCGGTTATGCCGAACAGCGCGAACGCGCTGATGATCTGGCGACGAAGATTGTGGACGTGGTTTCCAAGCCCTTTGCGCTGCCGGATATTCGCAAGGCTGTTGCGCGGGCGCTGGCTGCCTGAACGACAGGATTGCAGAGATTTGGAAAAGGGCGGTCGTGGAACCGCCCTTTTTTGTTGCGGAGTTGTCAACTCTCTCCTCCGTCATGCTCGGGCCTGTCCCGGGCATCTGCGACGTATCGATTTTACGAAGAGTTGGCAGATCCTCGGCACAAGGCCGAGGATGACGTCGAATGTTTAGCTGGCTTGTGGCCCGCCTCATGACATTGCTGAGGGGTCCAGGTAAAAAAGCGATGCGGCTAAAATGACGGGTCGGGTCGCCGCCAACCCTCATCGAATATCCAGCAACCGTTCCAGATAACGCCGCTCGATTTCACCGGGCGGGTTGTTACCGAGCTTTTCACGGATCGCTTCGAGAATTTCGCGGGCGCGCTGCACGTCGATTTCATCAGGCACTTTCACCTGATCGCCGAAATCCGGGCCGGTGGTACTGCGGGGGCGTCCAAGCGGGTCGCGGCCGTTCTGTCCGCCCTGGCCCGCCATGCCTTCCTGCCCCTGTCCGGGCTGTTGGCCCTGCTGGCGCATGGCCTGCATGATCTGGCCCATCATGTCCTGCGCGCCCTGGCGCAGCGCGTTCAGCGCATTGCCCTGACCTTCGACCGCCTGTTCGCCCTGGCTCTTGCCCAGCGCCTCGCCGGCGCCCTGCATTTCCTGCTGCGCCTTGCCGAAGTTTTCGCCCGGTTCCATGCCAAGATCGCGAAGGCCCTGCTGCAATTCGCCGAGCTGCTTGCCGAGCGCATCCTGCTGCGCCCGCAGATTTTTCAGCGCCTCGCGTAACTGTTCAGCGGTCATCTGGTCGCTCGGCTGTTGTCCGCCCTGCTGACCATTTTGACCCTGTTCGCCTTGCTGGCCCTGCTGCGGCTGCTGGTCGTTTTCGCCCATCTGCTGCTCGTCTTCGCCTTCGCCACCCTGCTGCGGGTCGCCGCGCTGCATGCGATCTCGAAGAGCCTGATCGAGCTTGAAGGTCTCGTCCATCAGCTTCTGCTGCTGTTGGAGAATTTCGCCGAGCTTGTCGATCTGCTGACGCATCTTGCTGCTCTGCTGCTGTCCCTGCTGGCCCTGACGTTGTGGGCGGCCAGCCTGCAGATTATTCATCATGCGCTGCAGCTGCGAGAGCATTTCCTGCGCGGCATCGCGATTGCCGGAACGGGCAAGGTTCTCGATCTGGTTCATCATGTTTTCCAGATCGCGCTGGCGCAATACGTTCTGCGCCTGTTGATTCATGTTGGCTTGCGGCGCGTTCTGCATGCGCTGCGCAAGCTCGCTCATGAACTGCTGCATCGCCTCGCGCAGCTCCTGCATCAGCTTGGCCACTTCCTCGTCGGAGGCATTACGCTGTAGCGCTTCGGACAGTGCGGTCTGCGCCTCGCGCATGCGCTTTTCCGCCTGCGAAAGATCGCCATCCTCGATGCCGAGCGCGATCTCCCAGAGGTAATCGGCCGTGTCCTTCAGCATTTCCTCATTATAGGCAAGCCGCATGCGGGTCTGCGCCGATTGCAGCAGCAGATAGTGCGTGGTGTTGGGAATGGTCTCTTCCGGGCGCAGGCCCACCGCCTCATTATAGGCGATCGCCTTCGGCATCTGACGTGTATCGAGCGAGAAAATCTGCCGCTGTTCGGCAATGGAAGCCGCCAACGGTTCGGAGAAATTGCGGCCCGGCAGCACCATTTCATGCGCGGGGCTGCGGCCGGTCTGTCCGGCACCGTCGGTCGCCACCAGCGTGATGCGTACGCGTTTGCCGGCCATCGGATGTTCGGTCAGGTTGCGGCTGGTCAGGCTCTTGATCTCGCGATTATTCTGCCGCGGCAGATCGAGCTTGAATTCCGGCGGTGGGTAAAGTGCTGTGGCACCTTCCGCCACGCCAAGCGGCTCGATGATGGCATGGGCTTCCTTGATGCCATAGTCATCCTTGGCGGTGAAACCCACTTCCAGCGCACCGTTGACGGCGCGGCGCGGCATATTATCGAAGGCGATGCTGGGTGACTGGTCGGGAATGACGTTGAACACCCATTGTTCGCCATTGGCACTGATCATGCCGCTTTCGGTGACATCCATGGCGAAAGTGCGCGGCGCAATGGGTTGATCCGCAGAGCGGGCTGGCGTCTGGACAGCGACGTCGCCGCTTGCGCTGTCGGCGCGCGCAGCGTCTGGCGCAAGCTTTTGTAGCGCGCCGGCCATTTCGGGTTCGAAAGTCACTTCCTCACCGCCATCACCGCCGGTCATACGGATCGTCAGCCTGGAGGATTGCGGTACGGAAACCGCATCGCGGTTGGTCGCGTCCCGTCCGGTCAGGAAAATCGGCGCGCGGCCGGTATAGGCGGGCGGCGTGACCCAGGCATCGAGACGGATATCGGGATTAAGTGGACCGACGGCTGGCCGGCTGCGGAAGGCATCGGCAACCGTGCCCGCACCATTGGAATAGGAAAAACCGAAGGCGGTGACCAGAAGCAGTGCCGGAATGGCACGCAGCGCCAGGCGGTCATAGCGGGCGATATCGGGCTTCGGCAGCCCGGCATTGAGCGCGGCGATACGCTCCGCCATGCGGATCTGATGTTCTTTCCACAATGTGCGGGAAAAGGGGGTATCGAAGGCCGGCTCGTCTTCCTGCACGCCAACCGGCTGGTGCGCCATGCCGTTGCGTTCTTCCAGCAGACGGGAGGCGTCATTGTCGGTCGGCCATTTCAGCCGCAGGATCGGCAGGATCGTGGTGATGAAAGCGAAGACCAGAACAAAAACGATGCCGAGGCGCAGAAAATCCGGCATGTGCCGGTAAAGGCCGAACCAGGCGAGCGCCAGAAACACGGCGGCGATGGACAGCGGCCACAACATTTTCGGGGCCATTTTTTCGGAAAACAGCACGATTTTCGCGAAGAAGCGCTTGGCCGCAACCCGGCGGGCAAGGTCTGGCCGTTGCGCGAATGCGCCGGTCGGGCGCTTTCTGCCTGTGCTGTCCTTACCGGCTGTGGTCATCAATCCGTTCTCCCGGTTCTGGCCACGTCAAACGCCATTCCCGGAACGGCGAGCTGTTTGGATTACGAAAGGTAAGGATAACATTGTTTGTGGCGAAGACGAGGGCAGCTAGGCCCTCACCCCCATTTTTTAGGCAGCTTCGCTCAATTGTGATCGGCCAAACCGGATATGAAACCGGTTCAGTCGAGCCAGGCCGGCACGGAATCGAGGGCGATCAGCTCTTCATAGGTGCCGCGCGGGCGGATGACGTGGAACTTGTCACCCTTGACAAGCACTTCCGGCACCAAGAGGCGCGAGTTGTAAGTGCCTGCCTGCACCGCGCCATAGGCCCCGGCGGAGCTGACGGCGATCAGATCGCCCGGCTCAGGGGGCGCCATTTCACGATCCAGCGCCAGATAGTCGCCGGTTTCGCAGACCGGGCCTACAATATCGGCCTTGATACGTGGCGCGTCCTCGGACGGCTGCACCACCGGGCGAATGCCGTGATAGGCCTCGTAAAGCGTCGGACGGATAAGATCGTTCATCGCGCCGTCGACGATTACGAAAGTCTTGTCACCGCCATCCTTCACATAGATGACTTCCGTCACCAGAATGCCGGCATTGCCGACGATCAGGCGGCCCGGTTCGGTAATGATCTTGCAGTTGAGGCTTTTCAGCTCGTTCTTGACGATATGCGCATAGGCATCCGGCAGCGGCGGCGGATTGTTGTCCTCGCGATAGGGAATGCCGAGACCACCGCCAATATCGACGTGGCTGATCGCATGACCATCCCCGCGCAGCGCCTCGACGAGTTCGCGCAGCAGCCGGAAGGCATCCTCGAAAGGCTGCAATTCGGTGATCTGGCTGCCGATATGCATGTCGATGCCGGTGACTTGGATGCCGGGCAAAGTGGCTGCATGGGCGTAAACCGCCCGCGCCCGCTCATAGGAAATGCCGAACTTGTTTTCCTTCTTGCCAGTGGAAATCTTGGCGTGGGTGCCCGCATCCACATCCGGATTGATACGGAAGGAGACATGCGCTCGCTTGCCGGCTTTGACGGCGCGCAGGTTGAGGACTTCCAGTTCCGGCTCGGATTCGATATTGAAACAGTAGATGCCCGCTTCCAGCGCGTAATCCATTTCCGCGACCGTTTTGCCGACGCCGGAAAACATGATGCGGCTTGCCGGCACACCGGCGGCAAGCGCGCGGCGCAATTCGCCGCCGGAGACGACGTCGATACCAGCGCCGAGCTTTGCCAGGGTCTTCAGCACCGCCTGGTTGGAATTGGCCTTCATGGCGTAACAGACCATGGCGTCCACATCCGCGAAAGCGCCTGAGAACACCTTGTAGTGGCGCTCCAGCGTCGCAGTCGAATAGACATAGAATGGCGTGCCGACCGCCTTGGCGATCTCGGGCACGGGCACGTTTTCGGCGTGCAGCACGCCGTCGATATAGCCAAAATGGTTCACGGCTTTTTACCCGTCAGAGAAGCTTGTCGAGGATGAACGGTCGTTCTGCCGTTACCGGCTTCGTCTCCGTTCCGTCGGCATTGCGCTTGTTGCGCATTTCAACCGGCGTGCTCGGCGGATCAATGTCGCCCTTTCGCCCGCAGGCGCTGAGAACGAGGCTGACGGCGAGCGTCATGCCGATGGGAACGATGAGTTTGCGCGCGGTTTTTGAAAGCATGAGCCTGTCCAAAGGAAATATGTGCCTCTCTGATAACGAAAAACAGGGCGCTTGTGCACCCTGTTTCTTGTGATCGCAGCGTAACGTGAATTTATCAGTTACGTCCACGCCACCAGGCAATCTGCTTCCTCACTTCCGAAGGAGCGGTGCCGCCAAAGCTTGTGCGGCTGGCGACCGATGCCTCGACCGAGAGAACGTCGAAAATACCGTTGGTGATATCGGGGTGGATGGCCTGCAACTCCTCGAGCGAAAGATCGGCCAGATCACAGCCCTTCTTTTCCGCCAGCGCCACGGCATTGCCGGTCACATGGTGCGCGTCGCGGAAGGGCAGGCCCGCCTCGCGCACCAGCCAGTCGGCGAGATCGGTGGCTGTGGAATAGCCCGAACCAGCCGCCGCACGCATGCGGTCTTTGCGCACTTCAAGGTCGCGGATCATGCCGGTCATGGCGGCAATCGCCAGTTCCAGGCTTTCTGCGGAGTCGAAAACCTGTTCTTTGTCTTCCTGCATGTCCTTGGAATAGGCGAGCGGCAGGCCCTTCATGACAGTCAGAAGGGCGACCAGCGAGCCGTTGATGCGGCCGGTCTTGGCGCGCACCAGTTCGGCGGCATCCGGGTTCTTCTTCTGCGGCATGATCGACGAGCCGGTGGAGAAGGCGTCCGACAGGCGGATGAAGCCGAATTGCGGCGTCGACCAGATGACGATCTCTTCGGCGAGACGCGACAGATGTGTGGCGCAGATCGAGGCGATCGACAGGAATTCCAGCGCGAAATCACGGTCGGACACGGTGTCGATGGAATTGCGGGTCGGTTCGCGGAAGCCGAGCGCCTTCGCCGTCATGTGGCGGTCGATGGGATAGCCGGTGCCGGCAAGGGCGGCTGCGCCGATCGGGCTTTCGTCCATATGCTCGATGGCGTGGCGCACGCGGGCGCGGTCACGGCCGAACATTTCCACATA
Organism: Agrobacterium burrii; assembly: GCF_017313405.1. NCBI lineage: Bacteria > Pseudomonadati > Pseudomonadota > Alphaproteobacteria > Hyphomicrobiales > Rhizobiaceae > Agrobacterium > Agrobacterium burrii. Next base: position 373,690 of record NZ_JAFLNA010000002.1, read on the forward strand.
GGCCATGCAATGGTGGCCAAAAGTGACGGGCTGAGCCGTCTGCAAATGGGTGAAGCCGGGCATCACGGTATCGGCGTTTTCTTCGGCGCGGTCGAGGAAGGCGGCGATGAGGGCGGTCAGCATGCCCTCCGTCTTCTGCAATTCTTCCTTGACCCAGAGGCGGAAATCGAGCGCCACCTGGTCGTTGCGCGAACGGGCGGTGTGCAGGCGGCCGGCGGCGGTGCCGATGAGGGTGGCAAGCCGCGCCTCGATGTTCATGTGAATATCTTCGAGCTTGCGCGAAAATTCGAAGGTGCCGGCTTCGATCTCTGACAGGATCGTGTTCAGCCCCTCGATGATCTTGTCTTTATCTTCCGTCGAAATAATGCCTTTAGATGCCAACATGGTGGCATGCGCCATAGAGCCGCGGATGTCCTGGGCGTAAAGCTTCTTGTCGAAGCCGATGGAGGCATTTATCTCTTCCATGATGGCTGATGGCCCGGAAGCAAAACGTCCGCCCCACATCTGGTTGGAGGATTTCTGATCTGTGCCGTCAGCCATGTTCGCAGTGCCCTGGAGTATTCGATGACAGAAAAAAGGCCGTTCAGGCTTCCATCCGCCAAATTGGTTGCAATTGCTGCCGTTGCCGGTGTCGTGTTTGGCGCGGGCGCGGTCTGGTTCAGGCATATTGGGTCTGAGAGCCCGGTTCAAGGGGCAGCGGTCGCTGACGCCGGTTTATGTGAGGGTGCTGCAAACCGCATCGCCTCGCTGAAACCTTTTCTGAAGGGGCAGGTGGCCGCCATGTCGGCCGCGGACAGGCCGCGTGTCGTCCCGCTGTCCTTCAAGGGCCCGGAGGCACAGGATATGACGCTTGCCGATCTCAAGGGCAAGGCGGTTCTTCTGAACCTCTGGGCTACGTGGTGTGTGCCATGCCGGGAAGAGATGCCGGCGCTGAACGCGCTTGAGAAAGAAAAAGGCGGCAATGATTTCGAGGTGGTCACCGTCAATATCGACATCGGCGCGGACGAAAAGCCGAGAGTCTTCATGGACGAATACAAGATCGATGCGCTGAAGCTTTACCGCGACAGTTCCATGGGTGTGTTCAACACGCTGAAAAAGGAAGGCCTCGCCTTCGGCCTGCCCGCGACCATGCTGCTCGACGAAAACGGCTGCCTTCTCGCTGCCATGAATGGCCCCGCGGCGTGGGATAGCGAAGATGCCAAGGCGCTGGTATCGGCGGTGAAGGCCAGATAGTTCGTAAAACGTGGCGGGAGGGGTTTCCCTCCCTCATCCAGCGTCCGGGGAGATGCCCGCTTAGCGCGTCGGAACCGGCGTCTCGCCGCGATAGTCGTAAAAGCCGCGGCCGGATTTGCGGCCGAGCCAGCCGGCCTCGACATATTTAACCAGCAGCGGGCAGGGGCGGTATTTGCTGTCGGCCAGCCCGTCATGCAGCACCTGCATGATCGACAAACAGGTGTCGAGACCGATGAAGTCGGCAAGCTGCAGCGGACCCATCGGGTGGTTGGCACCGAGCCGCATGGCGGTGTCGATGGCTTCCACCGAACCGACGCCTTCGTAAAGCGTATAGATCGCCTCGTTGATCATCGGCAGCAGGATGCGGTTGACGATGAAGGCCGGGAAATCTTCGGCGACGGTGATCGCCTTTTCCAGTGTCCGCACATAGTCCTTGGCCGCGTCGAAGGTTTTTTCGTTGGTGGCGATGCCGCGCACCAGTTCCACCAGCTTCATGACCGGCACCGGGTTCATGAAGTGGATACCCATGAACTGTTCGGGACGGTCGGTCGCAGATGCAAGGCGGGTGATGGAAAGCGACGAGGTATTCGTGGCGAGCAGCGCCTCCGGTTTCAGGACCGGGCAGACCTGCGCATAAATCTTTCGCTTGATCTCCTCGTTCTCGGTCGCTGCCTCGATGACGATATCCATCGGCGCGAGATCGTTGACGTCAGTCGATCCGCTGATCAGCGCCAGCGCCTGCTTGCGGGCGTCGTCGGATAGTTTGCCGTTGGTCACCTGGCGGGCGAGGTTACCGTTTATCGTGGCAAGCCCGGCTTCGATGCCCTCCTTGGAGAGGTCGTAAATATGGACTTTGTAGCCCGCCAAGGCGGAAACATGCGCAATGCCGCACCCCATCTGACCGGCTCCGATGATACCGATATTCTTAAAGGGGGCGGTCATATGTAGTTCTCCTGTGTGGCTTGGTCTGCGTCATTGGCGGCGATGTTACGCATCTGGCCGGAAAAGAGAAGGCGGCGCGTTCAAAAAACGCGCCGCCTTGCCCAGTTGCTTAAAATTACAGTGCCTTTTCGAGCTCTGGCAGGGCCACGAACAGATCAGCGACGAGGCCGTAATCGGCAACCTGGAAGATCGGTGCTTCCTCATCCTTGTTGATGGCGACGATGACCTTCGAGTCCTTCATACCAGCCAGATGCTGGATGGCGCCCGAAATGCCGGCAGCAATATAAAGCTGCGGCGCAACCACCTTGCCGGTCTGACCCACCTGCCAGTCGTTCGGCGCATAACCGGCATCGACTGCCGCACGGCTCGCGCCAACGGCGGCCCCCAGCTTGTCGGCGACGGGCAGGATGACTTCCTTGAACTTTTCCGAGGAGCCAAGCGCGCGGCCGCCCGAGATAATGATCTTGGCAGAGGTCAGTTCCGGACGGTCGGACGAGGCCAGCGCATCGGAAACGAAGCTGGAAAGGCCGGGGTTTTCGGCCGCACCGATGGTTTCAACCGCTGCCGAACCGCCTTCGGCTGCTGCCGCAAAAGCGGTTGGGCGCACGGTGATGACCTTTTTGGCGTCAGTCGCCTGCACCGTCTGGATGGCGTTGCCGGCATAAATCGGGCGCTTGAAGGTGTCAGCGGAGACCACCTCGATGATTTCCGAGACCTGCGCCACGTCGAGAAGCGCTGCCACACGCGGCAGCACGTTCTTGGCAGATGCGGTGGCAGGTGCGAGGATGACATCATAGGAAGGTGCAAGCGAGATGATCAGCGCCGCCAGCGGTTCTGCCAGCGAATTGGCATAGGAGGCGTCATCAGCGAGCAGTACCTTGGATACGCCGGATAGTTTCGCAGCCGCATCCGCAGCGCCCTTCGCGCCGGAGCCGGCGACCAGTACGTGGACGTCGCCGCCGATCTGGGTTGCTGCCGTCAGCGTCTTGCCCGTCAGGTCGGAAAGGGTTGCGTTGTCGTGTTCTGCCAGAAGAAGAATGGCCATAATATAATCTCCCTTTTCCGAAACCTTAGAGGACGCCGTCAGCTTTGAGCTTTTCGACCAGCTCGGCAACCGAGCCGACCTTGATGCCGGCCTTGCGGCCCGCAGGCTCCTCGGTCTTCAGCACCTTCAGGCGTGGCGAAACGTCGACGCCGAAATCGGCCGGTGCCTTTTTGTCGAGCGGCTTCTTCTTCGCCTTCATGATGTTCGGCAGCGAAGCATAACGCGGCTCGTTCAAACGAAGATCGGTGGTGACGACGGCGGGAAGCTTCAGCTCCACGGTCTGCAGGCCGCCATCAACTTCACGCGTCACGGCAACCTTGCCGTCGGACGGCACAACCTTGGAGGCAAAGGTGCCCTGGCCCCAGCCGAGAAGGGCTGCCAGCATCTGGCCGGTCTGGTTCGAATCGTCGTCAATCGCCTGTTTGCCGACGATGACGAGACCGGGCTGTTCGGCCTCCGCCACGCCCTTCAGCAGCTTGGCGACGGCGAGCGGCTCCACCGCTTCGTCGGTCTCGATCAGGATGGCGCGGTCAGCGCCCATGGCAAGCGCCGTGCGCAGCGTTTCTTCCGCCTTGGCCGGGCCGATGGAAACGACCACAACCTCTTCGGCCTTGCCGGCCTCTTTCAAACGAAGCGCCTCTTCCACCGAGATTTCGTCGAACGGGTTCATCGACATCTTCACATTCGCAAGCTCAACGCCCGAACCATCCGATTTCACGCGGATTTTCACGTTGTAATCGACGACTCGTTTAACGGGGACAAGGATTTTCATCGGCGGCTTTCCTCAAACTCCTGTCCGCTTGGTGAATAGACCGCGCGGACCTCCAAAAACAGGTTGGCGACATGGATAAGCATTTTTCCCGCAAATACAACGGAGCAATGTTCATTATCACATGCACGTAAGGCATATCTTACGTTGACGTTCACGTAAATACTTCATCTCTTCGTCATGGGCTTATCCGCCCCCGTCATAGCCTCGTTCGATTTGCGACAACCCTGCCGTTTGCGACGGATTCTTGAACTGCGCCGCCCTTGGCGGAACAATGGTGCGGTCGAACAGCGGAACGCCCGGCCTGCGCATGAAAAGCACCATGACGGCACCTGCCAATATGCCGCCCACATGCGCGCCCCAAGAGACGTTTTCGTCCAGCCCGAGCGCCAGCATCAGGAACTGCTGGCCAATCCACAGCGCCAGCGGAATGAAGGCGGGCAGGGGCAGCGGAATACGCATGAAGACCAGCACCCAGACACGCACCTTTGGATGCAGCAGGAAATACGCCGCGACGACACCGGAAACCGCACCCGACGCGCCGATCAGCGGTCCCTCAGAGGTGGGGCCGACAAAACCGTGCAGCAGCGCACCGGCGATGGCGCAGGCGAGATAAAAAATCAGGAAGCGGAAATGGCCGAGCGCGTCCTCGACATTGTCGCCGAAGACCCAGAGGAACAGCATGTTGCCGGCCAGATGCCAGAAATCGAGATGCAGGAACGCATAGGTGACGACGGTCAGATCATCAGGCACTACCTGCAGGGCCGGCTCGAGATAGGCGTAGTCGAACACCACGGCGGGAATGAAGCCGAGGCCGAGTGCGGCGGCATTGGCCTGCACGTCGCTGGCCAGCACGCCGGTAAACAGCCAGACCAGCACATTGACCACGATCAGGCCGATCGTGACATATTGCACTCGGATATGTTTGAGGGAATTCGCATCGTGCAGCGGTATGAACATCGAATGCCCTTTGATGGAACAGTTGTCAGCGGTTCTTGCCGGGAACCCATAAAATATCGGCCTTGCCTGTGTCATTGGCGAAACGGGCGGCCACGAACAGGAAGTCGGACAGGCGGTTGGCATATTTGATGGCCGCCGGGCTGACGATCTCGTTTTCGGTGACAGAAAGCGCCACCATCAGCCTTTCCGCCCGGCGGCAGATCGTGCGCGCCATATGCAGATTGGCCGCTGCCGCGGTGCCGCCGGGCAGCACGAAGGAAGTGAGCGGGTCAAGCGCGACGTTGATTTCGTCGATTTCGTTTTCGAGCCGGGTAACCTGGCTTTCGACGATGCGCAGTGGCTCGTAGGACAGCGGCTCGCCATTGTCCGGTGTGGCGAGATCGGCACCGAGATCGAAGAGGTCGTTCTGGATGCGGAACAGCATGGCGTCGAGCTTTTCGAGCCCACCCGTGTGCAGTCGTACCACGCCGATGGCCGAATTGGTCTCGTCCACCGTGCCATAGGCCTCGACGCGCAGATCGTGCTTCAGGCGGCGCGGGCCGGAAACCAGCGCCGTCGTGCCCTTGTCGCCAGTGCGGGTGTAGATCTTGTTCAGCTTGACCATGTCAGCGGCCGCCGCCGGTGAGCCAGAGCGTCAGCATGATCAGCACGATGGCTATGGCTTGCAACAATAGACGAAGCTGCATCAGCTTGTTGGACCGGTTGGCGTCCTGTCCCTTCAGCATGTTGAAAAGGCCACGTATCAGCACGATGACGACAAGGCCCATGACGATAAGGGCCAGAACACTGGTGAAGCCGGACATTTAGGGGTTACTCCTCCTCAATCGAATCTGCGCAGCAGACGATAGAACAGTCCGGCAGGCAAGAGCCGTTTCAGCAACAGCCCCTGTTTGGCTGGAACGGTGACGGGATAATGCGGTTTTGGCTTCGCGGCGGTCAGGGCGTGTTTCAGCACGGCATAAACGGCCTCGGGGCCAAGCTTGTGGCGGTTGACTGGGCCTGAGCCATCCATGCGCGCCAGCTGGCGTTTATATTCCACCGCATGGGCTGAATTTTCCAGATCGATCTTGTCCCTGACATGGGCAAGCGCCGTCGCCGTGAATTTCGAGGCGATCGGACCGGGTTCGATCAGGCTCACATGGATGCCACTGCCCTGAAGTTCCATGCGCAGGGTCACGCCCAGCCCCTCGATCGCGAATTTCGAGGCGGTGTAGGCGCCACGATACCGATAGGGTACGAGGCCGAGAATGGAGGAGCAATGCACGATACGGCCTGAACCACGTTTGCGCATGAAGGGAATGACCCGCCGTGTGAGATCGTGCCAGCCGAAGACATTGGTTTCGAACTGCGCCCGCAGCGCCTCCACCGGCAGATCTTCCACCGCACCGGGCTGGCCATAGGCGCCGTTGTTGAACAGGGCGTCGATGCGGCCGCCGGTCCGGGCTGCGACGGTATCCACCAGCGCGGCAATGGTCTCGGGTTTGGTGTAGTCCATGATCAGGGTTTCGATACCCTGATTTTCAAGCGCGGCCATGTCGACGATGCGGCGCACGGTGGCAAAGACCCGCCAGCCGTCCCGGTGGAGCGCGCCGGCGCAATAAGCGCCGATGCCCGAGGAACATCCGGTGATGATGATGACGGGTTTTTCAGACATCTGCCGCTCCGGGAAGCCGAATGGTGTTCTGGCCCGATGGTCCGGCCCGCGAAAATTGAATTGCGCAAAATTCGTGCCCCGGCGGGAACCGAAAGACGGGTTTGCGCGCTGTACAAAGCAAAGCTGATTTCCCATATTCGGCTCGAAGTTACAAATGAAATGCCGATGAATGGAGGTGACATGGTTGCCGCAGTGCGCCTGGCAGGCAAGGTTGCCTTCGATGCCTATTCCCATTTCGCCGAGGACGACGGCTGGGCGATGGCGAGCCATATGGCGCTCTCCATTCTGCTCGCGCTTTTCCCGTTCCTGATCTTCGGCACGGCTCTGGCCGGTTTTCTGGGGGCCGACCAGTTTTCCGAAACGGCGGTGCATCTGATTTTCGATACCTGGCCGGAGGCGATTGCCGGGCCGCTTGCCGCGCAGGTGCAGCAGGTGCTCACCATTCCGCGCGGCGGGCTGCTGACGATCTCGGTGCTGGCCGCCGCCTATTTCGCCTCCAACGGCGTCGAGGCGCTGAGAATTTCGCTGAACCGCGCCTATCGCGTCACCGAAACGCGCTGGTGGTACATCACCCGCCTGCTCAGCCTGCTTTATGTGCTGATTGCGGTGGTGGTCTTCACCGGCATCAGCATCGTGCTCGTTGCCGTGCCGGTCGCCACCTCCTTTGCCGAACAGCGGTTTCCGTGGTTGACGGATATACTGAACACAGTCTCCAACCTCGGCCTTTACGGCACCATCGTCGTGCTGACGGCGGGGCTGGTGGCGGCGCATCTGTGGCTTCCGGCCGGAAAGCGGCGCATCTGGGACGTCTGGCCGGGTATCCTGCTGACGATGATCTTCTGGGTCATCGGTGCGGCGATCTTTGCCTATTATCTCTCCACCTTTGCCAATTATGCGGCCACCTATGCGGGTCTCGCCTCTGTCATGGTGGTTCTGGTGTTTCTTTATATGGTCGGCGTCATCTTCATGCTCGGTGCGGAGGTCAATGCCGCGCTCATGAAATACAAGGTGCGGCAGATCATCCGCCGCAATATCGGCAGCAACGGTGCTCGCCGTGAGCGGGCGTTAGAGGAGGCCGACAAACCGGCGGATATCTGAGGGTGTCACCCCGTCCGCGCGAAGGGCGGAAAGCCCGGTGCTACCTTCACTTTTTGAAAGCTTGCGCCCATCCGCGCCGAGGATCAGCCGGTGATGATGATAGGTGGGTTGCTGCAGGTCCAGCAGGTGCTGCAGCAGCCGGTGGATGGCGGTTGAGTGGAACAGGTCCATGCCGCGCACCACGTTGGTGATGCCCTGCAGCGCATCATCCACCACAACGGAAAGATGATAGCTCGAGGGCGCGTCGGAACGCGACAGCACGACATCGCCCCACATCGCTGGCAGGGCCTCGACTTGCCCCGTCTCGCCATCGCCGCTCTCCTGCCAGAACAGGGGGTTATCGGCGGCGCGGATCGCCTTTTTCATGTCAAGCCGCCAGGCATGCTGCCGACCGGAGGCAAGCAGCGCTGCCCGTTCCGCCTCAGGCCTTTCGCGGTCCACGGATGGATAAAGCGGTGCGCCATCCGGATCGCGAGGCCAGAGCCTGCCATCGGCCTCGAAGGCCCTGACGATCGCTCTGGTTTCTCCACGGCTCAGAAAGGCAGGGTAGGCAAGGCCGGCGTCGATCAGTCTGTCCAGCGCCACCCGATAAGCATCGAAATGGTCCGATTGACGCCTGACAGGTTTTTCCCAGCCCAGCTCCAGCCAGCCGAGATCATCATAGATCGCCTGCTCCAGTTCCGGCGTGCAGCGCGTCTGGTCGATATCCTCGATACGCAGCAGAAAGAGGCCGCCATTGTCCTGCGCCATATCATGGTTCAGGAAGGCGGAAAGCGCATGGCCGAGATGCAGCAGGCCGTTGGGGCTTGGCGCAAAGCGGTAAACCGGTTTTTGACGGAGAGGCGAAGGCATGGTTTCTTCTGCCATGTTTTAAAGCACCCCGCCAGCCGGCTGCGTGCGGGGCGGATACGGAATGCGAAGATGAAAATCATTACCAGAATGGATGATATCAACGAAGGGCTGGAGCATCTGGCCCGCCTCGATCCTGCGCTCGGCCTCGTCATCGAAAAAGCCGGCCCGCTGGAACTGCGCATTCATGAGCCCGGCTTTGCCGGCCTTGCCCATATCATCGTCTCGCAGATGGTGTCACGCGCCAGCGCCAATGCCATCTGGGCGCGTGTCCTTGCCGGCACCGACGGGGTGGTCACGGCGGAAAATTATCTGGCCGCACCGGAGGAGCTGCGCGCCACTTTCGGCCTTTCCCGTGCCAAGGCGACGACGCTGGAAGGGCTGGCGCGTGCCGTCACGGAAGCGCAGATCGATCTGGACGGCGTGGTGCGCAAGGAGCCGGGAACTGCCCTTTCTGAACTGGTAGCGCTTCGTGGTATCGGCCCATGGACGGCAGAGGTCTATCTGATGTTCTGCGGCGGGCATCCGGATATTTTTCCGGTGGGGGATGTGGCGCTGAGATCGGCAGTGGCGCATGCGCTTGATCTGGAAGTGAGGCCGGAAGCGAAATGGTTGGCGGAGCGGGCGACACTCTGGTCGCCGTGGCGCTCCGTCGCCGCCCGGCTTTTCTGGGGCTATTATGCCAACATCATGCGCCGCGCCATGGTGCCGCTGCCATGAGCGGGCTTTGAAGGCTAAAAATCTGCGATGCTGTAGGGCAATGCGCCGCGCGAAAGGTGGTCGAATTGCAGTTTGCGTTTCAGCGGCGGTACGGCGCGCTGCACGCAATCCACCCTTTCGCAGACCCGACACGAAATACCGATGGGTTTGAAGGAGCCTGAATTGCCAAGATCGAGCGTATCGGCATAAACGAAATTCTGCGCGTGGGAAATTTCGCAGCCGAGTGCAATCGCATAACGCGGCCTCTCGGTATTGAAACCGGCGCCGGCCTTCTCGATCTGGGTGGCAATGGAAAGATAGCGCACGCCGTCGGGCGTTTCCGCCAGCTGCCGCACGATCCTGTCGGAGCTTTCGAAAGCCTGATGGATATTCCACAGCGGACAGGCCGCACCGAACCGGGCAAATTGCAGCCGTGTGGCGCTGTGGCGTTTGGTGATGTTGCCGGCCCGGTCGATCTTGGCGAAAAAGATCGGTACGCCTTTCATGCCCGGCCGTTGCAGCGTGCTGAGCCTGTGCGCCACCTGTTCGAGGCTCGCGCCGAAACGCACCGCCAGAAGCTCGAGATCGTGGCGAAGCTCCTGCGCCGCCCGGTGGAATGGGCCATAGGGCAGGATGAGGGCTGCGGCGAAATAATTGTGCAGCCCGATACGACAGATTTCGGCCGCTTCCGTATTGCGGAAACCGGCGTCGGCCAGCAGCCTGTCTATCGAAGCGCCGGCGTGAAGCTGGGCGATCTGCAACGCCAGCTGAAAGCTGCGGGTCGGTGCGGCCATGTAGGAGCTGAGGGCGAGGGTTTTGCCGGCAGGGTCGAAATGCCGGATCAGGCCGCCCGCCGCCTCGGTTCTTGTGATGTGGATGCCGTAACGGTTCCTGAGATGCGCGGCGAGAATTCCGTAGGTCTCGCCGCCTTCTATTTCCAGTTCTTCCGCCAGCTGCTCGGCCAGAAGATCGATCTCGGCGACGTAATTGTCGACGAAGTGGAAGAAATCGCGCACCTCCTCATAGGGGGTTCTTTCCACCTGCGCGGTTCCTCGGCCAAGTCGGTCGTCCAGCTGCACCAGCTGTTCGCTGTTCTGCCGGTAAGCCTGATGGGCGCGCAGCAGTGCATGGGCAAAACCCGGCGCGTTCTGGGCAATCAGCTTCAATTCCTGAAGCCCCGGTTCGTAATTCATGAACAGCGGGTCTTTCAGCGCCTCGCGCACGGCGGAAACCAGCCGGTCGTTTTCGCCGGTCGCCAGTTCCGCCATGTCCAGCTGGAATTTCTCCACCAGCGTCACCAGAACGCTGGCCGAAACCGGGCGCTGGTTATTCTCGATCTGGTTCAGGTAACTTGCGGAGATGCCCAGCCGTTCGGCAAATTGTGCCTGCGTGGCGCGGACATTTTCGCGAAGGCCGCGAACCTTGCGGCCGATGAAGAGTTTTTCCGTCGCCATGTTGCAACTTTGCAAAATTTAATATTGCAAATATTTATGGCACGCATACGCGCACGATCAAGGCTTCTGGACGACTATTTTCTGGGCTATGGATCGTAATAACAACGCATGGAGGAAACATGCCCGGCATTCTGGAGCAGTTGGAAACGCGGCGGGAAGAGGCGCGGCTCGGCGGTGGCGTCAAGCGCATCGAGGCGCAGCATGCCAAGGGCAAGCTGACGGCGCGCGAGCGCATCGACGTGCTTTTGGATGAGGGCTCCTTCGAAGAATACGACATGTATGTCACCCACCGGGCGGTGGATTTCGGCATGGCGGGCCAGAAGATCGCCGGCGACGGCGTCGTTACCGGCTGGGGCACCATCAATGGCCGGCAGGTCTATGTGTTTTCCCAGGATTTCACCGTGCTTGGCGGTTCGCTCTCGGAAACCCACGCCCAGAAGATCTGCAAGATCATGGATATGGCGGTCAGGAACGGTGCGCCGGTGATTGGGCTTAACGACAGCGGCGGCGCGCGTATTCAGGAAGGCGTCGCTTCGCTCGGCGGTTATGCCGACGTCTTCAAGCGCAATGTCGTCGCCTCCGGCGTCGTGCCGCAAATCTCCGTTATCATGGGGCCATGTGCCGGTGGTGCGGTCTATTCGCCTGCCATGACGGATTTCATCTTCATGGTGCGCGACACCTCTTACATGTTCGTCACCGGGCCGGATGTAGTGAAGACGGTGACGAACGAAATCGTCACGGCTGAAGAGCTGGGTGGGGCCTCTACCCATACGAAAAAATCCTCCGTCGCTGACGGCGCTTACGAAAATGACATCGAAACGCTGGAACATGTGCGGCTGCTGTTCGATTTCCTGCCGCTGAACAACCGCGAAAAACCGCCGGTCCGCCCGTTCCATGACGATCCGGCGCGGCTGGAAGCGCGGCTCGATACGCTGATCCCCGACAGTTCCAACAAGCCCTATGACATGAAGGAACTGATCCACGCGCTTGCCGATGAGGGGGATTTCTTCGAGTTGCAGGAAGCCTTTGCCCGCAACATCATCACCGGCTTCATCCGTCTCGAAGGCCAGACGGTGGGGGTTGTCGCCAACCAGCCGATGGTGCTGGCCGGTTGCCTCGATATCGACAGCTCGCGCAAGGCCGCCCGTTTCGTGCGTTTCTGCGATGCCTTCAACATTCCGCTGCTGACGCTGGTGGATGTGCCGGGCTTTCTGCCGGGAACGGCACAGGAATATGGCGGCGTCATCAAGCACGGCGCGAAACTTCTCTTCGCCTATTCGGAGGCGACGGTGCCGATGGTGACGCTGATTACGCGCAAGGCCTATGGCGGCGCTTATGACGTGATGGCTTCGAAACATATCGGTGCGGATGTGAATTACGCCTGGCCGACGGCGGAAATCGCGGTCATGGGCGCCAAGGGTGCGGCGGAAATCCTCTATCGTTCGGAGCTTGCCGATCCCGAGAAGATCGCCGCGCGCACGAAGGAATATGAGGAGCGTTTCGCCAATCCCTTCGTGGCGGCGGAGCGTGGTTTCATCGATGAGGTGATCATGCCGCATTCCTCGCGCCGCCGCATCGCTCGTGCATTTGCCTCGCTGCGCAACAAGAGTGTCGAAACCCGCCGGAAGAAACACGATACTATTCCGCTCTGATCCGCTGCGGGGCTGGAAAAATGCTTCGGCCACCTTACTATAATGATGTTCAGGCGCCCGGATTTTCGGATGCCCTCCCGAAACGCACAAGGACTGATTTTTATGGCCGAAAATTCTTCCGCAGATAATTTCCCCGCCGGATATGAAGTGCCCAAGGTCTGGACCTGGGACAAGGGTAATGGCGGCCAGTTCGCCAGCATCAACCGTCCGATTGCCGGTCCCACCCATGAAAAGGAACTGCCGGTCGGCAAACATCCGTTGCAGCTTTATTCGCTGGCGACGCCGAATGGCCAGAAGGTTTCCATTATGCTGGAAGAATTGCTGGCCGCCGGCCACAAGGGCGCCGAATATGATGCGTGGCTGATCAAGATCGGCGAAGGCGACCAGTTCGGTTCCGGTTTTGTCGCCGTCAACCCGAATTCCAAAATCCCGGCGCTGATGGATCATTCGACATCAGAGCCGACGCGGGTTTTCGAAAGCGGTTCGATCCTCGTTTATCTCGCGGAAAAATTCGGCGCTTTCCTGCCCAAAGAGGGTAATGCCCGCACGCAGGCGCTGAACTGGCTTTTCTGGCAGATGGGCTCCGCCCCCTTCCTCGGCGGCGGTTTCGGGCATTTCTATGCCTATGCGCCGGTGAAGATCAAATACGCCATCGACCGTTATGCCATGGAAGTTAAACGCCAGCTGGACGTGCTGGACCGGCATCTCGCTGAAAACCGTTATCTGGCCGGTGACGAATACACGATTGCCGACATGGCCGTCTGGCCGTGGTATGGCAAGATCGCTCTCGGTCAGGCGTATGGCGATGCCGGTGCTTTCCTTGAAGCAGACGGCTATAAGAACGTCATGCGCTGGACGCTTGAAATCGGCGAACGCCCGGCGGTAAAACGCGGCGTGATCGTCAACAAGACCTCGGGCGATCCGTCCGAACAACTGCATGAACGCCACGATGCCTCCGACTTCGAGACGAAGACGCAGGACAAGATCGGCAAGGCATAACGAAAAGCTGGAGCGCTTCTGGTTTTACTGAAACCTTGGAAGCGCTCTCATTATTTGAATTTACGCATTTTACTGGAAATGCTTCTGGAAGGACTAGAGATGGCGAACCTGCCCGAAATGACCAAACACAAGGGGTTTCCCTCCGGCATGCCAAGCACGGGCGTCCAGTTCACCATCCGCCGCGCCAACCCCAAAGGGGTAACGCCTGTCAAGATGATACCCCGCCGGGCGCGCGACGACTCCAAGGAACACCGCATCGACGCCGCTTTCCTGCATTCGCTCTGGCACCATTTCGGTCCGGAACCGTTTGAGCGCGGCAATCTCGACGCTGCCCGCCTCAGCCTGCTGTTCGGCCGTGAGGTCTTGCCAGCGGAGAAGAATTTCGATCCGTTGTCCTATCAGGCGATGCTTGTCATCGACGAACGCGTCGCCCGGCAGAATTTCCCGGAATCGTTTGAGAATTTTTTCGAGATTTGAGGGTGCTGTCATCCGCCAGCGGGGAATGAAATTCGATGTCGACGGCTACCAGCAAGTTCCTGAGTTATGTTCTGCGCCATGCGCCTGAAAGTATTGACCTCACTCTGGATAATCAGGGTTGGGCGGATGTCGCAGACCTGCTGGCAAAAGCCAATGCGAGTGGCACGCCGCTCGATGAGGCAGGCTTGCTTGCGGTCGTCGCAGAAAGCGACAAGAAACGCTTCACGCTCTCGGAAGACGGTCGCCGCATCCGGGCGGCGCAGGGGCATTCCGTGAAGGTCGATCTTGGCCAACCGCCTGTTGAGCCGCCGCCGCAATTGTTTCACGGTACGGCGACCCGTTTTCTCGAACCCATCCTGCGGGAAGGCCTGCACCCGGGGCAAAGGCAACAGGTTCATCTTTCCGTTGACCGGGCGACCGCGCTTGCCATCGGACAACGGCATGGAAAGCCTGTGGTCCTTGTTGTCGATGCCGCTCAGATGTTTGCGGATGGTTGCCGTTTCTACCTGGCCGATAACGGCGTTTGGCTGACGGATGCCGTACCTTTTTCGTATCTGACCGTGTCTGCGGATTCCTTAGCGGAAAGCGACAGGTGACGGGGTGAAGTTTGATAATGGAGGAGGGAGGCAAAATGGGTGTCGGCATATTTCAGATTGATATGGATTGGCTGCATCGCTGGCTGCGGCAGCGGCGTCTTCCTGGCTCCGGTAGGGCATCCGGCAACCGTAACCTGAAACCCAGGCTGACACCGGAGGCCGCGCGGCAGGATCATCGGCAGATGCTGCACTTCATGGCGTTCAATGCGGCGGTTGGTGTTTTGATCGGTATCTGCGTCGGTGCGGCACTGATCTTTCTCGATATTGGCGGTTTGGGCGCGCGGATCGGCCGTGCCGCAAATCCTGTCGTGCCCGTGCTGCTGGTCGTCGTGCCCATCGCATCGTTGTTCGGTGCCGCGGCCGCTGCCTCCGCGATCTTGCTGATGCCCTATGAGAAAAAATTTCGCGACGATGATGACGATGCGAGGGGAGAATAACCGCATGATCAAGAAAATCCTCATCGCCAATCGCGGCGAGATCGCCTGCCGGGTGATCAAGACGGCTAAGAAAATGGGCATTGCCACCGTCGCAGTCTATTCTGATGCGGATGCCAATGCGCTGCATGTGAGACAAGCGGATGAAGCCGTTCATATCGGCCCGGCCCCTTCGTCGCAGTCCTATATCGTCATCGACAAAATCCTGGAGGCAATCGCAAAAACCGGGGCGGATGCGGTACATCCGGGTTACGGGTTCCTGTCGGAAAATGCCGCCTTTGCCGAGGCGCTCGAGAAGGTGGGCGTCATTTTCATCGGCCCGCCCGTCGGCGCCATCAAGGCGATGGGCGACAAGATCACTTCGAAAAAACTCGCCGCGGAAGCGGGTGTTTCCACCGTTCCCGGCCATATGGGGCTGATCGGCGATGCCGAAGAGGCGGTGAAGATTGCGTCACAGATCGGTTACCCTGTCATGATCAAGGCCTCTGCCGGCGGTGGTGGCAAGGGCATGCGCATCGCCTTTAACGACGCCGAGGCACGTGAGGGTTTCCAGTCCTCGAAGAACGAGGCGAAATCCTCTTTTGGCGATGATCGCATCTTCATCGAGAAATTCGTCACCCAGCCGCGCCATATCGAAATTCAGGTGCTTGGCGACAAGCACGGCAACATTCTTTATCTCGGTGAGCGCGAATGCTCGATCCAGCGCCGCAACCAGAAAGTTATCGAGGAAGCGCCGTCGCCATTTCTGGATGAGGCGACACGAAAAGCCATGGGCGAAGAGGCCGTCGCGCTGGCAAGAGCTGTCGGCTACCATTCGGCCGGAACGGTGGAATTCATCGTCGATGGCAACCGTAATTTCTATTTTCTGGAAATGAATACCCGCCTGCAGGTGGAGCATCCGGTCACGGAACTCGTCACCGGCATTGATTTAGTCGAGCAGATGATCCGTGTCGCGTCTGGTGAAAAGCTGTCCTTCGGGCAGGCGGATGTGAAGCTGAACGGCTGGGCGATCGAAAGCCGGCTTTACGCCGAAGACCCCTATCGCAACTTCCTGCCCTCCATCGGCCGTTTGACGCGGTATCGCCCGCCGCAGGAAGGCAAGCAGGAAAACGGCACCGTCATTCGCAACGATACCGGCGTTTTCGAAGGCGGCGAGATATCGATGTATTACGATCCGATGATCGCCAAGCTGTGCAGCTGGGGCAAGGACCGCGAAACGGCAATCGACGCCATGGGAGAGGCGCTGGACCTTTTCGAGGTGGAGGGTATCGGCCACAACCTGCCGTTCCTGTCGGCCGTCATGCAGCATGAGCGTTTTCGCGCCGGGCGCCTGACGACGGGCTTTATCGCGGAAGAATTTCCGGAAGGCTTTTCCGGCGTCGAGCCGGATGACGCCGCTGCGCGAAAACTTTCCGCCATTGCGGCTATTATTCAGCAGCGGCTGCAGAACCGCGCGGTGGAAATTTCCGGCACCATCGGCAATCATCGCCGCATCGTCGGTCAGGACTGGGTCGTGTCGTTTGGCCCTTCCCGTCACCGGGTCGGCGTTGAAACCGGCGCGAATGGCACTGCGATCCGTTTTGAGGACGGTGCGGCGTTGACAGTCGATACCGGCTGGCTTCCCGGCCAGAGGCTGGGGCTGTTCACGGTGGCGGGCGAGGTGATCGCCGCCAAGGTCGATCTTGCCGGGGCCGCGATCCGTCTTCGCTGGCGGGGCATGGATGTTGTCGCCCGCGTACGCAGCCCACGCGTGGCGGAACTGGCGCTGCTGATGCCGGAAAAACTGCCGCCGGATACTTCGAAACTGCTGCTCTGCCCCATGCCGGGCGTCATCACCGGCGTCACGGTGAGCGAAGGCGACGAGGTGGAGGCCGGTCAGGCGCTGGCAACGGTGGAGGCCATGAAGATGGAAAACATCCTGCGTGCGGAAAAACGCGGCCGCGTCGCGAAGGTTTCGGCGAAACCGGGCGATAGCCTTGCCGTGGATGAGGTGATCCTTGAATTCGAGTGATGGCCGCTGCCGTTTTTCCGGAACGCATGTGGGCCGGAGCGGTTTACGAGGTCGGACCTGCGGGCGGATCGTTCGATTTTTGTCACGATCACCCGTCACAGTACTAAAATGAAATGCAGAAGGGGAGAGATGCATGTCGGGTGAAAAAACGGTGCGGGATTGGCTGCAGCTTGCCGAAAAGGAGCTGAAGCGGTCACCGGAAACACTCGTCTGGCACACGCCTGAAGGCATCGAGGTGAAGCCGCTCTATACGGCCGACGATCTGCAACAGGTTTCCCATCTCGAAAGCCTGCCGGGCTTTGCGCCGTTCACGCGCGGCCCGCGTGCCACCATGTATGCCGGGCGGCCCTGGACCATCCGTCAATATGCCGGTTTTTCCACGGCGGAAGCCTCGAACGCTTTTTACCGCAAGGCGCTCGCCGCCGGCCAGCAGGGCGTGTCCGTCGCCTTCGATCTTGCCACCCATCGTGGTTACGATAGCGACCATCCGCGGGTAGAAGGCGATGTCGGCAAGGCTGGCGTGGCGATTGACAGCGTCGAGGACATGAAAATCCTGTTCGACGGCATCCCGCTCGAAAAAGTCTCGGTATCGATGACCATGAATGGTGCGGTCATTCCCGTGCTCGCCAATTTCATCGTCGCTGGCGAGGAACAGGGCGTTTCCCGCGAAAAACTTTCCGGCACCATCCAGAACGATATCCTCAAGGAGTTCATGGTCCGCAATACCTATATCTATCCGCCCGAACCTTCGATGCGGATCATCGCCGATATCATCGAATATACCGCGAAAGAGATGCCTAAATTCAACTCCATCTCGATCTCCGGTTATCACATGCAGGAAGCCGGCGCGACGCTGGTGCAGGAGCTTGCCTTCACGCTGGCGGATGGCCGGGAATATGTTCGGGCCGCGCTTGCGAAAGGGCTGAATGTCGATGATTTCGCCGGTCGCCTGTCGTTCTTTTTCGCCATCGGCATGAATTTCTTCATGGAAGCGGCGAAGCTGCGCGCCGCCCGCTTCCTCTGGTCGCGCATTATGGAAGAGTTCAAGCCGCAAAAGGCCTCGTCGCTGATGCTGCGCACCCATTGCCAGACCTCCGGCGTGTCCTTGCAGGAGCAGGATCCCTATAACAACATCGTCCGCACCGCCTTTGAGGCCATGTCCGCCGTGCTTGGTGGCACGCAGTCGCTGCACACCAATTCCTTCGATGAAGCGATTGCCCTGCCGACTGAGTTTTCTGCCCGCATCGCCCGCAATACCCAGCTTATCCTCCAGCATGAAACCGGCGTCACAAAAGTCGTCGATCCGCTGGCCGGCTCCTATTACGTCGAAAGCCTGACCGATGAGCTGGCGCAAAAGGCCTGGGCGCTGATCGAGGAAGTCGAGGCGCTTGGCGGCATGACCAAGGCCGTGACGGAGGGGCTGCCGAAGCGGCTGATCGAGGAGGCCGCGACACGCCGACAGGCAGCGGTGGACAAAGGGGAAGAGGTCATCGTCGGGGTCAACCGCTACCGGCTGGAGACGGAAGAGGATATCGACGTCCTCGATATCGACAACGCCGCCGTGCGCGCCGCGCAAATCCGCCGGCTTGAGGACACCAAACGCCGCCGGGATGGCGGGGATGTTTCCAAGGCGCTGGCCGCACTGTCCGAGGTCGCGCGCAGCGGTAAAGGTAATATTCTCGAAGCCGCCGTCATTGCCGCCCGCGCCCGCGCCACGGTCGGCGAGATTTCCGATGCGCTGCGCCTGGCCTTCGGCGATCACGCCGCCGTGCCGGAGGTGGTGAGCGATATTTACGGCGAGGCCTATAAAGACGAGCCGGAGCTGGCCACGCTCGCCGCCCGACTTTCCGGCGTTGCGGAAAGGATCGGCACCAAACCGCGCATCATGGTCGCCAAGCTTGGGCAGGACGGGCATGATCGCGGTGCGAAGGTCATCGCCTCCGCCTTCGGTGATATCGGTTTCGACGTGCTGGCGGGGCCGCTGTTTCAGACACCCACTGAGGCGGCCGATCTTGCCGTTAAAAGCAAAGTGCATGTGGTCGGCATGTCGTCGCTCGCAGCTGGCCACAAGACGCTGGCGCCGCAGCTGGTCGAGGCGCTGAAACAGAAGGGTGCGGGCGATATTATCGTCGTCGTCGGCGGCGTCATTCCGCGGCAGGATTACCAATTCCTGCTCGACCACGGGGTTTCGGCAATCTTCGGACCGGGCACCAATGTCATGGATGCCGCCAACAAGGTCCTCGACCTGCTGGAAGGCATCAGGCGCAACGCATGAGGGAAAGACACCCATGTTCGGAAGATTGAACCACGTCGCCATCGCGGTGCCGGATCTGGATGCCGCCATTGCCCGTTACAGGGCGCTGGGCGCAGATGTCTCGGAGCCGCAATCCCTGCCCGAACATGGCGTGACCGTGGTGTTCATTCAGGCTGACAATACCAAGATCGAACTCCTTCATCCGTTCGGGGAAAATTCGCCAATCACCGCCTTCCTCGACAGGAACCCGGCTGGCGGCACTCATCATCTGTGCTTCGAGGTGCCGGATATTCTGGTAGTGCGCGACGATCTCGTCAAAAAAGGCATCCGTGTTCTGGGTGATGGCGAGCCGAAGATCGGCGCGCATGGCAATCCCGTTCTTTTCCTGCACCCGAAAGACATGGGCGGCGTGCTCTATGAGCTCGAGCAGGTTACCCCGACACACGGCTGAAACACAGAGCACCTAAGACGCTGGCCATGCGGTGAACGGTGAGCAGCCGCCGACCGCTTTTGCCAAAACGTGTTTCGTTTGTTTTCTTTTGACATTCGTTTTGTTTTCGTTTTTATGGCAATTGTCTTTCAACGATGGGGATACGATCCCCTGCGCTGTCGTGGAGGCTCTATGTCCGGCGAGACCATTTTCGATCTTTTTGTCATCGGTGGCGGCATCAATGGCTGCGGCATTGCCCGCGATGCGGTGGGCAGGGGTTATTCCGTGGCGCTTGCGGAAAAGGGCGATTTTGCCTCCGGCACGTCTTCGGCTGCCACCAAGCTCATTCACGGCGGTCTGCGTTATCTCGAACATTACGAGTTTCGTCTGGTGCGCGAATCCCTGATGGAGCGGGAAATCCTTTGGGCCATGGCGCCGCATGTCATCTGGCCGATGCGCTTCGTTCTGCCCATCCAGAAAGGCGGTATACGCCCGGCTTGGATGGTCCGGCTCGGCCTGTTTCTTTATGACAATCTCGGCGGCCGCAAGCTCCTGCCAGCGACCCGCACGCTCGATCTACGGCAAGACCCGGCCGGCAAGCCATTGAAACCGGTTTTCGCCAAGGCTTTCGAATATTCCGACGGTTGGGTCGACGATGCCCGTTTCGTGGTCCTGAACGCCCGCGACGCGGCGGATCGTGGCGCCACGATCATGAACCGCATGCGGGTCGTCTCCGCAAAACGTGAAGGCGGCCTCTGGCTCATCGAGACGCTGGACGAAAAAACCGGACATTCCGCCACGCACCGGTCGCGCATGCTGGTCAATGCTGCCGGCCCATGGGTGGACACTGTGCTGTCCGGCGTCTTTGGCCGTAAGGATGTTCACAATGTCCGCCTCGTGCAGGGCAGCCACATCATCGTGCGCAAGAAGTTCTCCGATCCGCGCGCCTATTTCTTCCAGAACCCGGACAACCGCATCATCTTCGCCATTCCCTATGAGCGGGATTTCACGCTGATAGGCACAACGGACCGTGATTATCAGGGCGACCCCGCCAAGGTTCGCATCTCGGAGGAAGAGATTTCCTATCT
Organism: Agrobacterium burrii; assembly: GCF_017313405.1. NCBI lineage: Bacteria > Pseudomonadati > Pseudomonadota > Alphaproteobacteria > Hyphomicrobiales > Rhizobiaceae > Agrobacterium > Agrobacterium burrii. Next base: position 394,334 of record NZ_JAFLNA010000002.1, read on the forward strand.
CTGCAATGCGGCAAGTGACTATTTCAGCGAAGCGGTAAAGCCGGAAGACATCGTCTGGACCTATTCGGGCGTGCGGCCGCTCTTCGATGACGGCGCCTCGAAAGCGCAGGAAGCCACACGCGACTATGTGCTGAAGGTGGAAGAAGGCGAAGGCGAAGCGCCGCTTCTCAACATTTTCGGCGGCAAGTTGACCACCTATCGGCGGCTGGCGGAACATGCGCTGGAAAAGATCGGCACGGCAATCGGCGAGAAGGGCAAGCCGTGGACGGCTGGCTCCCACCTGCCCGGCGGCGATTTCGGTGTGGAGCGCTATGAAAATCAAGTGAGAGGGCTGATCGACCGCTATTCCTTTCTTGACCGCCGCCATGCGGAACGTCTCGTCAGAAATTACGGCACCAAAGCGGTAGATCTGCTCGGCCCGGCCACCGATGTGCCCGGCCTCGGCCGCCATTTCGGCGGCACGCTTTACGAATGCGAGGTTCGCTTTCTGGTACAGCAGGAATGGGCCTGCACGGCCGAGGATATTCTCTGGCGGCGCACGAAGCAGGGCCTGTTGCTCAGCAAGGAACAGGCGGCCGGTCTGGATGAATTCGTCCGGCTTTTGACGGGCGCCGAGGAAGAAACTGCAGCCGTGGCGGAGCGGGCCTGAGCCTTCAGCAATTGCCCGTCAGTTCCCCGAATGTCTCGCCGGCTTCGGGGAGGCCTTCAACGGTTCGCAATCGAGCTTTCACGTCGTCTCATCCGACTTCAGTTTCGCCAACCCCTTGCTTTCCTTCTTAAGCGGTCGGCCAACGGGGCAGACGTCCTGAACGAAGCTGTTGAGTGTGTTCACCAGCTTGTTCGGTGTCAGCGAATAGCGAATGAACTGGCCTTCGCGCTTGCCGGAGATCAAACCGGCGGTTTCCAACACATTTAGATGCTGTGAGATGGAAGGCTTTGACATGTCAAAGCGTGCAGCAATTTCCCCGGCCGTAAGGTCCGTATGGGAGAGATAGGCCAGGATTTTGCGGCGTGGGGCGGACGCAAGTGCCTCGAAGACAAGCTGCATGGGCGGAGTCGTTACCTGTTCTGCCAGCATGTTGGAATCATTTTCCTGCCCAGTCACATCGTCCTGCCTTTCATTGGCAATTCACAAATATCGGCGCTTGAGTTAATTAGCTAATTGCCTAATTATAAAAATCAATTACAAAGGTAATTAGCTTATAGACTAAATAAATATCATTTGGTGGCTGGCGAGGCAAGCGTGCGCACGGCATGGAAAGGATATTGTGATGGTGGTTTCCACAGGACGCATGATCTCGCAACCGCTTTCCGATGCAAGCGAAGGGCGGGTATGCTGGATGCCAGCAAAGTCGCTCTGGACCGGGTCAATGATAGCGGCGGCGGTGATGCTCGGACCGCTGACATTTTCCTGGAGCAGTTTCACTCTGTTCGTTGTCATGACCGTGATCACCATCTGCGCCGGGCATTCAGTGGGGATGCACCGGCTGCTGATCCACCGCTCGTTCCGCACCGGCAAGGCTGTTGAGCGCCTGCTGGTCTATCTTGGCACGCTGGTCGGCATGGCTGGGCCGTTTGGCATGATTTACGCCCATGACATCCGCGATTGGGCTCAACGACAGACGAAGTGCCATGATCTTTACGCGCACCGGCGTTCCTTTTTCGTTGATGCTTGGTGGCAGATGCATTGCGCAGTCATACTGAAGCATCCGCCAACGTTCGTTATTGAGCCGGAGGTTGCGAATGACGGGTTTTACCAGTTCCTGGAGCGGAGCTGGATGGCGCAGCAACTCTCCTTGATGTTGTTGTTTTATCTCCTCGGTGGCTGGAGCTGGGTGGTGTGGGGCACTGCGGTGCGCATTTCGGTTTCATTGATTGGGCATTGGCTTGTTGGCCATTTCGCACATCGCGGAGGACATCAGGGATGGGCAGTCGATAATGTCGCCGTGCAGGGCTACAATATTCCCACAGCAGCAGTGGTCACTTTCGGCGAGTCCTTTCACGGCAACCACCATGCCTTTCCTGAGTCGGCCCGGCTTGGGCTGGAGCCGGGACAAGTTGATCTCGGCTGGAATTTTATCCAGTTGCTGATGTGGCTTGGGATCGCCAGCGGAGTTAAATTGCCGGAAAATACGATGCATCGCGAAGGCCTGCGCCGCCTTTAGGGAGGTGGCTGTGTATTATCGCGGAAGCGCGTTAGGTCTCAATCAGTTGCCAGAGTTCCTTGCCGGTTTCTGGAGGTTTTCGGCGCTTAATACATAATCGTCGGCGGTGGAAAGCGCGTGTTCCATATGCCCCTCGAACACCAGTTCTGGTTCGTCGGGCGCGATGCCTATTTTAGGCATGCCGCCGAAACGTACCGCCTGCGATTGCGCAAGGCCGTCATGCAGGCCGCTTTCCAGAAGATCGTAATAGCGTGTGCCGGGTCCGGTGATAAAAACCGGCATATGGCCATGCAGGCTGAAAAGTCGTGAAAGACCGTTACCGAGCGCCAGCCCGGCGGTGCGGAAAGCAAGGCGCGCCATGCGTGCACCGGCGCGGGCGGATGCGGCGATCTTGTCCACCTCCGCAATCGGCACGAATTTCGCCGGTTCGGCTTGCGGCGGTGCTTCGAAGGCTGAGCGTAGGATGGCGTAGAACCCGGAATAGGCTTCGATACAGCCCTTGGTGCCGCAGCGGCACAAGGCGCCATCGGCCAGGTGCAGCATATGGCCGAAATTGGGGGCGCTGACATCGATCGTGCCGCCTGCGGAGCGGGCAATGCCGAGGCCGATGCTGTGGCCGAGTGACAGGGTGACGAGCGCCTCCGGTGGCGCGTTCTCATCTGTCTTCGCCTGCTCACGCATCCAGATTGCCTTGGCGGCGAGCAGGGTTTCGTTGTTCAGTGTCACGCGGATGCGGTGGTCCCCGGAAAGCAGTTGCCGGAAATCGATCCTTTCATTGCCGAGTACCGGCGACCAGACGAGCGTTGCCGCTGCCGCATCCACCAGCCCCTTGCTGCTGATCGACACCTGAAGAATATCGTGACGGTCGATGCGCGAGCGGTCCGCAAGTCGTGCGATACCAGCAAGGATCGCCCCGCCGAATCTGCCTCTCTCGGCAGCTAATCTCTGTTCGGTGAAGCGATCCACCAGCTTGCCGGCATAATCGACCAGCGAATATTGCACGCTGTCGGAGGAGATGATGACGATGGCGACGTGGCAGAATGCGCCGCGTGGCGCAAAGAGAATGCGTGGCCGCCCGCGACCGGCGGCGGCGAGCTGTTCCTTGCGCAGAATGAGGCCGGCGCGCTCAAGCTCCGTGGTGATGGCGGAGACGGTGGCCGAGGCGAGCCCGGTGAAGGAAGACATGTCCGTGTGGGAAAGGCTGCCGTGCAGGCGCAGGGCCGCCATCACCGACAGGCTGTTTTTCTGGCGCACCAGTTCCGTACTTGCAATGGCGGACATGGGCTGGGGCCTGCTCCCTGAACGGCTTTTTCCTGTCGTGCTCACCTCGTCTGATGGCGCATGCCGCGAGCAAGATCAAGGCACCCTGATGCTGCCCGCAGCCGTTGTTGACAGCATTCGGAATCTCTGACATTAATTTTCTCGACTGTCGAGAAAATTGTGAAACCACAAAGGCCGACAGCTTTTTCCGGGCGTTTTCCCTGCATGGAGGTGCAGGCTTCGCCCTTACCGGGAGGACATCATGAATTCATTTGCCAAGCTTTTGGCGGGTACGGCTGTACTCGTTTCCCTGCATACTGCGGCCATCGCGGCTGATCTCGTCGTTGGCGTGTCCTGGTCGAACTTCCAGGAAGAGCGCTGGAAGACGGATGAGGCGGCCATCAAGGCAGCACTCGATAAGGCCGGCGCGAAATACATTTCCGCCGATGCGCAGTCTTCCGCCGCAAAGCAGCTGACCGACGTGGAATCGCTGATTTCGCAGGGCGCCAATGCGCTGATCATCCTGGCGCAGGATAGCGACGCGATTGGCCCGGCGGTGGAGAAGGCCGTTGCCGAAGGCATTCCGGTCGTTGGTTACGACCGCCTGATCGAAAATCAGAACGCCTTCTACATCACCTTCGACAACAAGGAAGTCGGTCGTCTTCAGGCTGCCGAAGTGTTCAAGGTGAAGCCGGAAGGTAACTACGTCTTCATCAAGGGTTCGTCTTCCGATCCGAATGCGGACTTCCTCTTCGCTGGTCAGCAGGAAGTGCTGAAGGCGGCCATCGACGGCGGCAAGATCAAGAATGTCGGCGAAGCCTATACCGATGGCTGGAAGCCGGAAAATGCCCAGAAGAACATGGAACAGTTCCTGACCAAGAACAACAACAAGGTCGATGCGGTCGTTGCCTCGAATGACGGCACGGCCGGTGGCGCCATTGCCGCGCTCGCTGCGCAGGGCATGGCCGGTTCGGTTCCCGTTTCCGGTCAGGATGCTGACTTCGCTGCGCTTAACCGCGTCGCGCTTGGCACGCAGACGGTGTCGGTCTGGAAGGACAGCCGTGAACTCGGCAAGGAAGCGGCCGGCATCGCACTGGAGCTGGCCGGGGGCAAGAAGATGACGGAAATCAAGGGTGTCACCTCCTTTGATGGTGGTCCGAAAAAGGTAGCGATGCAGTCGGTCTTCCTCAAGCCGATCGCCATCACCAAGGATAATCTCGGCACTGTCATCGACGCCGGTTGGATCAAGAAGGAAACGGCCTGCCAGGGTGTGAAGGCCGGAACCGTCAAGGCCTGCGACTAAGACCCAAGGGTCCAGCTTTGGGCGCTGCGCCACCTTGGTGGCGTGGCGCCTTTCAGATGTAAGGAGGACCGGCATTTCATGGCCGATATGACCCAATCCAATTCCACAGCGTCTCCCAAGGCGGAAAAGACAGGCTCGATAACGCGCTTCATCAGCGCCACGGAGCTGGATACCAGGCTGCTCGGCATGGTCGGCGCGCTTCTTCTGATCTGGATCGGATTTCATATCCTGTCCGGCGGCCTGTTCCTGACGCCCAGAAACCTCTGGAACCTTTCGGTGCAGACCGCTTCCGTGGCTGTCATGGCAACCGGCATGGTGCTGGTCATCGTCACCCGCAATATCGATCTGTCGGTCGGGTCGATCCTCGGTTTTTCCGGCATGATCATGGGGGTCATGCAGGCGGAAATCCTGCCGCAGATCCTCGGTTTCGAACATTGGGCGACATGGATCGTCACGCTTCTCACCGGCATTCTTGTCGGCGGCGCCATCGGCATGTTGCAGGGCTCGATCATCGCTTTCCTAAACGTGCCATCCTTCATCGTCACGCTCGGCGGCCTGCTCGTCTGGCGCGGTGGCACCTGGTTCATCACCAGTGGCCGTACCGTTGCGCCGATGGATTCCACCTTCCGTCTGATGGGCGGCGGCACCAATGGCTCGATCGGCGCGACATGGAGCTGGATCGCCGCCGTCGTTGCCTGTGTCGCCATCGTGGCGGCCATCCTGAATTCCCGCCACCAGCGCCGCCGTTTCGGTTTTCCGCTGCGGCCGGTCTGGGCGGAATATTTTCTGGTGGCGCTCGGCTGCCTCATCGTCGTCGGTTTCGTTGCCGTCGTGAACAGCTATCCCTGGCCGATCAACATCGCCCGCAACTATGCCGATGCAAACGGGATCGTCTGGCCTGAAGGTGGTCTGTTCATCTCGCACGGCATTGCCGTTCCCGTTCTGATGGCGCTCGCCGTGGGCGCGGTGATGACCTTCATCGCCACGCGGCTGCGCTTTGGACGCTACGTTTTTGCCATCGGCGGCAACCCGGAAGCGGCGGAACTGGCCGGCATCAAGACCCGCTGGGTCACGGTGAAGATTTTCACGCTGATGGGCGTTCTATGCGCCATCGCTGCGGCGATTTCGACCGCCCGCCTCAACGCCGCCACCAATGCGCAGGGCGAGCTGGATGAGCTTTACACCATCGCGGCGGCCGTCATCGGCGGCACCTCGCTTGCCGGCGGTGTCGGCACCATCGCGGGCGCGATGCTCGGCGCGCTCGTCATGCAATCGCTGCAATCCGGCATGGTGCTGGTAGGTATTGATACGCCATTCCAGCGCATCGTGGTCGGTGTGGTTCTGGTCGTCGCCGTCTGGCTCGACACCATTTACCGCGCCCGCGCCAAGTAAGAACCGAGGAGAACTCCTATGACGGACCAAGTCACGCCCCTCGTGGAAATGCGCAATATTTCCATTTCCTTCGGCGGCATCCATGCGGTGGAAAACGCCTCTGTCGATCTTTTCCCCGGTGAGGTGGTTGCCCTTCTCGGCCATAATGGCGCGGGCAAATCGACGCTCATCAAAATCCTGTCTGGCGCATACCGGCGCGATGACGGCGATATCCTTATCAACGGCGAGGATGCGGATATCCGTAACCCCCGCGACGCCAAGAAATACGGTATCGAGACCATCTACCAGACGCTTGCCGTGGCTGACAATGTCGATGCGGCGGCCAATCTTTATCTCGGCCGCGAGTTGAAGACGAAATGGGGCACGCTTGATGATGTCGCCATGGAAGCCTCGGCCCGCGAAGTGATGGGGCGTCTCAACCCCAATTTCCGGCGGTTCAAAGAGCCGGTCAAGGCGCTGTCAGGCGGTCAGCGGCAGTCCGTTGCCATCGCCCGCGCCATTCTCTTCGACGCTCGCATCCTCATCATGGATGAACCGACGGCGGCACTTGGGCCACAGGAAACGGCGCAGGTTGGCGATCTCGTCAAGGAACTGAAACGGCAGGGCATCGGCATCTTCCTCATCAGCCACGATATTCACGATGTCTTCGATCTGGCCGACCGGGTCTTCGTGATGAAGAACGGCAAGGTTGTCGGCCATGCCCGGACCGAGGATGTCACGAAAGACGAGGTTCTGGGAATGATCATTCTGGGCAAGGTGCCGCCGGGTGCGGTGCCGGGGCCGGGCGCTGTCGCGCCTTGAGTCCATTCGCCGCATGTACCGGCAGTAGGTGAAATGGTTGATCTTCTGGCGCAACAGCGGCTTGAAGATCGGCAGCTCTGGATCAACCCGGATTGCGTTGCCCTGATAATAGGCGAGGCCCGGCGAAAAACCGGGCCTCGATCATCATTTGCGATGAAATCCCGTGGGAGGGGTTATGCGAATGCAGGCAGATGCAAGATGCGCCAACTTGTTTCAGGAGGTTCCCGTCTGGAGGACGGTGCGGGAACGTTCCGTCTTAGGCATCTATGCGGCTGCGAATAGGAAATTGCTCAATGCAGATCGGCCGATGCGAAACCGCTGGAATTCAGCTCTGCGCCTGCATGCGGCAGGCCGTGCTGATTGATATCCTGGGCCAGCGACAACAATGCCATTTCCAGGAAATAGGTCGACATGCCCAGTTCCATGGATTTCGAGCGTTGGCAAAGGTATGAAACCATCCTTCCAAGCGCCAGAATCTCGTCTGAATTGTCCTGTTCAAGTATTGCTGTGGTAGACGCCGCCATGCTTCCCTCTCGACAATCGACAGTATGAAAACGCGTTGATCCCGCGTTATTCATTTTCGACCATATCGAGCGTCACGCGAGCGTCACACCTGCGTTACTCATCGTTCTTTTTCTCCGGCGCGGCCGTATTTTCCGCCGTTTCGGTCGCTGCGAGCGATGTTACGAGGGCGACAATGCTTCTGCGGATGCTTGAACTCTTGATTCGCGAAAAGGCCTGATTGAGCGAAAATCCTTCATTCGAAGCGACGAAGGACTGCATGGCGTTTATCGAGCCGATGGCCGGATTGTCGTTTCCGACATCGGGCGTGGCATTGGCGAAAAGCGAGCTGACATCGACGCCGAGAACCGATGCGATGGCCTGTAAACGCGATGCACCAACGCGATTGGCGCCTTTTTCGTATTTCTGGACCTGCTGAAAGGTGATGCCGAGCCGGCCGGCCAGAGCGCTCTGGCTCATGCCGAGCGACTTGCGCCGCATTCTGATCTGGGTGCCGACATGCACGTCGATCGGGCTGGGAAGTTTGGGCTGCATAATAAATTCCTCCATGTTGAGGGTCTTAAATCGGATAATTATCAATTAATATTGTTGAAGGTAGACATTCAACACAATTTCCACGGGTAATATGAACTCTTATTGACAAAATAACGCAGTTTTACAGTTACAGAACACGTCACGAGGCCCGGCTTATAACCTTTGTGGCGCAACGCAACGCCCCGTTGCGGCTTGCGAGATGGCTCCATCCGGCCACGCCGATGGGATGAAAACCGAGCCTTTCCCAGATTTGCCTGTTGTCTTCGTCGAACTCCTCAAGCGCCTCCTCGTCGCCGAAATGCGGCAGCCAGACGAATGGCTGTTTTTGGCCTGATCGTGCGACATTTTCAAGAATGACATTGTTGTAAAGTCGCGGAATACATTTGTTGCTGTCGATGGCCGGTGAAAGGGGAATGGGATTTCGTATTACTGAGAAACCCTCCCGGATCAGCGAAAGCACCGAGGCGTCGAGTTTTCGTTTCAGATCCGTCGCCGCACGGCTGCTGCATCCCGCATGCGCCACCGGATCGGCTACCAGAAGCAGTGGACGGTTTTCCTGCCTCAAACCGGTCACCGCAACGAACTGATCAACGTGGAAACCGCATTGGTGCATTTTCCGGGCGGCCATCGGCATGGGGGCTGATCTTGCCTGGGAAAGGTCGAACGTGGCCTCCGTAACTCCAAGGTCTTCCGGCCGGTATCCAAAACTGTAGACTGTTCTGCCGTCCAGAACCTGAATCTTCTGCCATTGCTGCGAATATTCTACGGCGTTGCTCCCGACACCTGCCCCGCTACTGTCCTGGAGGCTCGAATATCCGACCAGCCGAAAATCCGGGCCAACCAGCTGGTTGCCACCATCCAAAACGACGCCGGAAACGGCCGTTACGAGCCCGAAACGCCTGGCAAGCGCTCTGGCGCTGGCGTTTCCCGCTGCCGAAACCAGTTCGGTCGCGGTGCCTTTTCCATCGGTCCGAACATGGACGATATCCTGTATCCACGGGTGCGAAATGCTGCTGTTTTCATCAAGCGGCAGCAACTCGGCGGCGCAGGGGGGCGCCAGCCTTTCGAGCCAGTTCTGCGCCGATGAAAGGCAGGCCCGGTCGACGACGATGGCCGCGATCATTTCGCGGGGCAGGGCCGAAAGCAGGTTTCCGATGGGAAGGAGTGGCGAAATGCCATCTCTGTCGCGGTGCTCGGTAAAAAACGATGCCGGAAGCGCGAATGCGATCGTGTCAATCAGTCCACCACAATCGGGCACGAAAGACGGAGACCGGGAAATTGTCACGGCGTCTTTTCTCCTGTCATCCGCCGTGCAGCTAATTGCTGAAAAAACACCGTGTTCTGGAATTTCCATGATGGCGATGGCGGGGACGGCAGGTCCCCGGCATTGAGCACCTCCAGAAGTTCGACCGCGTTGTTTCTTTTTACGGAAACGGCCTCTTTGGCCAGAAGATTTGCCACATCCGAACCAAGGCCAGCTTCAGCGGCAATGGCACGCCATGTTCTGCGGGTAAAATGCAGATGCCGGGCGGCGTGCAGCAGAGTATCGTGTTCTTCCGGTGCGATTTTATCCCGGCACGCTTCCAGCGTTGCCTCGGCGTCGACCAGCGCGATTGTCAGTGGGCGATAGCCAAGTTCACCCGGCGCGTGGCTGACCGCCACATCGGCGTCGGAAAACCGTCGTCCATCGCGATAGGCTTCGAAGATTTCACCGATGCCGATCATGCCGAAGGCCGCACATTCCGCCGCCCGGAGCGCTCCCATGCTGGCGGCACCGAGAATAGTGACGCCGGATGACAGGGCATGCAGGATTTCCTTGTGCCAGACGGCGGCGCAGTCCCCATAAAGGCCGTCGATGAGACCGACCGTCCGGACGCCCTGCTGCACGGCATCGAAAATATCACCGCAGGCGGCCGGTCCGCGAAGATCGAGACCTGACATTTTTTCGCCAGGGACGCCGTGGATGGAGGGGCCGGCAAAAACCACGGTTTTCATCGAACACCTCCGGTGCTCAGAAAATGATCGAGTGTCCTCGGCGATATGTTTTGCAGGCCGCCGCTGGTCGGGGTAAGGCCGCTTGCCAGAACCCGCACGACATTGAGGCCCGGGACACCCGTTTCCAGTGCGAAGACATAAATATCCTCAATCCCCGCAGTGAAAAGGCGCTCGGCAAGCTGGCGCCAGGACGGCAAAGATCTGTCATCCGTTACAAGATCAAGCTGCACCGGCGTCCGTTCCACCGGTTGCCGCGCTGATGCAGGCGCACTCAACATGTCTCGCTGGTAACGCAGCGGGGAGAGATCATCCCGCGCGCCGCTGATATCCGTCAGTCGCGACTGGATCGCTTCGAGCAGCGCCCCAACGGCGGCGTCATAGGTTGCGGTCCGGCAGGCCGCGCCCGCCGCATTACGGGTTGCGGGGCCGTCCAGCGCGTTAACGGAGCGGGGAAGGCTTGCCATCACCACCGGCACGCCGAGTGTGTTCGTCATGTCGAAGAAGGACGGTTTCAGGTCAATGTCTGAAAGACGTTTAACAAGGCTGTCGAACGACGTATCGACACCCGCCGGAAACATGACCGGCTCTGGCGCGATCGTGCGGGTTTCAAAAGTATCGACGAGAAAACAGGCGTCGTTTTCGACGAGTTCGAGCAAGGCGTGGAGAACCGCATGGTCGTCGTTAAACCCCGCCGCGAGACCCTGCGAACTCATGAGGAAAGCCTGCCGATCCCAGGGGAAATCCGCGCGAAAATCCATGCCGATGAGTTCGTACGGAGCAAATACCTCCTGCTGCTGGCGAACGGATATTCCCTTCACCCAGCCGCGTTCGCGCCGGGGATCGAGCCTGTCCGGATCGACGCGGCCGACGGTTTCGAAAGGAATGAGAGGAACGCCCTTTGCCCGCATCTGCTCGAGGGAGCCGAAGGCCGAGACATGTTTGCGGGTATCTTCAGCGACCGCGCCTTCGATGGCTTCCATGATCGCCGAGAGCCGCGCCTGTTCCGCAACAAGTCCCTTGCCTTGCGAAACCGAAAGTCCGCGCGAATTGGGGCGCACCGCAAACCAGACGGGTATGCCGATAATATCGAGACCGGTCACGTCACCGACGCGGGTAATCCCGAACTGCCGGAGCAGTTCGGGATCGAAGAACGATGCGTCCGCATGCCTTGAAGCCGCTGTCGCTGATATGGGAGCACCGGTAGCGGTCAAGGCTGCGGAACCGCGATCAGGGCGCAGAGTTGGCGTCGTCGGCAAGGATGGCGTCGAACAGCTCGCCGGTGACCGAACCCGCCGGACCGACAGCCTTCAGCGCCGCGCCGATCGGTGCCTGCACCATGCGGTTGAAATCCCAGCCGGCGTCGGTCACTTCACCGATAAAGGCGAAATCTGCCTCGGAAACCACGGCGCCGCCGGCGACGAGGGCTTCGATGCCCTGGATCTGGACCTGGTCCAGCTCAGCCTCGGGCTGGCCGTCCTGGCGAACGAGCATGGCCTTTGCTGCAGCCGCGACGCGTGCATAGCCGTCCACGCCGGGGTGGCTGGCTTCATAGGCCGCGATCGTCTCATGCGACACGGACGCAACCCTCAGCGGCGTCGTGCGAATGAAAAGAACGCCGAAGCCCTTTTTTCCAACAATGAAGAAATGCGAGGACATAATATCTCCTATTTGATCCCAGCTAATCGAAGTGCGTGATAGAATTTCTCATTCGCTATCGGGTCGCGGTCTGGAGAAAGGCTGCTGATCTCCCTCGCCGACATACCCGGATAGTTTTCCTGAAGCCTGCCGCCGGTTTCCCGGGCAGCGGCCAAATCGCCATGCAGCGCGTGGCTTGCGGTCAGAACCCGCAGGGCCGGCTCGTCATTTTCCATTCGCGCGCATAATTCCACCGCCGCGCCGTAATCCTCGCGCTTGAAGGCGATGCTGGCGCCTGCCCACCAGTAGATATCGGGTGCGAGCGGGTTGAGATCGATCGCCTGCTGGAATTTCTCCCAGGCGGTCTCGGCATCGCCAAAGTGGGCAAGCGCATCCGCATGCTGGAGCAGGAGGTCGGCGGAGTTGGGCGCAAGCGCCTCCGCCTCGAAGAATTTTTCGGCGGATATGTCGAAATCCCGCTGGTAGAGCGCCACCACGGCGCACATCCAGTGGCCGACGCCAAGGGCGGGGTCGATCTCAACGGAAGCGTCGGCCTCCGCCTTGGCGCGGTGCAGCAGGTGAGGGTCGTTGCCGCCTAGCATCAGCCATTCCAGCTGCAGGCTCTGCGCCACCCGGGCGCGGGCGACGGCCATGCTGTGGTCGAGATCGACGGCCCTGCGGAACATCGAACGGGCTCTGCGCAAAAGCGGCAGGTCGCATTTGCCGCGCAGGAGTTGCTGGCCCTCCAGCAATTGCCGGTAGGCCTCGCCGCTGTGGTTCCGGTCGGGTTCCACCTGCAGCCGCTCGATCTCGCGGGCAAGCGCCGCAGCCACCTGTTTGGAGAGCAGACGAAAGGCGGTGTGGATGTGCCGCTCGGAGAGGACCACTTCCAGCGACCAGACGATTTCGCCGGTCGCTTCCTCGATCAGCGCCACTGACATGCCGGTATCGTCGAAAACCGACGACATGATCCGGTAGTCGGCCCGCAGCATGGCGTAACCATCATCGGCCCGGTCTCGTGAAAGAGCAAAGGTGCTGTGCGGTGAAAGGACGGTAAATGTTCGATAGCGCACCAGGCTGTTGGCGACATCCTCGATAAAGGCATGCATGACCGGCGATGCCGGCAGCCCATCCACCCGCGCCGGCAGGCCGAAGGCGACGCGCGGTTTCGCAGTGGCTTTTCGCCGGTTGGCGTCGTCCGGCTCGGCGGGGGTGGCTATCGTCGAGGCGAGGCTCTGTATCCGGCGTCTCAGCGCCACGGTCTCGGCTTCCGGCGAGCGTTCCTCCTGACGCAGCTGCTCCAGCAACAGGCCGAACATACCTTCGCAGGCGCTGATATTGCCGATGCGCGCATAGGCCGCCATGGCGGCGCGGTAGGTTTCCTCGCGTTCCGGTTCGATATTGCGCGCGCATTCGGCAAGTCTGGCGATATCGTTGGAGCTGGCGCGGCCGAAGCGGGTCAGCTCCTCCAGAAGCTGCGTGTAGCTCGAAAAGAACAGGTCCTTGAGACGACGGCGTTCCGACAACAGCCAGAGGTAGAGATGATCTTGCCCGGCATCCAGCCCATCCAGCAGATCGCCGCCGAATTCCAGCAGGGCCTGCAGCCGCCGCATCGGGTCTTCGGCTCTGGCGCCGACAAGAAAGATCGCAAGGTCGGTCCGCTGCGCCAGCTGTCCGGCCTTCAGATCGTTCCCTTCGGTGAGAAGGATGGCCTCGTCTTCATTGGGCAGCTTCTGAAGCCGCAGGATCAGCTGCCGCAAGTTGCCGAGTGCCCGTTTTTGCTCGACATTTTCCCACAGGAGCGATGCGGCGGACTGGCGGGAAAGCGACTGGTTGGGCGCAAGAATGAGGGCTGCGATGAGGGCAAAACCCTTGGACGGGAAAAACGCCTCCCTCACCGCGTCACAGCGCGGGGTGCCAAAAAGCCTGATCGGTATCAGTTCAGCGTTCCCAGCCACTTTCGTCCCCTCATGAATCACCATCTAACAACGTGTCCGGGAAATTGAAAGTCATCATAGCGTTCCATTTGACGCTGGTGTGACGCGGCCTGCCTATTGTCGCAGACAGAAGCATGAAAGACGGGCGGAAAACAGCGGACATGCAGCGGGCAGGCATCGGGAAATTTCGAAATTGATAGCGTTCAACGGAAGCTACATGGCGTTCGAGCCGCGTACTGAACCTTACCAGCGTGCCGACGATGTCGGATACGCGGTCAGCGAGTTCATGTGGTTCAAGGGACGTCCGTTCTATCCGGTCTCGGCGCTGGTTCATGCGAAAGTTGCCCATGCTAGGCTATCGGCTGAGAAGTGTGACGATCAGGATGAGGATAATCTCGATATTCTTTTTCGCATGCCGGTGGTGGCGGGCGGGCATTTTTTCGAGATCGTGCTGCGTTCGAACGAGGGCACCTCTTACGGTGGCTGGCTGTGGGGGGAAGAGCTGGAAATCCTGAACGAATTCGTCAACGGCTATCGCGTTCTGGCGGGGAAGTTCGAAGGCAGGCTGATCCGGTTCGAATATTCCAGACGGTTTCAGCGGTACCGGACGGCCGAGCCGCTTCCGGTCGAAAAATCCGTCTTCCTGATCCACCGGGAGGCCAAGCCCTACGCAGCAAGGCGCGATTTGCCGGCAGGCCCGGCACGGTGATTACCGGGGCCTTTTGCGTTCAGGGGGACGCAAAGGTATGGGGGAAATACCTGGTCGGTAGACGCTCGTGAACTGCGCATATCGCTGACATGCCCGGAAGAGCCACGGCTTTATCCGGTACTACTGGTGGATATTTTTATTTTTATTATGTGGACAATTATGATGCCCAATCGAAGTAACATGCGTAACAGGCGGGTGTCATCGCAACTTCTGGCGGTGAATTACGCTTCCGGCGACGGCGCGCTTTCCCATGCGGAGAGCGTCGACGATGAGCCGCGTGCATCGATGCGCAACGACAGGCTTTATGCCGTCATCGAGCCGGATATCAAGGCGTCATCCCCGTCTCTGACACGGGATGGCCGCGGCGAAGAGGTTCCGGGTGGAGCCGAGATCAGCAACACGGTCGTTGATGCCGATATCAGGGTCGCAAAATGGGCTTGGGCGGTTTTGGCGATCGCACATTGCTGGCTGATTTATTTCATGGTGAACAATCTCGGCTGAACCGCTCACGCGCGGGGTATCAGCCAAGTTCGCTGATGCCGTGCAGGATCATTGCCGCTGCGCCGAAGGCCACGGGGTCCGTCGCGACGACCTCCGGCAGCAGGACCTGCGGCTGTATGACCTTCGAGCCGTTAAACGGGTTCGACCATTCATAATCCAGCCATTGCATCAGCTTCTCGCGTACTATTCGCGGTAAGGTGCCGCCGACATAGATGGCGGTGGGTGCGAGCACGGCGCTGACGGCAAAGCCGAGGCGGGCAACCTGCGGCCCGGCCCGCTCCAGCCATGCATCGAGCACGTCGGCATTGCGCAACAGATAATCCGTCCAGACATCCGGCGCGCGCCCCGAGGGTTTTTCGCCCACATGCTCAAGACACCAGGCCGCCAGGTCTTCGAAAGAAGGGCGGGAGTCTCCACGTCCGCGCAGAGCGCCAATCTCGCCGGCATTGCCGAGATAACCGCGATAAAGCTCGTTCCTGATGATGATGCCGCCGCCGATGCCTTCAGACAGATAGAGATAGGCGAAGTTCTCGTGTGCCGCCTTGTTGCCGAGCGTCAGCTCGCCCATCGCGGCCGCATTGGCATCGTTTTCGATGATCACCGGGCAGCGCAGCGCTTCGCGCAGCATGGTGGAAAGATCAGAGCCCGCCCAGGAAATCACCTCTTCGGCAAGGTCGAGAGACATCGCCTCCTTGCGAAAGCGGGTGGGCATGGCAATCGCCGCGCCGATCAGGTCGTCTCGGTTGACCGCGTTTTTCGACAGCAACTCTTCGGATCCATCCTGAAGCGCCCGCTGGACGTCGGAAAAGGCGTCATAGGCGCCGCGCATCCGTAATTCGCCGACGATTTCCCCGCTGAAATTCAACAACGTCAGCGTGACCGAATAACGATTGGCATGTGCTCCCAGGGCGTAACCGACATTTCTCCTGAGCATGAGGTCGATATGGGGGGCACCGCGACCCTCCTGCCGGCGCGCGCCTTCCTCGATAAGGCCACGTTCCAGCAGATTGCGTGTCATCATGCTGACGGCAGCCGGCGTTACGCTGCAATACTCGGCAAGTTCGACCCGTGAGGCCGAGCCCTTGCGCCTTATGTAGCCCAGAAGCGCGCCCTGCGTCGCGCCAATACCCGCAAGCCCACCGTTTCGTCTGTCAGCCAAAGTTTCGCTCTCCCAGCTTTGTCACCGGAAATGTCATAAAGCTGTAAATTAAGCAACTTAATTAAATAATCAGTTTCAACGGGAATGGATCACATGTTCAAGTCTCTCTCCTTGGCGGCGACGGTCGCCCTCGGCGCGCTTTTGCCGGCCGCTGCTTTTGCCGAAGACATCAACATCAAGCTCTGGACGCTTGCCGACAAGAATGCGCCTGCCCGCATCACCAACATCGAAGCGGCGGCCGGCGTCATGAACGCGCAGTTCAAGGCCGCCGGTGTCGACAAGCGTATCGTCATCGATACCAACAACAGCAGCGTGCAGGGCTGGGATGGCTTCGCACTCGATACGCTGAAGGCGTTTTCGGTAGGGCAGGGACCGGATGTCTACATTCTGCCGCATGAATGGATCGGCCAGTTCGCGCAGGATGGCTATGCGATGGCGATGGAAGACAAGATTGCCGCCGCTCCCTGGGTCTACGGCGATATCCTGCCGGTCCTGTGGGACTCGGCCAAAGCAACCGACGGCAAGATTTATGGCATTCCGCAGGACGCGGAAATCCGTATGTTCTTCTACAACAAGGATATGCTGCGCAAGATCGGCAAGGACGAAGCCTTCATCGAGGCTCTGCCGGCCAAGGTCGATGCCGGTGAGTTTACGCTCGACGATCTGACCGCGCTGTCGAAGGAAGTGGTTGACGGCAAGGCCGCGCAATATGGCATGCTGCACCGCCCGAATGTCGGCATCGATTATCTGATGGTATTCCAGTCCTATGGCGTGAAGTTCATGGACGAAAAGACCGGCAAGCTCGTCTTCCCCAAGGCCGAGATGGCCAAGGCGCTGGGCTGGTACGAGCGCAACGCCAAGCAGGGCGTTACCCCGGTCGACAATACCGCCATGAGCTGGGAAGCCATCCAGACCGCCTTCAAGCAGGAAAAGGCCTTCGTCTTCCATCAGGGTGTATGGGCGGTTGCCTGGCAGGTGGGTGAAAAGAACGGCGCGACCTGGCCGACTGATGCCAAGGGATATTTCAACAAGATCGGCTGGATTTCCGCGCCGGCAGCTGAAAAGGGCGGCAAACCGGCCAACCTGTCGCATCCGCTGCTTTATACCGTCAATCCCAAGAGCAAGAATGCCGATATCGCCGCCGATCTCGTGGCGCTCGCGACATTGCCCTATTTCAACAACGAACACGCCGTGACCTCCTATCACACGGCTATCAGCAACGCCCAGACGGCCATGCCGAAATACCGGGACAACTGGGTCCTTTCCGCTGCCTCGCCGATGATGAAGGACGCGAAGTTCGTGCCCAATCACACCAAGTTCGGCAGCTATAACAAGGTGCTGTTCAGCGGCCTGCAGGCGGTTGAGACCGGTAAGATGACGGCCGCTCAGGCGGTTGATTTCATCGCCGACGAACTTGAACTGCAATTCGGCGCAGAGGTCGAAATCCGCGAAACCGCAAGCAACTGAGTTTGCCTGACACCACGCCGCCCGGTTCTGCCGGGCGGCTTTCCTGCGTTCCCACCGGTATATCGTAATGTCTCAATTCCAGCTCAGGGCGCGTCGCCCAGCCCGGCCGATTTTTTATCTGGCACCGGCTCTCGCTTTGCTCGGGGTGTTTTTTCTTGCGCCCATCGTCGTCAATCTGGTGATCGCCTTTACCGATATGGGCGCAAATCTGAAGGTCGGCAAATTCACGGTCGAGAATTTCCAGCGCATGGTGCAGCGTGACATGCGCCTGCCAATCGTGCTTCTGACGACGTTCATCTATGTCGGCGCAACGCTGTTCTTCTTCAATATCGGCCTCGGCGCGCTGCTGGCCGTGACGACGACGGCGATCCCGGACCGGATCGGCAATTTCTTTCGCGGTCTGTGGCTTTTGCCGCGCATGAGCCCGGCCGTGCTTTACGGCGTGCTGTGGATATGGATCGCCGATCCCACCTCATCGGGCCTGCTCAACCAGTTTCTCGGCGCGCTCGGCGCACCCGCTCTCAATCTGCGCAACGACTTTCCGCTGTTGCTGGTGGTGGTGGCGAACGGTGTCGTCGGCGCATCCTTCGCCATGGTCATTCTCACATCCTCCATCCGCTCCATACCGTCGCATCTGGCCAATGCGGCGCGTGTCGATGGCGCCAGCGAATGGGGCGTGCTTCGCCATGTCGTCGCACCGGCCCTCTCGGCACCGATCCGCTTCATCACGCTCTATCAGGCGCTGTCGCTGATGACGACCTATGAATATATTCTGCTGATCACCGGTGGCGGCCCGGTCTACGACAGCACGACCTATGCGCTTTATATCTACCGCCGCGCGTTTGAAAACGGCGCTTACGCCTATGGTGCGGCGCTGGCGCTTGGCCTGATGGCCATCGGCGTCGCCGTGACGCTGGTGCAATGGCGCCTCAGCAATATGCGCTCGACCTTTGCTCCTGCCAAAATCGAGGTGCTGTGATGACGCTCGCCCACACCCAGGCACCTGCCCATAACAGGCGTGCCCTTGATCGGAAGCCGGACTGGACGCGCCTTGAAAAGCGCAGCATCGCTCACCGCGCCGGTTTTCTTCCCGTCATCCTCGTGTTCCTGACGGTGGTTTCGGTTCCCGTTCTCCTGCCCTATCTGTGGCTGCTGGTGAAATCGCTGACGAGTTCCGACGACAATCTCAGCCGGCTCGTGCTGTGGCGCAGTGGTGCAATCGCCGCTTTTTCCTATGGCGGCGCGATTGCGGTCGCACTCTATTCCCAGCGCCTGCGTAATCCCCTGCTGCTCTGGCTGGCGCTTGGCATCGTGGTGGCGGCGCTCGTTTTCGTGCTGGTGCTGCCGCATCTGACCATCGAGAACTACAGCTTCCTGTGGAGCCGTGATATCGAGAAAACCGGCACCACGCGCATGGCGCTGATGCCGTCCGTCTGGACCGCCATGCGCAGCTCGCTGCTGTTTGCCGCTTCGCAGACGCTGATTGTCGCGCTGGTTGCCACGCCCGCCGCCTATGCGTTGTCGCGCTTCACCTTTGCCGGGCGTGAAAACGTGCTGCGCGGGTTGCTGCTGCTGCATGCCTTTCCCGCACTCGCGCTCACCGTCGCAATCTTCGTGCAGCTGCATTACATGGGCCTGCTCAATAATCTCTTCGGCGTCGTGCTGGTCATGAGCGCGCTGGAATTGCCCTTTGCGATCTTCGTTCTCAAGGGCTTCTTCGACAATGTTCCCTGGGACATCGAAATGAGCGCCGTCACCGATGGTGCGACGCGTTTTCAGGCCTTCCGCATGGTGGTTCTACCACAGGTGAGAAGCGGGCTGATTGCGGTTGCCACCTTCACCTTTCTGCGTGGCTGGGAGGAGTATGTCTTCGTCCAGACCCTGCTCATCGAAAAAAGCCAGATGACGATGAGCCTCTATCTCTTCTTCGTGGCACAGGACAGCGTGGGCGTGAATTACGGCATGATCGCCGCTGTCGGCATCGTTTATCTGCTGCCTGTGCTGATCATCTACATCTTCACGCAGAAATACATCACCCAGATGAGTTTCGGCGGGATCAAAGGATAATCGCCATGGCCAGGATCACCCTTAACAACGTCACCAAAAGCTGGGGCGACACCCGCGTGCTGCAACCAATGACGCTTGCTATCGAAGACGGCGAATTTGTCGCCGTTCTCGGCCCGTCCGGGTGCGGAAAATCGACCACGCTTTTCCTGCTGGCCGGGCTTTATGCCCCGACCGGCGGCGAGATTGCCTTTGACGGTCACAACGTCAACCGCATCGATGCGCGTGACCGCAATGTCGGCATCGTTTTCCAGTCCTATGCGCTTTATCCCAACCTGACGGTGCGGGAGAACATCGCCTTTCCGCTGCGCTTCAAGAATGTTCCGCGCGAGGAAGCGGCGCGGCGGGTGGAAGAGGCGGCAAGCCTTGTGCAGATCAGCGCACTGCTTGACCGGCGGCCTTCGCAGCTTTCCGGCGGCCAGCAGCAGCGTGTGGCGCTGGCCCGAGCGCTGGTCAAGGAGCCGAACATCCTTTTGCTGGACGAGCCGCTCTCCAATCTCGATGCGACGCTGCGCATCACCATGCGAGCCGAACTGAAAAGTCTGCAGAAGCGGCTGAAGATCACGACGTTGATCGTCACCCATGACCAGATCGAAGCGATTACCATGGCCGACAGGATCATCTGCATGAACAATGGCTCCATCGCCCAGATTGGTACACCTGACGATCTTTATCGCCGGCCGGACAATCTGTTCGTCGCCGGGTTCATCGGCACGCCGCCAATGAACCTACTGAGGGGGCGGGCTGAGCGCGAAGGATTGCGGATCGGCGATGCGCGGCTTGAGCTCAATACCCATTACGATGGCGAGATCACCTTGGGATTGCGTCCTGAGGATATTGCGCTGGTCAAACCCGCCGAAGCACGGCTGGAGGGCGAGATCGCTACCGTCGAGCCGATGGGGCGCGAGGTTTTCTACACGGTCGATACGCCCGCAGGCATGGTGCACGCGCTGGAATATGGCGAGACGATAAGACACGCACCGGGTGGACGGGTCGGCCTTGCCTGCACATCCGGCCTGACACTGATTTTCGGCGTCACCGGCAATCGCATCGCCGGGCTGCACGCCGATCTTTCACAGCACTCGACCATTCCGGCGCGTCAGCCGGAACCCGTGAACTGACAGGACATTCCATGCCAAAAATAGTCTCCCACCGCGGCGCCAATCGCTTTGCACCGGAAAACACCTTCGCCGCCGCTGATCTCGCCTTGCAGCAGGGTGCTGATTACATCGAGCTTGACGTGCGCGAGAGTGCGGATGGCGTGCTTTATGTCTTTCACGACGAAACGCTTGATCGTACCACCAATGGCACCGGACCGATCGGTCATGCCCTGTCGAGCGAGATCGATGCGCTGGATGCCGGCGGCTGGTTCGGAGAAAGCTTCAAGGGGGCGGTGGTGCCGCGTCTCGATGCCTATCTGCGCCATTTGCGTGGCCGCTGCGGTGTTTATGTCGAGCTGAAATATTGCGACCCGGTCAAGGTCACTGCGCTGGTGCGGGATCTCGGCATGGTGCGCGATACGTTCTTCTTCTCCTTTTCCGAAGAGATGCGCCGGGGCCTGGCCGCCGCCGCGCCTGAGTTTCGCAAGATGATGACGCTTGACATTGCCAAGTCGCCCTCACTGGCGGCGGCGGTGCATCATGCCTCGATCATCGAGATCACACCGGCGCAGATGCGCAAGCCGGGACTTGTCGCGGCATGCCGCAAGGCCGGTCTCGAAGTCATGGTCTATTACGGCGGCGATGACATCGACCTTCATAATGAGATCGCATTGGCCGGAGTAGACTACGTCAATATCGATCGCCCGGACCTGTTCGATACGGCGCGGCGTGCCGCACGGCTGCCTGAACTAACATAACCTTACTTACTCCCTGGAGATGACGACATGACAAATCTGATTGGTACCGGTTTCAACGCCGGCTCGGACGACGGCGAACTGGCCACTCTTGAAAGCGATCTGCGGGCACTGGCCGAGATTGGCTGCGACACGGTGGAAATCGCGGCGACCAGCCTCGATATGATCGCCGGCGGCCGCATCATCGAGGAGCGCGCCGACCGGTTCGCGGCGCTCGCGAAAGAGTTTGATTTCCGCTACACCGTGCATGGTCTGGTGTCGTCCAACTTCATGGACCCGGTGACCTGCCGTTACCAGATTGATGCCGCCAAGGCGCTCGCTGTCCTCTGCGACCGCATCGGCGCGGGCATTCTCGTCCAGCATAGTGGCGCGCTGCGTGCGGACCAGATTGCCGAGCGTGCCGATGCCGATGCCCGTGAGCGCGAAGCGCTGTTCGAGCTTGCGGAATTCTGCAAACCCTATGGTGTGCGTATCGCGCTTGAGAATATCTTCTCCACCGAACCCGGCCAGTATCGCCAGACGCCGGCCGAGGTGGCTGCGACCGTGAAGGCGGTCGGTCACGACAATGTCGTGGCGCTGATCGATTTCAGCCATGCCTATCTCGAATCCACCTATCGTGGTCTCGATTTCCGCGAACAGCTTCGCGCCATGGCGCCCGTTGCCGGCCATCTGCATGTGCACGATTCCTTCGGCCGGCCGCAAGGCTTCTACGAGGCCTATTTCACACAGGAAAATACCGCCCTTGGTATCGGCGATCTGCATATGCCGCTCGGCTGGGGGGATATCGAGTGGGAGAGCATCTTCTCGGAACTGACCTTCCTTCCGGATACGGTGCTGATGATGGAAATTAGCCGCCGTTACCGCGCCGAGCAGCCGGCAAGTCTGGAAACGGCGCGGCACCTCATGTCGCTTTATGCCGCACGGACACAGCTTGCGGCTGAGTAAGGCGTTCGAACAAGGCACAGCCTGCAAAGGCTGATGTCTGTAACGCCGGCAGTTCTGGACGCGGCTGCCGGCGTTTTTATCAAGCGGCCCAGTCGGACAGCGAATAGGCCCTGATGTAGTCGATCATCATCTGCGAGCCGTCGCTGAAATCATTGGCTGAGGGCGTTCCCGCCATGCCGCCGACGGCGAGATTGACGACCATATACATGGGGTCGTGCATATCATCAGGCGTATCCGTCTGCGCCACGGCGACATCGTCAAAATACCAGGTGATATGGTCTGCTTCCCACAACACGCCGTAGGTGTGAAACCCTTCCGTGCTCGGCACGCTGACATTGTTGACGACCGATGTCTGTTCACCCGTGGCGTTGGAATGGGTGGACATGATGAGCGTGTTGGGATTTTGGCCGCGCATTTCAATGACATCGAGTTCCGGCGGCCATGATCCGTCCTCCGGCAGAAGCCAGAAGGCCGGCCAGGCGCCCCGGTCGGTCGGCATATCGGCGCGGATTTCGAAATATCCATAGGTCTGGCTGAAGGAGGAATAGGTGTTCAGCATGCCGGAAGTATAATCGTAACCCTCGACCTCATCGGCGACCGATTGTGCGGTTTCCGCAGCGGTGATGGTCAGTACGCCGTTTTCGACGCTGAACGGGTTGACCTCCGAGGTGCCGGCATAGGCGGGGTTGATATACCACTGCGCCTCGCCATTCGTCGTCAGCGAACTTCCCTTCTCCGGTGCCCACCAATATTTGGCATCCCAGGTTCCCTGATCGCCGCTACGCAGTGACAGCGCATCGAATTCATCGGCAAAGGTCTGTGTCAGGGATGACCGGTCGAGACTGAGTTCGAACTGGTCGGTCTGAAGGTCGTCGATGGACGTTCCGGCAAGAACCACGGCTTCGCCGTTCGAAAAATTCAGCCACAGATCGCTGCCTTGCTGCGTGGCATTGCTGACAAGCTGATCGAAGGATGTAATGCCGTAACCGTTGAGCCGGATCGTATCGTTAGCACTGAAATCCATGATGAGATCGGTGCCGTTGCCGCTGGTGAAGACGAAGGTGTCGGCCCCACCGCCGCCGATCAGCACATCATTGCCGGCTCCGCCATCGATCGTCTGGCTGCCCGATCCACCGGTGATGATGTTATCGAGCGAGTTCCCGAAAGCGTAACGGCCATCACCAGTCACCCTGAGATTCTCAAAATTGTCGGGCAAGGTGTAGCTCATCCAGGTATCGATCGTATCGATGCCTTCCCCGGCATTTTCCACGGCGCGGTTGATGCTGGAATAGAGATAATAAATATCATCGCCCGTGCCGCCCGCCATCGTCACATTGACGGAACTATCGCCCCACATGGAATCATTACCGCCGGTGCCGGCGAGCAGTGGGCCGGACCCCGTGGCGGAGAAAAATCCGGTGGAACTGTCGCTATAATAGAGCGTATCCCCAAGCGCATTCACTACTGTCCGGGCCATTGCCGTCTCCTGTTCGTTAGCGTTGGTGTCCTCACTCCTCCTGTAAGACAACCTAGCAGGGCAAAAAGCCTCGTGTTAGAGCCAGAAATGAGGGGTATGTTCCCTCTATGCGGGTTTCTGGGCATTGCGGTCTTGCTCCATCAAGGGGAGCAATGGCAAAACTGGACTGGAGAGAGATGCCCCGGGCGGCGTCTCAACGACATTGGAGTGCCAGGATTGAGCGTAGCCTTTACAAAGGAAGACAGTGCCGAAACAGCAGCCGAGACGGTTCTGCCCGATCGGGTGATTTCGCCACACCCCAATCTGGTGACCGAGGCCGGACTGAAAGCGCTGGAACTGCAGTTGCGGCTGGCGCGCGAAGCTTGCGATGCAGCCAACATTATCGAGGACGTCAATGAAAGAAGGCGGCTTTCCGCCAGCCCCCTGCGCGATATCCGGTATTTCGCCGAGCGTGTCCACACCGCCCAACGTATGCCGCACCCACCTGCGGATGGCGTCGTCGCCTTTGGCAGCCTGGTAACCTTCAGCCGCGATGATGGACGGACGCAACAATTCCGGATTGTCGGTGAAGACGAGGCCGATCCTGCCACGGGATCTATGTCTTATGTTTCCCCTGTAGCCCGGGCGTTGATGGGGAAAGCGGCCGGTGATCTGGTCAGTTTGGGTGGGAAGGAAATTGAAATCATCGCGGTTGCCTGAAGGTTCGTGCAGCCCTCAGGTGGGCTGTGTTGTCGCCCGGCTGTCTTCATTGGCTATTCCGGCGATGCGCAGCTTTGTATTTTTCAGAAAAAGCCTGAAGTCCAGATCGATGAAAGCATATGCGAGAGCAAGGCCGATATGGGCCATGAAGACGGGATTGAAATTCAACTCTTCAAATTGATAACCGATGATGACCCCGATCGCCGAATAGGTAAAAAAGCCGATTTTCCGCTTCCGGAAAATCGCATAAACAAGCGCAAAGGCGCTGAGAAAACAAAAGCCGATGCCAGATGCATAGGCGGTGGCAAGAAAACCGTTATGCGGTGTGCCGCTATGCGATATTGCCGATAATTCCTGGCTCCGTGCGGTGAAGCCGACGCCCAAAGGATGATTGAGCATCACCTGAAAGCCGCCGACGATCGTCCCTAGCCTTTCCTGCACATTGTTGCTGCTGTTGCTGTCCTCCACAAAACGCTTCGAAAATGCCTGTTCTGCGAAATCGAAGACGCCCAATGGCAGTACCGAGGCGAGGACAAGGGCGGAAAGAGCGAAGCCGAAATAGGTGCTGAGCAGCATCTTGATCGAGAAGTTTCTGATATAGAAATAGAGCCCGATGGCGAGAACGGCAAACACGCCCGACCGGTTGAGTGTGAGCGTGAAACTTGCCAGATAGACAAGCAGAAACACGGCGAACAGAGCCGGACGCCGGTAGCGTTCGGCAAGATATGCGGCTGCCGCGCCGGCAAGGGCAAAGGCCGGACCGGCTGTATTGCCTACCGGCCAAATTCCGCCAGCCTTCTCGACACGCAAGAGCAGCGGACTCATTTCACCTTTTGCAGCGGCTTCCAGTACGGCGGCTTCATCGAAGTTGAATGACAGTCCGATGGGGGCCA
The DNA here is from genome assembly GCF_017313405.1 of Agrobacterium burrii. Classification (NCBI taxonomy): domain Bacteria; kingdom Pseudomonadati; phylum Pseudomonadota; class Alphaproteobacteria; order Hyphomicrobiales; family Rhizobiaceae; genus Agrobacterium; species Agrobacterium burrii. The sequence continues at coordinate 419,647 of NZ_JAFLNA010000002.1, forward strand.
GTTGGTCATGTATGAAAATGTCCAGAAACAGCAGGATCGTCACAGCAACGAAGCCCGCAAACATGCCCCAGCAAAACAGCTCAAGAAGGTTCTCCTTGAACAGCAGATAGGCGAAAAACAGAAAATAGACGGCGTAAAAATAGGTCATCGCCGTCGTGTAAAATTCTCCTTCGCCGCGATCATCGGCAAATCCAGCCGAGAGAACGAAAAGTAAAGTGAGCGGGACAAGGTAAAACAGAAGGATGGAAGGCGTCAGGCAACGAATGTAAAGCAGGGCGATAACGGGCAAGGTCATCAGCACCAGCATATCGGTAATGTTGAGGAAGCGCAGGCCCAGATTGCTGGTCAGGACATTGCATTGAATGAAGAAGCCAATGAAGAAAACAAAAATTGACAGGAAGTGACCGGGAACCCTTATTGTTCTTGAAGGATAAAAGGGCATTGCCGTGATAAAACCCGGCAATGGCGACGGATGCGATGACACCATATTTGCACGTCTGGTCATTCGCGGCCTGTATCTTTCACTGGCGGACCTGAGACGGTCCTGTTGGTAGGGCACCATCATTGCGAGGCAGCGCGATGATGGCGACGGGTAGTGGTCTTGACGACCTCGTCGTGCAAGACAGAGTTTTCACGGTCTTTCAGCCGCTCAGGTTGCCTTTTGGCATGGCACCTTCAACGGCGATTACTCTCTGAATGTAGAGCGGTTCGTTGGAACTGGGCGGAGTGGTGCCAAAGGCTGGCATTATCCTCAGATAAAATGAGTAACCATCCGGGCTGATGTCGGGGTCTATGGAGATTGCGTTTGCTGTCGCCCACATCCAGCCGCTATTTATAGAAATGCTCGCATTCGAAAATTGCAGGGCTGAACAACTGATAGTCCTTGTCGCTCCGCCGCTTTTCGTAACCAGAGTGATATAAGGCGGACGTTGCTCCGCGCTGTTTTTATAGAGGATCGCGAAGGATATGGTTTTGCCGATTATCGCCGCGGCCTCTGCGTTCCGGACATAACGAAACAGCGCGGCCGACTGGTTGCCATTGGCGCGCAAGGCGAGACTGTGAGCGAAGGATGGGAAAAAAGTGGTGTCGGTGCTTTTGACGGCGGTGCCGGGCGCGCTCAGGTTCCAGCCCGCCGGGGCAGAGCCTGACCATTCGGTGAAATCGCCGTTGGCGATGAGATTTGCAGCGGGAAGCTTCGGCCAGCACGGTGTCTGAAAGCCGCTATCGGGTGCCGAAGCCAGATAGGAACCGAACAGAGTGCGGGCAATGAGTTGTGAGCCAGCATCGTTCGGATGGATGTTATCCCGGTAAAGTGTAGCGTCCTTGCCCTTTGCCACAAATGCCGCATGTGTATCCACCAGCGTTAGATTCGGGTGGGATCGAGCCAGATCGAGGATTGCCTGATAGACCTTGTCGTAATCCGTACTGTCGCGCCAGGGGTTCTGGGTGGTGATGAGTTGGGGTGTGCCGGGCCATTGCCACTCGGTCATGCTGAGTGGCCCGAGCAGTGCGGACCGTCCGGAACTTAAGATACGCCCCGGCGTCTCGAAGCTTTGCATATTGTGACCATGATGCAGGATGCACAGATCGGGGCGTGGAATCCTCAGCGCAATCGCGCGCTGGTCCGCAAGCATGTAGCCTGCCATACCGCCGGGCAGTGCCGCGAGGTAGACTGTGAGCGTTGGTCCCGTGCCGGTGCGCAGCGTGATCGGATCGGCATAAGCCTTTGGTCCGGTCGCGGCATTTGTCTGCCATTCGGCCCAGCGGTACAATACGACCTGCGCATTGTGCAGATCGCCAAGCATGGAGGCGAACTGCTGGAATGGTCCCCCGTCGGCATAGGCGGTGCTGTCACCATTCACGAAAATCGTGGCGTTCTGGCCAGCAGTCAGGCGCGCGCGCAAAGGTGAAAGTGCGTTTAGGGAGGGGACCACGGCTCCCCCGTTGCCGGGAATAATACCGAGCGTCACGCCGATCATGCCGACACCTCTTCCGTTGCCGGCATATATATGCATATCTTGCGTTTGAGCGGTGTCATCGTTCGTTCTCCTGGTCTGGCGCTAGGATAACCCCACCATAAGATCCGGGGAAAAAGCGCCAGGAGTTGAACGCTGAACAGCGGTAAAATTAAACGTCATGAAATTTTCTTCGATTTCTTCTAAAATATTTAAATTGACTATTATTTTTTATTTCGCGCGGGCTAAAATATAAATCCGCATAAAGGTTTGAATGTCTTTTCTTTTAGTCGCAAGTAAACATTGCCATTCTTATACCAGATCGACGGGGGAAGATATCCCTGCCGTTGCCGCCTCAGCCGAACTTTTTTACTGGGTGTCTGATCATGCCCGTCATTGCGAGCCATGGCTGCTCCAGGGCATCTGCGCGCCGCAGGTAAGAGCATGACATCCGCGCTTTTTGTCAGCCACACCGGAGAGAAGGGTGGCGCCGAGCTTTTCCTTACCGATCTGGTCAAGGCTGGGCCAGATTCCTGGCGTGCCTGTTTTCTCAGTGGCGGTGGCGCTGCCGAGGATCTGGCAGCGGCAGGCAGGCCCCCGGTCCTGCTGTCGGCCGGAGAAAAAATGCTGTCGATCCGCCGCGATTCCTCGTTCGGCGCTATGTTTCGCGGCGCGGCCGACGTGGCGGCCGTTGCCTGGCAGTTGAGCCGGGAGGCAAGGCATTACGATGTCATCTGCGCCAATTCGCAAAAGGCGCTTTTTGTCTGCGCGCTTGCGGCGAAACTCAGCCGCCGTCCGCTCGTCTGGATTTTGCACGATATCGTTACGGATCCCGCCTTCAGTTCCGCCAATCGCCGTGCTTCGCTGGCCTTTGCCCGATTTTTTACGAGGCTGGTGGCCGTCAATTCTGAGGAAACCGGCCGGGCCTTCGTTGAAGCCGGCGGCGAGGCGGAGAAGGTCCGTATCGTTTATAACGGCTTCGATCCTGCAATGGCGGTGGCATATGACCCCGAAAAAGCCGCACGGCTGCGCGGGGAACTCGGCCTTGGTCCACAGCCGATCGTCGGCCTATTTGGCCGGCTGAGCGAATGGAAAGGCCAGCATGTCTTTCTGGAGGCGATTGCGGCGATGGATGGTGTCCAGGCCATTATCGTTGGCGGCGCGCTTTTTGGACAGGAAGCCTATGAGACGCGCATCCGCGAGCAGGCATCCCGCCTTGGCCTTGATGGCCGGGTCCGTTTCCTCGGCTTTCGTTCGGATGTGCCGGAACTGATGGCGGCTATGGATGCCGTTGCCCATACTTCGATTGTCGCTGAACCTTTTGGCCGGGTGGTGGTCGAAGCCATGATGTGCGGTCGGCCGGTTGTCGCCACACGCGGCGGCGGGGTGACCGAAATCATCCGGGATGGCGAAACGGGTCTTCTTGTGCCACCGGGTGACGCATCGGCGCTTGCCGCCGCACTCGGCTGCATCCTTTCGCATCCAGCTCTGGCGGAACGGTTGGCGCAGAAGGGGCGGGAGGATGTGAGCCGTCGCTTTTCGCTGGAGGAAACCTGCCGTTCGGTGTCCGCACTTCTGTCGGAAGTGGTGTGAGACTGGGCGGGTGAGCGATCCGGATAAGACAGCTTGGACAAGCGGAAAGGCCAGGATGCGCATTCTCGTAAACATGCCGAGCCAATATGGCGGCAAGCCGTCCGGTGTTGCCCGTGTGACATTCAGCCTGCTGGAACGGTTGCTAGACCAGACACAGGACGACTATATCCTACGCTCTCCCTGGACGCGGGCGCAACTGCCTGAAAACCTGCGCGACAGCCGTTTGCAACTGCTGGAGACACCGCGGCCGCGCATCATGGTTCTTGATGTGCTGCGCCAGGCAGCTACGCTGCCCGCACTGTGCCGCCGTCACGATATTGACGTGCTATTCAATGCTGATCCCTTTGGAAGTCCTCTCGGCGGCAAACGGCGGGTTACCCTTGTTCACGATCTTTATTTCAAGACCATTCCTGAACAGATCGGTTGGCGGGCAACCTTGACGACCGATTTCATCTTTCGCTTGATGATGGCTGGTTCAGATCGGATCACCTGTGTATCCGAGGCGACACGAAGGGACCTCTCCCACTTTTATCCTGCCGCTGCCGGCAAAAGCCTGACGATCCATTCCGACAGCACGTTGAAGGTCGATTCTGCTTCTGGTGGCAGCGCGCGGCCAGTGTCGGGGCCTTATATACTGGCGGTCGGAAACGCGACGTCCAACAAGAATTTTACTCTTCTGGGCCATGCGTTTGCACGGTTGGGCAAGACAATGCCGGCCCTGCATGTCGTTCATGTCGGCCGTGACCATGCAGAGGAAATCGGCAGCGTGCTGCATGATCCGGAGTTGAAGGCACGGCTGATCCGGCTTTCCGGCATAGATGACCGGCAACTGGCCGAGCTTTACCGCCACGCAGCCTGCCTTTGTGTGCCCTCGACCTATGAAGGTTTTTGCCTGCCGGTGCTGGAGGCGCAGCAACTGGGATGCCCGGTCATCTGCTCCAACCGCTCCGCCACGCCTGAAATCGCCGGTAAGGGAGCCCTCACTTTCGATCCTGCCGATGCTGACAGCCTTGTCATGGCGCTCGAGCGACTTTTTCGGGAGCCGACTCTGGCGGGCAATCTTCGCGAGGCGGGTTATGAAAACCGCGCGCTATATTCATGGCGGAACGCGGCGGAGAGCTATGCAACGCTCTTTGATGAGATGTCGCGGCGCTAACAACATGCATTCCTTTCGGATGGGGTGCTGTTCCTGTCGCCGAATAGGTAAAAGCTATCACTCTACCGGTGTTTAGCCACCGGTACGGACGCGCAGATCGGAATAAAGCGTTTCATATGCCGCAACCACCCGCTCGGGTGCTGCTCCTTGCGAAATTCTCTCCCTGGTTTCGGGAGACTCCGCAAGGATCGTCGGGTTGCGCATGGCTTCCACCATGCGTGTGGCGAGTTCGCTGGCGTTGCCTGGCGCAAACAGGCGTTCCGGCCTGTCCCGGCCGATCTGTTCGGCAACGCCTGCGAGGTTGGCGCCGATGACGGGTACGCCACGCAGAATGGCTTCGGCAACGGTGCGCCCGAAAGCCTCTGGCCACAAGGGTGGTACGATCAGGCAATCTATGCCGGCAAAAAAACTGTCCGCTTCGACATAGCCGGGAAACTCAATGGGAAGACCGATGGTTTTTTGCTCATAGGGACCGATGCCGCCCGGCGCGCGACCGGCCATGACCAGTCGCCAACCCTGTGGCGGCAGTAGCCGCAGGGCTTCGATCAGCAGGCCCGCACCTTTGGGGGCTTCGATGCGGCCGAGATAACCGAAAACAAGCGGTTGTCCAGGCGGGCGGGGACTGCGAGCTTTCTGTTGGGCCGGCGGTGGGATGGCGTTCCAGATCACGGCGCGGCGGTCTGCCGGGACATGGGTGAAGAAGCCCGCCTGTACATGGCGCTCGACAATGTCGTGACCGACGCCGGCGACGGCATCGACGGCGCATTGGCAACGGCGGTGCAGATAGGAAAAGGCGCGACATTTCCTGCTGCTGCCATCGCAGATATGCCCGTCGTGAAACAGGGAGCCATTTGTGCACATGCTGGTGAAATCATGCAGGGAATGGACGAGCGGAATGCCCCGTCTCCGGATCATCGGCCAGATCAGCGGCGTCAGTTCCGACAGCGAATGGGTGTTGACGACGTCCGGGCGAAAATCATCGATGACATGTGCCAGCCGACGCACGAGGCGCGGATCGAGCTGTACGGCGATCTTGTAATATTTTCGCTTCCATCCCGGTTGCCGTTCCCAGTCTCCGATAAAAAACGGCGTGGTGTGCCCGAGGCGATGAATGGCAAAACCATCACGCCGCTCGACGGCCTGTTGTTCCCGGGAAATGGCAGCTACGACAACCGTATGTCCCTTGTCCGCCAGTCCGCGCGCGAGGTCTTCCACGAAAATTTCCGCGCCCCCCACCCGGTCCGGAGAAAATAGCGAGGTTATCTGCAATATCCGCATGCTGAAATTCTCGTCTCTGTCTTCAGTTCTACAATCGTTACAGTTACTTGGCATCCAGTAAGTGAACGCGCAGGTCAGCCGCTTTGGCTTCGAAATACCAAGTGTGCCGCTTCGTCGTGCCCCACACGTGCGGGCGTTGAAGGATCGGTTGGACCCTGCCGCTGCCGTCGTCGGCCATCCCGGTCAGTTCCCGGCGAATTGAGGCAAAGTGTGACGATAGGGGCGAGGAAGATGGCATAAGCCATGGCGAAGCCGGGAATCTGCAATGAAAAATCAAGGGTCGAATGCAGTGCGATTAGCAGCAGACCTGCAAGGCCGAGATGGGAAGCGTAACGATAGCTTTTGCGTTTGCGCATCCCGATAATAAAAATGATCAATTGGGCAAGCGCGAAAAAGGCCGCGTAAAACGGGAATGCGGCGCCAAGCGTCAGCAGGCCTTCGGCATAGACATTGTGGGCATGGGTGACGACGGCGTTCACCCCGCATTGGGCCGCGTGATAGGGCGCGTAGGTTTCCGCAAAGCTCGCAAGCCCCGATCCCCAGGGCCAGCCGTCGGCGATGGCGCGGGTGATGCCCGGCATGTAGCAGAAGCGCATGTCGTCTTCCAGACGTGTCTCCATGCGAAGCGCCACCCGATTGGCAAAAAGCGAGAACAGGCCGACGACCATGGCGAGCATGATTGCCGCCCGGCGCTTGAACCCGCGCCGTCGGCGCTTTGGAGTCGCGCTGCTGTTGGCTCTGGAAGGGGAGTTGAAGACAGTCAGAAGGATAAGGAAAAGCAGCGCTACGAAGCTGGACATGATCCCGGCGCGCGATCCGGTCAGCATCAATGCGATGAAGCAGAGGGCGGCGAGTACGCCGGCAAAGGCTGCCTTGCGGATGAGGCGTTTCTGGTCGGCCGGCACCGTCAGACGATTTGCCACGAGTGCCCGTACCATGTGCCAGTCCGGAGCCTGCAGCCGTTTGTGAAACAATGAGAAGAGCGCAAGCAGGATGAGACCGAACAGGGTTGCGGCGGTATTGCGATTAACAAAAAGGCCGGTCAGGCTGCCAAGATAGTAGCGTTTTTGAATGAAGCCGAGCATATCCGGAAAAAGCAGAAACTGCACGATCGACCATAGCGCAAGCCAGCCGCCGCCTATTGCGAACCATCGCAATGTTTTTGCCGCGCGCTCGTCAGTATCGAAAATCACAAGGCCGGCCATGAAGGCGCCGAAGGGCAGGGCGGCGCTGAGCAGGCCGAGGCGATCATCCGCCGGGGTGAGCGAGATCGTCGCGGCTGGTGCGATCTGCGTGAACATGGTGGCGGCGGACCATGCCGGGTTGGGCAAGGCAAGGCCTGGCAGGGATGATGCCTGCAGCAATATCTGAACGATGAGCGCGCCCAGCAAAAAGCAGGTCGCTACGAGCGCCTTGCCGGCACCGCCCCGGGGCGGCCCGAAGGCGATGATGGCCGGCACCAGCAGAAGATAAATCGCAAGCGTGACAACGATGCGGCTCTCTATTTCCGTTGCGCCGCGATTGAGAAGCGCGAGCAGAAAAATTGCCCAGAATGCGACCGTGGCGACCGCCCGGAAATAATCGCGAAACACGACCGGTCGTGGGAGTGAGGAGGACAGCGCTTCCGATTGGGTGAGGGTGGGCGTCATGAGTTTTCGTCTTTGTAAGAATTCTTTGTGGTGGCGATGTGCAGAACGTCAAAGCGCGATCGCGTTTTCACGTCACCGCAGCGGCATGGAGCGTTTCACGGTGCCCGCAGGCTCCTGTGGGCAGACATCACGCAGGGTCCAGCGCAGGATTTCTCCTTCCTTGCCGCAGACGACCGCGGTATCCGCGTCTCGCGCCGCCTCGGCCTGCGGCAGGGTCTCCTTTGGAAATTGCCGCCACATGGCGAAGCGCCCGCGTATCAGATTGGCGTCAGCCGGCCCGTAAAGCTGGGAAAAATTCATCAACACGGCTGTCTCCAGGGGCGAGGCGTTGCGCAGCGAGCGAACCATGGCAAGACGCAGCCACACATCGCCATTGGCGGGAAGACAAGAGAGCGCATGACGAATATAGGTTTCGGCAAAGCCCAGACGCGCCGCAGCGGCCTCTGGCGTGACCTTTGCGACACTTGCATCGAGATCAGCCAAAATCAGTCGCAATCCGGCCTTGACGATATCCGAACGGCAGATTTTCTCCGTCACGACCGGATGAAGCTGGCTTACCGTGTTCGCAAGCAGATCGGGTGCCAGGCCGTTTTTGTCGTCGGCAATTCTCGCCATTGCAACGATGTCGGAAAAACGCCGGCTTTCGGAAAATGCCTGGGCTGCGACGGCCAGAACGAATATGGAAATGATAAGGACCGGCACGACCGCAAAGACTTTACGCAGGCGCGTCATACCGTCCTTGTCAGTCATGGTAATAGCGCGTGTAGCGTGAATAATAATATTCGCTCGAGCCATAAGCCCGGTAGAGCTTCAGCTTTTCCGTATCCACTTTGTTGAGAATGACGCCAAGGCATTTTTTGCGGATATGGACTTCGTTTTCGATGGTGTTGCGGACTGCCCTGCGCGCGGTTTTACCCCATTCGGTGACGAAAACGAAACCGTCAATCCGGCCGGCCATCGCCCGTGCATCGACCACCGGACCGAGCGGCGGCAGATCGACGATTATATAATCGAACGCGCCGCTCGCCTCAGCCAGCAATTTGTGCATCTGCGCCGAGGTCAGGAGTTCGGAAGAGTGTGGCACACGTTGCTTGACGACCGTGGGCAGGAAAGCGAGCCCTGTCTTTTCGTCGCGCAGCAGCACATCACGCACATTACGACCTTCCAGCAGGACTTCGAGCAGGCCTTCACCTGCATGGCGACCCAAGGCGCGTGTGGCGCCCGGATTGCGGATATCCGCATCCAGCAGCAAAACCCGCGCGCCCTGTCCGGCCAGAAGCTGTGCCAGATTGATGGAGATGGTTGATTTTCCTTCGCTCGGCAGGGCCGATACGACGCCCACCACCCGTGCGCCGCTTTTCGCGGGAATGCCCAGATCGAGCGCAAGCCGTGTGCTGCGCAGGGTTTCGGCAAAGGAGGATAGCGGGTGATCGACAGCGTAACGGGCAACATTGGACGGGTGGGTGGCGGCGGGGCTGTCCTCCCGACCCTTGGAGAGGACTTCCTCGCCCGGCTTGTTCGGGATGAGTGGCGTATTGCCCAGAAACTCCAGCCCGAGAACATCGCGAACCTGCTCCCCGGTGCGGAAGAAGCGGTCGCGGAACTCGCGGAACATGGCGATGCCGCCGCCAGCGGCTGCCCCCATGATCATGAAAAGCGCCAGGAGCATCGGCTTGTTCGGCTTGCTCGGAATTTTAGGCGGCATTGCCTTGGAGATCACGCGTGCTTCCGTCACGGGGAAGGATTGCTGCTGCATCGCTTCCTGATAACGCTGCAGGAAGGTTTGATACATGTTCTTGTAGGTTTCAGCCTCGCGCTGCAACTCGCGAAGCTGAACCTGGGTCTGGCTGGCCGAATTGCTGACATTGGTGGCTCTGGCAATGCTTGCCTCAAGGGTTTTTTCCCTTGCCTCAGAGACCTCGAGATCGCTTTTGTAACTTTGCGCGATCCGGCTGACTTCCTGGAACATCAGTCGGCGGTATTCCTGCATTTCATTGCGCAGACGCACCGCCTGAACATGGTTTTCGCCAAGCCGACCAGAGATTTCAGCCTCAATTTTTGAGGATTCGAGGTATTTCTTGCGCAGATCATTTGCGACCGAACTATCGAGAATATCGGTGACGACGGCATCAACATCGTCGGTGGCGAGAATGTGTTCGATACGCTGGAACCGTGCGCGCGCTTTGGCCGTGTCTGACTGGGCCAGAATTTGCGCACTGTTCAGTTCCGCCAGTTGCTGGTCGGAAAGCAGGCCGTTATTGCCCGTCTCGATCAGATTGTGTTCGGCACGAAATTTCTGCACGGCCAGATCGGTATCCAGCGCCCGTTGACGCAATTCGGCTATTCGATCGGACAGCCAGTCACTGGCCCGCTTCGTTGCCTCGTATTTGGAATTCAGCTTATCTACGAGATAGGCCGCCGCCACGGCATTGACGATCTGGGCGGCGAGAGCCGGCGATGTTGAATTATAGGTCAGTTCCAGCGCGTAGGTACGGCCGATGCGCTTGACGGAAAGGCTCTGCAACAACTGGTCCGACAGCGCTCTCTTCAGCGTTCCGTCATCGATGACCGTTCCTTTTGCCGGCGAGAACCACTGCGAAACATTGACCAGCGACCGGATCATGCCGAACATCGAGCTCAGAAGTGATGCGCGTGTCGCCCTGAATTCCTGGTTTTCCGTCAGATTGAGACTGTCGACGACGGCGAGCCCGATGGTTTCCGATTGTATGACCTCGACCTGGCTGAGGATCGACGCCTCGTCCTCTATGACGCCACCGATCGTTGAAAGCTGTTCGACGACCTGGCTATTGTTGCGGTCGATCAACAGGGTTGCGCTGGCCGAATAGATCGGAACAGCCGTTGCGGCATAAGCTAGGCCGATTGTTCCGGCGATGGCGATGGTCGCAAGGACAATGCGCCACTGCCGGCGGATCGCTGCCAGAACCGCTTCGATATCGATAAAATCCGCCGTAAAGGCGTTTTTATCATAATCGCTCATCGTCAGGGGATCGTGCCTTTGCAACAACTGTCAGCCTCGCTCTTTTCGGCGAGCATAAAGCCCGCCAAGTCTCGGTTGCATCGTGGGACAGGCGAAGGCCATCCCCGTAACGAGGATGGCAAAGCCAATTTCAGACAGGACTTGTACTGATTGGCGTGGTGGTGCTTCCGGTTGAAACCGTGATGTTGAAGATGGTCGACGTTCCACCGCCACCAGTGCCACCGGTACCGCCACCGCCAACGGGTGCGCTTCCGCCGCCGGCCTGCGCTATGCCTGCCTCGGCGCCCGTGGCCGCCGAGCCGCCGACGCTGTTGCCGCTGGCTGGTGTGGAGCCGGCGCCGCCAATCGGCGAAGCTGCAGCAGCAGCGGCTGCCGGCGCAGCCGGGCCGGCCGCCGTTCCCTCGATATTTTCGCTAAAGGCAATCAGAAGATCGGAGGGCACGCCTGTGCCCTTGGTCTGCAGCTGGATGGCGGCTGCGAGTATCGTGTTGCCCCTCTGCATCGCCGTGGAATAGGCAAGCGCCAGACCTTCACCGACAACTTCGGAGAAATCCTTGTTCGCGACTTTTTGAGCGAGTGCGACGATGGCGGGCAGCTGGCCGGAATCACTTAGAACCAGTGCGGAGAGCTGTTCGGAAAATTGCGCCGCGCTGGTAGAAACCGCGATGACGGGGAAACCGCCCATCACTTTTCCGGTCAAATCCGCAGCGGCGGCATCAGTGCTGGAGGCGATGGCGATCAGATCACCAATCGTTCCAGGCGTTGGAGACTGCTTGAACAGTTCCGCGGCAGAAAGCGTAACCATCTCGGGATTGGTGCCTTGAACGCGACCGAGAAATGCGGCGGTGGTTTCGTCTGCGGCCTTTACGGGGGCTGCAGCAGGGACACTCTCTGTCGTCGGCGTCTGGGCTACGGCCGGTGCTGTTTCAACATTCTGGGCATTGGCCGATACGGAAAAAGCAACCATGCTGGCCATCAACACTGCACCAGTGAGCGTCGAGCCATTACGAGGGCGGGACATCACAACTCTCCAAATTTTTAAAATACGACTTTAAGTAATTTGATGCCGAACATGGTTATCCAACACCTTAAAATTTTCCTTTAAATCGCACAGCCCAAGCAAACGATCAAGTGTTAAAATAGGCTCGGGATATGAACATCTCCCTATCCTTAACGGCCTGGCTGCGGATACCGCCCTTGGTGTCAGGAGGCTGCGACTTTTCGTCGGGGTGTTATCACGCGGTTACGAAGCCATGTGTTTGCGGGTGTTTCGACAAATATATGAAACGCGTGGGCTATGGCGATGGTGCTGACGACGATGACGAAATAGGCGACGTTGTTCCAGCCCGGGGGAAGCGTGAAAACACTCAGAACAACCTTGAAGCCGAGAAAAATAAAAGGGTGCAACAGGTAGAGCGCATAGGAGGAATCCCCCAGCGCAGCAAGCGGCTGGGCGAAGCGGGGCAGGGCAATCCCCCGCGTCAGGGTTGCTGCCGTCATCAGAAGAATCGCGCCGCCGCCAAAAACGAGTAGTCGGGGAAAAGAATAGCAGCCGGGACCGCAAGCGGGCCCGAACATGTCGACTTCCAGGAGCTTCCAGACTGCAAGGCCACCAATAGCCATCGCGGCGCCGACTATAGGGGGGATGCGTACTCCGCGTAGAAACAGTGTCGCGAGCACCATTCCCGCGACAAACTCCAGAATGATCGGCTGGAACCAGAAGCTGAACGGTAAGGGAAGGTTCAGGGCTGGGCCGATCAGGATAGCGCCGAACAGGATGCTCGATGTCACCAGGACGGCGCGCTCCAGAGACAGGAAGATGAAAGCTGCGAAGACCATATAAAAAAACATCTCGTAGTTCAGCGTCCAGCCGAGGTCGAGAATGGGAAACGGATAGGCGTCACCATATCCAATGGTGTCATAAGGGATAAAAAAATAGGAAGTCAGAATTGCCTGGAGTGACGGAAATGTCTTTACGCCAAGAAAAGCACCTCCCGCCAACACGATAAGCCGCAGCGTCAGCGCGAACCAATATAGAGGAACAATACGTAGAAGTCGGCGCAAAAGAAACGCCGCACTTCCACCCGCGGCCGCAAAATACGGTCTGGAAGCATAAACGATGACGAAGCCGGAGATAACGAAAAAGAGGTCCACCCCAGCACCAAGTCTCAACACATGGAGCGGGAAGAGTGTAAATTCCCAGCTGACATTTGCGTGCAGGCCGACAACCATAGCGGCTGCCACGGCACGCATCATTTGAACGACATCGAGACGTTGCGTCCCCACAGCAGGCGCATTCTTAAATTTTTGCGTCATCATCATCATCTGTAAAAAAAGAAAAAATATATTTGGTATTATTTGTGTCCGCTCGCGCGGACAAAAAGTCATTTATCAAAGCAGGCTATCACGCATAAGGTTGGCACGATATATAAAATTTTGCGACTGCGAAATTTCGCCCTCAGCCCTCAGAAAACCTCCAGAACGGTGAGCTGGTCGCTGACGGAAAGCTGGTATTGCCCGCCTTGCTGCGTGATCACCCGCTGGGTCACGGATCCGTCGTCGCTGAAGCGGTGGGCGATGACCTGATTATGAGGCCCGGTTATCGAAAAGACCGCGAGTCGTTCGACGGGCGGATTTTCGATCCGGGCCGGCCATTGCCAGCCCCGGATGCCGAGCCACACCGGCACAAGCAGCGCGCCGTCGGGCCTTGCCAGCCGCAACGTCACCCTTTCGGCATCGCTCCGGAGAAAATCGAGGCGCCTTCCCGCCGGGCTGGTTTGCCGCTTCGCCTTGCAAAGCGACAGAAGGGCGCGCACGGCCTCATAAGCGGGCGTTCGGCTCAGATCGTGGCGCAGCAGGCCAAAGGATGATTCCGGGTTTGTCTCATCCTGCGCGAAGCTCGACACCATTTCATAAATATAGGCCCGGCGGATGCCGCTGAGGAAACACCACAAAAGCGCGCGGGGCATGTAGCGCGCCTTGATCCCCTCGGTAACGGGGAAATGGAAGGTCTTCGGCTGCAATGACGTATGGTAGCCGATTTCCGTGGCGAGCACCGGGCGGCCGGGCGTGATATGCGCCGAGGCGGCAATAGATTTGGAAAGCGCCCCCGGCCCGGTCGTTTCGGGATGCTCCATTCCGGCATAGGGGTGAATGTTGCCGTAGTCGCTGACCGCTTGCAGATCCAGCGCCAGTTCCCTGTTCGTCAGGACATAGCTTGGCGCCGCAAGCGGAACGCCGCTGAGGTCGGGCGTCGAGTGGATGATCTCGTGCAGCGCCGTTTGATGCCGGGCCGAAATGCCGGGCGCGTTCGCGGGATCCTTTGTCAAAACCGGTTCATTGCTGCCCTCGAAGAGGGCGATGCCGCCGTCACACCAGTCGTGGAAATCAGCGATCCTGTCGAGCGGCGTGGAAACATAGGGATTGAGATCATCATAACAGATGATGGTAAGGCGAAGGCCGGCCGCCACGATCTGGCGCAGGCGCTGAAAGGCGGGGCTGTTGCGGCTGTCTCTTGCGGTGATCAGTCCCTCATCGCGCAGATGGCGCACGCCCAGCGCCTCAAGTTCAGGCAGGATGCGCTCGAAGGCTTCCGGATAGATGCCCGTCGGGCGAGCGAAATGGCCGCACACGCCCACACTATCGAGAAAGGCTTCCGTATCGGCGGAAAAAACGGACGGGGTCTGTGCGAATGCGGGATAGGAGCCGGTGGCGGCGGCCAATGCGAAAGGTGTTGCCGAGAGCAGGCTGCGCCGTGTCAGGCGGCCCATGGTGATCGGCTGTTTTCCGTTCATCTGTGTCTCCTGATAATCATGGCGGACAGTGCAAAGTGAGGCATGGCTGGGTGGGCGCCGATTAAATGCGGGCGTCGTCTCTCAATATGCTGCGGTCAGAATGTCCTGAAAGCTTCGCGGCGTTTTTTCAGCCGCCATCAAATCCATGTTTGCAAAATAAGAAAATATAAAGCAGTCACCGTTCCAGACAGCATAAACTGCCGCTTTGGTCCGGGTATTTCGTATTCAGATGAGGTAGCACGGGACCGGCTCTTTTCGCAACACGGGATGACTTTTGTCGCACCGCGAAAAGAAATCACTTGAAATGCCGTCAATTCCCGTGCTTTTTGAAAGTGAATTTTTGGTTATTCATATTTTCAAATGTTAGTTCCGCTCCGGCTTTTGTATTTTTTTTACAAATGTCTCACTGGCTCCCGGCACTTCGGGAGCGTGGCAAGGCCAGAGCGGAAGTCATAAATTTTCGATTAAGGAAAATAGAGCGTATCCGCATGCGAATTCTCCATTTGAGCAGTCTTTACCCGCCGCATATTGTCGGCGGATGCGAACGGTCGGTCGAGCACCTTGCCGAGGAACTCGTCTCCATGGGGCATACCGTCGGC
Organism: Agrobacterium burrii; assembly: GCF_017313405.1. Lineage (NCBI taxonomy): Bacteria > Pseudomonadati > Pseudomonadota > Alphaproteobacteria > Hyphomicrobiales > Rhizobiaceae > Agrobacterium > Agrobacterium burrii. Next base: position 434,669 of record NZ_JAFLNA010000002.1, read on the forward strand.
GCCGCCTGCATTGAACGGCAGGCGGAGCCCAAAACGGTGCGCAACGGCGTCAGCGTTTACCGCATGTTCCACAATAATGATTTCTGGCTTGAGGACTGGCCTCAACACACGCCGCAGCAAAGGCGTATGCAGAAGATCAGGCAGCAGTGGAATTTCAACGTTGAGAAGCAGTTCGAAGCCGTTCTTGACGATTTCAGGCCGGATGTTCTCAACACCCATTCGCTGCTGGACGTTACCACGCTGGTGTGGCGGGCGGCGCATAAGCGGGGTATTCCGATCGTCCATACGATTTGCGAATATGATCTCCTGTGCGGCAATGCCGCCATGTTCAAGGGCGGGAAACCCTGCGAGCATATCCATCTGGGCTGTCAGGTGGTGAATTTCACCAAGAAATTCACGCAACGTTATATTGGCGCGGTCGCGAGCGTTGGGACGGAAATCCTCAAGACGCATGTCAATCATGGACTGTTCCACCATATTCCCGAAAGCCTGCGACGCGTCATCTTCTATTCCTGCACGGTTCCGGAGGGCGATCCGGTCGCCCGCCGGCGGATCGACCGGAGCGGCAAGCCGCTGACCTTTGGCTATATCGGTCGCATCAATACCGAAAAAGGCGTTGGCAACATGGTCGACGCTTTCAGGGAAATCGGCCATGGCAACTGGCGCTGTCTGGTCGCCGGCCAGGCGATGGACGATTCCATTGAGCGTTTTACGAAGCAGGCGGGCGATCTGCCGATCGAATTCATCGGCTGGGCGAAGCCGAAGGAGTTTTTCGAAGAGATTGATGTTCTGATCGTTCCCTCTTTCTGGGCCGAACCTTCGCCGCGCACGATTTATGAGGCCTATGCTATGGGCGTTCCCGTCATCGGCGCGGCTTCGGGCGGTATCCCGGAGCTGATCGGCGAGACCAATCACGACTGGCTGTTCGAGCCGGGCAATGCCGCTGACCTTGCCGCGCGCATTCGCCGGGTGCTGACGCTTTCGCGCGAGCAATTGCCGACGGAGGCCGATTTCGGAAATATCGTCGAGGAATCCACCTCACGGCGGGTCGGCGAAAATTATGTGAAGCTCTATGAAGACGTGCTGGCGAAAAGCAAGGCTGCAGCCGCATGACGGGCGTGCGGATGCCACGCGCTGATCTTTCAGCCGCGGGCAGGGCGCCATCCCGTGTTTCCGGGTTTTGCAGATGTTGAAGTTGGACGAAAACGCTCCCCGTCTTGAAAGGCGCTCGGTCACGAGCGCCCTGTGGAGTGCGGTCGGCGGTTATGGCAACGTCTTTCTGTCTTTCGTCGTCTTCCTCATTCTGGCGCGCCTGCTGACGCCGGACGAGTTTGGACTTGTCGCCATCGCAACGGTTTTCGTGGATATCATCCTCGTCATCGCCCGCGGCGGATTGCCGGAGGCGGTGTTGCAGCGACCGGAGCTGGACGAAGACTATGCGGACACGGCTTTCTGGTTTTCACTTTTGTGGGGAGCCGTGTTGTGCGCCTTGCTTTCGCTGGCGGCGCCGTTTCTCGCGGGGCTGTTCGGAATTGCGGAACTCAGCCCGGTCTTGATGGCGCTCTCCACCGTTCTCTTCATCATGGGCGCTGGCACCATCCATGAAGCCCGCCTGCAGCGTGAGTTCGCGTTTCGCAAGCTTGCCATGCGTGCGCTCCTGTCCAATTTTCTCGCCGGTGTGATCGCAATCGCTCTGGCCCTGAATGGTTGGGGCGTATGGGCAATGGTCGTGCAGAGGCTGATCGCCAGTGTTGTGACGACTTGTATGAACTGGATTGCCTGCGGCTGGATTCCGCGTCCGCGTTTCGTCAGAGCCTATGTGGCGGATCAGTGGAGTTTCGGGTCGCGCATCTTTGCGGCAAACTTCCTGATGGGCCTCAATGTCCGCCTGCAGGAGCTTATCGCCGCAACTTTTCTCTCGACCGCGGCCGTGGGGTATATCCGGTTGTCATGGCGGTGCATTGATCTCGTCAGTCAGCTGGCCGTCATTCCCCTGACATCGGTAGCGTTGACGAGTTATGCACGCATCAATGCCGAGAACAAATCCCTCGAAAATGCCTATTTCGGCTTTATCCGGCTGTCGGGCATCATTGCTTTCCCGTGTTTCCTTGGCCTTGCGGCCACGGCGCCGGTTCTTATTCCCGTTACCTTCGGCGAAAACTGGGCCGCCGCCGCACCGGTCACGCAATTATTATGTCTGACGGCTCTGCCGTTTGTCGCTAATTCCTTCGTCTGGCCGCTTCTGACCGCCATCCGGCAGGGCGGTAAAACCCTGTATCTGTCGTTTCTGCAGGTCGTTATCGGCTGTGGGCTCGGTCTTGCCGCTGCGCCTTTCGGCTTGCTGCCGGTTACTCTTGCTCATGTCGTAAGGGCCTATCTGACGTGGCCGGTCGCTTTGGTCAGCGTCCGAAACAGCGCCGGCATTTCGATAGGCGGTACGCTTCGCACCTGCATGTTGCCGCTCATCGCGGCCTTCACCATGGCTGTTCTGGTTAGCGGTCTCTACTGGATGATGGGCGAACGTTTCTCCAAACCGGTAACACTATGCCTGCTGGTCTCGGCAGGGGCGGTGATCTATCCGGCTCTGCTTTTTGTCACGATGCCCGGGGACATAAGGGGGGTGCTCAAAGAGGCCAGGGCGCTTTTTTCACGAAAATGAAATTGCAGAACGACTTAATTTCAGGACGAGGTTCCAATGAAGACGATTACCATTCTCGATACAACCGTAGCCTCGGACAATCTCGGCGATCAGATCATTCTCGATGCCGTCAAGGATGTGCTGCTTGAGGTTGTTCCTCAAGCTTATCCCTATCATGTGGCGACCCATGAATATATGACGAACGTCTCGAAGTCGCTGCTGCGCAAGAGCGAAGCTGCCTTTGTTGCCGGCACCAATATTCTCGCATCGAACATGGAGGCCCGCGTGTTGTGGAAGTTGCTGCCGTGGGATGCCTTCGCCTTCCGGGAGACTGTTCTGCTCGGCTGCGGCTGGATGAACTACATGAAACAGCCGAACGCCTATTCGCGCTGGATTCTGAAAAAAATTCTGTCGGATGAATTCACGCATGCGGTGCGCGACAATTACACCGCCGAAAAACTCAGGTCCCTCGGCAAAAAGGTTCTGAACACCTCTTGCCCGACCATGTGGGGGCTTGATCCGGACCATTGCAAGTCCATTCCCACTGCCAAGGCCTCTTCCGTTGTTACAACGCTGACCTTCTACCTCAATCGCCAGGAGGAGGACAAAAAGATGATTGAAATTCTGAAGGATCGTTACGACACCGTCTATTTCTGGCCGCAGCAGCGTGAAGATGCGGCCTATCTGGCTTCCATGAATATTTCCGGGCTGAAGTTTATCGATCCGACGCTCGCCGCCTATAACCACTTTCTTGACAATGAGGATGTGGATTTCGTCGGGACGCGCCTGCATGGTGGTATCCGCGCAATGCAGAAATTCCGCCGCGCCCTGATCGTCAAAGTCGATAATCGAGCTACGGAAATTTCCAAGGATACCGGTCTGCCGACCATGGACCGCAAGGATTTCGACAGCATGTCGAACTGGATTGCCGGCAGCGAGCCACCGCCGATAAAGTTGCCGGTGGAGGCAATCGACACTTGGAAACGGCAATTCAGGAGAGCCTGAAACCTCAACACTGGGGTTCTGGTGAATTGCCGGGAACGCGGATTACAGGCGGGCAATGGATTTGTCCGCCGCCAGATACTCTTCGAGGAAAACGGTGGCGGAAGACAGTATGGGTAAAGCCCGTCTTCTCATCTGGAGCTCCGATCGTTTTCTGATCCTGATGAAGGCCGTTTGGTCGCGGCCAGCTTTGAAACTGGTGGTCAACTGATGTCGGAATCCAATTCCATAGGCAGCGCCGCTATCAGAGGTATTTTTTGGTCCATCGTCCAGAACTGGGGTGGAAAGCTCTTTACCTCGGTTCTTTTCATTGTTCTTGCCCGTTTTCTTAGTCCCACCGATTACGGCATGGTTGCGGCGGCAGGGCTGGTTCTGATGTTGATTCAGCTGGTCTCCGAATTCGGATTTGCCGACGCCATCGTGCAGAAGCGCAATCTTGAGCCGAGTGACATCAACCTGCCATTTTACGTGTCGGTGGCCGTCGCGACGGTGTTTGTGGTTGCTGTCTGGCTGCTGTCTCCGAGGCTGGAAAGCTGGTTCGAGGTTGAGGGGCTCGCGCCGATCATCATTGCGGTTTGCCTGTTGCTGCCGTTAAACACGGCTTCCCTCTTTCAGGAATTAAATTATCGGCGGGCGCTTGCCTTCAAGCCTCTGGCGATCAGGACTTTCATTTCCAACATTCTCGGTGGCGGCGCAGCGATTATATTCGCGATCGCGGGGCTTGGTGTCTGGAGCCTCGTCGTTCAGGGTTATGTTGCAACCATCGTCACGTTGATCTGGCTCTGGCGAAAACCCTACTGGCTTCCAGGAACGACGCTGAAGCCCGACACATTTATCCAGCTGCTTCGGTTCGGTTCATCCGCTCTGGGTCTGCGCATCGTTGACTTTGGCTCCACCCGTCTGATCGATGTCATGATCCTCGGACATTACGGCGTGGCTCTCTTCGGGCTCTATACCGTTGGCAGCCGCCTCTATCAGCTTCTGATGCAGTTGCTTCAGGCGGCACTTTATGACGTCTCGTTGACGGTCCTTTCGCGCATATCGCATGAGCGAGAGCGCATGGCGGAACTATATAAACAGTCGATCACGATATCGGCGATTGTTTCGACTCCCATCTTCGTGCTTTCGGCAGCATTGGCGCCGGAAATATGCAGCGTATTGTTTGGCGCCCGCTGGCAGGGGGCGGACGAGGTTGCGCAGCCGCTTCTTCTCCTCGGCGCATTGCAATGCGTTCAGTTTCAGAACGGGCCTTTTCTCTCCGCGCGGGGAAGACCGGACAGGGTGTTGATTGCCGGAAGCGTGAAGGCGATTTCGACCATTCTCCTCATTCTGTTGGTCCCTGCGGACAGTATCGGGGCAATGGTCATTCTTTATGTTTTCGGGCAGCTGACCTCCACGCCGTTCACGTTTTTTTATGTCGCACGTGAGCTTGGGGTTCGGCTTCTCAAGATATTTCTCCTGCTTCTGCCCAGCTTTGCCTCCTGCGCCTTCTGCTTTCTTCTGGTGCAGTGGATGCGCCCTGAAGTCAAAGCTCTGGGGGCGGGGGAGTTCATATCGGGAATGCTCCTCGGGTCCATATTCGCCCTTGCATATCTTCTGCTCATGGCCCTGACCGCAAGGAATGAGGCCAGGCGTGTCGTCAGGCTTGTCACGGGCAAAATCTTCTCTCGAAAGGAAGGCAAATGCGCAAGCTGATAAAAAGACTGCTGCCGACCCCGCTGCGTCAAAGGCTGGTGGCGTATAATGAGCGGCGCAACAGGGATATTGCGCTTCGGCAATTCTTTAACGACCTGCAGGAACAAAAGCGCCGGATAAGGCCTGTCAACGCCGGCGATCGGCCGAAACGGCTTCTGATCGTGACCGGAGACCCCGTGACCGTTTTAGGTTCGGTTGGTGATGACGCGATGATCACGGCCACGCTGCAACAAGCGCGTTCAAGCAATCCGAATGTGGAAGTGGATATTCTTGTCGAAGGATCCGAATTCATCGGTCCCGTTTTTCAGCGGGGTTTTTCTCCTGTCGATATCTTCGGCAGGGCCGATTTCATAGGGGCCTTGGTGGAGCAGTTCTCGGCACGAAACTATGATTGCGTTGTCGTCATCGGCGCTGATGTCATGGACGGGTACTATCAACCGCTGATGAGTGCAAAACTTCTTGCCAGCGCTGACCTCGCTGCCGCCGCCGGGATCAGCAGCGTGATCCTTGGTTTCAGTTTCAATGACAAGCCGCATCCCGCTCTGGCCATGTTTTATCGCTCTCTTCACCCGGCAGTTTCGCTCAATGTGCGCGATGCCGTTTCTCTTGATCGCCTGAAGTCCTTTGCAAAGACCAATGCGGCACTCGTTGCCGATTCCGCGTTCAGCCTCGTCCCATCCGAGCCTGATGAGAGCACAAGTTCATGGATCGCGCGAAAGCGTGCCGAAGGATACAGGGTGATGGGTTTCAATCTGCATCCCATGCTGTTCAAAAATGCCGATCGCTTACAGATTGAGACAATCGTCAGGCGCGGGGCGGAAGCCCTGCAATCTGTTGCCGATGAAAGGCCGGTATGCTGGCTGCTTATCCCGCATGATTACCGCGAGGGCTTCGGCGATCAGGTATGCCTGAAGGCCATTGCCGGGCTTATGCCCGCAGCACTGGGTGACAGGGTTCGATATCTGGATGGCGAATGGGCTGCGCCGTTTCTGAAGGGTGTTGCGGGGCAACTTGACGGCCTCGTCAGTGGCCGCATGCATCTTGCAATTGCCGCACTCGGCAAAGGTGTCCCTGTCATATGTATCGCTTATCAGGGAAAGTTCGAGGGGCTGTATCAGCATTTTGATCTGCCAGTAGACGATCTTCTTTCGCCGGCTGCCTTTTACACTGAAGACGGCATCAAGCGCGCCTTGATCGATTTTGTCGACCGAGTGGATGACGTCGGTGAAAAGGTGAAGAGGAAACTGCCAGAAGTTCTTGCGCTTTCGCAAAAGAACTTCCAGCTGTTTGACGTATTCTCCGGTCGACCTTGAGATATCGATATGAGGGTCGCTTTCGTCTCAGCCATTCCCGCTGTACCTGCAAATGCCGGCAATCGCAGCAGGATATTGCAACTCACCCGCGCGGTGCGGTCGCTCGGCCATGACGTGCATTTCGTTTATATCGATACTCCGATAATAGACGATTTCGATCCCGCCGCTCATGAGGTTGAATTCGGGTCCGGCCATCTGCATTTTGTGTCCCGAAAGCGGGACAGCCTGAATGAGCGGTTTGCCGAGGACCCGGCTTTCGAAGTTGGATTGACCGTATTTCGGGCGGTTCGGAAGATTTACCGAGTACTTGGCCGCGACAGAGGGTTCTACAATTACCTCGATGAATTTTATTATCCGGAAATAGGCCGGCAGATACGGGATGTTCAGCGCCGGCTGGGGGTCGATGCGGTCATCGTGGAATATGCATTTCATTCACGGGCGTTCAGGGGGCTGCCGGCGAATGTGCTTCGCATTCTCGATACGCACGACTCCTTTGCTGATCGTCACAGGGCGTTCGTTAAGACCGCCAACAAATATGGATACTGGTTCTCGGTTCCGCCGAAGGCGGAACGCAAGGCCTTTCGTCGCGCCGATGTCGTTCTTTCCATCCAGGAAGAAGAAGAGCGGATATTCAGGCAGCTGCTCGGAAATGAAAGGCCGACCGTTACGACCGTCAGCCATATTCTCGATCTCAATCAACGAGTGGAAGACTTTACGTCGGACGATTTTCTATTTCTCGGTTCCGGCAATGATGCCAATGCCATTTCCCTCAACGGCTTCCTTCAGAATGTCTTGCCTTTGATCAGGGCTGCGCGGCCGGATATCCGGCTGGTTTTGGCGGGCAGCATATGCAACAGGATCGAAGACAGGGAAGGCGTTCTCAAGCTTGGTCGTGTCGATAATCTGAAAGATGCTTTTTCGCGCGCGCCGCTGTCGATCAATCCGATTACGCTGGGCACGGGCATCAACATAAAACTGCTCGACGCTCTGGCGGCAGGTGTTCCAACGGTGAGCACCCAAACAGGCGCGAGGGGCCTTTCGGAGCACTATCGCAACGGCGTGATCGTCGTCGATGATGATGACCATCAGGGTTTTGCCAATGCGGTCCTGTTGCTTGCCTCCAGCCAGCAGCAGCGATGGGAACTGGGAGACAGGGCGTTCAGCGACGCCGTTGAATGGAAACGCCAGCAAATGGCGGCGCTTGGCAATATTCTGGACTTCAAACGGGATTGATTGCTCGAAAGGCCGAAGATCGAGATTTTGAGGCCCGTTGATTTATGGTCTGCCGGTGACCGAGTCAGACAATCAATTGCGGGCCGGCATCTGAAAGCTTCAGGATCGTTAGCTTGCCCGTCGTGAAGGCGCCGGTGTCGATACCGATCCGTTGCGGGCCGGTCTGCGGTTCCGGGGCAGGCGTGTGGCCATGAATGACAAGGAGGTCGAGACCGGCTCCCTGCGACAGGAACGGCTCCCTGATCCACAACATGTCCTCATCGGTCTGCGTATCCAGTGGCAGTCCCGGCCGGAAGCCGGCATGCACGAAAATATAAGGTCCGATGCGGGCATAGACCGGCAGGCTGGATAAAAGCTGGCGGTGGGTCAGCGGAATCGCGCCGATCAATGCATCCCTGAAAGGCTGAAGCCGCAAGCGGCCCTTGTGCATGAAATAATCGATATCGACGCCATAGGACAACAGTGTCTGCCGGCCGCCGAAATCCAGCCAGTGCATGTTGTCCTGCGGGTTTTCGAGAAAGTCGCTGAACAGCTGCTCGTGATTGCCACAGAGCGCGATACGGCGCAGTGGCGCCGGCGGCGGCTGCAGAAGATGGTCTATGACACCACAGGAATTCTGTCCGCGGTCGACATAGTCCCCGACGAGAACGACCAGAGCGGGAGAGGGGTCAGGAGCCAGATCCGCAAGGATTTTCTGTTCCGCCTGTAAAAGCAGGTTGAGACAACCGTGCACATCACCAATGGCATAGATCGGAAAGGAGGCGGGCTTGTCGCCAAGGTCCAGCCTGCGGCGCCTCCGGTCGTCACGGGGGGCTGGCTGTTTACGACCGCGAATCCAGTTGAGCACCTTGGGCATAGCTGCCGATACTGTCTCTCCGCTACAAGGTCAAGCGTGTTGACTGTGGCGGCCGTACGGCCTCCTGAGGCTAGGCCGTTAGGAGGTTCAGGTCTCTGTAAATGGTCCTCTGAAGCGCCGTGTCGGTGGCGTTTTTCCAGTCGAGGACGCTTCGATATGAGAGGACAGCATAGCCTCTTTCAGATTCGAAAGATATGACGCCTTAAATTGCCGGTCGAGCGCGCGTCTGGTCTCGCGAAACGAGGGGACGCGCAGTTTTGCTGAAGACGTTCTAGAGCTTCAGCCAGACGCGCGGGTTTTCGTGCGACTGTATCTTGATCCATTTCAGATCCACCGCTTTCCACGGCTTGACGACATTGGTGCGGTTGTCCAGCACCAGATCACCCTGGGTCGTGCTGACGACCAGAACCGCATGGCCGATACCGTTCGGGGTGCGGGCTGTGGCGATGCGAAGCGCACCCGATGGCCAGCCCGCCCGCAGCAGGCGTTGTCGCTTGGTCACGGCGTAGTCGTCGCAGTCGCCGCTTGCCGGATTGAGCTTCCACTCATCTTGCCCCTCCAGCTCGCCGACATAGACGATCGCGGTGTTGATCTCGGAGTTGATGCGCTGCAGTTCCGTGCGCTTCTGTTTCGTCAGCTCGATCGTATCACGATCGCCAATGCGGACGCACTGGTCGGCGGCATTGTCGCAGAATTTGGCAAAGGCGATGGGCGCGATGGTGGGACGGCTTGTTGACATGAACTGGCCGGGCCGCGCTGTAACCGGGTTCTTGGCGAGACCACCAAGCTGAACGGCCGATGCCGCCGTCGCGATGCTTGCCGCCATGCCGACGGCGACTGCCAAAGTCTTTACAAGACGGCCTGTTCTCTTCGCCATGTCCCTGCCCCTGCCCCTGCACAGTTGTTTTATCTGTGCCTGAACATACCGGCCCTTTCTTGCAGGCCGTTTAAGTCGATAGATTGCTTTTTAGTGAAATCGAATTTTGTTGCCGGTGGAGGAAGCCGACCGGAAGATCGGCGCAGTGGCGTTCAATTGCAGCGGGTTCTGCCCTCGGTGTCTGTAAGGCATGTTTGTTGCGGCGCGGGGCTTCTATAGTCGCGCCGCGCGTCTGATGATGAGCGGCGGTTTGTCGGCGGCCGGTCATAGTTGCGTTCGATTTCAAAATTGCGGCCGCCGATCGTGCCCTGCGCACCACCGCGACCATCCGGGGTGACTTCGAAATTCTGATATTGCTGCGCATGGGCCAATGCGGCCAGACTGATCGTAAGGACAAACAGGCCGGTTGCCAGTCCGGTTCGCAACGCTGCCGGTGGATGATGCCTGCGCGAGACCATGCGCTTTCCTCCTGCTGGTGGAGCGACCGATAGGTGTCCGAACGGGATGTGCGCGCCGCTTTCTCGATCGCGATAATCATATCACCAATGGCGCAACAAGCGTGAGACCGATTTGTGACCGGGAGCGGCGAATCGCTGTTCACGCGGTTGTCAGGCGGCAAGCCGTCGGGCGGACTGTCGCCCGGTCTTCAGGAACATAAAAGAGCCTTTTTCCCGCTGAAAAATTAAGCTCTTCTCCGCTGCATTTATAGGCTTCACAATCCTGTAACAACGGACCTAATATACATGTGCAGATGCCGAATCGCTCAGGAGAAGCCCTTGACGATTGCAGTTTCACCACAGGCCCTGCCGGCGCTCGTTCTGAACGCAGACTACAGGCCACTGAGTTATTACCCCTTGTCGTTGTGGTCCTGGCAGGACGCGATCAAGGCTGTCTTTCTAGACCGTGTGAACATCATCGCGGAATATGATCACGCGGTATCGTCCCCCAGCTTTTCCATGCGGCTGCCGAGCGTCGTCAGCCTCAAGACCTATGTGCAGCCCACCCGCAACCCCGCCTTCACGCGCTTCAACGTTTTCCTTCGGGACAAGTTCGAATGCCAATATTGCGGCACGCGGGACGAATTGACCTTCGACCACGTGATCCCCCGCGCGCATGGCGGTGAAACCACGTGGCACAATGTCGTGGCGGCGTGCTCTCCCTGTAATCTTAGAAAAGGCAGCAAGCTTCCCAAACAGGCGGGCATGTTCCCGGCGCAGAAGCCCTTCCAGCCGACAGTTCAGGATTTGCACAATAATGGGCGGTTGTTCCCGCCCAACTATCTGCACGAAAGCTGGATGGACTATCTTTACTGGGATACCGAGCTGCAGCCCTGATCATCAGGACTGCACGCGGTTTTCCGCTTACCGGCTTTTACGACTCGCGCCAAAAAAGGCGATGGCCGCAAGCGCAATGCTTGCGATGACGTTCCAGCCCGCGAAAGAAAGACCGAGCACCCGAAGTGCGGCGTCATTGCAGGAAGGCGCCTTGATGGCGTTCAGGTTGCCCAAAAGATCGCCGGCATTGGTGGTGATGGACGGCGCGCCGGTGGCGCAGGTGATCGGGCCTTCCCAGAAACCCCATTCCACACCGGCATGATAAACACCAAGCCCGGTGCCGATCAGCATCGCCACGCCGATCAAGGCAAGAAGCAGCCGCGTGATCTGAACCGGCAGTTTGAAGACGCTGGTCGCAACGGCCAATATGCCCAGCGGAATGGCGTAATAATAGGGGTCGCGCTGCAGCAGGCACAAGGCGCACGGTGTATAACCGCCAATATGCTGGAAACCGAGGGCGGAGCCGACGGTGAAGATCATTCCCGCCGTGACGCCGAGAGCGGCGAGCGTGCGGCTGTTGTCGGCGGTGGTCGCATTGGCCATGATGTTTTCCCCAAACTTCGCGAAGAAGCAGATATCCCGGACGGGCTTTCAAAAAGGCGGGCGTGATGGCGAAATTAAGTCGCCGCTCAACGGTGTGTTACGGGATTCGTCTAATTCAGTCCGAAGCGTCTGGCAAATGAAAGCCTGCTAATAAACCCGGGGCGGACAAGCAAAGTTTCGTGAGGATGCGGGCCGCCATGCCATGGTCGAAGGGATATCGGGAAATCCCGGATAAAAAAGAATAAAATCAATGCCGATTTTGGAAATGGTACCCCAAGCCGGGATCGAACCAGCACTCCTTGCGGAACCGCATTTTGAGTGCGGCGCGTCTACCAATTCCGCCATTGGGGCAACGGTGGTAATGCCACGGCGTCTATCACGGCCAAGGCCATGCGTGCAACCCCAAAGCTGATTTATCCTTCTTATTTGCGCGTGTTTGTGGCGGCTATTTCCTTCCTGTTCTGGCCCGGTAGTGAAGGAAGGGAGGGGTTCGTGGGTCCCGTATTGATACACCTGCGGTTGCAGCATTAACGTAATATTAGATACCTCTAACAAATTAGAATATACGCAATTACTAATTGAATTATGATGCCAGCGTGGAATTTCCACGCGGGGCGGGAATAGCCAGAACTCATAGGGAGGAAATTATGAGGGCGCTTTCTCGCAATTTATTACTGTCTGCATGCCTTATCTTGCCCGTCAACGCACATGCGCTGGATATCGGGATCGGCGGCGAAAACGGGGTGAATGCCAGTGTCGGCGGCAATGGCAGCGGTGGGCTTGGTGTCGATGCTTCCGTTGGCGGCAGCAATGGTGTCAATGCCAGTGCCGACGTTGGCGGTCGAAGCGGCGGCGGTTTGGGCGCGGATGTCAATGCGTCTGTCGGCGGTAGCAACGGGGTCAATGCGGATGTCAACGCATCCGTCGGTGGTTCCAGCGGCGTCAGCGCCGGTGTAGACGCTTCGGTTGGCGGCTCCAACGGCATCAATGCCAATGTCGGGGCCAATGTAGGCGGATCGAGTGGTCTTGGCCTTGGGGTTGGTGTCGGTATTGGCGGTTCGGGTTCCACCGGAAATCCGGGAAATCCTGGAAGCCCGGGAAATCCGTCCAATCCCGGCAACCCGGGCACGATGTCACCTGGCGCGATGCGCAACGCCGTTCAGGCCTATAATGACATGTCGCGAACCGAGCAGATCAGGCTCGCCCGCCGTTGCGCCGATATTCTGGGCGGCGGATATGATGCCGCGCTGACGCAATTGTGCAAGATGATCAGGACGGCGTCACGCTGACGCAGGTCTTGCCACGACAGTAATCCGAAGGACGCCCTCGGCGTCCTTCGCGATTAATTGCCCTTGCGTCCGAAGGAGAGGATTTTCTGACGCAGGCTGCGGGCGAGGTTGCGGGTGTTACGGTACATATCCACCTGCGTGGAAACCTGCCGTACGTCCCGGTCGCTGTTATGTGTCAGCCCGACAACCAATGTGCCCATTTCCTGCCGTTCCTGCCAGAAACGGCTCATGATCGGATGATCGGGCACCGCACAGCTGTCGCTGCGTAGAATGTTGGCATCGTCCAAATGCCAGTCGGTCAGTTTCTGCACCAGCAATTTGCCGGGCGAAAACTGCGCATAATTCTCGTCAAAGGCTGTCTTCCACGTATAGGCCTCGCCGGCCGTCAAGAAAACGATCATGGATGCGATCGCCGCGCCGTTGAGATCGATGGTGTGGATACGCACGGCATCCGCTTCGGCCAGATTGGTGATCGCCTCGCGGGCAAAGGCGGCACGGTAACGGTCGTTCACCAGCGCCGTGCGCTTGCGGCCTTTCCAGCCGCTTGCCTCAAGCGCCAGGAATTCCTCCATCCGGTAACGTATGTCCTTCGGCTGGCGGGTCACGGTGTAGGAGATGGCCCCAAGTTTTTCGAGCTGACGCCATTGGCGGCGCATTTCCCGCTGATGGTGCGGCGCAAGCGAATTGCGCAGATAGGCCTCGCCATCCAGGAGGCTTTCCAGCATCGGCCGCTGGTAATTGCCCGTCGTCGTCACCGGCAGGTTGCGGCTGAGCGCGATCGCCCTGAACATGCGGGCGAAAGGTCCTTCAAGCCGCACATCCGGCAGCACGAGCACATTCGGCAGCCGCATTTCCCGGTCGGAAAGCGCGTCGAAAAGATTGTCGAGCGTTTCCGCAGCCCCCTCGGTATCGACCAGCGGCGTGCCGAGCGGACCGAACGGATTGGCCCATCCGCGCAGAATGGAAGGCCCGATGGAAAAGCCCGGCTTTTCAACGGTAAAGGGCATCAGAAAGCGCATGCGGCTTCTGGCGCCGTTCTCATCGCGGATGAGGGCGAAACGCACGGACTTGTCGTCGATGCGCGGCATGGCGGGAGCAAGGAGCCGACCGGTGAAGAAGACATTCGCCTCCATGACGCGGTTGGACAGGAAGTCGAGTTCCTCCTGCATGTCATAACCGAGCTGGCCCGGATAAATGCAAAATTCACGGCCGTCGCGTCCCACGCGCCGGCTGCTGTCCGCCACGGGACGGTCACGCTCCGCCGACGCCATCAGCGCCGCGATGCGCGGGTCCTGAAAATCCGGATTTTTTGGGTCGCTGGACATGCTTATCGTTACACCGCCTTCCCAGTGTCTTGACCCGCCCGGGGATCGTTGAAGGCAAAAAGGACGATCCCGAGTGTGCGGCGAATGGCTACATGCAGTAACACAGCTTCTATGCACATGGCTATTGCAACCGCTGCCGCAGCCCCTGCCAGACCATAGACCGGAATGAGCAACATGTTGAGTGCAATATTACAACCGAAGATGATAATATAAAGTGCCACGCACAATTTTTGTTTGCCGGCCATGTTGAGCAGCGTTTCCCCCGGACCGATCAGTGCTTTGGCGAGAAAACCGGCAAAGAGGAAGAACATCAGCTGATAACCCTGAACGAAACCGGGGCCGAACAGAGAGAGCAGGAATGGGCCGGCCAGAAGCACGACGCAACCGACGGCAAGCGACGGCCAGAAGGCCCAGCGCGCCGCCTGGCTGGCGAAACCGGCCAGCTCTTGCCGGTCATTGGCGGAAATCAGGGCGGCCAGACGCGGGGCTGCGGCCGCCTGCACGGAGAAAAATACGAATTGCATCAACACGATGGTTTTCGCCGCCGCAAAATAAATGCCGACCTGATCCGGTGGCAGATAGAGACCGACGATCACCACATCCGAATTGGTCATCAGGAAGCCGATACCGTCAATCAGGAACACGGGAAAGGCAAACCGCATCCAGTGGCTGAAATGGATCCGCCGGGCGACGCTGCGGAAATTCCGGTTAAGCCGTCGGTTGAGGAAAGCGAAATGGAACAGCGTGGTGACATAGGTGGCGAGAAGCGCGGTGAGCATCGCCGTTGTCGCGGTTTTTTCCGCGCCAAGCCCGATCGCCACCAGCATGAACAGCAATATCAGCACCGGGCGAACGATATAGGTGGGGCTGAGGGCTGATATTGCCCAGCCATTGGCGCGCGCAGTGCCGTTCAGCACATCACCAAGCGCCACCATCGGCAGGGTGAAAAGCGCCAGTGCAACGGGAATGAGATAATAGGCGGCGATACGCTCACCGAAGAAATACAGGAAAACAAAGCCGCAAAGCGCCAGCGTGCTGGCGGACAGCATGGCAAAGATGCGTGCCGTCGATGTCAGCCCCATGATCTTGTCATGGGCGTCCTCAAGCCGGTAGCCGGGTAAAAAGCGGATGACAGTGGTGTGGAAACCGAGGCAGGACAGATTGCCGAACAGGATCACCAGAACCCAGACAAAGGCGAAGAGGCCGTATTCGAACTCGCCCATGAGGCGCGCCAGGATGATCTGGGAGATGAAGGCGATGCCGGCGCTGACGATGCGCACCGCAAAGGCAACCAACGCCATGCGCTGGGCGCGGGAGACATCATCCCTTGCGGAAACGAGGACGGCGATTTTCGCTCCCAGCGGCGAGAGCTTCGCGCGCAGGCCTGCGGGTAACGCTTTTTCCGCCGTGTTGAGGATAGCCATGATCCACACGCCATCATTTCCAGTTAAATAGGCAGCCGGATTGTAACCGCCTTATCCTTAACGAAGGGTTTGGGAGGTGGCGGCGCCTGTCCCGATGTCGTTTGCCGCCCGCGGCTTGCGGGTGCCGTTGAGAAGAAAAAGTGCAAGCGGACTGCGGCGTATCATCTGGTGCAGCAGATAGGCCGTAAAGGTCGTCGCCGCGACGATGATCGTGAATTCGAGGATGGGCGGCAGCGAGATCAGAATGAAAAGCGTGCCGAAAGCGTAAATCAGCGGGTGATGAAACAGGTAGATGGTGAAGGAGGCATCCGTCATCCGTCCGGCAATCCGGCTTGGCCTGTCGAAATAGCGGCAGGCGAGGTCGATCAGCAGGCGGCTTGCCGCCACCGCCGCAATCGCCGAAACCAGCACGAGCATGGCCGAACTGGAAAAGGGATTTTGCAGCCGTAGCGTCACGGCGGTTGTTATAGCGCCGAAGGTGATAATACCTGTAAGGGGTCCCGTCTGGCGAAAGCGGTGAAAGAGCACCCGGTCACGGTTTAACAGCGCCCCGATGAGAAAGAACGGCAGATAGCGCGCATAGGGATCGGAGGCCCGTTCGTAGAGGATAAACAGGCCATTTCCGGTTTTGCCCGCAAGCAGGCCTGAGCCGTAGACCATCAGTTCCCACACAACAGGCAAGGCGCAGAGCGCGACAAAAAACAGGGCCGGATAACGTGCCCGCGCCCTGCCAAACCAGTCTCTGGCATAGGCCAATGGTGGGCGTTCTGCGAGGAACAGCAGGCCTGCAAGCAGGACGGAATAGGCAATGAGGGCGGGCAGGAACCACAGATGCATGATCCATTGTTCGCTTGGACGCAATAGACCCGGCAGGCTCTGCATCAGCCGGTCGGCGGGGATATCGCCCTTGGCGACGCCGGCCAGTTGCAGCAGGAAAAGTTGCAGAGGCCCGAGCAGGAGCAAGGCCACGATGAAGGGCAGGCCAAGGCGCAGAAAACGCTGCCTCAACCAAGGCATCTTGCCCTTCTTGCCGACGACCATGGCTGAAAAATAACCGGCCACCAGAAAAAACGCCGGCATGCGGAACGTGACGAGCGCCGCGCCAAGTGCTGTCAGGACCGGGCTGGTCTCAAAATCCTTGATATCCCAAGGCAGGGCGTGGCTGTAGAGCAGGGAGGCGTGATAGGGAATGCCGAGCAGCATGAGGAGAGCCCGCAACGGGTCCCAATAATGCTCATAATCTGACTTGCCCGTTTGCATTTTCCCCTCGCGTCGCAAACGCGATCACGCGTGATCAGCGATAGCCGCCACGACTATTAGTGGAAAACGCTAATAAACCCTTCATGCGCCGGAGGGCGTGGGCGGCGCTTTTTTCTTGGGCAGAAGATCGAGCACGAGTGCGCAGCCCAAAATGATGATGCCCGCGCCCAAAAGCTGGGGAAGTGACAGGGGTTCGTCCAGCACCAGAGCGCCGATAAGAACCGCCACGACAGTGACGGCAAATTCAACGCTGATCGTCTTCGTTGCACCGATGGTGGAGACGAGCCGGAAATAGGTGATGTAAGTGAGGCCGCTCATGACCACCGCCTGTATCAGCAGGTAAACGTAGTCGATGAGAGCCGGCGTTCCGGGCAATGGCACGGCCAGAAGAAGCGGCAGGGTCATCAGGCCGCCCGCCAGAAAGGAGCCGATGGTGATTTCCCAGGAGCCAACGCCTTTGAGGTGGTGGCTGGCATAGTTGCTACCATAGGCGGCGCAGATACAGGCGGCGACAGCGGCGGCGCAGCCGATGATGAAACCGGTTGTGACGGGAACGGCGGGAAAACCGACGAGCAGGACGATGCCGGCAAAGCCGATGACGAGGCCGGCAACACCCTGCCGCGTCAGCCGCTCAAGCCCCCACATCTGCGAGATGAGCATGGAAAAAAGCGGAATTGTCGCCACCAGAATGGCGGCCATGGCGGTGCCGACCAGCGGTGTTGCGTAGGAAAGGCCGATCAGCTGTCCGGCAACCGTTGTCGCTCCAACGACGGTGAAAGTACGCCAGCTGGCGGAAAATGCCAGCTTGCGGCGCGCGGCCCGCGCGATGAGAAAGAGGGTGACGGCGGTGACAAGCGAACGAAGCGTGACGGCACCAATCCAGCCGAAGGCCGCGACGACATGCAGTAGCAGCAGGAAAGACATTCCCCATGCGAGCGCGAGAAAAATATAGGCGGCGAGATCGCGAGGGGCCATGGAGCATTTCCGTCAAAATTGTTTAGCGGTTTTACGTCCGGAGAATGCGCAAAAACAAAGATCGTGAGCCCGTCCGACGCTTCCATCTAGCCGGATGCGCTTATGAAAGCGTTTTCCGGAAGATGATCAGGCTCCCATATTGGAAATCGCTGATATCCGTCAACAGCAATGAACGGGCGCAAAGAAAATCGCCCGCAACACGGGGTTACGGGCGATTGCTATCAAAAATGGGCCTCAGGTTTACGCCTGTTCGTAAACGCCGTGGCAGTGCTTGTATTTTTTGCCCGAGCCGCAGGGGCACATTTCATTGCGCCCGATACGGCCCCAGCTGGAGGGATTGTTCGGATCGCGCTCTTCGGCCGGCACCAAAGCGACGGGTGCGCTATACGACATCTCGTCTTCGCCGGTGACGGGGTCGAGATGATGGGCGGTCATTTCCGGCAGTTCCGGCTGCTGCGGTTCCTGCTGCACCAGTTCCACGCGCATCAGCTGGGCGGTGACGCCTTCGCGCAGATTGGTAAGCAGCGACTGGAACAGTTCGAAGGCTTCCGCCTTGTATTCCTGCAACGGATCACGCTGGGCGTAACCGCGGAAACCGACGACGGAGCGAAGGTGGTCGAGGTTGACGATATGTTCGCGCCACAGATGGTCGATTGTCTGGAGAATGACCGAACGTTCCACATAGGTCATGATCTCAGGACCAAAACGTTCCGCACGCTCGGCAGCGTATTTGTCGGCGGCCTCGGTAACGCGCTGAAGAATGTCGTCCTCGGCGATGCCTTCTTCCTTGGCCCATTCCTCCACCGGCAGGTCGAGGTTCAGGAACTGGGCGATACCAGCCTTCAGGCCGGCAATATCCCACTGTTCGGCATAGGCATTTTCCGGAACATGCTTGGTGACGAGCGCTTCGATCACTTCGTTGCGCATGTCAGCTGCGGTTTCGCCGATATTGTCGGCCTCCATCAGCTCAAGGCGCTGCTCGAAGATCACCTTGCGCTGGTCGTTCAGCACGTCGTCATATTTCAGAAGGTTCTTGCGGGTCTCGAAGTTGCGGGCTTCGACCTTCTTCTGGGCGCGTTCCAGTGCCTTGTTGATCCACGGATGGACGATTGCCTCGCCTTCCTTCAGGCCGAGCTTCTGCAGCATCGAGTCCATGCGCTCGGAGCCGAAGATGCGCATCAGGTCGTCCTGGAGCGACAGATAGAATTTCGAGCGGCCCGGGTCACCCTGACGGCCGGAACGGCCGCGCAGCTGGTTATCGATACGGCGGCTTTCGTGGCGCTCGGTGGCGATGACGTAGAGACCGCCGGCGGCGAGCGCCTTTTCCTTCAGCACCTTGATTTCGGCGCGGATTGCCTCTTCCTTTGCATCAAGCTCCGGACCGGGCTCCATGCCTTCCAGCTCGCGCTCGAGGCGCATGTCGACGTTGCCGCCGAGCTGGATGTCGGTACCGCGACCGGCCATGTTGGTGGCGATGGTGACGGCGCCGGGAACACCGGCCTGCGAAACGATATAGGCTTCCTGCTCGTGGTAACGGGCGTTCAGAACCTGGAAATCGGTGAAGCCTGACTGGCGCAGCATATGGGCCAGAAGCTCCGACTTTTCGATCGAGGTCGTGCCCACCAGAACCGGCTGGCCGCGCTCATGCGCCGCCTTGATTTCGGTGATGATGGCCAGGAACTTCTCCTCGCCGGTACGATAGACTTCGTCGTCCTCGTCGATACGCTGGATCGGCAGGTTGGTCGGCACTTCGATGACGTCGAGGCCGTAGATGTTGCCGAACTCTTCCGCTTCCGTCGAAGCCGTACCGGTCATGCCGGCGAGCTTTGCGTACATGCGGAAATAATTCTGGAAGGTGACGGAAGAAAGCGTCTGATTTTCCGGCTGGATCTGCACCTTTTCCTTGGCTTCCAGCGCCTGGTGCTGGCCTTCGGAATAACGGCGGCCGGGCATCATGCGGCCGGTGAATTCGTCGATGATGACGATTTCGTCGTTACGGACGATGTAGTCCTTGTCGCGGGTGAAAAGCTTGTGGGCCTTCAGCGCATTGTTGATGTGGTGAACGATGGCGACGTTTTCGATGTCGTAAAGTGATTCGCCCTTGAGGAGGCCCGCCTGCCGCAGCAGGTTCTCGAGCTTCTCGGTGCCGTCTTCGGAGAAGTTGGCCGAGCGCTGCTTTTCATCGATTTCGTAATCTTCCGGCGACAGAAGCGGAATGAACGCGTCGATGGTGTTGTAGAGATCGGAGCGGTCGTCCAGCGGGCCGGAAATGATCAGCGGCGTGCGCGCCTCATCGACAAGGATCGAATCGACTTCGTCGACGATCGCGTAATTGTGGCTACGCTGCACCATCTGGGCGCGGTCGTATTTCATGTTGTCGCGCAGATAATCGAAGCCGAGCTCGTTATTCGTCGCGTAGGTGATGTCGCAGGCATAGGCCTCGCGGCGCTGGTCGTCATCCAGCCCGTGCACGATGACGCCGGTCGTCAGCCCGAGGAAGCCATAGAGCCTGCTCATCGTGGCGGCATCGCGCTTGGCGAGATAGTCGTTGACGGTAACGACATGCACGCCCTTGCCGGCCAGCGCGTTGAGGTAGACCGCAAGGGTCGCCACCAGCGTCTTGCCTTCACCGGTCTTCATTTCGGCGATGGCGCCGCCATGCAGGATCATGGCGCCGGTCAGCTGCACGTCGAAGGGGCGCATGTGCAGAACGCGGCGTGACGCCTCACGGGCGACGGCGAAAGCCGGGATCAGGAGATCGTCCAGCGTCTTGCCATCGGCAAGCTGCTGGCGGAACTCCGCCGTCTTTGCCGCAAGCGCTTCGTTGGACAAAGCCTTGGTGGCCTCTTCCAGCGCATTGATGGCTGCGATCTTGCTTTTATAGGAGCGGACGCGGCGTTCATTTGCCGAACCGAACAACTTGCGGGCTATTCCGCCGAGACTGACCATCTTACTGGCCCTTTCTGAAATTCCGTTTTCACGGGCGCTTTTCTCCGTCATGCCGATTTCAGCAACAAATGACGGACTTCGCCCTTCAACGTATCTGGACGCGAGGTTGCGTGACAGATAAGAGGGGGGGCAAATGATGTCAACGGTTCTGCCCGTTACAGAATGGCCACAATCCGGTGTTTGGAAGTTTTTTCAGAGCCGGAAACCATGTCTGGAGCCGGCATTGTCCCCGAAAGGTTCAAAATGTTGCGCTATAATAAAATTGCGGCTGCGGTGATTGTGGCCACGCTCGGCCTCCAGCTTCCGGCTTTTGCACAGGAAGACAAGGTTGTCGCCAAGGTCGGCGATCTGGAAATCCACCAGTCCGAACTCGACCTCGCCATGGGCAACCTCGATCCGCAGCTCGCGCAGCTTCCCGACGAGCAGAAGAAGGTCGCAGCCCTGTCCGGCGCGATCGACGTCAAGCTTCTCGTGAAGAATGCCAGCGCCGAGGGTCTCGAAAAGACCGAAGATTTCAAGAAGCGCATGGAATTCATCCAGGACCGTGAGCTGCACAACGCCTATTTCCGCAAGCATGTGGTCGATGCCGTCACCGCTGATGAAGTGAAGGCGCGCTACGACAAGGAAGTCGCAGCCCTGCCGCAGGAAGAGGAAATCAAGGCCGCCCACATCCTCGTCGCCAGCGAAGATGAAGCCAAGGACATCATCAAGCAGCTTGATTCGGGCAAGGATTTCGCCGCACTCGCCAAGGAAAAGTCGACCGATTCCAACAAGGATGACGGCGGCGATCTCGGCTGGTTCGGCAAGGGCCGCATGGTGCCGGAATTCGAAGAGGCCGCTTTCGGTCTCGAAAAGGGCGCTTACACCAAGACCCCTGTGAAGACGCAGTTCGGCTTCCACGTCATCAAGCTGGAAGACAAGCGCATCGCCCCGCCGCCGGCTTTCGAGCAGGTCGAGCCGCAGGTTCGTCAGCTTGTCATGCGTGACAAGTACGTTGCCCTCATCGAGAAAGCCAAGGCTGACCAGAAGATCGAAATCATGGATGAGACGCTGAAGAAGGGCTACGACGAAGCCACGAAGGAACAGCAGGCTCAGCCGCCGCAGCAGTAATAATCACCTTGTTACGGGGCGGCTTTGAGGCCGCCCCGTTTCATCTCAGGCACTTCCATACCTCCCATTTCCAGAATTTCAGGCGCTTTTCCATGTCCGTTGCCGTTTCCCCGCTCGCTCCGAAATCCTATCCCGACATGCCAGCGCTGCGCGGCGTTCGCATGGCGACGGCTGCCGCCGGCATCAAGTACAAGAACCGCACCGACGTTCTCCTGATGGTGTTCGACAAGCCGGCAAGCGTGGCCGGCGTTTTCACCAAATCGAAATGCCCTTCCGCTCCGGTCGATTTCTGCCGCGCCAATCTCGGCGGCGGCGCAGCACGTGCGGTGGTGGTCAATTCCGGCAATGCCAATGCCTTTACCGGCGTCAAGGGCAAGGCGGCGACCGAGCTGACGGCGAAATCCGCCGCCGCTGCCGTCGGCTGCTCTGAGGGCGAAGTGTTCCTGGCATCAACAGGCGTGATCGGCGAGCCACTGGACGCCTCGAAGTTTGCCGGCGTTCTCGGCGACATGAATGTCAGGGCGGAAGCCGATTTCTGGCAGGAAGCCGCCAAGGCGATCATGACGACCGACACCTATCCGAAGGTCTCGACCCGCACCGCCGAGATCGGCGGCGTGGTCGTCACGATCAACGGTATTTCCAAGGGGGCGGGCATGATTGCCCCCGATATGGCGACGATGCTCTCCTTCGTGGTGACGGATGCCGATATTGAGCCTGCCGCCCTGCAATCCCTGCTTTCGGCCGGTGTCGGCCCGACCTTCAATTCCGTGACTGTCGATAGCGACACATCCACCTCCGATACGCTGATGCTGTTTGCCACGGGTGCGGCGGCCGAAGACGGTCAGGTGAAGGTAACGAGCGCCGATGACGAGCGCCTGTCCTCCTTCCGTGCCGCGCTCAACGATCTCCTGAAGGATCTGGCGTTGCAGGTGGTTCGCGATGGCGAAGGTGCCCGCAAGATGGTGGAAGTCACCGTCACCGGCGCGGAAAACGATGCCGCCGCCAAGAAGATCGCCCTTTCCATCGCCAATTCGCCGCTGGTGAAGACGGCGGTTGCCGGTGAAGACGCCAATTGGGGCCGCGTCGTCATGGCCGTCGGCAAGTCAGGCGAAATGGCCGACCGCGACCGCCTCGCTATCTGGTTCGGCGGCGTGCGCGTGGCCGTCAACGGCGAGCGCGACCCGGATTATTCGGAAGCGGAAACGACGGCCGTCATGCGGCTGGAAGATATTCCGGTGAAGGTGGATATCGGTCTCGGCCAGGGTACGGCCACGGTCTGGACCTGCGACCTGACCAAGGAATATGTTGCGATCAACGGCGACTACCGGAGCTGACCGTTGGAGCCGAAGAGAATGCAGGACAACAAAGCCGTCAATCTGCCGCTGGTTCGCCGTCTGGAAGCCGTCAGCTTCCGCGCATGGCCGGCCTCGTCGGTGATTTATGACGGCAGCTGGCAAATCCGCCTTACGGGGTCGCATCCCTCCAAGCGCATCAACTGCGTGGTGCCGCTTGACCCGTCCGACTATGGCAACAGCGCAGTGCGGCTGGAAAAGGCGCGCAAGCGTTTCGAGGATTTCGGCCGACCGCTGGTGGTGCGCGAAACGACGCTGATGCCGCCGCAACTGAAAGACTTTCTCGTCAAGGACGGCTGGTCCGTGTTTGAGGAAGTCAAGGTGATGACGGCTGATCTTTCCGGCATGGAGCTTCCGGAGACGCTCGTCAGCCTGCCGAGCCACGATATCGGCCGATTTGTGGAAGCCAGTCTCAAGGTCAGCGATGGCGATGCGTCCCTACGTCCGGCGATTGCCGAGATCGTCAGCTCCATCAAGCCGACACTCGGCCTGTTCATCAACGAGGAAGTTGAAGGCCAACCGCTGGCGACTGTTATCTGCGTGCAGGATAACGATCTTGCCGGCATCATCTCCCTCGATGTTGACAAGTCGCAACGACAAAAGGGTCTCGGCACGCAGATTTTAGCCTCGGCGTTGCGCTGGGCGAGGATCAGCGGCGCGAAAAGCGCATGGTTGCAGGTGGTTTCGACCAATGCTGCCGCGATTGCGCTCTACGAAAAATTCGGTTTTACCGAAGCTTATCGTTACCGCTATTGGCACAAGGGTGCTGAGGACAAGGGCGCTGAAGAATGAGTGAGGCGGGCAAAAAAATCCTGCTGGTCGCTGCCTGCGCGCTTCTCGATCAGGATGGCCGCATTCTTCTGGCTCAGCGGCCGGAAGGAAAATCGCTCGCCGGCCTGTGGGAATTTCCCGGTGGTAAGGTGGAGCACGGCGAGACGCCGGAGGAAACCCTTGTCCGCGAGTTGGACGAGGAACTGGGTATCAAGACCAAGGTCGCCTGCCTCGCACCGCTGACCTTCGCCAGCCATACCTATGAGACGTTTCACCTGCTGATGCCGCTCTATGTGTGCCGTCGTTACGAAGGCATCCCGCATGGCCGGGAAGGTCAGGCGATAAAATGGGTAAAGCCGATGGCCCTGCGTGACTACCCCATGCCGCCGGCCGACGAGCCGCTGATCCCTTTCCTGCAGGATCTGCTTTAAGACGCCGCCTTACACCGTCACAGCTTCGTGAAAACCTTCCATTCGCTGCGTTTTGCCGTGCCAAAACGGGGCTATGTTAAGAGATCGTTCAGCACCCTCTGGCAGATTGTTAATCTAAAGAAGCGGTAAACTGCGCGAGACGAGGTTGGTTATGAACGAGGATTTCTGGAAGACGGTGGAAGGTCGTCACTCTTATTCCGATAAATCCCGTCGCACCGGCGTTCTTAATGTCGCGCTGCTTTTCGGCACGGCCGTTATCGCTCTCTCCCTGATCATCACCCCCATGCTTGCCGGAAAATCATCCACCCGTGTGGCACAGTTTCCCGACAATTATGACATGATCAGCACCGGCTCGGTCAAGAAAACCGATACGGGTAAGACCTATTCCATTCGCCGCAGCATAACCCAGCCGATGCCGGAAAT
This sequence comes from Agrobacterium burrii, assembly GCF_017313405.1. Lineage (NCBI taxonomy): Bacteria > Pseudomonadati > Pseudomonadota > Alphaproteobacteria > Hyphomicrobiales > Rhizobiaceae > Agrobacterium > Agrobacterium burrii. The sequence continues at coordinate 459,469 of NZ_JAFLNA010000002.1, forward strand.
GCCCTGCGTCGTGACGGGTTACAGCAATGAGAGCGGTTGCTGATCGTTTACCATCATCGGTAACCGATTCCTCACACTGGCGGCCTTAAGATATATTCGATTTCAATAAAGCATAATGCCGGCTGGCGGATTGGGCATATCCTGTGCTGCTTTCATTTATCAATTTTTGCAAGAACGAAGATGGTGCGACAGCAGTTGAATACGGCCTGATCGTCGGGCTGATTTCCGCGGCGCTCATTGGTGGCGCGAGCACCATCAGCAGCGATATCAACACAGTTTTCCAGTTTCTCACCGACACTTTCGCCAAAAGTTGAAAGTGTCGGGCGAGCGCTCAGGACAATTTCACCTCGGTGGTTTTCAGCGCATCCGCAAGGCGCATTTTGGCGGAGCCGGGCTTCAGCGGTTTCTGCTGGCTCTCATGCGGCGCCCAGCCTGAAACATAGATGATGGAAAATGTCGCCCTTATCCGTCCATCCGGGTCTGAATAACGTTCGGCATAAAGCTCCGCCGCGCGCAGGAAGAACGCGCGGTTGAGCGGTTTTCTGCTGCGGCTTGCCAGCGGATTGGCCATGCCCATGGCGCGCAGGTCGCGCATCAGCGGAAAAATCGAATCGTACCGCACCGTATAGGTTTCCGAATCGGTGACCGGAAGGGCAAAACCGGCGCGCTGCAAAAGCGCCCCGACATCACGCACATCGGCGAAAGGAATGACGCGCGGGCTGGCGCCGCCGGTCAGTTCCGCCTCCGCCGTCAGCAACACGTCGCGCAGTTCATGCAGTGTGCCGCTGCCGGGAATGGCGCCGAGAAACAGGCCGTCCGGCTTCAAAGCCCGCCGTATCTGGATCAGCGCGCCGGGGGTGTCGTTGGTCAGGTGCAGGGCAAGGGGTGAAACGACGAGATTGGCGGAAGCTTCCTCCAGCGGCAGATGTTCCATGGAGGCGACCTGCGGGATATTTCCATCCGTCGCAAAACGGCTCTCTGTCTCGATGCGGCGGATGGTATCCACCTTGCCCGTATCGGCAAGGCGCTTCGCGGTGACGCCGGTTCCGCCGTGCAGTTCGATCGCCGTCTCGAATTTGCGCTCGACGATGGCGAGCCTGTCGGCGAGCTCTTCAGCCGCCATATCGAGAAGAAACAGAGCCTTGTCGTCGCGCCGGTTCCATGCCCGGCGACGGTTTTGTTCGATCAGGGCCTGGTCAAAGAGAATATCCATCGTCTTGCCTGCTCGGCCAATAGCGCCTTGGGGTCGGCGGGCCGCTTCTTTGCTGTCATGCCGTCAGGGGCATCGTTTTCCGGTGTCTGGCCGGACCATATCGCTCTCGCAAAGGCACCCGTTCGGCGCTAAAGTCAACCTTATGGGTGCTGGTGAAGATCTGTTTTCGGAGTTGCTGTCGAAGTCTGCCAGGGTGCCGGCCGCCGCCCGTGGCCTGTTGTGCGCGGCCTTCCGCATGGTCTACCCACCAACCTGCGCCGGCTGCAATCGCATGACCGGCGGCGAGGGGGCGTTGTGCCCCGATTGCTGGCGGGAGGTTGCCTTCATCGAACGGCCTTTCTGCGAGGTTTTGGGTGTCCCCTTTTCGCGCGATCATGGCGAAGGCGTTGTGAGTGCGCGGGCCATTGCCGATCCGCCATCCTTTGATCGCCTGCGCGCCGTTGCCAGCCATGAGGGCACTGCCCGTAAGCTGGTGCACCGGCTGAAATATCAGGACCGTACTGATCTCGCCCGGTTGATGGCGATATGGATGCTGCGGGCAAGCGACGGAACGGTGGATGCCTGCGATTGCATTGTGCCCGTGCCCTTACATCGCTACCGTTTCCTGCGCCGTCGCTTCAATCAGTCCGCCGAGCTGGCGCGGCATCTGGCGAGGGCGGCCGGCAAGCCTCTGCTCGCCGGCACGCTGTTGCGTGTGAAGCCGACCGAGCGTCAGGTGGGGCTCTCCGCACTCGCCCGCCGGGATAATGTGCGCGGCGCTTTTTCGCTTGCGCCCGGCCGGGAAGCCGATGTTCATGGAAAGCGCGTGGTGCTGGTGGATGACGTCTATACGACCGGCGCGACGGTGGGTGCGGCAAGCCGTGCCCTGCGCAAGGCAGGTGCCGCGGATGTGACAGTTTTGACCTTTGCAATGGCCATTTCCGGGCCTATATGAAGCCTGAATGATGTGAGGAAACCGTGCGTTCATCGCACGTTTGCGAGGCTTTGAAAGACATGGCACCGGTGACGATTTATACGCGGGATTTTTGTGGCTATTGCGCGCGCGCCAAGGCGCTGCTGGACAGCAAGGGCGTTGATTATGCAGAATATAACGCTACCACGACACCGGAATACCGGCAGGAAATGATCGAGAAATCCGGCGGAACGACCTTTCCGCAAATCTTCATCAATGGCGAGCTTGTTGGCGGTTGCGACGATCTGCACGCCTTGGAGCGCGCCGGCAAACTGGATACGATGCTGGCTGGCTGATCGGTCCGATCGACGGAGGATGTGATGAGTTTCAAGGTTGCTGCCATCCAGATGCGCTCGGGCGTTGATCCGGCGAAAAACGCCGTCGATATGGAGCGGCTGGTGCGTGCTGCCGCGGCGGAAGGCGCTGTTTATGTCCAGACCCCGGAAATGACCGGCGCGATCCAGAAGGACAGGCAGGCGCTTCGTGCCCAGCTGCGCGATGACGATGGCGATATCATCGTTGCCACCGCCGCACGGCTGGCGCGCGAACTCGGTATCCATGTCCATATTGGCTCCACGGCGATTGCCAGGCCGGATGGCAAGATTGCCAATCGCGGGTTTCTCTTCGCGCCGGATGGTTCGCGCATCTGCAGCTATGACAAGATCCACATGTTCGATGTCGATCTCGACAATGGCGAAAGCTGGCGCGAAAGCGCTGCCTATGAGCCCGGCGAAGTGGCGCGTATCGCCGAACTTCCCCTGGCGAAATTTGGCTTTGCTATCTGCTATGACGTCCGTTTCCCGCAGCTTTTCCGCGCAGAAGCGCTGGCCGGCGCCGAAATTCTGACGGTGCCTGCCGCCTTCACCCGCCAGACGGGGGAAGCCCACTGGGAAATTCTGCTGCGCGCCCGCGCCATTGAAAACGGCGCTTTCGTCATCGCCGCCGCACAGTCCGGGGTGCATGAGGATGGGCGTGAAACTTTCGGCCATTCCATCATCATCGACCCCTGGGGCAAGGTTCTGGCCATTGCCGGCGGTGCCGGGGAAGAGATCATTTTCGCTGAGATCGACACGTCTCTTGTGGCGGCGGCGCGCGGAAAAATCCCCAATCTGCGCAATGCCCGCGAGTTCGGGCTGGATACGGTTATTCCCCTGAAACCTGCCGGAGGTGAGGCGGCGTGATCCGTTATGCGCTGGCCTGTGAGAAGGGCCATGAGTTTGAAGGCTGGTTTGCCGGTAGCGACGATTTCGACAATCAGTTGCAGCGCGGTTTCCTGTCCTGTCCGGTCTGCAATTCCGTGCAGGTCTCCAAACTTCTGATGGCGCCTTCGGTCTCCACCGCCCGTAAAAAGGACGAACGCCAGACGCTCGCCATGGACACGGCAAAAAAGGAAGCGATTGCGAAAATCCGCGAGGCCGTCGCCAATATCCGCGCCAATGCGGAGGATGTCGGGGATAAATTCCCCGAAGAAGCCCGCAAAATCCATTATGGCGAGGCGGACGAGCGCGGCATTATCGGCAATGCCTCCGTGCAGGAAGCCAAGGCCCTGCTGGACGAGGGCATCGAAATCGCGCCGCTGCCGTCGTTACCTGACGACATAAACTGAGTTTGGCTATGCGGTTAGCAATCTATAATTTCGGAATACAGATTGCCGCTTATGATGATCCCGCCGTTGCCGGATTTGCCCGGCGCGAACCTTTGAATTTCATGGCCGCCGAACGCGCGGAAGGTTTCATCGGCCGGTCCGGTTACGAAGGCGAACCCGGACCCGCAAGCTGGGGCGTGCAGGTCTTCCCACGTTTCCTGAAGGAAAACGGCGCGACAAGCGGTGTTTCGTCCTTTTCGCTCTGGCGCGATCTCGAATCGCTGATGGCGTATTCCTACTCCGGCGTGCATGCGGAGGCCCTGAAGCATGGACGCAACTGGAATATTCCACAGAAATGGCCGCCGCTTGTTCTATGGTGGGTGGATACGGCGGATAATCCTCTCTGGACAGATGCCGTCAGAAGGTTCGAGCATCTGCACGACCACGGCCCGTCGCCACAGGCGTTTAATTTCAAGCAGCCTTTCGCGGCGAACGGAACTCCGGTTGAAGTCGACCGGGCAGAGGTCCGGAAAATCGTCGCAAGAAATGCTGCCGGGCAAAAGGAACTGCTGTTGGCGGTGCAGGCTATCCCTGTCTGAATGCCGATTTATGCCGGCCGTTTCGCCAGCATCATGTAGTTGACGTCCATATCCGGCGAGAGATTCCAGCGATCCTGCAGCACGTTGTAGAAGACGCCGGTGCGGTGGATGATATCCATGCCGCTTGCCACCATCGGCCGCTCAAGCTCTTCCGGGCGAACCAGCTTCTCATATTGGTGGGTGCCGCGCGGCAGCCAGCGCAGCACGTTTTCTGCGGCGAAGATGGCGAGCGCCCGGGCTTTCAGCGTGCGGTTAATGGTGGCGGCGAACATCAGCCCGCCGGGGCGCACCATTTTCGCGCAGGTGGTGACGAAGAAATCGACATTCGCCACATGCTCCACAACCTCCATGTTGAGGATGACGTCGAAGGTTTCGCCCGCTTCCTGCAACTGTTCGGCGGTTACGGCGCGGTAGTCCACTGTGACACCGCTTTCACGCGCATGGGTGGAGGCGATGCCGATGTTCTTCTCCGAGGGATCGGCACCCACCACGGTGGCGCCCATGCGCGCTACGGGCTCGGAGAGAAGACCGCCGCCGCAGCCGATATCCAGCACGCGCAACCCTTCCAGCGGGCGATGCGCCTTCGGGTCGCGGCCGAAATTCTCGCAGACGCGGTTGCGGATATATTCCAGCCGCACCGGATTGAACTTGTGCAGCGGGCGGAACTTGCCCGTTGGGCTCCACCATTCGGCAGCCATCGCGGAGAAACGATCCACTTCGCTCTGGTCGACGGTCGTCTGTGCGGTTTCGCTCATGGTTCTGCTCCATATTGCTGTTGCACTGAAGTCGGATGATTGACCCCCGAAGTCAAGACCGGCGGGCCATTCCGTCGGCAATTTGTCGGGCGCGCAATGCCGCAGGTGGAACTGATACGGCGCCTCATTTGTTTCATGCTGCGTTCATGGAGAGGCGCGTATTTTCCGATCGTGGCAGTATGCGGAACGCATACTCGTCCATCGAAGACGATGGATGCCGACAAGGGCAAAGCGGGCCTTTGCTTGAGGAGAAAGAAGTGAAGAGAAAACTGTTTGGCGCAATTGCGCTGGTGGCCATGCTCGCCGCGCCGGCACTTGCCGAAGCCGCGACACGCGGCTTTGCCACAGCGAATGTAAATATGCGCTCCGGCCCGAGCACGGCTTACCCGGCCGTCGTCGTGATCCCGAACGGCGCACCGCTCACGGTGCATGGCTGCCTCTCGGATACGCCGTGGTGCGACGTGTCCTTCGTTGCCGGTCGCGGTTGGGTCGCCGGGCGCTATATCGAAACGACGTACCGGCAGAACCGGGTCTATGTCGAGCCGCGTTATTACCGGGATCTCGGCGTGCCAATCATCACCTTCGAAGCCGGTCGTTATTGGGACCGTTATTACCGGGACCGCGATTTTTACCGCGAGCGTGATCGCTGGCGTCGCCCCTCCGGCGGTTACTGGAATGCCGCACCGCCGCCACCGCGCGCAGACTGGGACCGCCCACGTCCGCGCGACGATTGGCGTGATGGCCGCCGGGATGACTGGCGCGACGGCCGCCGCGATGAATCGCGTGATCCGCGCCAGGGCGGCGGACCGAATGACGGCCGCTGGGAGCGCCGTTATGGCGACTGGAACCAGGGTGATCGCAATCAGGGCGACAGAAATCAGGGCGACAGGCCGCGCCGTGAGGACAATCGCCCCCGCGTCGAAGATGATAACCGGGACCGCAACCGTGACCGTCAGCAAAATCAGGATGAAGGCCAGCGCCGCCCTGAACGCCGCCAGTGGGACGAGCAGCGCCGCGCACCTGGCTCGGAAAACTTCCAGGGCGGTTGCCGGATCGGCGAACCGGGCTGCGACGCACGTTAAACAGACAAAGCCCGGCGAGATTTCGTCGGGCTTTTTCATTTGCTGCTTCAGATGACTATGTGGAGTCTTATTTCGCAGCGGCAGCCTTGCGAGCGCGGGCTTTGGGTTTCGCCGGGGCTTCTGCATCCGGTGCGGCGGCATCAGCGGAGACGGCTTTGGGAGCTGCCTTCTTGCGCTGCGCGGGTTTCGTCGCTTCCGATGTCTTCAGAAGTGAAAATTCATGTTTTGCCTGTTCCCAATGTGCCGCATCGCGGCCGTGGGGGTGGCCTTCTTTTTCCCAGAGTGTATAGGCGCGTTTGCTGATCCACTCGTTTTCCGAAACCTGCATGCTCGTCTCCCGTTGCTGTTTACAGCGCCTTTGAGAAGGCGACATTTCGCTTGGTCCGGCACACGCTCGACAGGAATCAATGCCGGCATTTCCAGAACCCATTACATGCCATCATCTTCCGGGCGTCAAGCAAACATGCTGCATTGCGAAAGCGGATTTCAGGCATTTTACGCCTGGGAAAGCGGTTTAAGCGAAAGACGTTCCCATACGACAAGATCAACGTTGCGTGATTGCGCCAAGGCCGCCAAGATGGGCGGAGAACCGGCAGCGGAGGAGGCGAGATTGGAACTGGGAACCGAAGCGGAGGTGCAGGTCATCGTCGGGAAACGGCAAGGGGCCGGCGTCATCAGCCTTAACCGTCCGAAAGCCATCAATAGCCTGACATTGCCGATGGTGCGTGTCCTGTTTCAGGCGCTGCAGCGTTTCGAGGACGACCCCGGCATATCCTGCGTCGTGCTGACGGGGGAGGGCGAAAAAGGGCTTTGCGCCGGCGGCGATGTCCGCATCATTCATGATCTCGGCAAGGCCGGTGACCCGCAGGTGCTTGATTTCTGGCGGGAGGAGTTTCCGCTCAACTATCGGATCGCCCGTTTCGGCAAACCCTATGTGGCGTTGATGGATGGCATCGTCATGGGTGGCGGCGTCGGCATTTCCGCGCATGGCAGCCACCGCATCGTCACCGAGCGCACAAGGCTCGCCATGCCGGAAACGGGTATCGGTTATTTCCCGGATGTCGGTGGTTCCTGGCTTTTGCCGAAGGCGCCGGGCGAATGCGGCACGTGGCTCGGACTAACCGGCAATGCCGTTACCGCTGCCGACGCGATCTATGCCGGGTTCGCCGATTATTTCGTCCCCTCGGACCGTCTCGAAGCTCTGGTGCAGGATTTGTCGCAAACGACGGATGTCGAAGGTGTGGAGGCAGCGATAGCGGCCTATGCCACTGATGAGGGTGAAGGCATACTGGCTGCAAACCGGGATATCATCGATGCGACATTCCGTTTCGATACGGTCGAGGAAATTTTCGCCGCCCTTTCGGCGCGGGACGATGCCTTTTCGCGAGAAACGCTTGAAGTTCTGCAAAAACGCTCTCCCACCAGCCTTAAACTGACACTGAAGCTTCTGCGGCTTGGCCGCGAAAGTGCAAGCCTGATCGAGTGCCTGGAGCGGGAGTTTGCCGCCGGCACCGAGATATTGCGCCAGCATGATTTTTACGAAGGCGTGCGTGCGGCCTTGGTCGACAAGGACCGTAATCCCCGCTGGCGTCCGGGGCGGCTGGAAGAAGTGCGCGAGGAGGATATTTCACGCTACCTTGTTGATCATTCCGGCAATCTGTTTCCCGAACATCGTCTCTAGCCTGACGCAAAAGAAATCCGCCTTGTCGCCATATATGAAATTATCGCCTGTAGAAATTTTGTTCTTTGGGTGAAATTTCCAATTCCTGATCCCGTAAAGCACGACTGTTTCTCGCCGGAGTTGCCTCAGCCCTCTATGTTGAGGACCATTCGATTTTCCGGGGGTATTCATGAAACGTCTTCTCATTATCGGCACTGCCATTACCGCCCTTTTTGCAGGTGCGGCGCAGGCGCAGTCTCCGACCACTATTCTCAACGCATCTTACGATGTCGCCCGTGAAGTTTTTGCGGCCGAGAACGAGGCGTTCATCAAACAGCATCCGGGCATCACTGTCGATCAGTCGCATGCCGGCACCTCCAAGCAGGCGCGCGCCATCGTTGAGGGTCTGGAAGCCGATGTCGTTACCTTCAATCAGGTGACCGATGTCGATTTTCTGGTGAAGCAGGGTTTTGTCTCCGCCGACTGGCAGAAGGATTTCCCGAATGACGCTTCGCCGTTCTATTCCTTCCCGTCCTTCCTCGTGCGGGCCGGCAATCCCAAGGGCATCAAGGATTGGGACGACCTTGCCCGCGACGACGTGAAGGTCGTTTTCCCCAATCCGAAAACCTCGGGTAACGCCCGTTACACCTATCTCGCCGCCACGGCTTACGCCAAGGAGAAGTTCAACGGCGACGAGAAAAAGGTTCAGGAATTCGTCAAGAAAATCTTCGACAACACGCCGGTTTTCGACACCGGGGGCCGTGCTGCCACCACCACTTTCGTGGAGCGTGAAATCGGCGACGTGCTGATCACCTTTGAAGCCGAGACACGTGGCATTGCCAAGCAATATGGCAAGGACAAGGTTGAAGGCGTCGTGCCTTCCGTCAGCCTGCTGGCCGAATTCCCGGTGGCGGTTGTGGACAAGGTGGTCGACAAGCGCGGTTCGCGAGAACTGGCCAAGAGCTACCTTGATTTCCTCTATACGGAAGAAGGCCAGCGCATTGCGGCGCAGTTCGGCCACCGCGTGCACGATGAAAAAGTTGTCGGCGAGTTCAAGAGCGATTTTCCGGCCATTCGCCTCGTCAACGTCAATGACGTCTTCGGCGGCTGGAATAAAATCCAGAAAGAGCATTTTGCATCCGGCGCGACGCTTGATACGCTTTACGGCAGCCGCTAATCACAGCGAGACAAAACTTGAAAACGACCCGGCGGGACACTGCCGGGTCGCTTCATGATGAAATGGGGGCGGGGGTTTGAAGCGGAATGTTCTGCCGGGGCTGAAATTGTCCCTTGGCGTTACCCTGACTTACGTTGCCATCATCGTGCTTCTGCCGCTCTCGGCGCTGGTGTTCAAGGCGGCAAGCCTGGGGCCGGCCGAATATTGGGCGATTATCTCCTCGCCGCGCGCCGTTGCCAGTTATCGCGTCACCGTGCTCTGCGCGCTGGCCGCCACGCTGTTCAATGTCATTTTCGGACTGGCGCTCGCCTGGGTGCTGACGCGATACCGCTTTCCCGGCTGGCGTCTCGTTGATGCCATTGTCGATTTGCCTTTTGCGCTTCCCACTGCCGTTGCCGGCATTGCCTTGACGACGCTGTTTGCGGGCAATGGCTGGTTCGGTTCGCTGCTGGCGCCGCTCGGCATCAAGGTGGCCTATACGCCTGTTGGCATCATGGTGGCGATGGCCTTTACCAGCCTGCCGTTTATCGTGCGCACCGTGCAGCCGGTGCTGGAAGACCTCGATCCGGCGCTGGAGGAAGCGGCGCAATCGCTCGGTGGTTCGGATCTGGAAATTTTCCGTAAGGTCATTCTGCCGCTTTTGACGCCCGCTCTTCTGGCCGGTCTGTCGCTTTCCTTCGCCCGCAGCCTTGGCGAATTCGGGGCGATCATCTTCATTGCCGGAAACCAGCCGTTCTCTACTGAGATCACGGCATTGCTGGTCTTCATCCGGCTGGAGGAATATGACTACCAGGCTGCAGCCGCCATCGCCTCCGTGCTGCTCATCACCGCTTTCATCATGCTGGCCGTGACCAATTACCTGCAGACGCGCGCGCTGCGTTATACGGTGAGGAGCTAGGAGATGAGCGCCTTTTCCCAACACCGCAAGCCACCGCGCGTCGGAGATGCAAACTGGGTTCGTCGCAGCCTCATCGCCTTCGTGCTGGTCATCGGCGCTTTGCTGGTTGTCGCACCGCTGATCATCATCGGCGTAGAGGCTTTTTCGCAGGGCTGGAAGGTCTATTCCGCCACCATCACCCACCCCGACACCCGCCACGCGATCATGCTCACGGTGCTGACGGCGCTGATCGCCGTGCCAGTGAATACCGCCTTCGGGGTTGCCGCCGCTTGGTCGATCACCAAGTTCGATTTTCCCGGCCGGCGCTTCCTGTTGGTGCTGATTGAAATACCATTCTCCATCTCGCCCATTGTTGCCGGTGTCGCTTATCTGTTCGTTTACGGATTGCAGGGGCTGTTCGGACCGTTCCTTGATGCGCACAACATCAAAATCCTCTTTGCGCTGCCCGGCATCGTCATCGCCTCGATGTTCGTCACGGCACCTTTCGTGGCGCGTGAACTGATACCGCTGATGCAGGCGCAGGGCCGTGATCTGGAAGAGGCGGCGACCTCGCTTGGCGCATCCGGCTGGCGCACTTTCTTTTCGGTGACGCTGCCGAATATCAAATGGGCGCTGCTTTATGGTGTTGTGCTGTGCAATGCCCGCGTGATGGGCGAGTTCGGCGCGGTATCGGTGGTGTCAGGCAATATTCGCGGCCAGACCAACACGCTGCCTCTGCATATCGAACTGCTCTATCACGATTACCAGACGGCGGGCGCCTTCGCCTCGGCCTCGATCCTTGCTTTGCTCGCCGTCGTCACCATCATCGCCAAGGTGGCGTTGGAACGGCGTGGTGCCGGGCGTGCGCGCAAAAAGACCAACGGCGATGCCGCCATCGCCACGGAGACCTGATTCCCATGAAAATCCGCCTCGAAAACGTGGTGAAGACCTTCGATACCTTCCGCGCCGTGCGCGATGTTTCGCTGGATATCGAAAGCGGCGAGCTTCTGGCGCTGCTCGGCCCTTCCGGCTCCGGCAAGACGACGATTTTGCGCATGGTTGCGGGTCTCGAATATAGCGATGGCGGCCGCATCCTGTTTGGGGACGAGGACGCCACCAATATTCCGGTGCGCGATCGCGGCGTGGGTTTCGTATTCCAGCATTACGCGCTTTTTCCGCATATGACGCTGCACGAAAACATCGCCTTCGGTTTGAAGGTCTCGAAGGTCAAGCGTGACAAACCAGCGATCGACGCGCGCGTCGAAGAACTTCTGAACCTCGTCAAACTCGATGGTCTGGGGGATCGTTTTCCGGCGCAGATATCCGGCGGGCAACGGCAGCGCGTGGCGCTGGCGCGCGCCCTTTCGGTCGATCCCAAGGTGCTTTTGCTGGATGAGCCTTTTGGCGCGCTGGACGCCAATGTGCGCCGCGATTTGCGTCGCTGGCTGCGCGAAATTCACGATGCTCTCGGTATCACCACGATTTTCGTGACGCATGATCAGGAAGAGGCGCTCGATCTCGCTGACCGCGTGGTGATCCTCAATCAGGGTGAGATCGTGCAACAGGGCACACCAAAAGAGGTCTGCCGCCAACCAAACAGTGCTTTTGTCATGCGCTTTCTCGGCGATGCCAACCGGGTCTCCGGTGTGGCGCGCGGCGGCAAGGTCTATGTCGGCGACAACGAGCTGCCCTTCTCCTACACTCAGGGAGACGGTGCCGTCGAGATTTATGCCCGTCCTTCCGATCTGGAGTGGGAAGACCTGCATGAAGGCATTCCGGCCTCGGTGGCGCGGGTTCTTGACCGGGCGGGTGAGCGGCGGGTTATCGCCAGCACCGATGGCGGCGATCTCCTGGAATTCGACGTGCCGCCGGAAAATGATGTCGCCGCCGGTGACCGTGGCTCAGTCATCATCCGCCGGGCAAAGATTTTCCCGGCGGCTTAAGCGGCGCTCGCCGCCTTTAGATCAGAAGCTCGAAAGAGGCCTCGGCCGCCAATCTGCCATTGATCATGAGATCAACCCTGTGAACACCCGCATAGTGCTTGCGGGTGGTGAAATCGCGCATGGCGCGGCTGATCGACAGCGCGCAGCTTTCCCCCGGCTGAAGCTCGATCTCCTTCCATTTGAAGACTTTCGCGGAGGCATCGCCGCTCTTCTTGACGTAATGCACGGCGTAATCGATCACCAGCTTCTGCGGGCTCTTTGCCGCGGAGGTGAAAGAGGCTGAAATCCGCACCGGATTGCCGAGAACAACCTTCTCCGGTGAGACCTGAAACGCGGCAAGCGCGATCTGCGCTTCCTCATGCGCGCCGAGATGGGAGAGTGCGGCGGCGTCACCCTTCTTGATCAACGTGCGCAATGCCTGCCGCATGATCCAGCGCGTATGCGGATTATCCTTTGGCCATGTATCGATCAGCGCCAGCACGAAGGCGGGATTGTCCTTGGTGATGTCGTTCAGGTGGTTGGCGACGGATTTGCGGACATAAAGCGCCTCATCGGCTTTCATGGCGTCGAGGATCGCGGTCACCGGCGATGGGTCGTCGATCAGCGGTTTGAGCTGGAACGACCAGGGCAGGCGCGGCCGGCAGCCCTCGCTTGCCAGACGCCGCACATGCTCGTTTTCGTGCCGCGACCATGTTTCCATCACGGCAAGGGTACGGGCCATATCCTTTTGCAGAAAGTGACGAATGGCGAATTCCGAGGAGCCGAAGCCGGTGAAATAGGACAATGCCCGCATGGAAATATCGAAATCATCGAGACCATAAAGCGCCACATATTCCGGCAGCGAAATGGATGCAAAACCATTGCCGATGCCGGGGGCTGCAGCGGTCAGGATTTCGATGTTACGGGCATAGTCGCCGGGCAACGTGGCATGCAGGCTGGTCGCCACCTGCCGCATGCGTTGCATGATGCCAAGCGCCTCGAGGTTTGTCGTTGCGAGCGCCATGAAGGCGGATACGTTAAACGGCGCGTGAACGGCTTTGGTCTGATCGGCGATATGTTGCAATTTTTCGCGGTTGAAGATTTCCTTCAATGCCGGTGCCGCCGTGTCGCTCATATCGCCCTCAAAGTTCACTTTTTGTTCTTTTAGGGCAGGATGAGGCCGGAGGCAAGCTACGGCTGAGCAACTTTCAGAGAGTGCTGGCTGACTGGGTGGGTAAGGCTCGCTTCTTCTCCCCGCCGGGGAGAAGGTCGCGGCAGCGGGATGAGGGGGCAGGGCCAGAGTTATTCGGAGAGCTTGCCCCCTCATCTACCCCTTCGGGGCATCTTCTCCCCGGCGGGGAGAAGAGATTTTCGTACAAATCAGCTCATCTGGCTGATGAAGCGGGTCTCCAGATAGGCCTGAACGGCTTCCGAGCCGCCTTCCGTGCCGTAACCGGAATCCTTGATGCCGCCGAAGGGGACTTCGGGAAGTGCAAGGCCGTTATGGTTGATGGTCAGCATGCCGGCCTCGACCTGATGGCCGAGCGCATGTGCCGTCTTGACCGAGCCGGTGAAGGCGTAAGATGCAAGACCGAAGGGCAGGCGGTTCGCTTCTGCAACCGCGTCGTCGAAGCTCGAGAAACGGTTGATGATTGCGACCGGGCCGAAGGGCTCGTCATTCATGATTTTGGCGGTGGTCGGCACGTTGGCCAGAACCGTCGGCTCGAAGAAATTGCCCTTGTTGCCGATGCGGCGGCCGCCGGTCTTCAATTCGCCGCCATGGGAAACCGCGTCGCTGATGAGGCCTTCCAGTGCGGGAATACGCCGCTCATTGGCGAGCGGACCCATGATGACACCGTCTTCGAGCCCGTTGCCGACCTTGATGGCCTTCGTGGCCTCCACGAAACCTTCAAGGAAACGGTCGGCCACGCCGTCCTGCACGAGGAAGCGGGTGGGAGCGACGCAGACTTGTCCGGCATTGCGAAACTTCGAAAGCGAAGTCACCTCGATCGCTTTTTCAATATCGGCGTCGTTAAAGATCATCACCGGCGCATGGCCGCCGAGTTCCATCGTGGCGCGCTTCATGTGCTTGCCGGCCAAAGCCGCGAGGTGCTTGCCGATCGGTGTGGAGCCGGTGAAGGAAATCTTGCGGATGATCGGATGCGGGATCAGATATTCCGAAATCTCTGATGGAACGCCGTAAACGAGGCCGATGACGCCCGCCGGCACGCCGGCATCCACGAAGGCGCGGATGAGTTCCGCCGGCGATGCCGGGGTTTCTTCCGGCGCCTTGACGATGATGGAGCAGCCGGTGGCGAGCGCTGCGGAAAGCTTGCGGACGATCTGGTTGATCGGGAAGTTCCACGGCGTAAACGCCGCAACGGGACCGACCGGCAGCTTGATGGCAAGCTGCGAAACGCCGGTCACGCGCGCCGGGATAACCTGGCCATAGGTGCGGCGTGCTTCTTCGGCGAACCAGTCGATGGTATCGGCGGCCCCCATGATTTCGGTGCCCGATTGCGCCAGCGGTTTGCCCTGCTCGCGGGTCATCATATAGGCGATCCTGTCCTTGCGCTCGCGCAGGATATCGGCCGCCCGGCGCATGATCTTCGAACGCTCGAAGGGCGAAGTGTCGCGCCACACCTTGAAGCCACGGTCAGCGGCGGCAAGTGCGAGATCGAGGTCTTCCTTCTCGGCGTGGGCGATCGCGCCGATGATCTCGTCGGTTGCCGGATCGGACACGGCGATCGTCTTGCCGGAAACGGCGTCTCGCCATTCGCCATCAATGAGAAGTTTGATGTCGGGATAGGTGTGCATAGGGGCTACCTTCATGATGCGGCCGATACGGCGGATGCCGTCCGACCCGGAGACGTGAACAGAATTTTCCTGGCCGGACGATATCCGGCATCGCGGCTTTCGCTGCGCGGAACTTGTGCCTGGACATTTCCGGCGGGGGATTCTGGAATTGCCGGAAACGGAAACGACAGTCTTTATATTAAGTTCCACGCGGTATGTTTCAACCGTCGGCTCCGGCAAAGGCGATGATTTTTCTGTGACGTGGAACTTGTCTTTTGTCATTTCGGTCTAGCCTGCACGCCGATGCCGGATTTCCGGCCACAACCTCCGGCTCGCGCGAATCACATGTTTCTCCATGTGAGCGGAAAAGCTCCCGCCACAATTTGGCCTTCGTCGCGCCGGACGAATTTGATGAGACGGCATAAGTGAGGTTCGCCTGCGTCATAACAGTGCGCGAAACGTAAAAAAGTACAAATAAGACGGAAAAATTATCAAAAGGGTTTACTCAAAACCTAGAGAAAATACGGATAAAATCTCAGTGAGGATATAACATCCGTTCCTGATATATAGTGCTTACGTCGGTTCCCTTGACCATCAGCGGTTGGCGAAAACCTTCGACGTGAACGTTATCGATGGAGAAAAAGTATGAGTTTCGTCCGGGTACTTCTTAGTGCGTTCTTGTCGCTCGTGTGGCTTTCCTGTGCCGAAGCCGGAACGATTGCCAAACCGCAAGGCAAGCCGATATTAACCATATCTGGAAAGATCACCAATACGAACGCCGACGGCGCTGCGCAGTTCGATCGCGACATGCTGGAGGCGCTTGGCATGGTGACGGTGGAGACGACGACGCCATGGCATGATGGCCGCGTCCGTTTCGATGGTGTTTCGCTGGCAAAATTGATGGACGTCGTCGGCGCGACGGGCACCAGCATCACGGCGGTCGCTCTCAATGATTATGTCAGCACGATACCGGTTGAGGATTTTAAGAAATTTAACGTTATTCTGGCGATCAAACTGGATGGCAACTACATGACAGTTCGAGAAAAGGGTCCGTTGTTCGTCATCTACCCCTATGACAGCGACCCGGAATTACAGAAGCAGACCTATTATTCGCGGTCCGCCTGGCAAGTCGCCAAATTGATAGTGGAATAAAGGTGCCGTTTGCGAAAACTTGTGGCGGTGATCATCTGTTGCTTCGTCCTGGCAACGGGCTATATCGCTTTCGTCATTGCTGAGCGGCAAACCGCTCTGCAGAAGTTCGCCCGCTATAACGACTCGTGGGCTGTCAGCCAGACCGTGGCGGAATATCTTCGCCTGCAGAACAAGTTGGCCGTATTCGCGCTAAGCCCGGGCAAGCTCGACCGGGACGAACTGCAGCTACGTCTGGACATCATGCTGAGCCGCCTGGAGCTTTTGAAACAGGGCAATCTGGGGGCTTTCATCAATGAAAAACAACAGTGGCGGGATCTCGTAACCCGCCTCGACGCTGTTTTGGCCCGTCTGGAGCAGCAGATGAACCAGCTGACGCCGGCTGATGTTCCGGATCTGCTCTCGTCCATGAGCGCGCTCGATGCGCCGATGACGACATTGGCCTCGTCATCAGTGGCTTATGATGTCAATCTCATCGATACGGCCCATGAGGATGTGCGCAAGCTGCACATCGTCTATACCGCGCTGGCGGGTGGCCTCATTCTGTGCGGCATCGCGCTTGTCATATTGCTGCTTCGCCAGAACGACCTGCTGAACCGGGCGCAGAAAAGCATGCGCGGCCTGACGGACGACCTGCGCGCCGCCACGCTGGAGTTGCAGGCGAAGAATGTCCGGCTGGAACATGACGCTTATCACGACGCGCTGACGGGGTTGCCCAACCGGGCATTGTTCCGCCAGGAATTGATCGAGAGGTTGCGCCGATCCTTCGGCGGGACAGGAACGACGGCGATCCTTCTGCTTGATCTCGATGGTTTCAAGGACGTCAACGATACGCTTGGTCACGATGCGGGCGATGCGCTGCTTCAGGCCGTGGCGCAGCGTCTTTCCGGCATTAGCGGCGATTACGACATGGTGTGCCGGCTGGGTGGCGACGAATTCGCCGTGGTGTCCGATGACCTTAACGAGGATACGGCCCGCCGCCTTGCCTCCAAGCTCATCGACCAGATCAGCCGCACCTACCAGCTTGGCGAGCAGGAAGTCAAAATCGGCACCTGCATCGGCATCGCCATATCGCATGGCACAGTCGATGCGGACGAATTGTTCAAGCGCGCGGATCTGGCTCTTTATGAGGCAAAGGCCATCGGCCCGGGCCGGGCGAGTGTTTTCAAGGTCCGTATGCAGAAGCAGCTGACCGAAAAGAAATCCTTCGAGGCCGATCTGCAGACGGCGCTGCAGAATGATGAGATGGAAGTCTACTACCAGCCGCAGGTGGCGACGCAGACACGCAAGCTCTGCGGCTTCGAGGCACTTCTGCGCTGGAAGCATCCCGTGCGGGGGGATGTACCGCCCAGCGTGTTCATTCCCGTTGCGGAACGAACCGGACTTATCCATTCGCTCGGAAAATGGGTGATGGAGACCGCCTGCCGTGAGGCGATGGGTTGGGACGAGGACATGAAAGTGGCGGTCAATCTGTCACCGGTTCAGTTTCACAGCACCAACCTCATCCAGAACGTCATGGGTGCCCTTGAAAAAAGCGGGCTGGAGCCGAGCCGGCTTGAGCTTGAGATCACCGAATCGATCCTGCTGAACAAGAGCGACCAGACGATCAATACGCTGACCCGGCTGAAGGATGTCGGCATCAAGATCGCCATGGATGATTTTGGTACAGGTTATTCCTCGCTCGCGAATTTGCGCGGCGTACCCTTCGACAAGATCAAGATCGACCGGTCCTTTCTGCGCGATATTACCAGCGACCGTGACGCGCTGGCGATCGTCGAATTTGTGGTCGGGGTGGGCCGTAGTCTGCGGATGACCACGATTGCCGAAGGCATCGAGACGGAAGAGCAATATGAATGCGTCAGACGTCTGGGGTGCGATCAGGTGCAGGGTTATCTGATCAGCAGGCCGTTGCCGGCCAAGGAACTGGTGTTCTGGAGTTCCGTCTGAAATCCCCGTTTTTGTGTCATCGCAAGCGTATCGAAATTTTAACCGGATGTATCGGTTCCTGCTAAAACCGATACCGGTTGCTGCACCGATGCTGTAGAGCATTCCCGGTCGATACGGGATCGTTCTGGTGAAAACGACCGGGTTTTGCGAAAAGGCTTGAGACATGGAAATATTGGACGTGCATGGAGTCGCCCTGCCTCTTTCTTCCGATGAGGTGTCACCCGTCATCTGGCAGGCGCTGACCGACGGCAGCTATGAGGCCAAGGAGGCCCGCAGCGTCCTGAAAGCCATCAAACCCGGCGACCGCGTGCTGGAACTGGGGTCCGGCATCGGTATCATCACCTCCATCATCGCCGGCATAGACGATGTTTCGGTGTGGGCTTTCGAAGCCAATCCTTCGACGGCGGCGCTGGCAGAACGGGTACTCGAGGCCAATTGCCGCGGCAATGTCGTGTTTTCACAGGGGCTTCTCACCGCCGATGCGCCGAGCATCTATCCTTTCTACGTCCGCAAGGATCTCTGGATGTCCTCCATGGACGAAAATCAGGGGCCTTATGAACAGCGCATCGAAATCTCCTCCGAAAATATCGACGAATTTATTGCCAGCCACGGCATTACCGCCCTCGTGATGGATATCGAAGGTGCCGAGCGCGACCTACTGGGCAGGGCCGATCTTGCCGGCGTGGAGCGTATATTCGTCGAGCTGCACGACCATCTTTATGGCCTCGCGGGGGTCCGCGATATCATGCAGGCGCTGACGGCCAAGGGTTATGCCTATGATCCGCGCGGTTCCCGCGGACCCTGCGTGTTGTTCTCTAGGGATGACAGCCCGAGGGAATACGATCCCGACGTGGATTGAAGATAACAGTTGCCCAGCAGGTGATTGAATTCACGTAACCGTGTGCCTATCCTCTCGTTCTCACTCCATAGTGAGGGCGCGGAGCGGTTCGATGCGTGTGCATCCACGCGGATCGAAAAGATAATTTCACTAACAGCAATTCAATGCCAACTATTGTTGCAATTGTCGCAACCGTTGTCCTGCGTCATCATCCCTCCATCAAACCGGCGCACAACTGACAGCGTATCGGAAGATGCCAACGCAACCGAAGGAGAAACGATCATGGGCTTTGTGACAACGACAGACGGCACCGAAATCTTCTACAAGGACTGGGGCCAGAAGGATGCCCAGCCCATCGTCTTTCATCACGGCTGGCCGCTCTCTTCCGATGACTGGGACGCGCAGATGTTGTTCTTCCTCTCCAAGGGGTTTCGCGTCGTCGCCCATGACCGCCGTGGCCATGGCCGGTCTGCCCAGGTTGCCGAAGGTCACGACATGGATCATTACGCCGCCGACGCCTTTGCCGTCGTCGAGGAGCTCGATCTGAAAAATGCCGTGCACATCGGCCATTCCACCGGCGGCGGTGAAGTTGCCCGTTATGTCGCCAAACATGGCGAACCCTCAGGCCGCGTCGCCAAGGCCGTGCTCGTTTCCGCCGTGCCGCCGCTGATGCTCAAGACGGCGGCCAACCCCGAAGGCCTGCCGATAGAGGTTTTTGACGGCTTCCGCTCGGCGCTGGCCGCAAACCGCGCGCAGTTCTTCCGCGATGTGCCGTCCGGCCCGTTCTACGGTTTCAACCGTGATGGGGCGACCGCTCAGGAAGGCGTGATCCAGAACTGGTGGCGGCAGGGCATGATGGGCGGCGCGAAAGCCCATTATGACGGTATCAAGGCTTTTTCTGAAACCGACCAGACCGAAGACCTGAAGGCGATCAGCGTTCCGACGCTGGTGCTGCATGGTGAAGACGACCAGATCGTGCCGGTTGCCGACTCCGCACTGAAATCGGTGAAGCTGCTGAAAAACGGCACGCTGAAGACCTATCCTGGCTTCTCGCACGGCATGCTGACAGTCAATGCCGATGTGCTGAACGCCGATCTTCTGGCCTTCATCAAGGGTTGATCTTCAGGCGAAATGGAATGCGGCCCCTATGAGGCCGCATTTCGTGTTTTGCGGGTGTTGCGTCAAGCCAGATGCGCGAGCCAGTCGGCGCGGTAGGGATGAAGCCCGGCAATGGTATCAGGAGTGAAATGACGCTCCCGGCCGGCAAGTGGCTTGATGCCGGTAAGGAGTGCGGCGCCCGCGCTGGTGCCGGTGGAGCCGCCGACGGCTATCACCTCCGTATCGGCAAAACCGGCCAACGCCTTGAGATAAAGCGCATTGCTGGCAAAGGGGCCTTCCACCAGTATTGGGCCTTTCCGCCCGATCAGCGAAAGACTGAACTCCGTCATCAACGCAAGATAAAGCGCTGCCGCCGCGTGCCGTTCGGTAACGGTAGCATTTTCGTCGGCAATCCAGCGCGCTGTTTTACCGGGGAAGGGACCAGAGCCGCTAACGGTGCTGGGTAGCAGCATCATGCCCTTGGCAAGCACGCCGCCAATTGCGGCTTCGATCCCTTCGTCCGGTGCAGCCCCGAATTGCTGCGTCAGCATTTCATATTCCCTGCCGCCCATGAAGCGGGAGGACGGAACGGGACGCCCGAGAGCATCGACATTCAACAATGCATCGCGGGCGGGATCCAGCGCATCCGCCGTGCCGCCTATGGCGAAATTCACCACCCATGTGCCGGTCGAGACGACGGAAAAATCGCCCTCCCGGCGCAAGAGATGCGGCAGCAGCGACGCATTGGAATCATGGATGCCGCAATAGACGGACACATCCGGAGACAGACCTGTTTCCTGTGCCAGCGATTTGCGGACTGGCCCGAGCACATCGAAAGCAGAACGCACCGGCGCCATCAATTGCGCAATTCCGAGACGCTCGACCAGCGTGGAGAAGGTTTTCTGTCGAGGGTTCCAGAGGTCAGTGTGGCAACCAAGAGAGGTCGTTTCGGTTGCGTGAACGCCGGTGAGCCGCCCCGCCCAATATTGCGCATAGGTGACGATGCTGCGCACCCTGGCAAATTCCTGCGGAAACGCGGTTTTCTGAAAATGAATCTGCGCGCCAAGATTCAGCCCGACGGGAAGCTGCGGCGAGCCGGTTTCTGAAAAATCAGGCCGTATGTCTAGATAGGCCTCCTGAACAGCAGCGGGATAGGCGTGCTCATAATCGAGCACCGGCATAGCAAGCTCGCCGTTCTCATCGAGAAGCGCCGCTGCCGCGCCATGGGTGGTGATGGAAATGGCGTTGAAACCCGGCTCTTTGCCAAATCGCCGAAGAGCGGCGAGAATGAAGCTCCACAGCATCTCCACATCGTAATGCGGATAGATGCCGTCGCGAAGAACGGGGTTGGAGCGTCTGTCGCTGGCAATTTCGTCGCCGCTTTCGGTGTCGATGACCACGACCTTGGCGTTGGTCTTGCCGATATCGATGACTGCGATGCGGCCCGGTTTGATGCTGTCGCTCATGGCAGATGGAACAGCGTCACGAGGTCTTTTGCGACAGGTGAATTGTCCGGGTTGCTCTCCATGATATCGGCCATATGCGCCCACCATTTTTTCATTACCGCATGTTCGGGCAATGCCGCCATGCCGTGGTTCTTCGGGCGGGTCAGCACGCCGAACAGGATGTTGGTTTCCGGGTCGAGATGGATGGAGTAATCGCTCACGCCCGCTTCATGCAGCAGCGTCACCAGTTCCGGCCATATCTCGTCATGGCGTTTTTGATATTCCGCCTGTTTACCGGGAAAGAGTTTCATCTTGAAGGCGTGTTTTTCGAATTCCGGCATGGCTCAGCCTCTCATGGCTCTAAGGCGACGAACGACGATGGGAATGGCGATGGTGATGATCAGCAACAGGCCGACGAAGATCGACATGACGATACCCGGCACGTTCAGCAGCCCGAGACCAAACGTGACGAGGCCCATGACGAAGGCGGCGATGACCACGCCCGCAATGGTGCCGGAACCGCCGAGAATGGAAACGCCGCCCAGCACCACCATGGTCACCACCTCAAGCTCCCAGCCTTGAGCGATAGAAGGGCGGGTGGAGCCGAGCCGCGAGGTGAGGCAGACGGCGGCGATGCCGCTCATCAGGCCGGTGAGCAGAAAGAGGATGAACTTGACGCGCTCCACCGGAATGCCGGAAAAACGGGCGGCGAAGGGATTGGTGCCGATGACATAGACTTGCCGGCCGAAATTGGTGGCGTGCAGCAGAATGGCGAAGAGGACGGCCATGACGATGAACAGCACGAATTCGAAGGAGATGACGGAGAAGACGTAGCCTTGGCCGAAATAGGCGAAGTCGGCCGGATATTTGCCATAGGCCTGATCGCCCAGCACCATATAGGAGATGCCGCGAAACAGGCTCATGGTGCCGATGGTGACGACGATGGACGGTAGTTTCAGGCCCGCGACCAGAAAGCCGTTGAAGGCACCACACAAAAGCCCGGTGCCGATGCCGATGGCGACGAGGCCGGGCGTGCCGACACCCATCTGCACCGCAGCCCCCATGGCGGTGGAAGCAAGCGCGATGATGGCGGCGACGGAGAGATCGATTTCGCCGGCGATGATCAAAAGCGCCATGGCAAAGGCGATGATCGCCTTTTCGGTGAAATTGAAGGTCGCGTCGGAGAGGTTCCAGGCATTGAGGAAATAGGGCGAGGCGAGCGAATTGGCGATGAAGATGAGGATGGCGACGCCTAGCAGCAGCACTTCCCAGCTGGCCAAGACGCGCCGCAGCGGCGTGCCGAGCTTGTCTGGAATGATGCGCGGGGTCTGTGTCGGTTGCGAGGTCATGCTGCGGCCTCCTTGGCCTGATCGCTTGCTGCCCGGTCACGCAGGATGATGCGGCCTTTTCGAGCTTCGGCGCGGGCGTTGAAGACGACGGCAAGCACGATGACCACGCCGGAAATCGCCATCTGCGCGAAGGGGGAGATGCCGATGACGGGCAGCGCGTTCTTGATGACGCCGAGGAACAGCGCGCCAAGTACTGCCCCTGCCACCGAGCCGATACCGCCGGCAATCGAGATGCCGCCGATGACATTGGCTGCGACGCTATCCAATTCGAAACCGGCGGCGATATCCACATAGGCAACGGCATAACGCGACACCCAGAGATAGCTGGCGAGACCGGCCAGTGCGCCGGATAAAACGAAGGCAAAGAAGCGCGTGCGGCCGACATCGATGCCCGCATAGACCGCAGCACCGGGATTTCCGCCTGACGCATAGGCCGAACGGCCGAAGGAAGTGCGGCTGAGCACCAGCCAAGCCCCGGCGATGATGAGGATGGCCACCCATGAAAGAACCGGCATGCCGAGAATCATGGTGCGCGGCACGTTGAGGAAGGTGGGTGAAAACTGGTGCGCGTTCACCCAACCGCCGCCCGAGAGCACGAAGGCCATGCCGCGATAGATGGTAAGCGTGCCGAGCGTGACGACAATGGGCGGAATGCCGAGCCACCAGACCAGCACGCCGTTGAGCGACCCGAGAAACGCGCCGATGCCGACCGCCATGGCGATGAGAAGCGGCAGCGGAATACCGGGAAAGGCGGCATTGGTCATCGCCACCGCCATGCCGGTGAAGGCGAGATTGGCGGCAACCGAAAGATCGATGGATTTGGTGAGAATGACCGCCATCTGGCCGAGCGCCAGAATGATGAGGATCGAGGTATCGTTGAAGATGTTGACCAGATTACCCGGTCGGCTGAAACCGGGCGCGCGCAGCGCAAAACCGGCGATCATGATGACGATGATGCCTGCCAGCAGCCATTCGCGATTTTTGAGAAAACGTTGCATGGTTTTGCCCCTCTCAGGCGTTGCCGGTGGCGGCGCGCACCAGCTTTTCCGGAGAAAAATCGGCGCGTTCGAACAGGCCCGCCATCAGGCCTTCGCGCATGACGATGGCGCGGTCGGACATGCCGAGGATTTCGGGAAGTTCGGATGAAATCATGATGATGGAAAGTCCTTCGGCCGCAAGCTCGCTGATGAAGCCGTGCACGGCGGCCTTGGAGCCGATATCGATGCCCTTGGTGGGTTCGTCGAGAATGATGACCTTGGGCTGGGTGGCGAGCCACTTGCCGATCACCACCTTCTGCTGGTTACCGCCCGAGAGCGTGCCGACCGGCACGGAGAGGGCCGCCGCGCGCAGGTCGAGACGGGACGCATATTTTCGCGCCAGCGCGAATTCATTGGCCGCCGCCAGAAAGCCCTTGCGGGAAGTGCGCGTCAGCGAAGGCAGCGACATGTTTTGGTAAATCGGCATGTCCAGCGCCAGACCGTGGCGGCCGCGCTCCTCCGGCACATAAACGATGCCGGCGCGGATCGCATCTTCAGGCGAGCGGATGGTGAGCGGCTGGCCGTTCAGCGTCACTTCTCCCGAAGCCGGCCGGGTGATGCCGAACAGCGATTGGCAGAGTTCGGATCGCCCCGCACCGATCAGCCCATAAAGGCCGAGAATCTCGCCCTTGCGCAGATCGAGCGAAATATCTCGGAACTCCGTTTGGTGCGAATAATCGCGGACTGACAGAACCGTCGGGCCGAGAGTGACGGCCTGTTTGGGGAAGGCGTTTGTCACGTCGCGGCCGACCATCAGGCGAACGATTTCGTCCTGCGGTGTGGCGGCGAGATTACCCGCGCCGACCATCTTGCCATCGCGGAACACGGCGTAATTTTCGGCGATCTCGTAAACCTCATCGAACTTGTGGCTGATGAAGAGGATGGCCTTGCCCTGTCGCTTGAGGTTTTCGACGATGCGGAAGAGATCGTCGATCTCTTTTCGGGAAAGGGCGGCGGTCGGTTCGTCCATGATGACGATGCGCGCCTCGACGGACAGCGCTCTCGCGATCGCGACCAGATGGCGCTGGGCGATCGAAAGGTCCTTCAGCCGGATCGATGGATCGATGGTGCTCTCGAGCTGTTCCAGCAGCACGCTTGCGCGGGCATTGATGGTCTTCCAGTCAATGAGGCCGAAGCGGCCTTTCGGCGCATGGCCGAGGAAAATGTTTTCGCCGACGGAAAGCTCGTCGAACAGAACGGTTTCCTGATGAATGGCGGTGACGCCGGCATCGATGGCATCCTGAGCGCCGTGGAAAGTCACGGCTTTGCCATCCAGCAGGATTTCGCCTTCGTTCGGGCGGTAGATGCCGGTGAGGATCTTGACGAGCGTGGATTTGCCCGCGCCGTTTTCGCCGATCAGTGCGGTGACTTTGCCGGGGTACAGCGCGATATCGACGCCATCCAGTGCTTTCACGCCGGGAAATATCTGGCTGATGCCGCGCATTTCGAGAATGGGCGTGGCGCTGGAAGCTTCTGTCATTGGTAAAGTTTGGGGTTCAGCACGCATCTTCTGTCATACCGGTCAGTTTTGAGTGAAGCGGCGAGGGATACCCCCCTCTGCCCTGCCGGGCATCTCCCCCTCAAGGGGGGAGATCGGCAGGAGGCGCTACCACCACTTCATTCGCAAATGTCGAGATGGGCGAGACTTATCCGCGAGTCGATCTCCCCCCTTGAGGGGGAGATGTCCGGCAGGACAGAGGGGGGTGCCCTTCGCCCGCCGTCAGCAACTTCTCAGATCAAAAAATCTTCGAAAACTGATCGATATTCTTCGCGTCATAGATGAACGGATCAGCCATCGCCGCTTCGCTGTTTTCTCCGACCTTGATCTTGCCCATGCGGCCGGCTTCGATTTCCGAGCCCGGCTTGCCGTCGGCTTCACCCTTCACAAGGCGATAGGCGATCTGGGTGGCGGAGTAGCCAAGGTCGATGGGGTTCCAGATGGCGAATTCCTTGGTCGCGCCTGATTTGATGGCGCCGGCCATTTCGGATGGCAGGCCAAGGCCGGTCACGAAGACCTGACCGATCTTGCCGGCATCCTTCACGGCCTGCGAGGCGGCGAGAACGCCCACCGTCGTCGGTGCGACGATGACCTTCACATTCGGCTGCGAGGAGAGCAGGCCCTGCGCTTCGCGGTAGCTCTTGTCGGCCAGGTCGTCACCGTAAACTGTCGTGACGAGGTTGAGGCCGGGGAAGTCTTTCAGCTGCTTCTTCATCTCGTCGATCCAG
This sequence comes from Agrobacterium burrii, assembly GCF_017313405.1. Classification (NCBI taxonomy): domain Bacteria; kingdom Pseudomonadati; phylum Pseudomonadota; class Alphaproteobacteria; order Hyphomicrobiales; family Rhizobiaceae; genus Agrobacterium; species Agrobacterium burrii. The sequence goes on from NZ_JAFLNA010000002.1 coordinate 485,176, forward strand.
ATATTCTGGTTCGTGGAGGTGGTGGTGGCCGAAAGGATGGCGAAATCGCCCTTGCCGCCTTCCAGATGCGATGCGGCGAGCTGCAGGCACATCTTGCCGATCAGCGCGTTGGACGAGGGGTTGAGCTGGAGAATGCGGCCCTCAGGCGCCACGCCGGAATCCCAGGAGATGACCTTGATGCCGCGCTGCGCCGCCTTTTTCAGTGCTGGAACAACCGCGTCGGGGTCGTTGGCGGAAATGGCGATGGCATCGACACCCTGCGCGATCAGCGAATTGATGACTTCGATCTGGCCTTCCGCCGTGGTGCTGGTCGGACCGGTATAGATGATCTCGACGCCGCCGAGGTCCTTTGCGGCCTCCTGCGCGCCCTTGTTGGCGGCTTCGAAAAAGCCGTTGCCGAGCGACTTGACCACCAGCGCGATCTTCACGTCGGCGGCCTGCGCAACGCTGCCAAAGCCGGCGACAGAGAGTGCTGCGCTCAGCGCCAAAACGCTCGTCAATGTTCTGCGTGTAAGTTTCATGTCCCTTTTCCTCCCGTTTTAAACCTTGTTTTTCCCTCCGGCACTCCTCAAGCGACCGAAGAAGAATTCTCCTCATCCGGCGGACCGGCTGTTTTATCCGCCGCCACCGCGCCGGCAATCAGCAATTCGACGCCGGCATCTTCCACCATCCTCGCCGCTTCATCCGAAATCCCGTCATCGGTGATGATGGTCGAGACGTTTTCGAGCGGGCAAAGAATGAGGCTGGACCGTTTTCTGAATTTCGAGGAATCGACCATGACGATCAATTCTTCCGCCTGTCGCATCAGCTTCTGTTCGCTCTGGATGACCAGCGCGTCCGATTCCATGATGCCAAGTGCGCCGACGCCCTGCGCGCCGAGAAAAATCCGCCGCGCATAAAAATTGCGGATCGCATCGTTTTCGAAGGGCGACAGGATAAGGCTTTGGTCGCGATAGATCGCGCCGCCCGGTACGCTGACGCTGCATTTGGAATGCTTGACCAGATGCTCGGCAATCGCAAAGGAATTGGTCATCACCTGTAGCCTGCGCGCGGCCATGTAATGCACCATCTGGAATGTCGTCGTGCCGCCATTCAGGATGATCGCGTCACCCTCATGGCAGAGATCGACCGCTTTGCGCGCAATTGCGCGTTTCTTGTCGATGTTGACTGATTCGGACACACGGAAGGGGCGGGCGGCGAGATTGCCGAGCTGCGGCGGATGCACCGCCTCCGCCCCGCCGCGCACACGCCGCAACTTGCCCTGAACATGCAAAGACGCGATATCCCTGCGGATCGTCGCTTCCGACGCATCCGTCAGTTCAGCAATATCCTGCACCGTCACGACAGCTTTTTCCTGCGTGGCGCTCAAGATGATGCGATGGCGTTCGCGTTCGTGCATGGGGTCCTCCTGATTGTGATTATTCGCAATCTCTTTAACTTGTCAATCAAGAACGATCAAATTAAACAATTTCGCGGTGCAACATGAAAATTTATGATCGTTTTTGATTGACATTGTGCTTTTGCATGCGCGATACCTGCGATCAATGGATGCGGGCCGATGCCGGTGCCGCCAATGCAGACCGATATGGGAGGAAGACATGACGGGAACATCCCGCCTTCTCGAAAGCCGTTGGGACGATGCTTACGCCAGAACGCTCGATGAGCCCGGCAAGCTGCTTTATCGTTCCAATCTGCTGGGTGCTGACAAGCGCATCACCAATTACGGCGGCGGAAACACCTCCGCAAAAGTGCTGGAAACCGATCCGCTGACTGGCGAGAAGGTCCGCGTCATGTGGGTCAAAGGCTCCGGTGGCGATGTTGGCACCATCAAGATCGATGGCTTTTCGACACTCTATCTCGACAAGCTGGAAGCGCTGAAGGGCATCTACAAGGGTGTTGCTGACGAGGACCGCATGGTCGGTTTCCTGCCGCATTGTACCTTCAACCTCAATCCGCGCGCCGCCTCCATCGATACGCCGCTGCATGGTTTCGTTCCTTATGATCACGTCGATCATATGCATCCGGACGCGATCATCGCGATTGCAGCCTCGAAGAATTCGAAAGAACTGACGCAGCAGATCTTTGGCGATGAAATCGGCTGGCTGCCCTGGCGTCGTCCCGGTTTCCAGCTTGGTCTCGATCTGGAAGCTTTCGTCAAGGCCAATCCGAAGGCCAAGGGCGTGGTGCTGGAAAGCCACGGCCTGTTCACCTGGGATAACGACGCCAAGGCCTGTTACGAACTGACGCTCGCCATTATCAACAAGGCGATCGAATGGTTTGCAGGAAAGACCGAAGGCAAGACGATCTTCGGTGGTGCCGTGGCCAAGAGCCTGCCTGAGACTGAGCGTCGCGCCATCGCTGCCCGGCTGATGCCGGAAATCCGTGGCCGCATTGGCCGCGAGGAGCGCAAGCTCGGTCATTTCGATGATCAGGATGCGGTTCTCGAATTCGTCAATTCGAATGACCTGAAGCCGCTCGGTAATCTCGGCACGTCCTGCCCGGATCATTTCCTGCGCACCAAAATCCGCCCATTGATCCTCGACCTCGATACGGCAAATCCCGATGTGGATGCGCTGATGGCCGGTCTGGACAAGGCGCTCGAGGCTTACCGGGCCGATTACAGCCGCTATTACGAAGCCTGCCGCCACGACAATTCGCCTAAAATACGCGATCCGAACCCGGTGATCTTCCTGATCCCCGGTGTGGGCATGTTGTCCTTTGCCAAGGACAAGGCGACGGCGCGTATCGCCGGTGAGTTTTATGTCAACGCCATCAATGTCATGCGCGGCGCTTCCACCGTGTCCGAATATCAGGGTCTTCCCGAGCAGGAAGCCTTCGATATTGAATATTGGCTGCTGGAAGAGGCAAAGCTGCAGCGCATGCCGAAGCCGAAAAGCCTTGCCGGCCGCGTGGCCTTCGTCACCGGCGGCGCTGGCGGCATCGGCCGGGCAACGGCGGAACGGCTGGTGGCCGAGGGCGCCTGCGTTGTGCTCGCCGATATTGACGAGGCGGCGCTGGAAGCCGCAAAGGGCGATTTCGCCAAGCGCTACAGCACTGACGCGGTGCGCAGCGTCAAGCTGGATGTGACGCAGGAAGACGCCGTCATTTCCGCTTTCGCACAAGCGAGTGTGGAATTCGGCGGCGTGGATATTCTCGTTTCCAACGCCGGCATCGCTTCCTCCGCGCCAGTGGAAGAGACGACACTTGCCATGTGGAACAAGAATATCGACATTCTCGCCACCGGTTATTTCCTTGTTTCGCGCGAAGCATTCCGGCTGCTGCGACGGCAAAATCTCGGCGGCAACGTCGTGTTCGTCGCTTCCAAGAACGGTCTTGCATCCTCGCCTAACGCTTCGGCCTATTGCACCGCGAAGGCGGCGGAAATCCATCTCGCCCGTTGCCTTGCTCTTGAAGGGGCGGAAGCCGGCATTCGTGTCAACACCGTCAATCCCGATGCGGTACTGCGCGGTTCGAAGATCTGGAACGGCGAGTGGCGCGAGCAGCGTGCTGCTTCTTCCAAGATCGAAGTAACCGATCTGGAGGAACATTATCGCAAGCGCTCGCTGCTGAAGCTCAACGTGTTGCCGGAAGATATCGCAGAGGCGATCTACTTCCTGGCATCCGATGCTTCGGCCAAGTCGACCGGCAACATCATCAATGTCGATGCCGGTAATGCGCAGAGTTTTACGCGATAAGGCGTTTGGCGCGTTCTTACTTTCGTCATTCCGGCCTTGAGCCGGAATACAGCCGACGCGCGTCTGCGCGGCGAGAAGGGTTTTTTCAGCCCAAGGATTTGGGCTGGCTGGATACCGGCTCAGGGCCGGTATGACGGAGTGAGCGTGATCAACTAGCATGTACGGATTGATTTCCGGGGAGGAAAAAATGACCGAGACGAAAATCACCGCCGATGTGATCGCGGTTGAAAATGGCAAGCGCGCAGCCGCGCATAAGGAAGACTACGACGCGCTCGGCAACCAGCTTGCGCGTCGCAACATCGATATCGATGCTGTCACCGCGAAGGTTGCGGAATTTTTCGTCGCCGTGCCTTCCTGGGGCGTCGGCACCGGCGGTACCCGTTTTGCCCGTTTTCCCGGCACGGGAGAGCCGCGCGGCATTTTCGACAAGCTCGATGATTGCGCCGTCATCAACCAGCTGACGCGCGCCACACCGAATGTCTCCCTGCATATCCCGTGGGACAAGGAAGATCCGAAGCGGTTGAAGGCCCATGCCGATGCGCTGGGTCTCGGCTTCGACGCCATGAATTCCAACACGTTTTCGGATGCGCCCGGCCAGAGCCATTCCTACAAATATGGTTCGCTCAGCCACACCGACGCCGCCACGCGCCGGCAGGCTGTTGAGCACAACATCGAATGCATCGAAATCGGCAAGGCCATCGGCTCCAAGGCGCTGACGGTGTGGGTGGGCGATGGTTCGAACTTCCCTGGCCAGAGCAATTTCACCAGAAGTTTCGAGCGTTATCTTGCCGGCATGGCCGATATCTACAAGGCGCTGCCGGATGACTGGCGCATCTTTTCCGAACACAAGATGTATGAGCCGGCGTTTTATTCGACCGTCGTGCAGGATTGGGGCACCAATTACCTCATCGCCAATACGCTCGGCGAAAAGGCCTTCTGCCTCGTCGATCTCGGCCACCATGCGCCCAATACCAATATCGAGATGATCGTCGCCCGGCTTATCCAGTTCGGCAAGCTCGGCGGTTTCCACTTCAACGACAGCAAATATGGCGATGACGATCTGGATGCCGGTTCGATAGAGCCATACCGTCTGTTCCTCGTTTTTAACGAGCTGGTGGATGCGGAATATCGCGGCGTAAAGGGTTTCCATCCGGCCCACATGATCGACCAGTCGCATAATGTGACGGACCCGATCGAAAGCCTGATCTCCAGCGCCAATGAAATCCGCCGCGCCTATGCGCAGGCTCTGCTGGTGGATCGCGCCGCTCTCGACGGCTACCAGCAGGATAATGATGCGCTGATGGCATCAGATACGCTGAAACGGGCCTACCGCACCGATGTGGAGGCTATCCTTGCGCAGGCCCGGCATTTGGCCGGCGGCGCGATCGATCCCATCGCGACTTACCGGGCGAGCGGTTATCGCAGCCATGTTGCGGCGGAACGGCCGGCTTCGGTGGGTGGCAGCGGCGGTATTGTGTAGTCGTTCTACTACTGGGTGTGCGAAGACCGTGATTAGGCCGAGCAGGCGACTGACAGCTGACAGTCTTGCCTCAACCTCTCCGCCGTCTTCCTCGGGCTTGACCCGAGGATCCACACCCCGACGCACCATAGATCCTCGGGTCAAGCCCGAGGAAGACGGCGGAGAGGTTGAGGCAAGACTTGCCATCGGCACGACGGAAATATCGTCTCACTCCGCCGAACCTGTGGGCTTGCGAACCTGAAAAGTATGCTCCGGCCCCGGAAACGCGCCGGAGCGAACCTCATCGGCATAGTCCCTTGCCGCATCCGAAACCGCCGCACCAAGGTCGGCGAAGCGCTTGACGAATTTCGGTTTGAAATCGGAAAACAGGCCGAGCATGTCGTCGGAGACGAGCACCTGCCCGTCGCAGGCCGGCGATGCGCCGATGCCGATGGTGGGGACGGAAAGTTTCTCGGTAAGTTCGCGGGCAAGCGGCTCAACTGTGCCCTCCACGACAATGGCAAAGGCGCCGGCCTGATCGACCGCAATTGCATCGCGCCAGATTTTCTGCGTTTCCGCCTCCGAATGTCCGAGCGAGCGGAAGCCGCCGGCGGTGTGGACCAGTTGCGGCATCAGCCCGACATGGCCGAAGACGGGAATGCCGCGCGCCACCAGAAAAGCGATGGTTTCGGCCATCTCTTCGCCGCCCTCCAGCTTCACGCCGTCGCAGCCGGTTTCCTGCATCACCCGCACCGCGTTGCGAAAGGCCTGTTCCTTGGACTCCTGATAGGTGCCGAAGGGAAGATCGACGATGACGCAGGCATGCTCGACACCGCGCATGACGGCGCGGCCGTGGGCGATCATCATATCCAGCGTGACGCCGACTGTCGTGTCCATACCGTAAAGCACCATGCCGAGGGAATCGCCGACCAGCAGCAGGTCGCAATGCGGATCGAGCAGGCGGGCGATCGGCGTCGTATAGGCGGTGAGGCAGACGATACGCGGCTCACCTTTCATCTGCCGGATGGAGGCTGTCGTCAGCCGCTTCAGTTTTCCCTGCGCGCTCATTGTGCGGCCTCCTGTTGATTGGTTTTGTCGCGGCCGATGACGCGGTTATCGAGAAGCCGCGTGTTGCCGACGCGCACGAACAACGCCACCAGCACAGGCCCCGCCTGCAACGATGAGACAGGGGCTAACGTGTCGGGATCACGAACCGCCACGACTTCAGGCGATGCCAGCGGCTCGGTGGCGATGAATTTTTCGATCGCCGCTTCGAAGGCTGCGGGGTCATTGAAACCTGCATCATAAAGCCGTTCCGCCTCGTCCAATGCACGCGGCACGATCACGGCGGCGGCGCGTTGCTCGGCACTCAGATAGACATTGCGCGAAGAGCAGGCCAGCCCATCTGCCTCGCGCACCGTGGCGACCGGTACCACCCGCACCGGCTGGGCAAGGTCTTCGACCATGCGGCGTATCAGCGTTACCTGCTGGTAGTCTTTCTCTCCGAAATAGGCGGCATCCGGCTGGACGAGATTAAAGAGCTTTGTGACGACGGTCGTAACACCGGCGAAATGCCCCGGCCGCACCGCACCTTCCAGCTGGCTGCCCAGTTCCGGCACATCCACCACGGTCGCCATCGGGCGCGGATACATGTCCGTGACGTCCGGCGCGAAAAGAACATCGACACCTGCCTCTTCCAGCAGCGCGCTGTCGCGGGCGAGATCGCGGGGGTAACGCGCCAGATCTTCATTCGCGCCGAATTGCAGCGGATTGACGAAGATGGAAACCACCGTCACATCGTTTTCCGCCTTGGCTTTGGCAACGAGCGTCAGATGGCCGATATGGAGAAAACCCATGGTCGGCACGAAGCCGACACTCTTGCCTTCGCGGCGAAAGGCGGCAATCGCATCCCGCAATTCGGCGACGGTTTTTACAAGGCGCATGGGGTCTCCTCCGGCTGCCCGATCACCGTCCGGCGAAAGGTGCTGGATAAAACGCGATTTGCCGAACGGGGTCAACGCGGCTGCGGGCATTATATCGATTAACGTCTCAAGAGACGACGACTGCGGTGAAAGTGCTGCGGTTCAGGACCTGCCGGTCCATATAGGAGGCCGCTTTTCTGCAAAAGCCTGCCGCCCTTCGCGCGCTTCATCGCTGCTGCTGATGGCGGCGATGGCGCCTTCGGCAAAGGCAAGCCGTTCATCGGATGACATGTCGCCCATCGCCAGCAAGGCTGCCTTTCCGGCTGCGATGGCGCCCGGCGCATTCTGTCGCAGCTTCGCAAGAACATCCTCGATCAAGCCATCGAGTTCCGCCGCAGGCGCGGTGCGATTGACAAGGCCGAGACCTGTTGCCTCCGGGGCGCTGACTGGCTGGCCGAGATAAGCCATTTCCTGAAGCCTGCCCAAGGGTATTTTCGCCAGAAGCTTCGCCGCCACCATGGCCGGGAAAAGCCCGACCCGCACTTCCGGCAGACCAAATTCGGCGTGATCGGCGGCATAGGCAAGATCGCAGGCGGTAACGACGCCAAGCCCACCGGCCAAGACCCGGCCGTTGATGCGGGCGATGACGATCTTGTCGCAGGTTTCAATGGCGCGCATCACGTCGGCAATGGGGTTTGTTCCATCCCGTGAGAGGAATATGCCGCCGGCGCTCTCCTTGAGATCGGCCCCCGAACAGAAACTGCGGTCTCCCGCTGCCGTTATGACCACGGCGCGCAGACCACGGTCACCGGATGCCGCGCGTATGGCACCGGCAAGCGCATCCGTCATGGCGGCGTTGAGGGCATTGTGAACTTCCGGCCGGTTAAGCGTCAGCCACAGAACATCCTTGCGTGTCTCACGCAACAACTCATCCGCCATGCAGGTCACCCTCCTGTTTTGCGGCAAGCAGCGCTTTTCCGGCGCGTGCCGCGTTCGGCCTGCCGAGATACCGGCTGATCCGGTCTCCGATCTTCGCCACGGCCATCAGGTCGATACCGGTTTCGATGCCAAGCCCCTGCAGCAGATAAACGACATCTTCGGTGGCGACATTGCCGCTCGCCCCCGGCGCAAAGGGGCAGCCGCCCAGCCCGGCAACGGAACTGTCGAAAACGGCTATGCCTTCCTCCAGCGAGGCCAGCACATTGGCGACGCCCTGCCCATAGGTGTCATGGAAATGCATGGCGAGTTTTTCGCGCGGGATACGGGTCGACACCCGCTCGATGACATTGCGAATCTGGCTGGCCGTGCCGATGCCGATCGTATCGCCGAGCGAAATCTCATGGCAGCCAAGCGCGACAAGCGCCTCGGCCATCGCGGCGACCTCATCGGGCGCAACCGCTCCGTCATAGGGGCAGCCGGCAATGCAGGAGACGTAACCTCGCATGTGGATATTTCGGTCGGCGGCCGCCTGCGCGACATCGTGCAGCCGCTTAAGGCTTTCAGCGCGCGAGCAGCCGATATTGTGCTGGCTGAAGCCTTCTGATGCGGAAACGAAAACGGCGATTTCCGTCACACCGGCTTCGATGGCCGCCTCGAAACCTTTCATATTGGGAACAAGCGCCGGATAGGCCGTGCCGGGTCGCCGTCTAAGGCCCTGAAACACCTCTTTCGAACCTGCCATTTGCGGCACTTTTTTGGGTGAAACGAAGGCTCCCGCCTCGATGGCTGCCAACCCGGCTGCGGCCAGCCGCTCGATGAGTTCGATCTTGATGGCGGTGGAAACCTCCGCACTTTCATTTTGAAGACCGTCACGCGCGCCGACTTCGACAATCTTTGCCGCTTGCGGAAAACCCATGTCAGGTGCCCTCCGGCTCGAAATCCACCAGCACCGCACCGGCCGCCACCATATCGCCTTCTGCGCAATTGATAGCGGTAACGGTGCCTTTTGTCGGGGCACGGATCGTGTGCTCCATTTTCATCGCCTCCATCACCACCAGCGCCTCGCCGGCTTCAACGAGCGTACCTTTCTGGCTGAGTACGGCGCGGATAACGCCCGGCATGGGTGCTTCCAGACCGCCGGTATGGGTGGTGGCATCCGCGATATCGACGGGGTCTGGCTGGCTGATGCGATAATGCTCGCCGTCCAGAAAAAGCGTATGGCTGCTGTCCTCGGCGAAGAAATAGCCCTGCCTCTGCATGCCATCCATGACCGCACGCAGCTTGCCATTCTCTGCGAGATTACCGCCGACACGGATCGTCCCGCCGTCAATCTCCAGCGAAAACCCGTCCTCCTCATGGGTAACGGCAACCGCGAGCGGCTGGTGGTCGAGAGTGAAATTCAGGGTTTCCCGCGTCGGTGCATTCAGGCGGAAAGCATTGGTGTTGTTCCATGGGCTATGGGGATCGGCCGATGATGGAGAACTGGTCTTGGCCGCTTTCTGTCGTGAAAGAAGGAGGCCGAGCGCAGCTATGGCGATTTCGCTCTCGCCGGTGACTGCGGGGGCGAAAAGCGCTGCCTCGTTGCGGGGGATGAAGCCGGTATCGAGATCGGCGGTGGCGAAAGCCTCGAGCCCTGCAAGCCGCGCCAGAAACGCAACATTGCTGGTGACGCCGCAGATCGCCAGTTTTTCCAGCGCTAGCCGCAGCCGCCGCACGGCGGCGGCTCGGTCGTGATCCCAGACGATCAGCTTGGCGATCATCGGATCGTAATGCACGGTGATGGCATCACCGGCGCGGATGCCGCTGTCGATCCGGAGGTGCGGGCCGTCATCAGGAAAGATCAGATGGCTGACCGTGCCGATCGACGGCAGGAAATCATTTGCCGGGTCTTCGGCATAAATCCGCGCCTCGATGGCATGGCCGTTGATACGGAGATCGGCCCAGCCTTCCGGCAGGACTTCGCCGTTCGCGACGCGGATCTGCCATTCGACCAGATCGAGACCGGTAATATATTCCGTTACCGGGTGTTCGACCTGAAGCCTGGTGTTCATTTCCATGAAGTAGAAGTCGCCGGAAGGGTCGAGCAGAAACTCTACGGTACCCGCACCGCGATAATCGATGGTGCGGGCGGCGGCGGTTGCCGCATCATACATGCGTTGCCGCAAGGCATCGGGCAGGCCGGGGGCGGGGGCTTCCTCTATCACCTTCTGGTGCCGGCGCTGGATCGAGCAATCGCGCTCGAAAAGCGAAACACAATTGCCATGGCCATCGGCGAAGACCTGCACTTCCACATGGCGTGGACGCTCCAGGTGTTTTTCGATCAGCATGCGGTCATTGCCGAAGGCGGCCAGCGCTTCGCGTTTGGCACCGGCAAGCTCGGCTGCGAAGTCGAGCTTTTGCCTGACCACGCGCATGCCCTTGCCGCCGCCGCCGGCAGAGGCCTTGAGCAACACCGGATAACCGATCTTATCCGCCTCGCTCGCCAGCCGTTTCTCGGCCTGCTCATCGCCGTGATAGCCGGGAACGATGGGAACGCCGGCTTTCGCCATCAGCGCCTTCGCTTCGCTTTTTCCGCCCATGGCGCGGATTGCTTGCGGCGGCGGGCCGATGAAAATGAGGTCAGCGGCGGCGCAGGCTTCGGCGAAGGCGGCATTTTCGGACAGAAAGCCGTAACCCGGATGGATCGCTTCCGCACCGGTTGCTTTTGCGGCTGCGATGATTTTTTCCGCATCGAGATAGGAGGCGCGCGCCGGCGCGGGGCCGATGGCGATGGCTTCGTCGGCAAGCGCCACATGCATGGCGTTGCGGTCGGCATCCGAATAGACCGCGACGGTGCGGATGCCCATCCTGGCGGCGGTGCGGATGATGCGGCAGGCGATTTCGCCCCTGTTGGCGATCAGTATTTTCGAGAACATCGTCGCCTCACATCCTGAATATGCCAAAACGGGTGGTTTCTATCGGTGCGTTAAGCGCGGCGGAGAGACCAAGGCCAAGCACGAGACGGGTATCTTTCGGGTCGATGATGCCGTCGTCCCATAGCCGTGCACTGGCATAATAGGGATGTCCTTCCCGCTCGTATTTTTCCCGGATCGGCTGCTTGAACGCCTCTTCGCCTTCCTTCGACCAGTGGCGGCCATCTGCCTCGATGCCGTCGCGGCGGATTTGCGCCAGCACGGACGCCGCCTGCTCGCCGCCCATCACCGAAATACGCGCATTCGGCCACATCCACAGAAAGCGTGGTGAATAGGCCCGCCCGCACATGCCATAATTGCCGGCCCCGAAGGATCCGCCGATGATGACGGTGAATTTTGGCACCTTGGCCGAGGCGACGGCTGTCACGAGCTTGGCGCCATCCTTGGCGATACCACCAGCCTCATAGGCCTTGCCGACCATGAAGCCGGTGATGTTCTGCAGGAAAACCAGCGGGATGCCACGCTGGCAGCAGAGTTCGATGAAATGCGCGCCTTTCAGTGCAGATTCCGAAAACAGAATGCCGTTATTGGCGATGATGCCGACGGGATAACCATGGATATGGGCGAAACCGCAGACCAAAGTCGTGCCGTAAAGCGCCTTGAACTCGTCGAATTCCGAACCATCCACCAGACGGGCGATGATCTCGCGCACCTCGAAGGGTTTTCGCGTATCGGCGGGAACGATGCCATAAAGCTCGTCGGCCGGATAAAGCGGCTCCACCGGTTCGCGGATATCCAGCTCCACCTGTTTTCGGCGGCTGAGGGTGGAGACGATCCGCCGGGTCAGCGCCAGCGCATGGCGGTCGTCGTGGGCGTAATGATCAGTGACGCCGGATTGCCGCGAATGCACATCCGCGCCGCCAAGGTCCTCCGCACTCACCACCTCGCCGGTTGCGGCCTTCACCAGCGGCGGGCCGCCGAGAAAGATCGTGCCCTGATTTTTGACGATCACGGACTGGTCGCTCATGGCTGGCACATAGGCCCCACCCGCCGTGCAGCTGCCCATCACCACGGCAATCTGGGCAATGCCCTGCGCCGACATATTGGCCTGATTGTAGAAGATACGGCCGAAATGATCGCGGTCGGGAAACACCTCGTCCTGATTGGGCAGGTTCGCGCCGCCGGAATCCACCAGATAGATGCAGGGCAGGCGGTTCTCGGTGGCGATTTCCTGCGCGCGCAAATGTTTCTTCACCGTCAGCGGATAATAGGTGCCGCCTTTCACCGTCGCGTCATTGGCGACGATCACACATTCGCGGCCCGATACCCGGCCGATGCCGGTGACGATGCCGGCGGCGGGAACGGGTTCGTCATAGACCTCGTAAGCTGCAAATTGCGAGAACTCCAGGAATGGACTGCCGGGATCGAGAAGCGCTTCGATGCGGTCTCGCGCCAGCAATTTGCCGCGGGAAAGATGCCGCTCGCGGGCCTTGTCGCCGCCGCCTTTCGAGATTTTTTCGACATGCTGCCGCAGGTCGTCCACGAGACCCGACATGAACTCTACATTGGCGGCAAAGGTGGGATCGCGGTTCAGACTGGAAGTAAGCTTCATCGCGTTCTCACCCGTTGCCCTTAACCAGTTCGCGGCCGATCAGCATCCGGCGAATTTCGCTGGTGCCTGCGCCGATCTCATAGAGTTTAGCATCACGCAGCAGCCGTCCGGCCGGACTTTCATTCACGTAACCTGAGCCGCCGAGAAGCTGGATCGCATCCAACGCCACCTGCGTCGCCCGCTCGGCGGCAAACAGGATCGCGCCCGCCGCATCCTGCCTTGTGATGCGGCCATTGTCGCAGGCCCGAGCCACGGCATAGACATAGGCGCGCGACGCATTCATGGACGAGTAGATATCGGCGAGTTTCCCCTGCACCAGCTGGAATTCGCCGATTGGCTTGCCGAATTGTCTACGCTCGCGGGCATAGGACAGAACCAGATCGATTGCCGCCTGCATGATACCAACAGGGCCGGCGGCCAGCACGGCCCGCTCGTAATCCAGCCCGCTCATCAGCACCGTCACGCCGTCGTTGAGGCGGCCGAGAATGTTTTCTTCCGGCACCTCGCAATCCTCGAACACCAGTTCTGATGTGGGTGAGCCGCGCATGCCGAGTTTGTCGAGTTTCTGGGCCGGGCGAAACCCCTTGAATCCCTTTTCGATCAGGAAGGCCGTGATGCCGCGCGGGCCGGCGGACATATCCGTCTTGGCGTAAACCACCAGCGTATCGGCCTCGTGACCGTTGGTAATCCACATTTTTGCGCCGTTCAGCACATAGCGATCGTCTCTGCGTTCCGCCTTCAGCCGCATCGACACGACATCCGAACCGGCTTCCGTCTCGCTCATGGCGAGTGAACCGACATGTTCACCGGAGACGAGTTTCGGCAGATATCTGTGCTTCTGCTCATCCGTTCCCCAGCGGTGGATCTGGTTGATGCAGAGGTTGGAATGAGCGCCATAGGAAAGGCCGATGGAAGCCGAAGCCCGGCTTATTTCCTCCATCGCCACGCAATGGGCGAGATAACCCATGTCGGCACCGCCGAATTCTTCCGAAACGGTGATGCCGTGCAGGCCGAGCTCACCCATCTCTGGCCAGAGCTTGCGTGGAAAACGGTCGTCGCGGTCTATTTCTGCCGCCAGCGGGGCGATTTTATCGTCGGCGAATGCTCTTGCGCTGTCGCGCAATGCTGCGATTTCCGGGCCGAGATCGGCATCGAAAATGGCGGCGAGGTTCAAACTCATCGCGTCTTCTCCTCCGGACGGTATTTGCCGTCCCTTTTGTCAGTTGCCGGCACCTCCTCCGCGCCGGCAACCCTCATTTTACGGCGCGTCACCTCCGGTGAAGGCGGCGGAACGGCGCACGAATGTCTTGATGGCGAAATTGGACTGGATGCGCGACACGCCGGGAACCGTGGTCAGGAAATCCAGTAGCTCTTGATAATGCGGCAGGTCCCGCACCATGGCGTGGATCAGATAATCGGAACTGCCACTGGTCTGGTAACCGCCCACGACTTCGGGAATGGAGGCGACGTGGTGTTCGAAGGTCGTCAGCGCTTCCTTGATCTGCCGTTCCAGCGTGACGGAGATGAAGACGCCCATATTGCCGAGCAGCCGGTTCTCATCGAACACGGCGGTATAACCGCGAATGATGCCTTCTTCCTCGAGCTTGCGCACCCGGCGCAGCGTCGGCGTGAAGGAAAGGCCGATACGCGCTGCCAGATCGCGCCAGCTCACCCGCCCGTCATCGCCGAGGACATGCAGAATCTTGCGGTCGAAACTGTCGAGCTCAATCATGGATCATTTGCTCTATGATATGACTATTTGTTGGATCAAAGATATCGCCAATCAAAAAACTGTCAATCAAAATAGCTTTGAAATGAATTCGAGTTGGTGATAGCGTTCACCTAGGGCGATGGACCGCTCTAGGTTTTTGCTTGGCATCGGATTATCCGAAAACCGCGGCACACTTTTCGGTCCGATGCTTTTGTCGAGGTCTGGAGGAGATCGCGATGACGGTCGTTTTCTCAAGCGAGAGAATGCCCAAGGGAGGTGAATTTGGCTGTGCATGACCCTGTCGTGATCGTCGGGGCCGCCCGTACTGCTATGGGTGGGTTCCAGGGCGAATTCAAATCGGTGGCGGCACCCGATCTTGGGGCCGCGGCGATCCGTGCGGCCGTCGAACGGGCTACTATTCCGGTTTCTGACATTGATGATGTGCTGATGGGCTGTGTGCTCACCGCCGGGCAGGGGCAGGCGCCCGCCAGACAGGCAGCCATTGCCGCCGGTATTCCCAACTCGATTGGCGCGACGACCATCAACAAGATGTGCGGTTCGGGCATGAAGGCGATCATGCTGGGCCATGACCAGATCGCGGCGGGAAGCTCTTCCATCGTGCTTGCGGGTGGCATGGAAAGCATGAGCAATGCGCCCTATCTGCTGGATCGCGCCCGAAATGGCTATCGTCTCGGCCACGGCAAAGTCATCGACCATATGTTTCTCGACGGTCTCGAGGATGCCTATGACAAGGGCCGGCTGATGGGCACTTTCGCTGAAGATTGCGCTGAGGCCTATCAATTTACCCGCGCCATGCAGGATGACTATGCGCTTGCCTCGCTGGAACGGGCGCGTCGCGCCATAGCGGAGGGAGCCTTTGAAGCGGAAATAGCGCCTGTCGGCGATGTTGCCGTGGACGAGCCGCCGGGCAAGGCAAAACCGGAGAAAATCCCGCAGCTGAAGCCCGCCTTTCGCGATGGCGGAACGGTGACGGCGGCCAATTCCAGCTCGATTTCCGATGGTGCGGCCGCTCTCGTTCTCATGCGTCGCTCCGAAGCGGAAAGGCGGGGCCTATCGCCGCTGGCGACGATCATCGGTCAGGCCTCCCATGCGGATGCCCCTGCCGGATATCCAACGGCTCCCATCGGCGCGATGAAAAAGCTGTTCGATAAAACCGGCTTTACGGCGAGGGATGTCGATCTCTTCGAAATCAACGAGGCCTTTGCCGTGGTGGCGATGGCGGCAATGCGCGATCTCGATCTGCCGCTTGAGAAGGTGAATGTGCACGGCGGGGCCTGTGCGCTCGGCCATCCGATCGGCGCTTCCGGCGCGAGGATCGTCGTCACATTGCTGGCCGCTCTGCAGCGCCACGGGCTGAAGCGCGGCGTGGCCGCCGTCTGTATCGGCGGCGGTGAAGCAACCGCGCTCGGCATCGAGCGGCATTGAGGGGGAGGCGGCGATGATCCTGAACGAAGCTCAGCAGCAGATCAGGGACATGGCTCGCGATTTCGCCCGCGAACGGCTTTCCCCCGGCGCTGCCGCGCGTGACCGGGAAAGCCGGTTTCCGAAAGACGAACTGAAGGAAATGGGAGACCTTGGTTTCCTCGGCATGCTGGTCTCGGAGGACTATGGCGGATCGGAAACCGGTGCCGTCGCTTATGCCCTGGCGCTCGAGGAAATCGCTGCCGGTGACGGGGCCTGTTCCACCATCATGAGCGTTCACAATTCAGTCGGCTGCGTGCCGATCCTGAAATTCGGCACGGAGGATCAGAAGCAACGTTTCCTGCCGAAACTGGCTTCTGGCGAATGGATCGGCGGTTTTGCGCTGACCGAACCGCAGGCCGGCTCCGATGCGTCAAACCTCAAGACCCGGGCGCGGCGCGATGGCGACCGCTATATTCTTGATGGGGCGAAGCAGTTCATCACCTCGGGCAAAAATGGTGATGTCGTTATCGTCTTCGCCGTCACCGATGCGGCGGCGGGCAAGAAGGGCATCAGCGCCTTCATCGTGCCGACGGATACGCCGGGTTACGAGGTCATAAGGGTCGAGGAAAAACTCGGGCTGCATTCGTCCGATACCTGCCAGATCGCCTTCACCGACATGGCGGTCCCGGCCGAATTGCGGCTGGGTGAAGAGGGGCAGGGTTATCGCATCGCGCTCGCCAATCTGGAAGGCGGCCGCATCGGCATCGCTGCACAGGCGGTCGGCATGGCGCAGGCGGCCTTCGAGGCGGCGCGGGATTATGCCCGCGAGCGCAAGGCCTTCGGGCAGGCAATCGTGGAGCACCAGGCGGTCGCGTTCCGGCTGGCGGATATGGCAACGAAGATTACGGCGGCGCGGCAGTTGGTGCTGCATGCGGCGGCGTTGAAGGAGGCGGGAGAGCCCTGTCTTTCGGAGGCCTCGATGGCCAAGCTCTTCGCGTCTGAAATGGCCGAACGCGTCTGCTCGGACGCCATCCAGATTCACGGCGGTTACGGTTACATGGCGGATTATCCGGTGGAGCGGATCTATCGCGATGTGCGCATCTGCCAGATTTACGAGGGAACAAGCGATGTCCAGCGTATGGTGATCGCTCGGAACCTGTGAGGATTGTTTCGCGGTCTGGAGGAGACCGTGACGGGAGGAGTAGAATGGATATAACCGAAACGCCACATCTCAGCCTGCATGTTCCAGAGCCTGCGGTGCGGCCCGGCGGGGAGCCGGATTTCTCCAATGTGAAGATACCCAAGGCCGGCTCCGTGCCGCGCCCGGATGTGGATGCAGCGCCGGAAAGCATGCGCGATCTCGCCTATTCGATCATTCGCGTCCTCAATCATCAGGGCGAGGCTGTCGGGCCGTGGGCAGGGCTGCTTTCGGACGAGGAATTACTGGCCGGCCTCAAAAACATGATGCGGCTTCGGGCTTTCGATGCCCGCATGCTGATGGCGCAGCGGCAGGGAAAAACCTCCTTTTACATGCAGCATCTGGGGGAGGAGGCGGTCAGTTGCGCCTTCCGCAAAGCGCTTTCCAAAGGCGACATGAATTTCCCGACCTACCGGCAGGCGGGGCTGTTGATCGCCGATGACTATCCGCTCGTCACAATGATGAACCAGATCTATTCCAACGAGCTTGACCCGCTGCACGGGCGGCAATTGCCGGTTCTCTATTCTTCGAAAGAGCACGGCTTCTTCACCGTCTCCGGTAACCTCGCCACACAATATGTCCAGGCGGTCGGCTGGGCGATGGCCTCGGCCATCAAGGGCGATACGAAGATTGCGGCTGCGTGGATCGGCGACGGTTCGACGGCGGAGTCGGATTTCCACTCCGCGCTGGTCTTCGCCTCCACTTACAAGGCCCCGGTCATTCTCAATATCGTCAACAATCAATGGGCCATTTCCACCTTTCAGGGCATTGCGCGCGGCGGCTCCGGCACATTTGCGGCGCGGGGGCTGGGCTTCGGTATTCCCGCACTCAGGGTCGATGGCAATGATTATCTCGCCGTTTATGCCGTGGCGCGCTGGGCGGTGGAGCGGGCGCGCCGCAATCTCGGCCCGACGCTGATCGAATATGTGACCTATCGCGTCGGTGCCCATTCCACCTCGGATGATCCAAGCGCCTATCGCCCCAAGACCGAATCCGAAGCCTGGCCGCTGGGCGATCCTGTTCTCAGGCTTAAGAAACATCTCACCCTGCGCGGCGTCTGGTCGGAAGAGCGGCACCGGCAGGCGGAGGCGGAAATCGCCGACGAAGTGCTGGAAGCGCAACGCGAGGCGGAAAGCCACGGCACGCTGCATGAAGGCAAAAAACCGCCGAAAAAGGATATTTTCGAAGGCGTTTACGAGGAGATGCCGCCGCATCTCGCCCGCCAGCGCCAGAAGGCAGGATGGTAAGACATGGCAAGAATGACGATGATTGAAGCCGTCCGCAGCGCCATGGATGTGTCCATGGAGCGCAGCGACGATGTCGTGGTGTTCGGTGAAGATGTGGGTTATTTCGGCGGCGTCTTCCGCGCCACGCAGGGGCTGCAGGGGAAATACGGAAAAACCCGCTGTTTCGATGCGCCGATCAGCGAATCTGGCATTGTCGGCACGGCCATCGGCATGGCAGCTTACGGGTTGCGTCCCTGTGTCGAAATCCAGTTCGCTGATTACATGTATCCCGCCTATGACCAGATTACCCAGGAGGCGGCACGTATCCGGTATCGCTCCAATGGCGATTTTACCTGCCCGATCGTGCTTAGAATGCCGACCGGCGGCGGCATTTTCGGCGGGCAGACGCATAGCCAGAGCCCGGAAGCGCTTTTCACCCATGTCTGCGGGCTGAAGGTGGTTGTTCCCTCCAACCCTTATGATGCCAAGGGGCTGTTGATCGCCTCGATCGAAGACCCCGATCCCGTGATGTTTCTGGAGCCGAAGCGACTCTATAACGGTCCCTTCGACGGTCATCACGACCGGCCGGTAACACCGTGGTCCAAGCACGAGATGAGCGAGGTGCCGGAAGGGCACTACACCATCCCCATCGGCAAGGCCGAAATCCGCCGCCCCGGAAACGCTGTCACCGTCATCGCTTATGGCACCATGGTGCATGTGGCGCTGGCGGCAGCGGAAGAAACCGGTGTGGATGCCGAGATCATCGATCTGCGGAGCCTGCTGCCGCTTGATCTCGATAGTATCGTCAAATCCGTCTCCAAGACCGGCCGCTGCGTCATGGTGCATGAGGCGACGCTGACCTCCGGCTTCGGGGCAGAGGTGGTGTCACTGGTGCAGGAACATTGTTTCTATCATCTGGAGGCTCCCGTCGTTCGTGTCGCCGGTTGGGATACGCCTTACCCGCATGCGCAGGAATGGGACTATTTTCCCGGACCCGCCCGCGTCGGACGCGCACTTGTCGAAGTCATGGAGGCCTGATTATGGCGGAATATACCATTACAATGCCCGATGTCGGCGAAGGCGTCGCTGAAGCTGAACTGGTGGAATGGAACGTCAAACCGGGTGATCCGGTGCATGAGGACATGGTGCTGGCCGCCGTGATGACTGACAAGGCGACGGTCGAAATTCCGTCGCCGGTGGCGGGCATCGTCACCTGGCTGGCCGTGACGGTCGGAAACACCGTGCCAGTGAAAGCACCGCTCGTCCGCATCGAAACCGATGTCTCTGCCGCCGCTCCCGAGGGCAACGTGCTGGAAGCGGAAGCGCCGGCGGATATGACGGAAGCACCGCCACCCGTTGAAACCCAGCCGGCTGCGCGTCCCGCCGAGGATTCGCCGCCGCCACTTCCAGCCGAACCGCATCATAAACCGCTGGCGTCTCCCGCTGTTCGTCAGCGTGCCGACGATCTCGATATTGATCTCACAAAGGTCAAGGGAACCGGGCCGGACGGGCATATCACCCATGCCGATCTCGATGGGTTCTTAACCGTGCGGGGACGGCCGGAGCGCCGCGAGCCAGTAGCGCCCCACGACAGCGCCGTCGAGGAAGTGAAGGTCACGGGGCTGCGGCGCAAGATCGCCGAGAAGATGGTGCTCTCCGCCTCCCGTATTCCGCACATCACCTATGTCGAGGAAGTCGACGTGACCGATCTGGAGGATTTGCGCGCGACCATGAACGGCAATCGTCGTTCCGGACAGCCGAAACTGACGATCCTGCCGTTTCTGATGTGCGCTCTGGTGAAAGCAGTGGCCGATCATCCCGGCATGAATGCCACTTTCGATGACGAGAACGGTGTCGTCCGCCACTACGAAGCCGTCCATATCGGCATCGCCACGCAGACACCGTCCGGCCTCACCGTTCCGGTTGTGCGCCACAGCGAAACGCTCGGCCTTTGGCAATGTGCAGACGAAGTCGCACGCGTTGCCGAAGCTGCCCGTACCGGCACGGCGCATCGGGAAGAACTGATGGGCTCCACCATCACCATCAGTTCGCTCGGGGCATTGGGCGGTGTGGTTTCGACACCCATCATCAACCATCCTGAAGTGGCGATCATCGGCGTCAACAAGATCATGATGCGGCCAGTCTGGGATGGAACGCGCTTCGTGCCGCGCAAGATGATGAACCTGTCGTCCAGCTTCGATCACCGGGTTGTCGACGGCTGGGATGCCGCCGTCTTCATCCATGCCATCAAAGCGCTGTTGGAAAAGCCGGCTCTGATCTTCATCGACGGCTGAAAGCTTTTTTTCCGTGAAGCACTCCGGCTTCACGGAACTGTTTCGGTGTCGGTATAGGCTTGCGTTCGCGATCTTCGGGTATAGAAGAGAAAGAACGAGAAGCCGTGTTTTCTCATCATGATCATAGTGGCGGACGGGGGCGCTCCGGTACCCAACGCTTCGCTGTCCGCCGGCAACCGAATGAAGAAGAAGGTCCTCCCATGCGCACTCCCAAACCCGTTGTCCTGACTATTCTCGATGGCTGGGGCTTAAGCGAGGACAAATCCAGCAATGCGCCTGTTCTGGCGAACACGCCCACCATGGACCGGCTTTTCGCCACCTGCCCGAATGCGACGCTGACCACTTTCGGCCCGAATGTCGGCCTGCCCACCGGGCAGATGGGCAATTCCGAAGTCGGCCATACCAATATCGGTGCCGGCCGCATCGTTGCCATGGATCTCGGACAGATTGATCTCGCCATCGAAGATGGCAGCTTTTTCCGCAATGCGGCGATGCTTGATTTCGCCGCCAAGGTAAAGACCGCGGGCGGCGTAGCGCATCTGATGTGCGTCGTTTCCGATGGCGGCGTCCATGGCCATATTCTCCACGGCCAGGCGGCGGTGAAGCTGATGATCAGCCACGGTGTGAAGGTCGTCGTGCATGCCATCACCGATGGCCGCGATGTTGCGCCGCAATCGGCTGAGGATTTTGTGGCAGCGCTCGTGGCGAGCCTGCCGCAAGGCGCCAGCATCGGCACCGTGATTGGCCGTTATTATGCGATGGATCGCGACAACCGCTGGGAGCGCGTTGAAAAGGCCTATGACGCCATGGTTCTCGGCAAGGGCGAACATGCGTCGGATGCGGTGAGCGCGGTCGCGCAGAGCTACAAGAACAATGTGACAGATGAATTCATCCTGCCGACGGTGATCGATGGTTATGAGGGTTTCAAGGCCGGCGACGGGTTGTTCTGCCTGAATTTCCGCGCCGACCGCGCCCGTGAAATCCTGCTTGCCATCGGTGCGGATGATTTTGATGGTTTTGCCCGTGAAAAGCCGGTGCTTTCGGCATCGCTTGGCATGGTGGAATATTCCACCCGGCACGCTGCTTTCATGGCGACGGCCTATCCGAAGCGCGATATCGCCAATACGCTGGGCGCATGGGTGGCAAAACAGGGGCTGACGCAGTTCCGTCTCGCCGAAACCGAAAAATATCCGCATGTCACCTTCTTCCTGAATGGCGGCAAGGAAGAGCCGGAGGTGGGCGAAGACCGCTTCATGCCGAAATCCCCCAAGGTTGCGACGTATGATCTGCAGCCGGAAATGAGTGCGCCGGAAGTGACGGAGAAATTCGTTGAGGCGATCGGCAAGGGTTATGATCTGATCGTCACCAATTTCGCCAATCCGGACATGGTCGGCCATACAGGTGATCTGCAAGCGGCGATCAAAGCCTGCGAAGCTGTGGATCGCGGACTTGCCGCGGTCGTTGCTGCTCTGGAAAAAGTCGGCGGCGCGATGCTGGTGATTGCCGACCATGGTAATTGCGAAACCATGGTTGACCCTGTGACCGGCGGCCCGCACACGGCGCATACCACCAATCCGGTGCCGGTGATCCTGTTTGGCGGCCCGCAGGGTGCAAAGCTGCATGACGGCATTCTTGCCGATGTTGCGCCCACCTTGCTGCAACTGATGAACGTGCAGCTGCCCCCGGAAATGACGGGCAAGAGCCTGATCGACCTGTAGTCGAAGGTCTTCGCGCGGGTGCTTTGCCACCCGCGCAGGCCATCTTTATCATGCTTGTCGTATGAACGTTGACCGGTTGAGCTACGGCTCTTTTGCCAGGAGGCGATCATGCGCCAACATGCCTGCAATCATGGCGCAGACGAAAAGAATGACCGGCAAAAGCCCGAGAGCGAAAGCCGACAATGCCGGGCCGGGGCAGAAACCGGCAAGCCCCCAACCGATGCCGAAAATGGCTGAACCAAGGATGAGGGGCCGGTCGATGCGGGTTTTTGCCGGAAGGCTGAAGTCTTCGGCAAGAACCGGCCTGGCAATAAAACGGCTGAGCAGAACACCCGGCACGGCGACCGAGACTGCACCGCCAAGAACAAACATCAGGCTCGGGTCCCAATGGTCGCTCGCCACATCGAGAAAACCTGAAACGCGAGCCGGATCGACCATGCCGGAGAGCGACAGGCCGAAACCGAACAGTGCTCCTGCGACCAATGCCAGCACAACACGCGCCATGGCTTGATTTTTCATGATAGGGCTCCCGTTATTGTTGCAGCAAGAATGCCGGTCATCAGGAAGGTTGCGGTTGCGGCGATGGAGCGCCGGGAAAATCGCGCCAGCCCCATGATGCCGTGGCCGGAGGTGCAGCCGGAGCCCATGCGCGTGCCGAAACCCACCAGCAGGCCGGCAATGATGATCAGTGGCCACGGTGCGACTATGGTTACTGCGGGAAGCCGGCCAAATGCGGCGGCGTAAAGATAAGGCCCGGCCAGCAGGCCGGCCACGAACGCCAGATCGGCGAGACGCCGCTCCCGGCCGAGCATCCTGCCCATGATACCGCTGATGCCGGCGATGCGGCCGTTGAACAGAAACAGAAGGATGCCTGCAAGACCGAGAAGCATGCCGCCGAAAAGCGAGGGCCAATAGGGGCTCACGCGGCCGCCTCCGGCGCACAGAATATGGCGTAGAGAGCTTCGATAAGCTGGGCCGCTTTCGTCTCGCTCATCCGGTAGAAAATCTGCTTGGCTTCGCGCCGGGTTTCGACAACACCCGCTTCCCGCAGCACGCCAAGCTGCTGGGAAAGCGTGGGCTGGTGAATATCAAGCTTCGCCTCCAGTTCGCCGACGGAAAATTCTGCCTGCGCCAGTGTGCAGGCCAGCATCAGCCGGGCGGGATGGGCGAGTGTCTTTAAAAGCAGCGCAACTTCGACGGCGCGTTCTTCCATGGCGGGCAGGGGGATTTCGGTGATGCGCGGAGCCTGTTGCCATATATTGTCCTTCACCATGTGCTGCCCTCCAGCCCATCGAGCGGGAATTTGAGGTAGCGTTTGCCGTTGGCCTCCGGTTCCGGCAGACGGCCGCCTCGGATATTGACCTGCAATGCGTGCAGAATGAGCTTGGGCATCGGCAAGGTGCGATCCCGAGCTTCGCGCAGACGGATGAAGCCTTCTTCCGTCATGTCGGCCAGATGCGGATTGTTGCGTTTCTGTTCTCCGACCGTGCTTTCCCATTTCGGCGCGCGACCGCCGGGTTGGTAGTCATGACCGGTAAAAAGCCGTGTTTCGTCAGGAAGGGCAAGGATATCCTGAATGGAAGTCCAAAGCTCCCTGGCGCTGCCGCCTGGAAAATCGGCGCGCGCGGTGCCGGAATCCGGCATGAAAACCGTATCATGCACAAAGGCGGCGTCGCCCACCACATAGGTGACGGAAGCCAGCGTGTGGCCGGGGGAAAACAGCACGCGGGCTTCCAGCGAACCGATGTTGAACCTGTCACCTGCTTCAAACAGCCGGTCCCATTGCGAGCCATCGGTCTCAAGGTCGAGCCAATTGTATTTCGCCTGCCAGAGCTTTTGCACGCCGGTAACTTTTGCGCCGATGGCGGTCTGCGCGCCGGTTTTCTGTTTCAGATAATGGGAGGCAGAAAAATGGTCGGCATGCGGATGGGTGTCGAGTATCCATTCTACCGAAAGGCCCTCGCTTTCGACATAGGCCAGAATGGCATCGGCATTCATCGTGCCCGTCGCGCCGGATTTCTCATCAAAATCATAGACGGGGTCGATAATGGCGCAGCGTCCGGTCGCTGGGTCCGAGACGACGTATTGCAGGCTGGATGTACGTGGATCGAAGAATGCCTTGACGTGCGGCGTCGCCAAAGTCCGCCGTTCCAGCCAGCGAACCGCGCCGGACAGGTCAAAACCATGCGTCCTGCCGAAAGCCTCGATTTCGCTTTGCTGTATACGCGCGTCAAGCGCTTCGCCGAGCACGTAGAGTGTCAACGCGCGGGTACCGCCTTTGCAATGGGCAAAAACAGGGCCGTCGGCCGCGGCCATCGCCTGCTGGAAGGCCCGAATATCGGCCTCGGTCATGGTCGGTCCGGTCACCGGAATGAAGCTGTAAGTCAGACCTGCCGTACCGGCGGCGCTTTTTTCCCGCATGTTGCCCGGCTGGCCGGCGTCTTCTCCATCCGGTCGAGCGTTGATGATGCCTCTATAGCCTTGAGCGGAGAGTGAAGGGAAATCGGCGATCTCCGGCTGGCCGGCTACGGTTAGACGCTCGTTGATCTTGACGGCGCTCATCAGCATCTCCTGTTGTTCTAAATTAATATATGTTATTGTATAATGTATATCGTTTTCTTGCAAGAGTTGGAAATTTCTTATCGAGCGTCTGGGTTGATTTGATATCGTTCGTGACAGGGTATTCTGGCTGGCGCAAGGCTTCGCCCAAGATGGATGACCGCGAGGAGCAGGCAAGGCAGCCAGTCGTCAAGGCGCCCCGGCCCTTGCAATGTTGCGGGTGTTTGCTAACATGCCAGACAGGTTAAAAACAGGTGGGCTGGAATGGACGTTGAGAGCACGAAGCAGGGGGTATCGCTCGCGGCGAAAATCAGTTCTGCACTGAGACGGGATTTGTCGGAAGGCGTGTTCCTCCCCGGTGACCGTCTTCCGAGCGAGAGCGCGCTCACGCGTGAATATTCCGTCAGCCGCACCGTGGTGCGCGAAGCCATCGCCATTCTGCGCGCCGATGGTCTCGTTGAAGCCCGCAAGGGCGCGGGCGTTTTTGCCGTGGAAACGAAACCGGCCAAGGAACTGCCTTTCAACGATCTGGCTGTCGGGCGGATTTCCTCGGTGATCGAATTGCTGGAATTGCGCACGGTTTTCGAGGTTGAATCCGCCGGGCTTGCGGCATCGCGCCGTTCCGCCGTGCAGGTGGAGGCGATTGTCGATGCGCATCGGCAGATTGGTGATTGTCTCGCCGCGGGGCTGCCAACACGCGATGCCGATTTCGAATTCCATCTGGCGATTGCTCAGGCGACGCAGAACCGGCGTTTCCCGGAATTTCTTCAGCTGATCCGCTCCGGCATCATTCCTCGCGGGGAATTGCAGGGTGCTGCACCCGGCGCGCGTCCGAAGGACTATAATCTGCATCTCCAGGAGGAGCATGCGAGGATTGTCGACGCCATCATCGAAGGTGATGCCGATGCCGCGCGCCAATATATGGCGGCGCATCTGCGCGGCAGTCTTGAACGCTACAAGGTGCTTCTGCGCTCGCGCACAGCAGCGGAGTGAGTGAGCTTATTTCATTGCTGTGGTTACGGACGGGTTTGACGTTGTGGTACATCCGCGCTGTGACCGCGCTTTTATGCCCACCTAAAATCCCATTTGGATTCGATCCCGGCTTGTTTCGGGTGGAATGACCTCCAATGGAAGTGCTTTCAAAGAATCCTCCGCCTGCCAACCCGGTAGCAACCCAGCAGGGTCGCTTCGCCCCTGACGGCCTTTCCCTATTTCGAAATAAGTCCCAGCACAGATTTCACAGCTTGCTTGCTTGACAGCTTTCAACACCTGTGACAACTTATCGATAGTTGTCAGACAGGATCGTGCCTTTGTTCTTCGCGCCGGTCGACTTCTGGCAAGGGAGGAACCATGTCAAAAAGACGTCTTTCGCTGTATGGCCTGTCCGGCCAGATCGGAAGTATTGCGGTCACGCTGCTCGGATTGTTGCTGCTGACCTTTTTCATTGGCCGCCTGATGCCTGCCGATCCCGTGCGGGCCATCGTCGGCGAGGATGCGACGCGCGAAACCTATGAACAGGTTTTTCATGCGCTCGGCTTCGACCGGCCGCTGTGGCAGCAGTTCATCTATTATCTCGGCGACGTGTTCACCGGCAATTTCGGAACCTCGATCCGCACGGGCCGCCCCGTAATCGAAGACATCATAAGGGTCATGCCGGCGACGATGGAGCTTGCCACCTTCGCGATCCTGATCGGTGCGGGTCTCGGCATTCCCATGGGCGTTTATGCCGCCGTCAAGAAAGACCGCTGGCAGGATCATCTCGTGCGGGTTCTCAGCCTGTTTGGCCATTCCATGCCGATCTTCTGGACCGGCATGATCGCGCTGATCGTTTTTTACGCCCATCTCGGCCTTGTCGGCGGCGGTGGTCGCATGGACCAGTTCTATATTGGTCTCGTGGAAGAACGGACGGGCTTTCTGCTTATTGACAGCCTGCTGGCGGGCGATATGGAAGTGTTCTGGTCGGCGATCAACCACCTTATCCTGCCCGCCGCTTTGCTCGGTTATTCCTCCTCGGCCTATATTACCCGCATGACGCGCAGCTTCATGCTGGATCAGCTGGGCCAGGAATATGTGACGACAGCGCGTGTCAAAGGCCTGTCGCAGCGGCAGACGGTGTGGCTGCATGCCTTCGGCAATATTCGCGTGCAGCTGGTCACCATCATCGCCCTTGCCTACGGCTCGCTGCTGGAAGGCGCGGTGCTTATCGAGACCGTGTTCGCCTGGCCGGGTTTCGGCCAATATCTGACCAGCAATCTTATCATCGGCGACATGAATGCCGTGATGACCTGCGTGCTTATCGTCGGCGTCATCTTCATCGGGCTTAATCTTCTGTCCGACATTCTTTATCGCTTTTTCGATCCGAGGACCCGCTGATGACGGCTCGTGCAGAAACTTCCTCACGTCTTCCGGTGCCGTTGAACGCGCTGAAGAACATCGTCCTCTTCCTGCTGAAAAGCCCGACATCGGCTTTCGGTCTGGTGATATTGCTGCTGCTCGTCATTTCGGCGATTTTCGCGCCGTGGCTGGCGACACACGATCCTTACGTGCAGAACCTCGCCAACACGCTGCAACCGCCGGGCAACGGCCATTTCTTCGGCACCGACGAGCTGGGCCGTGATATCTACAGCCGCCTGCTCTGGGGTGCGCGCATCACGCTGACCATCATAACGCTGGTGTCGGTCATCGTCGGTCCGGTCGGTCTTCTGGTCGGTACGGCCTCGGGTTATCTGGGCGGCAAGTTCGATACGGTGATGATGCGCATCACGGATATCTTCCTGTCGTTCCCGAGCCTCATCCTGTCGCTCGCTTTTGTCGCAGCACTTGGGCCGAGCCTCAACAATGCGATCATCGCCATTGCGCTCACCTCATGGCCGCCGATTGCGCGTCTCGCCCGCGCCGAAGCCATGACGTTTCGCAAGGCGGATTATATCGCCGCCGCAAGGCTTCAGGGCGCCTCGCCGTTTCGCATCATCGTCAAATCGATCATGCCCATGTGCCTGCCTTCAGTGCTGATCCGCCTGACGCTGAACATGGCGACCGTCATTCTGACTGCCGCTGGCCTCGGCTTCCTCGGTCTTGGCGCGCAGCCGCCGCTGCCAGAATGGGGGGCGATGATCGCCACCGGCCGGCGTTACATGCTGGATAGCTGGTGGCTTGTGACATTCCCCGGCATTTCAATCCTCTCCGTCAGCCTCGCCTTCAACCTTTTAGGCGATGGCCTGCGGGATGCGCTCGATCCGAAGCAGATGAACCGGAGATAAGACCATGGAAAAACCAATCCTTGACGTCGAAAATCTCCGCATCCGCTACGGCGGCTCGCCGACGGAAGCCGTGCGAGGCATCTCCTTCACGCTTGGCCGGGAACGGCTTGGCATCGTCGGCGAAAGCGGCTCGGGCAAATCCACCGTGGGCCGGGCGTTGCTGCGCCTTCTGCCATCGGCGACGATCACTGCCGACAAGCTGGATTTCGAGGGTCTCGATCTTCTCGCACTCAGTGAAAAAGAGATGCTGAAGGTTCGCGGACGGCGCATGTCGATGATCCTTCAGGATCCGAAATTTTCGCTCAACCCCATTCGCCGGGTCGGCGATCAGGTGACGGAGACCTATCTTCGCCACTTCAAGGCGTCGAGGTCGGAAGCGCGGGAAAAGGCGCTCGCCATGCTCGACGCGGTGAAAATCCGCGACGCCGCGCGCGTCTACGAGCAATATCCGCACGAAATTTCCGGCGGCATGGGCCAACGCGTCATGATCGCCATGATGCTGCTTGCCGATCCCGATCTCGTCATTGCCGACGAGCCGACCTCGGCGCTGGATGTGACGGTGCGGTTGCAGGTGCTGAATATTCTCGATGGCCTGGTGCGGGATCGCGGCATCGGCCTCATCATGATCAGCCATGACCTCAATCTCGTGCGCAATTTCTGCGACCGGGTTCTCATCATGTATGCCGGCCGTGTGGTGGAAACACTTGCCGCGCGCGATCTCGATCAGGCGCAGCACCCCTATACGCGCGGCCTTTTGGCGGCGCAGCCGCGCATCGGCGGCTCGCGCGCGCCGCTCGCGGTGCTGGATCGCCGTCCCGAATGGCTGGAGGAGAACGTATAATGGCCGTTTCCGTCGAAACCCGCGATCTTTCCATCACCTTCGGCAGCGGCCATACGGCGCTGAAAGTGCTGCCTTCGGTGTCCTTCCGCGTCGAACCCGGCGAGTGCTTCGGGCTGGTCGGCGAAAGCGGCTCGGGTAAATCCACCGTGCTGCGCTGCGTGTCGATGCTCAACGATTTCTGGAGCGGCGAAATCCTCATCAATGGCAAGTCAGTTCGCGACATGCCGCTGATCGAGCGCTGCCGCACGTTGCAGATGGTGTTTCAGGACCCATACGGCTCGCTACATCCCCGCCAGTCGGTGCGCACCGTGCTTTCGGAGTCGCTTGCGATCCACAAGCTCGGCGACCGTGAAGAGCGCATGCGCAAGGTCATCACCGATGTCGGCCTGCCCGTCTCCTTTCTCGACCGCTTCCCGCATCAGCTTTCCGGCGGCCAGCGGCAGCGTGTTGCGATCGCCAGGGCGCTGATCCTCGAACCGTCTCTGCTCCTGCTTGATGAGCCGACCTCGGCCCTCGATGTCTCGGTGCAGGCGGAAATCCTCAACCTGTTGCAGCGCCTGCGCGAAGAACGCGGCTTCACCTATATCATGGTGACGCACGATCTCGCCGTCGTTGATCACATGTGCGACCGTTTCGCCGTGATGCTGCGTGGCGACATCACCGAAATCCTGCCGCGCGACGCTATCGCCGGCAATAGGGCGACGCATCCCTATGCGCGCGAACTGATCGGCGCCTCACTGGAATATGAAGGCGCATGACGGCTCCAAAACCGTGACCGTCCTCCTCCGGGGCGTCACGCATAATAACATCCTCCCTACCTGCCCGGCCTTTGTGCCGGGTATTTTTTTGCGTTTGCGAGGGGGCAGCGAGCGAGTTCTGCCGAGTTCCTTCCCTCCGTCATACCGGCCTTGAGCCGGTATCCAGCCAGCCCAAGTCATTGGGCTGAAAGGACTCTTCTCGCCGTGCAGACGCACGTCGGCTGTATACCGGCTCAAGGCCGGTATGACGGAGAAGCTAAGTTTTCGCTCCTTGATGAGCCTGATGTAAGCCGGACAGAAGTGGATCAAAGCCGGAGTGACGGAAGCGATTGTTTCGCAGTCCGAGCAGTTCTGCGCGGCCTTGCCGCAAACAAAAAAGGCGCGGGGATTAGCCGCACCTTTTTCATGGGTAGATATGTCGGCCGATTACCGCTCCTTGCTGACGCTTTCGAAACGCGAGAGCCAGGGGCTGACGACCATGCCCTTGACGTCGCTGCGGAAAGCGGCGGTGTCGATGACTTCGGAGAAGGGCTGAATGGACATGACGATTTCGTCCATATAGCCCTGCAAATCTTCGTAGAGTTTCGCCTGTTTGGCCGGGTCGCGCTCGACAAGGGCTGTCTCGATCATCTTGTTCAGCTTTTCATCGAAGAAGCTCGTCCGCCAGCTCTGGTAGTTGGTGAGCTTGGCGTCGTCGGCATTGTTGGGATTATAGGCGATGGAGCGCAGGTTGTTGTCCGGGTGCGGCTGCTGGCCGCCGCCGCCGCGACCGAGCAGCAGTTCGAAGTTGCGCTCGCGCATCGCGCCGTAAATCTGGTCGCCGGAGCCGCTGATCAGTTCGGCCTGAATGCCGGCCTGCGCCAGCGTGTTCTGGATCGCCGTTGCCGCCTTCATGAACGGGTCTTCCGAAAGCACGCGCAGCGTCGTCTTGAACCCATTGGGATAACCGGCTTCAGCCAGAAGCGCCTTGGCTTTTGCGATGTCGAGCTTGTAGCCCTGATCCGGTAGCGATCCCATCACGCCGGTGCTGAGCGAGCGCTGATGCAGCTTGCCATAGTAGGGCATCACCGCCTTGTCGAGACCGTCGTAATCGATCAGGTAACGCAGCGCTTCGCGCACCTTCTTGTTCGCGAATTTCTCATCCTTCATCGAAACGCTGAGGTAATAAAAACCGGAGCCGGGGGTGGATTCGATGGTGACGGCCTTGTCGGCCTCAAGCGATTTCAGGTCGGGGGCCTGCAAGGAGTAGGCGACGTCGATATCGCCCTTTTCCAGCATCAGGCGCTGCGACTGCGATTCCGGCAGATGGCGCATGAGGATGCGCTTCATCTTGGCTTTCTCACCCCAATAATCGTCGTTGCGGGTGAGGATGATATATTCGTTGGATTTCCACTGGGTCAGCTTGAAAGGGCCGGAGCCGGCGGAATTCAGCGTCAGCCATGCGCCACCCAGATCGCCGTCTTTTTCATTCTCAAGCGCCGTCTTGCTGTCGATGATCGAGCCGGGACCATTTTGTCCGAGGATCATCAAGAGCAGGTTGGGGTCGTCCGCTTTCGGAATATTCAGCACGAAGGTCTGGTCGTTCTCGGCAACGAAGAGCTTGTCGGCCTCCTCCAGCTTGAAACCACGGGTTTTCAGGAAGGATGATTGCGCCAGATTGCGGGCGAGCAGGCGCTTCAGGCTCCAGGCCACGTCTTTTGCCGTCACGGCATTACCGGAAGCGAATTTGGCATCGGCGCGCAGATGGAAACGGATCGATTTCCGGTCCTCGGCAATTTCCCAGCGTTCGGCAAGGCGAGGCTGAACACTGCGATCTTCAGGCGAAAGCACGACCAGCGTGTCATAGACGTTGTTCAGAACCTGCACCGTTTCGCGGCCGGTGATGGCGGCGGGATCGAGGGTCAGGATATTGCTCATGGTCGTGGCGACGATAAGCTGGTCTTTCGGCGTTTCGGCGAAAACACTGAGCGGCATGGCGCCGATCAACAAGGCGCCAAGCGCTGCGGTTGCAAGAAAATGTTTCATCTTTCCTCCCAATGCGGCCGGTTCATACGGCCTTCCAAGTTTCGATCCACGCGCGCCTGGTTCCTCCAAAGGCTTTGCGTGATCAGCCAAGAATGTCTCTGACGGGTGCAACAAGCGCCCGGCCGATTGCCGCCGTTGCGGACGCTTCCAGATGCACGCCATCCACCGGCGAGGCGCTGGCGACCGATCCGGCATCGAAGAAGGCGTGTCCGAGTTCGGTCGCAAGTTTGCGGTAAAGCGGGGCAAGCCGCAGCGATTGTTCGATATCGCGCCCGCCAGCAGGTTCTCCGCCGGGGCCTGCAACGCAGGGCGGCGGCGCGACTATCAATAGTTTCGGCACCGCCTCTCGTGGCTTGTAGATGAAGGTCTCGACGATCTGCGCCAGCCGTCGCATGCCGGAAACGGCGGCTTCCGCCCGCCCGCCATGCACCGGCTTGATGTCGTTGGTGCCGAGCATGACGATGACGAGATCAAGCGGCATGTGGCACGAAAGCGCGACCTCAAGCGCCCGCGCGCCGTTACGGCAGGCGGGGCCAGCATGGTCGTCATAACAGGTGGTGCGCCCGCCAAGACCTTCCGGATGAACCTTTGCCCTTCCGGCAAGCCCGGTTTCCAGAACCTCCGGCCAGCGATGTTCGACCGGGTGGCGGAGACCCGTTGCCGGGTCCGCGCCCCAGGTGAGGCTGTCTCCAAAGGCGAGCACCGTTTTCATCGCCCGTTACCTCACCCGGTTGTTATCGATGAAGGTAAAATCGATGTCCTCGCCAAGGCCCGGCCGCTCGGGAACATGCACGAAACCGTCGCTGTCCATCGGGTCCGACAGCGACTTCAGATAGTCATGGCCATCATCATATTCGAGGAAGGGATGTAAGAGGCCGCGCTCATACCAACGGCAATTCTTGGTGGCGGCAACGACATGCAGGTTCATGGCCGTGTTGCCATGCACTTCGCATTCCATGCCGAAAGCCTCGGCCAGATGCATGGTCTTCAGCGCCGGGGTGATGCCGCCGACATCGTTGACGCCGGTGCGCAGGATATCGCAGGCGCCGGCCTTGATCCACTCGGCGCGGTGCCAGTGCTTGCCGGCCGCACTTTCCGGGCCGACGACCGGAATATCGAGATTGTCGGAGAGCCACTTGTAGGAGGACAGCGACTGTTCATCCATCGGCTCTTCGATCCAGTCGAAGCCGAGCTTTTCGAGGCCACGCCCCAGCGCCAGCGCATCGGTGCGGGAATACCAGTGGAAGGCGTCTATCATCAGGCGAATATCGGGTCCAACAGCTTCGCGAACGGCCGCACAAGCCTTGAGGTCCATCTTCACATCCGGCGCCCAACTGACCGGCGGCATCCAGGTGTGCAGCTTGATACCCTTGTAACCGCGCTTCACCAGCGTTTCGGCAAAACGACCATAGTCCTCGGGCGTTGCCAGCCCACCTTCCAACTCGTCACCGCACATGATGGAGCCATAAGCGAGCACCTTGTCGCGATAACCGCCGATCAACTTGTATACAGGTTGATTGAGCGAGCGGCCGGCGAGGTCCCAGAGCGCGCAGTCCACCACCGCCAGCGTCCGGTCCGTCAGCTGTGCCGCCGAGCCGCGCTGCCAGTGGGCGAGGTCCTGCCACAGCCGTTCCCGGTCCCGGTGGTCCTCGCCGATCAGGACCTTCTTGACAAATTTTTCGATGAGATGCGGGCGAACGATCTCCGGTGCGGTGAAGGAGTGGCCTTCCTGCCCATCTTCCGTGCGGATGGTCAGCATGGCCTGTTCCACCTGATGCGCCGGACCCGGATGTGCGTGACCGGCACTGTCCGAGTGGCGACGGGTCGTCGTGCGGAAAACACGGACCTCGACGTCGGTGATGATCATAATTCCTCCCTCATGCAGGTATCGCAGCTTTCGTGGTTGCTGCAATGTCATACATGTCCGCGTTATTTGTCAACATGTATGATAATCTGTATTACATGTTTGGGGCGGAAATCAAGTTTTTTGTCGGGTAGCTCATATCTGGCATCGTGATCCAGACCGGCTTTGTGGCTGGCAGAAACTGCGAAGCGGCGGGGGAAGTAAAGAGCAGGACGCGGCAGGGTCGTCGCAAATAACCTATAATTTTAGTAGACTATTAAATCGCGCAACGATCTTTCAACAATGACCGGGACTATAAAAGACCATGCCGTGCCAGCCGCGCCCGTCATCGTGCATTCTGCTGAATATACGCGGCACGGAAGAATGCCGCCTGAGCCCATCTTTGTCAGCAACTATTCCCGGACGCACACTATGCCCCTTTCCCATATCTCCCATTTCGCCTTTCTGGTTCCCGGCAATTATAACGATGATGACCCCGCACAGGGGCTGGAGGAAACGCTGCAGCTTTTCGAAGCCGGGGAGGCGCTGGGGTATCACAGCGCCTGGGTGCGTCAGCGCCATCTGGAACGCGGCGTATCCTCGGCGGCCACCTTTCTCGCGGCGGCGTCACAGCGCACCAAGCGGATCGGCCTTGGCACCGCCGTTATCCAACTGGGTTATGAAAACCCGTTCCGGCTGGCCGAAGATCTCGCCACGGTGGATATCTTGTCACGCGGGCGGCTGAATGTCGGCGTTTCCGTGGGCGCGCCGCCCTTTGCCCATCTCATCTCGGATTATGTCGATCCCGTTGCCGATGCGGATTACAGCCATGCGCGCGCTGAGAAGTTGGCCAAGGCCTTGAGATCGGAACCCCTGTCCAGTGACACGGAAGCCGGCAATGCGGCCGGCGCGCAGGTGCCGCGCCTCCGGCCCTTTGCCAGGGGTTTGACCGACAGGTTGTGGTATGGCGGCGGATCGCAGAATTCCGCTCGCTGGGCTGGCAAGGCAGGCTTCAATCTCCTGACCGGCAACATCGTCAGCGGTGAAAATACCGATGATTTTCTGACCGCGCAGGCGGCTCTCGTTGCCCGCTTCCGGCAGGAATGGGCGCATGAGCGCCAGCCGCGTGTCGCGCTAGGACGGGTGATCCTGCCGACCGATAGCGCAAGCCCCGCGACGCGCCGCCGTTATGCGGAATTCGTTGCCGAGCGCGACAAGCGCACGACCACACCGCATGGTGCGCGCCGCACACTTTTCCTGCCCGATATCGTTGGCACGACTGAGGAGATTCTGGAAAAGCTGTCGCACGACCCCGTGCTGCCGCATGTCACGGAATTCCGTCTGGAATTGCCCTATGAGTTCCAGCCGGAAGATTATCGCCAGATCGTCACGGATTTCGCGTCCGTCGTACCGCAGTTTTTCGGCGGACAGCCCGTTTTGAAAGTGGCGGCGGGGCAATAATATGTCCCTGACGTCAGCCACTCCCGCTTGCAGCGGGAGACGGTTGGAGATGGACCTGCGGCGCTTCAACAGCGCCGCATCTGCCATTCAATCGGGATAGGGCAGACCATAGCGGTCGCGGATCGTCGCACCTTCGTATTCGCGCGGGTAAACGCCGCGATCCTGCAGAACCGGCACGACCTTTTCCACGAATTCGGCAATATCGTCCGGTGCGCGCGGCGGCTGCAAGGTGTAGCCATCCACCGTGCCATCCTGCCACAGGTCGATAATGCCGTCCGCCACCTCTTCCGGCGTGCCGAGCAGCAACCGGTGGTGTCCTTCGGAACGGCGCACGGCCTCGCGGGCGGTCAGCTTTTCATGGGTCAGCAACTCGGAAAGGCCAAGCCCCATACCAACTGCCCATTGCCGGTTCTGGTCTGGAATGAAGCGCTCGCCATCCAGTTTTACGTCGGGATCAAAATCGCGCGGATCAATGCCGTTTTCCCTGGCGAAGCGTGCCAGAAGACCATCTTCCGAGCCGGTTCCGCTGTAAAGTTCGTGTTTGCGAAGCGCCTCGTCACGGGTCTCGCCGAGAATGACGACGAGGCCGGGCACGATGCGGATGCCGGAGGGATCGCGGCCGAAAGAGACGGCGCGGTCGCGGACCTTTTTACCGAACGCCTGACCTGCCGGTCGGGACAGGATATTGCAATAAATGATCTCGCCATGGCGCGCCGCCAGATCGATGCCGCCTTCGGAAGCGCCGGCCTGGGCGATGACGGGATGCCCCTGTGGCCCGCGCGGCACGTTGAGCGGGCCTTTGACATGGAAGAACGCCCCCTCATGATCGATCGTCTCGGCGGTCGTCGCATCCCAGAAGCGGTCTTCCGGTACCTCGCCTTCGCGGCGTGGGTCCCAGCTTGACCAGAGTTTCTTTGCGACATCGAGAAATTCGGTGGCCTTGGCATAACGTTCGCTGCGCGGCGGCAGCGGGTCGTTGCCGAAATTGGCCGCGACACTGGGGTTGAAGTTGGAGACGATGTTGACGATCAACCGACCGCCGGTGACGACGTCGATGGATTGCGTTCGTCTTGCAAAATTATAGGGCGAATTATAGGTGGAGGACACTGTCGCTACAAAGCCGATATCCGGAACCTGCGCGGCAAGCGATGTGGAGAGGATGAGCGGATCGATGGTGTGAAACGGCCGGCTGGTCGGGTCGGTCAGCAAGGCCGGATGATCGGACAGGAAAACGGCATCGAACCGGCCCTTATGCGCCAGTTCCGTCAGCCGCCGGTAATAGCCGATATCGTTGATATCGTGCCGGTCGCCGCTGCGATATTTCCAGGCATTGGGAAGATATCCTGTCGTGTTGATGCCGACATTGAGATTGAGCCGGCGTTTGGTATTGCTCATGTTTTTACTTTTTCTTTTCAGCCCGTGTTGGATTTCCGGCCTGCGGCCGGTGCAATTGTCGGGAAGCGTAACAGCCGGGGTTGCGGTCGCGAGTTAAAAATCCTTGCCGCTCGGAGAAGAAAAACTTTCGCGGGCCGTCGTATCCGGCCAGCAGTTGAAGGGGGAGGTGGTCGAGGCGCGGACGATTATTTCACCGAAAATGCTCCTGTTATCGAAAGGATATTCTGTCTTCCCTCCGGAACGGTCGCGATATGGAAACGAATTTCCTTAACGCCCTCCTAAATAGTACACTTTATCTATAGAAAATATCCTGCGGCGTGTAGCGTGCTGTTCAGATCGCAATTTCGAGGACGAACGCCATGGCTGATGCCGCCCTTCGCCAAGCAACCCAACCCGTGACGCTGTGGTACACACGCTGCCCGGCGCCAACGCCGCTTTCCATCGCGGTGCAGCTTGGCTGGATCGAGGAACGTTTCGCCGGTCATGGCATCTCTGTTTCCTCCATTCGCGATGCGGCTGATCCGGCTATCAGGCAAAGCCATTTCGATCACCGTCTGGACTGGTCCTTCCGCCAGGGCGGCAATATTCCCCCTATCTGGGCGAAGGCCGGCGGCCGCCAGACGCGGCTGGTAGGGCTGACGAGAACCGACGAATTTCAGGCCGTCATCGCCTTGCCGGCAAGTGGAATTAGCAAGGGCGGCGATTTGAAGGGGCGGCGCGTCGGCCTGCCGAAACGACCGAACGAAACCATCGATTTTCAGCGCGCGACGTCCCTGAAGGGTATCGTCTCGGCATTGACCGTTTCCGGCCTCTCTGTTGCGGATGTCGAGCTGATCGATCTGACGGCAAGGGAACCGGTGCTGCTTGGGCCGACGGATGAGCGGTTCCATGGTCTGCGCCGACGGCTTCCCTATGGCGAGGAAATCGCAGCACTGCACCGCGGCCATATCGATGCGTTTTTCGTGAAGGGTGCAGAAGGCGTCACCGTCGCCAATCTCATCGGCGCGCAGGTCGTCGTATCGACGGGGTTTCATGCCGATCCGAAAATCCGCATCAACAACGGCACGCCGCGTCCCTTGACCGTGGATGCCACCTTTGCCGACGAGCGGCCCGATCTGGTGGCGGAATTGGTGGCCACTGTGCAGCGAGTGGCCCAATGGGCGAATGATAATCCGGCGGAAGCCGTGCGTTTCATCGCCCGCGAGATCGGCGTCAGCGAGGAGGCGGTTCTGGCCGCCAATGGTGCGGATGTGTATCGCAATTTGCGGCTCGATCTCGATCCGGCCGAGCTTGAGGCGCTGAGCCACTTCAAGGATTTCCTGCTGGAATGGAAATTCATCCCCGATGATTTCGATGTGCGGGAGTGGGCCGATCCACGCGCCCTTTCTTTATTGCAGGATGCTGCGCAACGCCGTGCGGGAAAGTGAGGGCGTCATGACAGCCACCATTCTTGTCACCGGCGCAACCGGCAAGCTAGGCCAACGTGTCGTCAGCCGTCTTTTGCAAAAGCAGGTGAAGGTACGGGCGCTGACCCGCCGGCGTGAGGAAGCGCTCCAGCTCTGGGGCGACAGGGTGGATATTGCCGAAGGAAACTTCTCTGATCCGGCCAGCCTGAACAATGCCTCGCGTGGCGTAGAAACGGTCTTCCTGCTTTCGCCCATCGGTGAAACGCTGGCGACAGACCAGAATGCAGTCATCGATGCGGCTCTCTTTGCCGGCGTGTTGCGGATCGTGAAAATATCCGGCTCCGACTGGACCATTGAGCACCCCGCGCGCTCCATCTCGGGTGCGGCCCATGCGCAGGTGGAAACGCATCTGGCCGGGAGCGGCATCGCGCACACGGTGCTGCGGCCGAATGCCTGGATGCAGGTGGCGCTGGAGCCCGTTGTTGTCGCGCTGCGCAGGGGAGAGGATGTGCCCGCCCGTTTCGGCAATGCGGCTGTCTCCTTCATCGATGCCGACGATATTGCCGATGTGGCTGTTGAAGCGCTGACCGCTAGCGCGCCGCTTGCCGGCCCTTTGGTGCTGACCGGTGGCGAAGCCCTGACGGCGCTGGAAATTGCGCGCATCGCTGCTCGTATCCTGCATCGTCCGGTCGGAGTATCGCACAACGTCCCGGCCTTTCCGCCCCATATCGGCGCGTTCGAACAGAAAGCGATAGGCGAATTCGGCCAGCTCATCCGCGAAGGTCTCGCCGCTTCCATCAACGATAATATTCACCAGATTACCGGTCGGTTGCCCCGTGGGGTGGAAGGTTATCTGCGCGCACGGCTGGCTGCGCTCACCCCGCAGGGCGATCATTCCGAGGGAGAAAAGACATGGCGCTGACTGTCCCATTGCGAGATGGCCACGAACTGAAAGGTCCGGCCGATTTCGAAGACAGCCCGCTCAGCCGGGCGGTAAAACAGCCGCTGATGCTGGGCTTGTTCCTCAATCTTCAGGACATCAATTTCTCCAGCCTGCCGACCAGCAACAGCTGGACGTTCGATTACAACGTTGAACTGGTGAAGCGGGCGGAAGAGCTTGGTTTCGAAATCGCCTTCAGCCGCACGCAATGGCTGCCCAAGGGCGGTTATGACGGCGAATCCTCGCTCGACAGTTTCATCGCGCTTGGCGCCATGGCGGCGGTGACCAAGAGCATTCTGCTGATCTCCACCATCCATGTGCTTTACGGGCCTCTGCATCCGCTGCATCTCGCCAAATACGGTGCGACGCTGGATCATATCGCCAAAGGACGCTGGGGCATCAACATCGTCACCGGCCACCGCGCCATCGAACATGAAATGTTCGGCTGGCAGCGCATCGACCACGACAAGCGCTACGATATGGCGGGTGAATTGTTCGATGTGCTTCACCGGCTGTGGGGCGAAACCGAAAACTTCTCCTATGAGGGTAAGCTCAATCCGTGGGCGATCAATAATGGCTGGATAACGCCGAAACCCGCCTTTGGCCGCCCGCCGCTGGTAACCGCGACGGGTTCGCCGGCCGGCATCGATTTCGCCGCCCGCCATTCCGATCTGGTCTTCGTCACTTCGCCCGGCGGCGCGCATATCGACAGCGCGCTGGAAACGCTTCCCGATCATGTCGCCACCATCAAGAACCGCGCCAGGGCCTATGGCCGGCAGGTGAAGACGCTTATCAATCCGATCATCGTCAGCCGCGATACGGAGAGGGAGGCTTTCGCCTATGCCGATGCCATCGAGGCGGGAAAACCGCAGTCCGGCACCCGCGCCTTCGCCACCAATAATTACGACAGCGACGCCCATGCCTGGCGTGGCCGCGGCGATGCGCGCCATAAACAGGGGCGCAATCTCGGTGGCAATATCGAAATCATCGGTTCGCCGGAACAGGTGGTCGAGCAGCTTGTCAGCCTGAAAAAGGCTGGCATCGATGGCGTGCAGCTGAATTTCTACGATTTCCGCGAAGACCTCGATTATTTCGGCGAGCGCATTCTGCCGTTGATGAAAGAGGCGGGTCTGAGGCTCTAACGCCTCTTCCGCCCCGATTTTCCAGTTCCCAAGCTTGCACCTCGCAATCGCCGAGATTGCGACAACGATATTTTTTGCCCTGAGGAGATACCGTGAATATTGCCGTCGATCCCGTCAAAACACCAGCACCGAAAATTCTGGACCGGATCGGGACCTATGTTCCCGAACTCGTCTCCATCCGCCACGATCTGCACCAGCACCCGGAAATCGGTTTCGAGGAGGTGCGCACATCAGGCATCGTCGCTGAAAAGCTCGCTTCCTGGGGCATCGAGGTGCATCGTGGTTATGGCAAGACCGGCGTGGTCGGTGTGCTGCGCGGCCGCCACGCGGGCAATCGCTCCATCGGGCTCAGGGCCGATATGGACGCCCTGCCGATGCCGGAGGAAACCGGGCTGCCCTATGCGTCGGTCTATCCCGGCAAGTTCCACGGCTGCGGGCATGATGTGCACACCACGATTTTGCTCGGCACCGCCCGTTATCTGGCGGAAACCCGCGATTTCGCCGGCACGGTCGTCTTCATTTTCCAGCCGGCCGAGGAAGGTCTTGGCGGCGCGCGCGCCATGATCGCCGATGGGCTGTTTAGAGATTTTCCCGTTGACGAGATTTACGGGCTGCACAATTCCTCCCATGCAGCCCCCAATCATCTCAAGGTTTCGCCCGGCACCATTCTGGCGGGTGCGGATTTCTTCGATATCCGGCTGAAGGGCAGGGGCGCGCATGCGGCCCATCCGGATGTCGCGCGCGATCCGGTGCCGGCCACGGGGGAACTCATTCAGGCCTTGCAGACCATCGTCAGCCGCAACGTACCGCCGACTGATCCTGCCGTGCTGTCGATCACCCGCATCGAGGCGGGATCGGCCTATAACGTCATTCCCGAAACGGCCTCGATTGCCGGAACCGTGCGGGCCTTCTCCGACAGCGTGCGCGAAACCATTCGGGGCCGCATCCGCACCATCTCGGATCACATCGCCGCGGCTTACGGCCTGACTGCCGAGGTGGATATTCGCGACATATTCTCGGTTTTGACCAATGACAACGCTTCGGTGGACATCGTTGCCGGCGTGGCGCGCGAGGTGCTCGGGGATGAGCGCGTTTCCACCGAACCGGGCCGCTTCATGGGCAGCGAGGATTTCGCCGATCTCCTGAAACACGCGCCCGGCGCGTTTTTCACCCTTGGCCATTCCGGCACCCTGCCGGCCCACAATCCCGGTTTCATCGTTGACGACGCCATTCTTCCGGTTGGGGCCACCCTGTTTGCCCGGCTGGTGGAAACCCGGCTGAAGGCTGTCTGAAAATTTGAAAACGAGTCTGCAAGAGGAAACATCCATGGATATTACAAGACGTAAGACATTGCTTCTGGCCGCTGCGCTGAGCGGGGCTGTCCTGTTGCCATCATTGCCGGCAGTGGCGGCGGAGGCGCCGAAAAAGGGCGGGATCGTCACTCTTGCGGGTCTTGGCGAGCCGACGACGCTGGTGCCGCTTTCCGATTCCAACACACGCACCCGCGCCATTTCCACGAAAATCCTCGAAGGGCTGGTGCGGTTCGACAGCGAGTTCAAGCCGCATCCGGTTCTGGCCGAAAACTGGGAAACATCGGCCGACGGACTGCGCCACACTTTCAGGCTGCGCAAGGGCGTCAAATGGCATGACGGCAAGGATTTCACGTCGCAGGATGTGAAATTCTCGCTGCTGGCCTTCAAGAAGGTCGGCCCGCGCGGGCGCATCACCTTTGCCAATATTGCCGATATCGAAACACCCGATCCGCTGACGGCTGTGGTGGTGCTTTCCAAACCCGCACCCTACCTTCTGCGGGCGCTGACGGGCGGCGAAACGCCCATCCTGCCGGCCCATGCCTATGCTTCGGAAAACTACAATGAAAGCCCGAACGGCAATGCGCCCATCGGCACCGGCCCCTTCGTTTTCGAGGAATGGAAACGCGGCAGCTATGTGAAGCTCAAGAAGAACCCGAATTACTGGCAGGCCGATCTGCCCTATCTCGACGGTTTCGTGGCGCGCTTTGTCGCCGATGCCGCCTCCACCACCATCTCGGTGGAAACCGGCGAGGCGGATTACACAGCCGATGTTTCCTACAGCGATCTGGAGCGCCTGCGGCAAAATCCGAAACTTGCGGTGGAGGTCTATACCGACGCCTATCTCAACAATGCCGCCATCTTCGAGTTCAATCTGGAGAACCCTATCCTTGCGAAAAAAGAGGTCCGGCAGGCGCTGGCCCATGCCATCGACCGCGATTTCATCAACGATGCAATCTTCTTCGGAACAGCCAAACCAGCTGGTTCAAACATTCCGGCCGTCTTCACCGCCTATAATGATGAAAAGCCCTTCACCTATCCCTTCGATCTGGCCAGGGCAAACGAGTTGCTGGACAAGGCGGGATATCCGAAAGGCGCGGATGGCACCCGTTTTTCGTTGCGGCTGGCCTTCCTGCCATCCGACGTCTTCCGCAAAACAGCTGAATATCTGCGTTCCTCCTTCGGCAAGCTCGGTGTGAAGGTGGACATCGTTGAAGGCGATCTCGCCACCTTCATCAAGCGTGTCTATACCGAACGCGGTTTCGACCTGACGGTGAACGGCATCAGCCGGCTTTTTGACCCGACGGCGGGCGTGCAGCGTCTCTACTGGTCGGACGGCATCAAGAACCCGGCGCCTTATGTCAACGCCGCCCACTATAACAATCCCAAGGTGGACGATCTTTTCCGCGCTGCCGCAACCGAGGTGGATGAGACAAAACGGGCGGCGCAATTCCACGACATTCAGAAAATCACCGGTGACGACCTGCCGAATTTCTCGATCGTCGCTTTGCCGACCGTCATTCTGCGCAACACCAGCCTGAAGTCTCTCGTGACGACCATCGACATTGCCTATGGCGATCTGGCGACGGCCTGGAAGAGCGATTGAGGGCAAATCCGGCGATCCTGTGGAGCGAGAGTAATGACGACCTTCCTCCACATTCGACGTCTTCCTCGGTCTTGTACCGAGGATGTGCCAAGTCATCCTGGCCTTGTAGATTGCAGATGCCCGGGATAGGCCCGAGCGTGACCAAGGAGAGGTTTTGCGCCAACGACCTCTCACCAGAACCCGGCAATTCTGCCGGGTTTTTTATTGCCGAAATCTGCCCTCCATCCTTTTTGCACCTTCGCGCCGCACGCCCGTTTTCGAGAAAAACTTTGCGCATGAAACATGTCGGCCGAAACAGCGATGTTACTAACGGAAATTTCGAAAAAATCAGTTTCATCAGTAATTTAGCGAAAAGTAATTCTTCGTTTTAAAGCAAGAATTGCTTTCTGGACCCGCGCTTTGGCGACCTGCACTGTGAGCTGGAAATCTCACCCGCAAATGATGGACGCCATGGCCAAGGATACGCTTTTTTTGATCGCCCCCGGATTTGAGGACCCGAAACTCCCCGGTGTCCGGTTCGTCTGCCCGCATTGTAACCAGATCGAAGGCCTGCTTGCCGCCTTTCCAGAGCTTGCGGCGCAGATCGATATCCGCCGGGTCGGTTTTCAGCGTCCGCGTGAGGCGGTCATTGCTGTCGTGGGTGAAGAAAACCAGTCACTGCCGCTGTTCGTCTTTGCCGGCGATGTGCCCAGCGACTCGACTGCCAAGGGCGACACGCATTTCATTCAGGACACCAAACGCATTTTGCAAATTCTCGCCGAGCGTCACGGGTTCCCGCAGCTGCATTGAGTTGCCGCACCCGCACATCGGATTTTTTCGGAGACAGACATGACCTTTTCCAGACGCCAGTTTCATAAAATAGCCCTCGCCGCCGGCGCTTTCGTGGCGCTGCCGGGCGGTTCTTTTGCCGCTGCCGAAGAGCCCGTTTCAGGCGGCACGCTGAAGATCGTATATTTCCCTGAGCCGACCCAGTTGGTGGCGATCAACACCAGCGCGGGTGGCCCGCAGTTCATCGGCTCGAAGATTTACGACGGGCTTTTGACCTATGATTATGAGCTTTCGCCGCAGCCCAGCCTTGCGAAGGAATGGAGCGTTTCGGCCGACGGGCTGGAATATGTCTTCCATCTGCAGCCGAAAGCGAAATTCCATGACGGCAAACCGGTGACATCGGCGGATGTGGAATTTTCGATCCTGCGGCTGAAGGAAGCCCATCCGCGCGGCCGGGCGACGTTCTCGCATGTCGAAAGCGTCGATACCTCCGACCCGCTGGTCGCAAAGGTGAAGCTGTCCAAACCGGCACCGGGCCTGATCACCGCGCTCGCCTCGTCGGAATCGCCAATCGTGCCGAAGCATATTTTCGAAACCTTCAAGCCGACCGAAAATCCGAAAACCGCCCAGATCATCGGCAGCGGTCCTTTCGTGCTGAAGGAATGGGTGCCGGGCAGCCATGTTCTTCTGGAAAAGAACGCCGATTACTGGGATGCGCCGCGCCCCCATCTCGACCGCGTCATCATCCGCCTTATCAACGATGCGGGTGCACGCGCAGCCGCACTGGAAACCGGGGAAGGCGATATCGGCCCCAACCCGGTGGCGCTTGCCGATCTGGAACGGCTGAAATCCATCCCGACGCTGAAGGTGGATGACCGCATCTATGCCTATGCCGGCCAGCAGAACCAGCTGGTGATCAATCTGGAGAACGACTATCTCAAGAACTTGAAGGTCAGGCAGGCCATCGCCCACGCCATCGATGTTCCGGCGCTGATCGATACCGTGCTCTACGGTTACGCCGTGCCGTCGCCCACGCCGATCAGCCCCGGCCTTGCGAAATTCCACAATCCCGACATCGGTTTTGCCAAGTTCGATATAGCGCTTTCGGAAAAGCTGCTGGATGAGGCGGGTTTTCCGCGCAAGGATGGCGGTAAGCGCTTTAAGCTCAGGGTCACCACCAACCCGTTCAATCCGCAGACCTATTCGGATTTCATCGCGCAGGCGCTTTCGAAGATCGGCATCGAAGCGGATATCCAGAAATTCGATTTCGGCACCTATGTGAAGGTGGTCTATACGGACCGTGCCTGGGATCTTTCAGTCGAATCCCTCTCCAACACCTTCGATCCGACGGCCGGTGTGCAGCG
This sequence comes from Agrobacterium burrii, assembly GCF_017313405.1. Taxonomy (NCBI): domain Bacteria; kingdom Pseudomonadati; phylum Pseudomonadota; class Alphaproteobacteria; order Hyphomicrobiales; family Rhizobiaceae; genus Agrobacterium; species Agrobacterium burrii. The sequence continues at coordinate 529,965 of NZ_JAFLNA010000002.1, forward strand.
CGTCTACTGGAGCAAGAACTTCAAGATCGGTCTGCCGTTCTCGAATGCCAGCCATTATTCCAATCCGGACGTGGACCGGCTGCTGGAAGCGGCGGCAGTGGAGCCGGATATCGAAAAACGCGCCGCCTTCTTCAAGGAGTTTCAGGCCGTCGTCGCAAAAGATCTTCCCGTCATCAATCTCGTTTCGCCCATCCAGCCGGTCGTCGGCAGCGTCCGCATCAAGGATTATGCGACCGGCGCAGAGGGGCTCAGCGGCAATCTCGCCAAAGCCTGGGTGACGAAGGAGGCGTGAGCCTCCTTCGGTTTCAAGCCGCATCAGAGCGAATAAGAGGTCATTTCCATGAGCAGAAAATCCGAAAAGCTGGTCCTCAATGCCTTCATCTATCCGGGCGGACATCATGAGGCCGCCTGGCGGCATCCGCAGTCGGAGCCGCATCGCGTCACCGATATAAGGCTCTATCAGGATATTGCCCGCAAGGCCGAGGCCGCGAAGCTGGATGCGATCTTCTTTGCCGATGCGCCGGTGCTGGACGCCAATATCCGCTATGCCGCCCGCCACCGGCTGGAGCCGATCACCATGCTGGCGGCGCTTGCCGCCGTCACGGAAAAAATCGGCTTCATCGCCACGGCATCCACCACCTATTACGAGCCTTACAATCTCGCCCGGCTGTTCGCCTCGGTCGATCATATCAGCGGTGGCCGAGTGGGCTGGAACATCGTCACGACCTCGGCCGATGCGGCGGCCGGCAATTTCAATCTGCAAAAACATCCGCCCCATGCCGACCGTTACCGGCAGGCCATCGAGTTCGTCGATGTGGTGACGAAGCTCTGGGACAGCTGGGAAGACGACGCCATCGTCGCCGACAAGGAGAGCGGGCTTTTCGCCGATACCGACCGCATTCATCCTGCCAATCACGAAGGTGAGTTTTACCGGGTGCGGGGAGCTCTCAACCTGCCGCGCTCACCGCAGGGCAGGCCTGTCTATGTGCAGGCCGGCTCCTCGGAGGAGGGGCGTGGTTTTGCTGCCCAATATGCCGAGGCGATCTTTACCGCGCATCAGACTCTGGAGAGTGCGCGGTCTTTTTATTCCGATATCAAGCGTCGCGTCGCGGCCACGGGGCGCAATCCCGCCCATGTGAAAATCCTGCCGGGTATCAGCCCCTTCATCGCCTCCACCGAAGAGGAGGCACGAAAACTCGAGGCCTCCTTTAACGATCTCATCCAGCCTGCCTTTTCGCTCGGGCAATTGCAGCGCATCACCGGCATAGACCTCTCATCGGCCGATCTCGATCAGCCCTTGCCGCAGGAGGCTGTGGAAGCCACGCGGGCGCAGGCGGATAGCAGCCGTCATCAACTGGTTCTCGATGTCATCGACCGGGAAAACCCTACGATCCGGCAATTGCTGCACCGGCTTGCCGGCGGGCGCGGCCACAAGGTGATTTCCGGAACGCCGCAACAGGTGGCGGACTGGATCGAGACCTGGTTCCGGCAGGGTGCTGCCGACGGCTTCAACATCATGCCGCCATGGCTGACTGGCGGGTTCGATATTTTCGTGGATGAGGTGGTGCCGATCTTGAAACAGCGAGGCCTGTTCCGCGAGGATTATGAGGGCGATACGCTGCGCGACCATTATGGTCTGCCACGGCCCGAAAATATATACGCGGCCAAAGAGTTGCAAAGGGAACGCGCCTGAGGTGGGACGGGCGTGTTCAGGCGGCGGTCTCTAGGGAGAGTATATCCTCGCGCAACAAAGCGAGTAGAGATGCGACCTCCGGCAGCCGCCGCCTGTCGGGGCTGGTCAGCAGGTGATAACGGCTGGCCGTCGGCTGCGGTGCGCCGAAAGGTGCAATCACGCGGCCGCTTTTCAGCTCTTCCGAAATCAGGGAGTGGCGCGCAAGGCCGATGCCGTGGCCAGATAAGATCGCTTCGATCAGCGCGGTCTGGCGTGAAAAACGGGGGCCGGTGGCTGAAAGCCTGAACGGAATGCGGCAGGCGCGAAGCCAGTTTGCCCATTCGAAAGCGGCGTCCGCGCCATTGCCGCGCAACATCGCAAAGGAGAGATCGCGCAGCCGGTCAGGCTCGCCGCAAAGCCGGTGGCGGCTGGCGAAATCAGGCGTACAGACGGCGCTGACGGTGTCGCTGAAAAGCGGCTCGTGAATGAAACCGGGGATGTGCGCATGGGTGGCGATAATGGCGCAATCGGCGTCGAAATGAGTGAGGTCGATGGTGTCGCCCTCAAGGGATAAGATCGAAAGGTCCATATCAGCAAGCGCAGATGCGATGTTGCCCAGCCGTGGCGCCAGCCAGCGGGCGGCAAAACAACCTTCCGCCAGAATCTTCAGCTGCGGCCGGGCGTTCGAAACCATCAGGTCGGAAAGACTGCCGATCATCGTCTCGAAAGCATCGGCAAGGCCGGGATAAAGCGCGCTGCCGGCATCGGTCAGCAGCAATTCGCCGCGCTGGCGGCTGAAAAGCGGCTGACCGAGATGGGTTTCGAGAATTCGGACCTGCTGGCCGATGGCGGCGGTCGAGACATGCAGTTCCTCCGCTGCCCGCGAAAAGCTGGCATGGCGGGCGGCAACAACGAAGGCGCGCAGCGCCGTCAGCGGCGGCAGCCGGGAAAGTGTCGGCAGGCGAAAAGCCGCCCGGCTCCCGGCGGGAGCGATAAACTCCGTTCTCATTACTGCTCCTCCTGTGCCGCCTGCCATCTTCCGCATGGTCAGAACACCCGGCCTTCCCTGAGGTGGGTCGTGGTGCCGTTGAGGTAATAGTCGCCGATCACCCGCGCCTTATGGGCCAGCGGATTGTGATTGTAGACGGTGCGGATGTTGCGCCAGTGGCGGTCGAAATTCCGATCGCTCGATGTCGCCGAGCCGCCGCCAAGTTCGTAGAGATTGGTGGCGACCGTCAAAGAAAGCTGCGAGGCAATGATCTGGGTGCGGGCGGTGGCGAGCGAACCTTCCAGCAAGGCCGCTTCTATCGCCTCTTCATCACCATTCGCAAAGGCGACAGCCGTTCGGTCCAGCGTTCTGGCCGCTTCGCGGATGAGTGTCTTGACGGCGAAAGCGCCGGCGCTGATTTCGCCGAGCGTCTTCTGCACGAAGGGGTCTTGATTGGCGGTTTCCGCAGCGCTGTGAAGCGTGGTGCGCGCTTGGCGCAGAACATACTCCACACCGTCGTTGAGCGCCCCCTGAACCGCGCCGGCGGCAGATGCGGCGAGATGCAGTTGCCGCATGGCCGAGCTGTGGCGGCCGATCTGGGTGCCGAGCTTGCGGGTCGTCAGCTCATGCGGCAGCACCTCGACATTCTCAAGCAGCACGCCGCCGCTTGCGGTCATGCGCTGGCCCATGCTGTCCCAGTCATCGAGAATGGTGATGCCGGCACGATCAAGCGGAATGAGCACGCCGATCGGCTGCTCGTCATCGCCAATGGCGCTGAAGGTGCCGAAATCGGCAAAGGCGGTGCCGGTCGCATACCATTTGCGGCCGTTCAGCCGGTAGCGGTCGCCATCCGCACTCAGCCGCGTGGTGATTTCGCCGGGGCGTTTGGTGCCTTGTTCGGTGCTGGCGCCCGCGAAAAGTTTGCCGGCGAGGACCTGTTCGAGATGCCGCCGGTCCTCCAGCTCGATGGGTGCCAGCGCGAGATTTTCGGTGAAGTTGAAATGGCTGCGAAGTGCGTGCGGAATATTGCTGTCGGCTTCCCCGAGGATCATCAGCACTTCAATATAATCGGCAATTGAGCCGCCCGGTCCGCCCTTGGCTTCGGGGACACGCAGCGTGCCGATCTTCGCCTCTTTAACAAGGGCGAAGATGTCGAAGGGCAGGTCACGCTGGCGCTCGCGGCGGGCGGCATCCCTGGCCGCGATAGCCGCAATGTCCTTAGCCCGGGCCAGAATCTCGTCACGGCTCGGCACGCCGGAATTGTCGGTGGTGGTTGTCTGTGGTTTCAGATTGGACATTGCGGTTTTCCCGTGAGCGGATGTGAGGGCCTGCGGCACAATTGCGCCGCAAGCATATTCGTCTGGACGATCAGGCGACCGCGCGGGGCTTGAGCGCCGGGCGGTGTGCGGCCTCGAGATTACGCGGCACGCGGCCTTCGACGGGATGGCTCGGATCGTTGAAGCCGGGTGTCGAGGGATGGCCTGTCGTCACAAGGCTGTCGACCAGTGCTTCATCTTCGGCATCGATTTTCACATCGAGGGCGCGGATATAGCCGTTCCAGTGCTCTTCAGTGCGCGGGCCGGTGATGGCGGCGGTGACGAACTTGTTGTTCAACACCCAGGCGAGCGCGAAATCTGCTGCCGAAACGCCCTTCGATGCGGCGTGCGCCGCAACCTTCTGGGCAATTTCAATAGATTCCGGACGCCATTCCGTTTCCAGAACGCGCTTGTCGCCACGCCCGACGCGCGTGTCGGCACCCGGCTGTTCGCCCGGCTGGTATTTGCCGGTCAGCACACCGCGCGCCAGCGGCGAATAGGACACGACGCCAAGGCCATAGTGATTGGCCGCCGGCAGCTGCTCGGCTTCCGCCGTGCGGTTGACGATGTTGTAGAGCGGCTGGCTGGCAACCGGCCGGTCGATGCCGAGCTGATCGGCCAGATGCGAGATTTCGGCAATGCGCCAGCCACGGAAATTCGAAACGCCGAAATAACGCAGCTTGCCGGCGCGGATAAGATCGGCGATGGCGCGCAACGGTTCCTCCAGCGGCGCGTCGAAGACGGCGCGGTGGAAATAGAGGATATCGATATAGTCGGTGTTGAGCCGGCGCAGCGAATTCTCGACGGTCTCGATCACCCATTTGCGCGAATGGCCACCGAGATTGGGGCCCTTGGTATGGGAGTTGACAAATTTCGTCGCCAGAACCCAATGGTCGCGACTGGCCTTGATGCCGCGACCGACGACTTCTTCCGACTTGCCGTCGTGATAGACATCGGCGGTATCGATGAAGTTGATGCCCTGTTCGCGCGCCTTGTCGATGATGCGGAAGGCCACGTCATCCGGTGTCGGGCCTCCGAACATCATCGTGCCGAGGCTCAGCGGTGAAACTTTCAGCGCGCTGCGTCCGAGATAGCGATAGTCGACCATTATGGTTGCTCCTTTAAGTTTATTGGGCATGGTGGCAGGCCACGGCGTGGTTCTTGCCGAAAAGGGTGTATTCCGGCGCTTTTTCGCGACAGAGATCGGTGGCGAGCGGGCAGCGGGTGTGAAACCGGCAGCCGGATGGCGGGTCGTGTGGGCTTGGCAGATCGCCGGAAATCGGCGCCGCCTGCTTGCGGCGGGAGGGATCCGGGACGGCGGCGAGCAGCGCACGGGTATAGGGATGTTTTGGCGAAGCCCAGAGTTCGGCGGTCGGCGCGCTTTCGACGATCTTGCCGAGATACATGACCAGCACCCGGTCGGAAAAATAGCGCACGACCGACAGATCGTGGGACACGAAGAGATAGGAGAGCGACAACCGCTTCTTCATCTCCACCAGAAGGTTGAGGATCTGCGCCTGTATCGACAGGTCGAGCGCCGAGACCGGCTCGTCACAGACCACCAGTTCCGGTTCCAGAACCAGCGCGCGGGCAATGCCGATGCGCTGGCGCTGGCCGCCGGAAAATTCATGCGGATAACGGTCGAGGGCATCCGGCGGCAGGCCCACCTGCGCGACGATGGCCTCGACGATATCCCGCTGCTGCGCCCTGTCGCCGATGCCGTGCACTTTCAGCGGCGCGGTGAGGATGGTGCGGACCGTGTGGCGCGGGTTGAGCGAGGCGAAGGGATCTTGAAAAATCATCTGGATGCGGCGGCGGATGCCGCGCAGCTGCGATGACGACATTGCCGTCACATCCGCGCCCTTGAAGGTGATCCTGCCGGACGACGGCTCGACCAGCCGCATCAGCGATTTGCCGAGCGAGGATTTGCCGCAACCGGATTCACCCACCAGTGCCACGGTCTCGCCCGCCTCGATGTCGAGCGACACATCATCGACGGCGCGCACGGTGCCGCGTCCGCCCGTGTAATGGGTGGAGAGACTATGCACTGACAAGAGCGTCATCGGATACCTCCTGTGATGTAGGGGATACGAAGGGACAGGCGGCGTAGCGGCCTTCCGAAATCGGCCGCAGCGGCGGCACGAATTGCCCGCAGAAACCACGGGCGCTCGGACAGCGCGGACGGAAGGCGCAGCCGCGCTCGCCCGTGGCGGAGACGATGGAGCCGGGTATTTCGATGAGCGGCCCATCGCGATAATGCTGGCCGTCTTCGGCGCGCGGCGAGGCGGCGAGCAGGCCGCGCGTATAGGGATGATACGGGTTGGAGAACACCGGTTCCGGCAATCCTTCCTCTACCTTGCGGCCGGCATACATGACCATCACCCGGTCCGCCCATTGCGCCACGATGCCGAGATCGTGGGTGATGAGAATGACGGCCATGTTGAGATCGCGGCGCAGATTGTCGAGCAGTTGCAGGATTTGCGCCTGTATCGTCACGTCGAGCGCAGTCGTCGCTTCGTCGGCGATCAGGAGTTTCGGATTGCAGGCGACGCCGATAGCGATCATGACGCGCTGGCGCATGCCGCCGGAAAGCTGGTGCGGATAGTCATCCACACGGCGGCCGGCATCGGGAATATTGACGAGGTCCAAAAGCTCGATGGCGCGTTTGCGGGCCTGACGCCGGTCGATTTTTTCATGGATGCGCAGCACTTCGATGATCTGTTCGCCAATGGTCAGGACGGGGTTCAGCGAGGTCATCGGTTCCTGAAAGATCATGCCGATATCCCGGCCGCGAATGCCGCGCCATTGCCGTTCGGACAGCGGCAGGAGATCGCGCCCTTCAAGCAGAACCCGGCCGCCGATCTTGGCGTGGGAGGGAAGCAGGCCGATAAGGCCGAGTGCGGTCAGCGATTTTCCCGAACCGCTTTCGCCGACGATGGCCAGCATTTCACCGGATTGTACGTCAAAGCTGACGCCCTTGACCGGCTGGGCCGCGCCGAAGCTGACGGAGAGATCGTGGACTTCGATCAGTTTGCTCATCGGCGTTCCTCCGAAAAACGCGGGTTGAGCGCATCGTTGAGGCCATCGCTGATGAGGTTCAGCGAAATGACGGTGAAGACGATGGCAAGGCCGGGAAGGGCGGTCAGATACCAGGCGGTGCGGATGACATCGCGGCCCGAACCGATCATCGACCCCCAGGAAACACGGTTGGGGTCGCCCAACCCCATGAAGGACAGTGCTGCTTCCATGAGGATCGCGCCTGCCACCATGACGGAGGAGGTGACGATGATCGGCGGCAGCGCATTGGGCAGAATTTCCTGAAAGACGATCCGCGCATGGCCATAACCGAGGCTTCGAGCCGCCAGCACATAGTCCTTCTCGCGGATGGCGCGGAATTCGGCGCGGGTGAGGCGGGCGACGAGCGGCCAGGTGATGATGCCGATGGCCGATGTGACCGTGGTGACCGAGGGCTGGGCGATAGCGACGAGCACGACCAGCAGCACGAAATTCGGCAAGGTCTGGAAGATTTCGATCAGCTTGACGAGAATATCGTCGATGACGCCACCGAAATAACCGGCGAAAGCACCAACGGCGATGCCGATGGTCAGGCCGATCAGCGTCGCCACGACACCGACGGTCAGCGAGATACGTGCGCCGTGCACGATGCCGGCCAGAACATCCCGGCCCATGGAATCGGTGCCGAGCGGATAGGCCGGGTTCTGGCCGGGCCAGAGGAAGGGACGGGCCACCATTTCCAGCGGGTCGCCGGGATAGATCAGCGGGGCTGTGAGAGCGGCGATGAGGACGGTGGCGAGAAACAGCAGCCCGACGATGGCGTTGGGGTTGGTCAGGAAGATTTTCAGTTCCCGCCGCAATCCGCGCCTCGGCACCGAGACGGAGCGGGCCGAAAGCGCATCCGGCGCATGGATATAGGGCCAGACTTTTTCTTCGGGCTTTTTCGGCTTTGGATTGGTCTCTTCAGTGTCGAGTTCGGCCGTGTCGAGAACCGCAGTGATGGGGGAGGAATTCATCGGCTTTCTCCGATGCGGGGGTCAAGCCATGCCTGCAACAGGTCCACGGCCGCATTGACGATGATGACGACGAGGGAAGAGAGAAGCAGGATGCCGAGCAGCACGCTGAAATCACGCGCCATCACGGCTTCGAAGGCGAGGCGGCCAAGACCCGGCCAGCTGAAGACGGTCTCGACCACGACTGCGCCGCCCAGCAGGCCGCCAATATGCATGCCGGCCATGGTGGTGATCGGGATGAGCGCATTGCGCAGAATATGGCGTGTGGTGAGCCGGAGCGGCGAAACGCCCTTGGCGCGCGCCGTGCGGACATAGTCCTGGGATTTTACCTCCAGCATCGCCGCACGGGTGAGGCGGGCATAGATCGCCAGAAAATAAAGGGCGAGCGAAAGGGCGGGCAGAACGATGTAGCGCAGCCTGTCGAGAAAGGCGGGGAAACCGGTGAGGCTGCTGCCGATGGTGCTATCGCCGCCAGAGGGAAGCCAGCCGAGCTTGACCGAAAAGGTGAGGATGAGCATCAGGCCGATCCAGAACCCCGGCACGGAATAAAAGATCAGCGAACCGATCGAAATGATCCGGTCGGGCAGCTTGCCGGAAAAAAGCGCCATGATCGAGCCGAGGAACACACCGACGAAAATCGCAATGCCAAGCGCTGCTCCCATCAGGGCAAGGGTGCCCGGCAGGCGCTGACCGATGAGTTCTGCCACCGGCATGCCGTAGCGCGGCGAAAAGCCGAGGCTGAACTGGGCGAGATTGCCGAGATAGTTCATGAGCTGATGCACGATCGGCAGATCCAGCCCGAAACGGGAGCGCATTTCGGCCATGGTCTCGACGGTTGCCGAACCCGCTTCCGCCGCCAGCACATCCGCCGCATCACCCGGCGCCAGTTGCAGCAGGAAGAAGTTCAGGATGACAATACCCAGCACCGTCGGAATGGCCTGAATTGCCACCCGCTTTGCCTGCGATAAAATCCTCTTCGAATTCGACATCGGCTCCAGTCCGTAAACTTGCAAAACATAAATCAGCCTCTCGAAGGCAGGAGTATTAGTTGACTAATTTTATGGAATTTGTCAAAGAGTAATAGAATTATTTTCTGAATTTTACGGAAAATAACACGTTATAAAAAAGAAAATTCCTAATTAAAGGCAATATTGGTGTTTCATGCCAATATCGCTCTTAGTCATGAAACAAACTTCTTTCAAAACGTGGCCATTCAGTTTCGCCGGGTTTTGCCGGCAATATCAAGGAGAGGGTATCGCATGACTGTTTTCAACCAGACGACGCGGCGTGGATTTCTGCTGGCGTCCGTGGCGCTCGGCGTCGTGTCGTTGCCGGGGCTGCAGCTCCGCGCGGCGGAGCCGACAAGCGGCGGCACGGCCACCCTGCTGATCTCGTCGGAACCGCCGGTGCTGACGACCATTGCGCACACGGCCTATAATTCCGTCTATATATCGCCCAAGGTCACCGAAGGGCTGCTGACCTATGATTTCGATCTCAACCCCAGGCCGCTTCTGGCCAAATCCTGGGACGTGAGCGCGGATGGCCTGCGGTACACCTTCAATCTGCGGCCCGGTGTGACGTGGCATGACGGTAAGCCGTTCACATCCGCCGATGTGGCGTTTTCCATCTCCACCATCAAGGAAGTGCATCCGCGCGGGCGCAACACATTCCTGAACCTCACCAGCGTCGAGACGCCGGATGAGTTGACGGCGGTTCTGGTTCTTTCCAAGCCGGCACCTTACCTGATAACTGCGCTTGCCGCAGCTGAAACGCCCATCGTGCCCAAACATCTCTACGAGGGTACGAAAGTCACCGAAAACCCGGTCAATCTGGCCCCCATCGGCACCGGCCCGTTCAAGTTCAAAGAGTGGGTGCGCGGCAGCCATATCGTTTTTGAGCGCAATGCCGATTATTGGGATGCGCCGCGCCCCTATCTCGACAAGCTGATTGTTCGCTTCATTCCGGATGCTTCTGCCCGGGCGATTGCCATCGAAACCGGAGAGATCGATCTCGCCCCCAGCACGCCGGTCGCCTATAGCGATCTCGACCGCCTGAAGGAGCTGCCGAGCCTCGGCTTCGAGACGAACGGTTATCAATATACCAACTCCATCAGCCGCGTGGAATTCAACCTTGAAAAGGACGTCTTCAAGGACGTGCGGGTGCGCCGCGCCTTCGCGCATGTGATTGACCGCAATATCATCTTCAACACGGTCAATTTCGGTTATGGCGCGACGATAACAGGGCCGATCAATCCGAAGCTTGCGAAGTGGTATGTCAACGATCTGAAGACCTATCCGATCGACCTGAAGGCCGCCGAAGCGCTGCTGGATGAGGCGGGATACAAGCGCGGTGCGGATGGCATCCGTTTCAAGCTCAATCTCGATTATGTGCCGAGTACCGAGGCCTATCCGCGCGGTGCTGACTATATTCGTCAGGCACTGGCCAAGGTTGGTGTTGACGTGACGGTGCGCACCCAGGATTTCGCCACCTACACCAAGCGCATCTACACGGATCGCGATTTCGATTTTGCCTATGAGGGCATGAGCAATCTCTTCGACCCGACCGTCGGCGTGCAGCGGCTTTATTGGTCTAAGAACTTCAAGAAGGGCGTGCCTTTCTCCAATGGTGCGGCCTACAGCAACCCGAAGGTCGATGCGCTTCTCGAAGCCGCCGCCATCGAGATCGATCCGGACAAGCGCATCGCGCAGTGGAAGGAAATCCAGCAGATCCTCGTCGAGGATGTGCCGGCGATCGACATCGTCGCAGCACCTGAAATCACCATCTTCAACAAGCGCATCGCCGATCACACCATCGGTGCCGAAGGGGTGGCGGGCAGCCTCGCCTTCGCGCATATCGCCGCATCCTGATCGTCTCACCAGACCCGGCCCGCGATTGCGGCGGGCCGGGACTTTTCCCTTTCATCGAGGCCAAAGCCATGAGCACGACACTTTCTGAAATCTGGTACACACGCTGCCCGGTGCCCACGCCAGTCGGGCTGGCAGCGCAGCTCGGTTATCTCGGGCAGACCTTCGAGGAGGTCGGCATCGCGCTGAAATCCATCATCGATTCGCCGGATCGTTCCGTGCGGCAAAGCCATTTCAACCACACGCTGGAATGGTCCTTCCGCCACGGCGGCAATGTGCCGCCCATCCGCGCCCGTTCCGAAGGGCGCAATACGCACCTCATAGGCATTACCTGGACGGATGAGTTTCAGGCGATCATCACCCTGCCGGAAACCGGCATCCGCTCGCTTGCCGATCTCGTCGGTCGCCGTTTCGGCGTGCCGCGCCGGCCTGATGGTATCGTCGATTTCATGCGCGCGACGGCATTGAAGGGCATCACCTCGGCGCTGTCGCTGGAGGGGCTGACGGTCGAGGATATCCAACTGACGGATATCGTCATCAAGGATTCGGTGCTGGCCTCGCAGGAGGGGCCATCGCTTTTCGGCCTGAAGCGTAGGCAATCCTTCGGCGAGGAGATCATCGCGCTGTTGCGTGGCGAGGTCGATGCGATCTTCGTCAAGGGAACCGCCGGCATCGCCGCTGCGAATCTTGTGGGTGCGGTGCAGGTGGCGGAGTTCGGTTTCCACGCTGATCCGAAGATACGCATCAATTCCGGTTCACCCCGTGTGCTGACGGTTGACGGACGGCTTGCCGATGAGCGCCCCGATCTGGTGGAGCGGCTGGTTGGTGCCATTGCCAGAGCCTCGCTCTGGGCGGAGCAGCATCCGGAAGAAACCCGCCGGTTCATCGCGCGTGAGGCGGGCGCGACGGAAGAACAGGTTCTGGCCGCCAATGGGTCTGATGTTCATCGCCATCTTGGCCTCGGTCTCGATGCTGACCTTGTTGGTGCTGTCGGCCACTACAAGGATTTCCTGCATCAGTGGGGCTTTCTTGAAAACGACTTCGATCTTGATGCCTGGATCGACGACCGTTTCGTAACGGCAAATGAAAGGGCGGTTGCATGAGTGCTGCCCTATCCGCCGTTCCACCGGTGCAGCCTTCCAGTCCTGTCGCAATTGCAGCTACGCTCGCTCAGGATTTCAGCCTGACGGCCGCAGAGCATGACAAAAGCGGCGAATTCGCCGCCGGAAATTTCGAGGCGCTGTTCAAATCGGGCCTGCTCGGCCTCGTCACCGCTGAAAAGGACGGCGGCTGGGGTGAGGGCATGGAAACGGCGCATGCCGTGATCGCGGCCATTGCCAAGGGTGATCCCTCCACCGCCCTCATTCTCGCCATGCATTACAGCGTTCACGCCGCAGTCCGGCATGGCAAGTGGCCGGCGGCTCTGGCCGCGAAGGTGCTGGCCGCCAATAGCAGGGAGCCGGCGCTCTTGAACAATGCGCAGGCCGAGCCGGGTATCGGTTCGCCAGCCCATGGCGGCCTGCCGGAAACGACGGCGCGGATCGAGGGCGAGTTCTGGGTGGTGAACGGCCGCAAGAGCTTCGTCACTGGCCTGCCGGGCCTTAAATGGGCAATCGTGCTGGCCGTGACGACAGAGGAGGTGCCGCGCCTGATCCAGCTTCTGGTTCCCATCGATGCGGCCGGCATCACCCAGGAAAAGGCATGGGAAGCGACCGGCATGTATGCCACCGCAAGCGACGATCTGGTGCTGGAGGAGGTGAAGGTGCCGCTTGCCGATTTGGTCGCCGAACAGCCGGCCGACGAACCGTTGCGACGCGACGAGGCGGATGGCTACAACTTCTTCGTGCTTCTGGCCTCCGTCTATCATGGTGTCGCGCTTTCGGCTCGTGACGCTCTGTTGCGCCATCTGACGGGCCATGTTCCCGCCAGCCTCGGCGCGCCGTTGTCCTCCATTCCCCGCATTCAGGAAGGTATCGGCCAGATCGAGGTTCTGCTGGCGGCAAACAGGCGTCTGCTTCTTTCCGTCGCGCGCGATATCGATGCGGGTGAAAAGGTGGGAACGGATGCGCTGGCCGTTCGGCATGTGGTGATCGACAATGCGGTGGCGGTGACGGATCTGGCACTGGAACTCGGCGGCAATCGCGGTCTGCGCCGGGACTATAATCTCGAGCGTCATCATCGCGATGCCATCACGGCCAGAGCGCATGCGCCGCAAAGCCATATGATCCGCACCATTCTCGGCCGACAGATTATCAAATCCGCGAGTGTTTGATCGGCGAGGAGATGGGCGGCCTTGCCGGACGAGGCCGCCCATTTTGTCATTCCCGGAGTAGCGGCAACAGCCTGTCGCCCTGCCGTTCGATCTCCTGAAGATAGGGCGTGTCGGACAGCACGAAATGGGTGATGCCCAGCGCGCGATATTTGCGCAACGACGCGGCCACATCTTCCGCCGAACCCACCAGCCATGTGGTCGCGGCCCCGCCGCCGCCGAATTTGCCGGGTGCGGTGTAGAGATTATCATCAAGCACATCACCCTGCTGATGCAAATCCAGCAGACGGCGCTGGCCGACTGCCACCCCTTGCAGGTGGTCGTTCCAGCGCACGCCATTGTTGGCGGCCATCTCGGCAACCTTCGCTTCCGCATCGCGCCAAGCCTCGGCTGTCGTTTCGCGCACCAGCGTGGTGATCCGCAGGCCGAATTGCAACGGCGGCAGGTCGCGGCCAAGCTTATCACTCAAGTGCCTCAGCCGTTCGATCCGTTCGCGCACGCCGGCAAGCGGTTCGCCCCAGAACAGCTGCACATCGGCCTCGGTTGCAGCCACCTGTTCGGCGGCCTCGGAGGCACCGCCGAAATAGAGCCTCGGATGTGGCCGGTCAGCGCGCTCGGTGATGCGTGGCGACACGGTGGAATTCTTGACCCGGAAATGCTCGCCGTCAAAGGTGACGTTTTCTTCGGTCCAGAGCCGCCGCACCAGCCGCATGAATTCTTTCGTGCGCGCATAACGGTGCGCCTGATCGCCCTCTTCGTCGCCATAGGCTGCCAGCTCGTCGCGACCGGAGACGACATTGATCCGCACCCGGCCACCGGAAAGCTGATCGAGCGTGGCAGCGGCCGAGGCGAGGTTGGCAGGCTTCCAGTAACCGGGGCGGATGGCGATCAGCGGCTCGAATGTGGTGGTGCGCGCCGCAAGTGCTGCCGCCACAGTGAACGTATCGGGCCGGCCCCAGCCGGTGCCGAGCAGTGCGCCTTTCCAGCCATGGTTTTCCAGCGCCTTCGCGTGGCTGGTCAAGGTGTCGAGACTATTGTGGTTGTCGCTGACGGCATCGCCCCGGTGGCCGGCTTTGACGTCATTGGGGATGTACCAGAGGAATTCGCTCTTGCTGCTCACATTATCCGCCTGAATTTTCGTTTATGTCGCGGTGAAATGGGCTGGCCGAGGTGCGGCCTTTGCCATTTTTAGGTTCAGGAGGCGAAAGCCTCCGATCCTGCGAGAATGGCAAACCGGCGGCGGCCCGGCCAAGCAGCGGCGTTTCTTTTGGGGTGTGGCAGAGGAAAAGCTTTCTGCATCGATCCCTCATATTGCACATATTTTCTATCGAAAAAATTTTAGACAATGTTTCTATAGGATCGGTTCCAGAACCCCCGTTATAAAAGCATTTTCTGCTCTTTCAGCACTGCCTAGATCAATTTTTCTCGAGGCAAGCGAAGGTGAGCAAGGCAATAGTCGATTAAAATCGAAAAATTCAGCATGCTTGGCACACACCGCCCGCAAAAAATGGAGTAGGCATGTGTACCACCTTGATTGTCCCCGGTCTCAACGGTTCGGATGAGGGGCATTGGCAGCGGCATTGGCTGTTCGATGATCCGCAGGCGCAACTGGTCGATCAGGAAAATTGGGACTGCCCGATTCTTGAAGATTGGCTCGATCGTCTGGAAGTGGCGCTCGCTTCAACGGAAAGCGCCTATATCGTCGCCCACAGCCTTGGTTGCCTGCTGGTGGCGAATATGGCGTCGCGACCAGTGGCTGCCAAAATCAAGGGCGCGCTTCTGGTGGCGCCCGCCCATCTCGACAAAGTCGAGGCGATGCATCCCTGCATCGTTCGCTTCGGCGCCTTTCCGCAGGCGCCACTTGCTTTCCCCAGCCTCGTCGTGGGCAGCACGAACGACCCCTATATGAACCCGGAAGAACTGGCCCGCACTGCCGCCGATTGGGGAAGCGATCTTGTCAATCTCGGCTCCGCGGGGCATATCAACATCGCCGCCGGGTTTGGGCGTTGGCCGGAAGGATATGCTCTTTTCGCACGCTTGAAGTCGGCAGCCGGTTCTGAATGGACGGCTACTCGATCGAGGAAACGCGGATTGTCGGCCCTGCACGGTGCGCTGGTTCAGGGTGATGCCGGCGGTTTGTAGCGTTTTCATTCGTCAATGTATTCGCCTCCGGCGGTCGGTCCCCATTTGCGGTATACTACAACCTTTGAGAGATTTAATGCTGAATTATTCGCATTAAATTTTGAATTTCATCTTTTGATTGTTTTTGAGAGACTGTATTTATTTTCTACAGAAAATATAGAAAAGTGTTTCTTCGCTCCGAATGGTTTTGTTGTCACCTTTCATCGGTCATCAAATCAGGAAGGGGTAAGGAAATGTCCAGAATAAAGCTTGTAACGTCGGCTCTCGGCGGATTGTTGTTGTCGGCGGTATCGCTGTCTGCGGCGGGGACTTCGGAAGCGCTGGTAACGGCCGACTGGCTGAAGGAAAATCTCGATAATCCGAATGTCCGGGTGTTTGAGGTCAGCGTCGATACCGGTGTTTATGAGCGCGGGCATATTCCCGGTGCAGTGAACCTCAACTGGCACACCGATCTCGTTGACAAGGAAAAGCGCGACATTGCCGCGCGTGAGAATTTCCAGTCGCTGCTGCAGAAGGCCGGTGTGGGCGACGACACGACCATTGTTTTATATGGCGACAACAACAACTGGTTCGCCGCCTGGGGCGCATGGATTTTCGAAACCTATGGTCTCGGCGACCGGGTGAAGCTGCTGGACGGCGGTCGCAAGCTCTGGGAAGCGCAGGGCCTGCCTTTCGACACGTCGGCACCGGCAACGGCCGAAACGAAGCTGAAGCTCGGCGAACCCGACACGTCGGTGCGGGCGCGGTTCATTGATGTCGTCGCGGTTGCCGAAGGCAAACACAATATCAAGCTCGTCGATATCCGCTCGGCGGATGAATATTCGGGCAAAATTTTCGCGCCTGATGGCGTCAAGGAGCTTTCGGTTCGCGCGGGGCATATTCCCGGCGCTGTCAACGTGCCGTGGGGCACCATCGTCAACAAGGACGGAACCTTCAAATCCGCAGACGAGATCAAGGCGATCTATGCGGAAAAGGGCATCGACGGCTCCGCCCCGGTCATCACCTATTGCCGTATTGGCGAGCGCTCCAGCCACACCTGGTTCGCATTGAAGAAGATTCTCGGCTACGACGTCCGCAACTATGACGGCTCCTGGACCGAATATGGAAATGCGGTCGGCGTTCCCATCAGCAATCCAACCGGCACGGTCTGGACAGGCAAATAAGCTGCCGCTTCTTCCTCTTTGAAGCCAGTGCGCCAGCGGCGTACTGGCGTTTCTCCTGACATGTCCGGTCCCACATGCGTTTTACCCTTCTCCGCCTCACGGCCTTTGCCATTTTATGCACGTTGGCTGTTGCGGCTCATCAGCTGGGGGCGCTTGAAAATGGCAGGCAGCTTGCATTTTCACTTCTGGCCGGCGGCGCTTTCGGCATTGTGATGCAGCGCGGACGGTTCTGTTTTCTCTGCAATTTCCGGGATTTCATCGACAACAGGCGCTCGGATGGCGTTCTTGCAATCCTTGTCGCACTTCTTGCGGGCGTGGCGTTTTATCAGATCATCACCATCGCGTGGATGCCGGTTCCGCAGCCCGGCCGCCTACCGCCAAATGCGCATATCGGCCCGGTCGGCTGGGTCCTGGCGTTTGCATCGGCGGTTTTCGGTGTAGGCGCTGCACTTTCCGGCTCTTGCCTGTCGGGACACTTTTACCGGCTGGGGGAGGGAGCCTTTGGTTCCGTTCTTGCCATTGTCGGTGCAGCGCTCGGTTTTCTGCTGGCATTCCTCAGCTGGAGTTTTCTTTATACACTCAGCGTTTTCAACGATCCGCCGATCTGGCTGCCGCACCATCTTGGATATGGCTCGGCGCTGCTGCTTGCCGGCTTTGTTTTGGCCGGGCTGATCTTCATTGTTCTCTTCTTCGACAAGACAGCGCCTGTTTCATTGTGTGCATCGGAAAACTGGCTGCATCAGGCCCTGCGAAGCGTTTTTGTTGAACGCTGGCCGCCCGTCGTCACCGGGGTTCTGGTTGCAGCCATCAGCGCCTTTTCCTATTTCCGTGTTGCGCCGCTTGGGGTAACCGCCGAACTCGGCAGCATCGTCAGAACGGCTGGCGCATCCGCGGCATGGGTGCCGGAAACGCTTGCGGGCCTCGATACGGTACGGGGCTGCATCAGCGCGGTAAAAACCACGATCCTGTCGCCTAACGGCGTCTTTGTGCTGGGGCTGATCTTTGCGAGCTTAGCAGCCGCGCTTTCGGCGGGAAAATTCCAGCCATCCTGGCCGTCTACTGGTGGGCTGATGACCCGTTTTGCCGGAGGTGTGCTGATGGGCTGGGGTGGCATGACAGCGCTTGGCTGCACCATCGGCGTGCTGCTGTCGGGCATTCATGCGGGTGCGGTGTCGGGCTGGATATTTTTCCTATTTTGTTGTCTTGGCGCTTTTGCAGGTCTCATCCTCAAACGCCGGTTTGCCTGGCCGTGACGGTCATGCGCTGAAATCCTGCCGATTCTGGCCTGCGAAATGGAATTTTCCGCATTCGGGCAACCGTAGTCCGCCTTTGCAGGCCGCCGGGTAATTATAGAATAGTAATTTGATGGAAAATATTGACGATTTTGGGTCGTCGCCGGAGGATAGTGGACGTTGAGCAAAGGAGGCGCACATGCCGCAGGGATTTCATGCGTTTACTTTCGATCTGTTCGGTCTGACCCGGCGTCGGCCTCACGCAGATGAGCAGGTTACTCTTCATCCGCTGGATCATTCCGGGCGTATCAGGCAGGGAAAAAGCGATCTCGAGCTTGAGCGGGAAGAAATCTGCGAAATGAACTTCGCCATGCTCAGTCTGTACCCGGTTTTCTAAGGTTACAGGCTGCCGGTGTGGCAAGTCTCGCGGAGGGAGACAAACACTCTCCTCTTCGGAAAAATTGGAACGAAATTTCTTATATAGCCGGGGGAATTGGCTACCCTCTTTTTGTCCGGTTTCTTGTCGGCCGGGTTGAGTAAGAAAGGGTCGGGCAGATAGAACATTATTTCCATAGAATATAAATATTATGGAAAACGATGTCTATTTAATCCCCTGCCGCCGCTGCTAGCTATTGGACAATTCAGCTGTTTTCAGGAGCGATCGATGACACTGCAATATGCGGCCAAGGATCAACAATTCATCAATCTTCGCGATCCGGTTTCGGGTAAGGCTGCGGATGCCGATAGCCTCAAGGCGGCGTTGAGAACGCTCGGCGGCGGCGTCAGCGTCATCACCGCCGGAGAAGGCGAGGCGCGCACCGGTGCGACCGTCACTTCGGCTACCGCTTTGTCTGTCGATCCGCCGAGAATTCTGGTGGCGCTCAACCGTTCGTCGTCCACATGGCCGGTGGTGCAGCGTTTCGGTCACCTCGCCGTCAACATCATCGGCGCGAACCACCAGTTCATCGCCAACCAGTTTGCCGGCATCGGCGGCCTGAAGGGTGCGGATCGTTATCGCGGTGCGGAATGGACCCGGCTTGCAAGCGGCGCACCCATCCTTGAGGACGCCGTTGCCGCTATCGATTGCACCATTGAAGAGGCAATCGAGCGGCATAGCCACGTCATCATCATCGGCAAGGTGGAGGCGATCCGCATCGGCTCCGGACATTCGCTGGTCTATCAGAACGGGCGTTATCATTCGCTGGACTGAGTGAGCGCATTCAACGGGTTATTTTTTGAGGGAGTTGAGCATGGGATCTGTCACGCCGCTCGGCGAAAGAATTCGTTTCATTCCTCCACGTCTCGGCGCGGATGGCGATGTGCTGACCGTCGCCCGGGCAATTGCAGGGAAATGTCCCTTCGAAAATAGCGGGCAGATCCACGCGCGGATCGCCCGCTCCGGCCTTCTTGCCCTCTCTGTTCCGAACGAACTGGGTGGAGCGGATATAACCAACGATATTCTCGCCCAGACGCTTTCGATTATTGCTGCCGCGGATGCGGAGGCGGCGCGTGATCTGGTCGAACATTTCACTGCGCTTGAATTTATCCGGAATGCCGGCGGTGAAGAGCAACGCAAGGCCCTCTTCGCCCGCCTCGATCTTGGTGAAACCTTCGCTCTTGCTTCCTCCGATCTCAGCGCGGAGCACGCGGTCTTAACGAATGACGACGATTTCGCCCTGCGGCTTCCCGATGATGTGGTGCGCTCTGTCTCGACCGATGCGGACTGGATTGTCGTTCCGGCTGTTAACGCGGCGGGAAAAAACCTGCTCGTGGTTTTGCGCAATCGGCCTGACACATCATGGGATGGCCTGTTGCGCGCCGATCAGGTTACATTTCTTGCGCAGGGCGCAGGAAATCTCGCCGCCTCCGTCGCCACCCTGTTGAAAGCCGCGGTGGCGCTGGGTGAAAAACAGCGTGAACTTTCGACGCTGCTGATTGACCGATTGGCAGACGAGGGCGCGGCGCGTCCCGTCATCGGCGAGGTTTTTCTCGCCACTGAACTCTTGAAAGCACAAATCTCCAGCCTGGCGGCAAATATCGATGCGGCGCAGGTGGGCTCGGAAAACGTTACCTTTCGTTCGGTCAGGAACAACGCCATCACGCTTGAAATCCTGATGGCGCGTCTCGGCCTTATCGATGGCCTAAGTGAATCCGGGCTGATTGCATCTCTGGAGGATGATCTGCGCCGGCAATAAGCGAAGCCTATTTGCCGGCAGGAATGGAAAGCGCGTCCTGTCCGTCCTTCGCGACGAATTGTGCGAGCGTCATATTGTCCAGAATGGTTGCGATGGCGTCGCGCACGTCCGTCATCGAAACCCTGACCTGACAGGTCTCGGGATCGTCACAGTCGTCGCAGGCTTCAAAGGCGGTGCGGCTGGCACAGCGGATGGGGGCCAAAGGCCCGTCCAGCGTGCGGATAACCTGGCCGATCATGATTTCGGATGGCATTTTCGACAGCGAATAACCGCCATTCGGTCCCTTCTTTGAGCGCAGGATACCGCTGTTGCGCAGCTCCAGAAGAATGGTGTCCAGAAATTTCTTCGGAATATTGTTGCGCGTGGCAATCTCGGTCACGAAGGCGGTCTCTCCCTGGGGCAATCGCGCCAGATCGACCAGAGCCTTTAATCCGTATTTGCCTTTTTTGGTCAACATCGCCTGATCCGCAAAGAGGGCCGGCACATTCCGCAACGCCAGCCATATTATTCCTAACTTACTAAGTAGTTTTTAGCGAATTCCCGCGCAAGCCGTTTCCTCTGGATATGGCCTTGAAAACCGCCTGTTTTCCGCCTTTTCGACGTCACATCTCCGGCGCTGCGGATATTTTTTGCCAGAACCGGTTTTCAGAATCGTGACGGAAAACAATATTTTCTCTGATCGCGCCGCAACGTGGAACGAACGTTCTTTATTAGAATATAAAATCAGTAGACAAAGTATGCATCAAAAGACATGCGAGGTGATGATGTATACTCTCAGTTTGCTGGATAAGAGCCCCGTTTCGGCGGGTGAGGATGCGGCAGGCGCATTTCGCGACACGATCAATCTCGCCAGACGCGCCGAAGATCTGGGTTACCGCCGGTTCTGGGTGGCCGAGCATCACAATTCGCCGGAGCTTGCCGGTTCAGCACCCGAGGCGCTGGTGGCGTGGATTCTGGCGAAGACATCCCGCATCCGCGTCGGTTCAGGCGGCGTCATGCTGCAGCATTACAGCCCCTATAAGGTTGCCGAAGTCTTCAACGTGCTATCGGCGCTTGCGCCTGGCCGGGTCGATCTTGGTGTTGGCAAGACGCCGGGCGGGTTGCCGCTGGCCACCTCAGCCCTGCAACAGGCTTATGACCCGGCGCGAAAGCCGGATTTCGAAACGGCATTCGGAGAACTCACCACATTCTTGTCCGGTGTCGCTCCGCAGGACCACGCGCAGGCCGGATTGCAGGCAACGCCGGCGCCGCCGGTCGCCGCGGAGAGGTTTCTGCTCGGCGCCAGCCCGGAAAGCGCAAGGCTCGCGGCCTCAAAGGGATGGAACTTCGTCTTTGCCGGCCACCTCAATGGTGATCCGGAGGTTCTTCGCAGCAGCGTTTCGGCTTTCCGAGAGGAAAGCGGCGGCAAAGCTCCGGTCCTTGCCCTGTCGGCTTTTGCCGCCAGTGACCCCGACCATGCCGCAAGGCAGGTGGAGGGACAGCGCATCTACCGGGTATTTCTGAGCGATGGCAGGGCGTTCAATCTCGGCCGGCGCGAGCAGGCGGAAGAGTTCGCTCGCCAGTCCGGTGACAGCGATTATCGCATCGAAGAGCGCAAACCCAACGTCCTCCATGGCGCGCCGGAAGATATTCACCGGGCGTTGCGTGCTCTTTCCGAAGAGCACGGCATTGAGGAATTCATCATCGAACCGCCGCATGTGGGGGCCGATCAGCGGCTTGCCTCGATTGAACTCTTGGCCACGCATCGCCTTTCCCGGGCGGCGTGATCTTGTCCTCAGGAGAAATGACATGACGAGAAAGAAAATCCGTTTCGGCATCATGCTTCAGGGTCCGGGTGGGCATATGAATGCCTGGCGGCATCCCAAAAGCCCGGTCGATGCCAGCGTCAATTTCGACTTCTTCAGGAAGACGGCGCTGAAGGCGGAAGCCGCCGGCATTGCCTTCGCCTTCGTGGCGGACGGGCTCTACATCAACGACAAGTCGATCCCGCATTTCCTCAACCGTTTCGAGCCGCTGACCATTCTTTCGGCGCTTGCCTCCGTCACCTCGAAGATCGGTCTCGCGGGTACTGTTTCGACGTCTTATAGCGACCCTTTCACGATCGCCCGCCAGTTCGCCTCGCTCGATCTGTTGAGCGGCGGCCGTGCGGGATGGAATGCCGTGACGACGCCGCTTGAAGGCACGGCCAGGAATTACAGCCGCAATCATCCGGAACATGCGCTGCGCTACGAGATCGCCGATGAATATCTCGAAGTCATCAAGGGCCTGTGGGATAGCTGGGACGACGACGCCTTCGTGCGCAACCGGGAGAGCGGACAGTTCTTCGAGCGCGACAAACTCCATACGCTCGGTCACAAGGGACGGTTCTTCCAGGTGGAAGGCCCGCTGAACATCCAGCGTTCGCCACAGGGGCAGCCGGTGGTCTTTCAGGCCGGCTCCTCCGATGCGGGCATCGGCCTTGCGGGCAAACATGCCGATGCTGTCTTCACCAATTCCGCTTCGCTGGAAGAAAACCAGACCTTCCTCAAGCGTGTAAAGCAGAGCGCGGTTGCACAGGGCAGATCCGCCAGCGACGTGAAGATTTTCCCCGGTATCGGCCCGATCGTCGGCGAGACGCAGGAAGAGGCGGAGGCGAAATATGACGTCATCCGCAACCTCATCACCATCGAGGACGCGCTTGCCTATCTCGGCCGCTTTTTCGACCACCATGATTTCAGCGCCTATCCGCTGGATGAACCATTCCCCGAACTCGGTGATATCGGCAAGAACAGCTTCCGTTCAACGACCGACCGTATCAAGCGCCGGGCAAAGGAAAAGAACCAGACGCTGCGGGAAGCGGCCCTGGAGGCTGCAACCCCACGCGAAGGCTTCATCGGTACACCGGACAAGGTGGCGGATGAAATCATCCGCTGGGTGGAAAATGATGCGGCCGACGGC
Organism: Agrobacterium burrii; assembly: GCF_017313405.1. Lineage (NCBI taxonomy): Bacteria > Pseudomonadati > Pseudomonadota > Alphaproteobacteria > Hyphomicrobiales > Rhizobiaceae > Agrobacterium > Agrobacterium burrii. The sequence goes on from NZ_JAFLNA010000002.1 coordinate 552,771, forward strand.
TTCATTCTGGGCTTCCCCGTAATTGCCGAAGGGCTGGATGATTTCATCCGCCTCGTCATTCCGGTGCTGCAGCGGCGCGGTTATTTCGATCCGCATCTGGAAGGGGCAACGCTTCGCCATCATCTCGGCCTGCCTTTCCGGGAAAGCGTCTATTCCAGCGGCGAAAGCGGCTCGGACAAGGCCATAGCATAAAGCTGCGGCCGGGCGGCGAGGCCGCCGCCCGCGCAGGTTAGAAGACGCGGCGCGCAAAAAGCCGTGCAGGAGACAGAACCATGAATATCCGCATTGACGGCGCGCGTCCACAGGACGACGCCGAACGGGGAATCCTTGCCTTTATCGAGGAGAGCATCGCCATCCGGCATGATCTCCACCGGCATCCGGAGCTGTCGCTCAAGGAACACCGCACGGCGGCGCTCATCGCCCGTTATCTGCTGTCGTTTGGATATGAGGTGACAGAGGGTGTCGGCGGTCACGGTGTCGTTGCCACCCTGAAACGGGGTCATGGTGAAAAACGTCTCGGCATCCGCGCCGATATTGATGCGCTGCCAATTCATGAAGAGACCGGCCTTGCCTATGTCAGCGAAACGCCGGGCGTCATGCATGCCTGCGGTCATGATGGTCACACGACGATCCTGCTCACTGCTGCCCGTTATCTTGCTGAAACCTCGAATTTTTCCGGCACCCTGACGCTGATTTTCCAGCCCGCCGAGGAAATCGGCGCGGGTGCGAGAGCGATGATAAAGGACCGGCTGTTCGAGCGGTTTCCCGTCGATGCGGTCTTCGGCCTGCACAATTGGCCGGGTGTGGAAACCGGACAGTTCGGTTTCGTCGAAGGCCCTGCCATGGCCTCCGTCGACAAGGCGCAGGTGCGGATCGTCGGCAAGGGCGGCCACGGGGCGGCGCCGCATGAAACGGTCGATCCGGTTCTGGCGTCGGCAAGCTTCATCACCGCCCTGCAGAGCATCGTTTCCCGCAACGTCGATCCGCGCGAAATGGCGGTGCTGACCGTCGGTTCCATCCATGGCGGAACCGCCTCCAACGTCATTCCCGAGAGTGTGGAATTGCAGATTACCGCCCGGGCTTTTTCACCCGCCGTGCGCGACAGGCTGGAGGAACGGCTTCCGGCGCTCGCCAAAGCGCAGGCGGAAAGTTTTGGCGCCAAGGCGGAAGTCGCCTATTCCCGCGGTTTTCCGCCTGTCATCAATCATGCCGCGCAGACGATTTTTGCCCGCGATATCGCCAGACAGCATTTTCCCGCCGGACAGGTAGTGGAAGGCTTTCAGCCACGCACGGCGAGCGAGGATTTCGCCTTCATGCTGCTGGAGCGGCCCGGCTCTTACCTCTTCGTCGGCAATGGCGACAGCGCGCCGCTGCACAGCCCTCACTATGATTTCAACGATGCGATCATCGCGCCCGCGGCACGCTTCTGGGTGCGCCTGGCTGAAGCATACCTCTCCTGATTGCCCGTAACCTGAGGAACAACGACATGAGCGATAGTTTTCTCTACACATCCGTCAATGATCCGCTGGCAACGCCGCTTCTGGAGGAGTTGCTGTTTGAATATGACAGCCGTTACGGCACTTTTTTCAATGCGGAAGGGGCCAGAGCGGAACTGAACAAATATCCGCCGGAAGCCTTCAGCCCCCCTTTGGGCAATTTCCTGCTGCTGCTGCGCGACGGCAAGGCAATCGCCGGTGGCGCCTTCATGCGCTACGACGAGGAGACCGCCGAGTTCAAGCGGGTCTGGACCCATTCGACCCATCGTCGGCAGGGGCTGGCGAAAATCGTGCTTCGGGAGCTTGAGCAGCAGGCGATCCGGCAGGGTTATGCCCGCGTCTATCTGACGACGGGGTTCCGCCAGCCGGAAGCCGTCGGTCTTTACCTCACCAACGGTTATCGCGCCCTCTTCGACACGGCGGCCGATCCGGAGACGATCCGGTCGCTGCCATTCGAAAAATGGCTCTCCAACACCGTTCTCCCTCCGGCCGGGGAACGCGCGGCGATAGCGCACACCAGCCCTCAACCCTCCTCAGCCCATCCGTGAAAGGCTTTTTCCTATGACGATAGCCTCTGATTTTCCGCATGTTGCGGTCAGCGAGCAGAAGGGTGAAGCGGTGAAGGGCGGTTATTCGCATTTTCGCATCGTTCCGGCCCGTTATCCCTTGCGAACGGTGGGCACGGTTTTCTCCGTTCTCATCATCGCCGCCGTGCTGCATTCCGTTTTCGGCAATCCGCGCTGGGGTTGGGACGTCTTTGCCGAATGGTTTTTCGCCGAACCGGTGCTCGTTGGCCTTGGCCGGACATTGCTGTTGACGGCGCTGGGCGCGCTGTTTGGTTTTGTTCTCGGAACGCTGCTGGCACTTGCCCGTGTGTCGCGCTCGCCGCTGCTGGTTGCCGTTTCCTGGACCTATATCTGGATTTTCCGGTCGATCCCGCTGATCGTGCTTCTGCTGATCCTCAACAATCTCGGTTATCTCTATGAAACGGTGACGATCGGCGTGCCCTATACCGGCATCAACTTTTTCAGCTGGAATACGACGCAGCTGATGACGCCATTTGCGGCCGCTGTGCTGGGCCTCACTCTCAATCAGGCAGCCTTTGCATCGGAAATCGTGCGTGGCGGCATCCTCTCGGTCGATCAGGGGCAGCTGGAAGCTGCCGCCGCGCTCGGCCTTCCACGCCGGCGGCAGGCCTCCCGTATCGTTCTGCCGCAGGCCATGCGCTCTATCCTGCCGACGGCCTTCAACGACATCATCGGCCTCGCAAAGGGAACGTCGCAGGTCTATATCCTGGCGCTGCCGGAATTGTTCTACACCATTCAGATCATCTATCGCCGCAATCTGGAAGTGATCCCGCTGCTGATGGTCGCAACCGTCTGGTATCTGGTGATCCTGACGGCGCTATCGATCGTTCAGCATCATATCGAACGGCATTTTTCCCGTGGTGCGCTCCGCAATCCGCCCCCTTCGCTTTTCGCTACTGTCTACCGCACCTTCCTGCCACGCCGGGCAGCGTCGGAACCGGCGGCCGTGGCGACAGTGCCTGCAAAGCGGGAAGCTTCGGTATCTGCGCGTGCGGGAGGCTTCCGGATCGGAAATCGTGGCGGTTCGGTGAATATCCACGGTGTTTCCAAGTCTTTCGGCACACTCAAGGTGCTGGATGATGTCTCCCTTTCCATTCCGGCAGGCAGCGTCACCACCATTCTTGGCCAATCCGGTTCGGGCAAGTCCACCCTGCTGCGCTCCATCAACCATCTGGAGCGCGTCGATGACGGCTTTATCGCCATAGACGGCGAACTGGTCGGTTATCGCCAGCACGGCGATACGCTTTATGAGCTGAAGGAGCGGGAAATCCTCAAGCGCCGCGTCGAAGTGGGCATGGTGTTCCAGAGCTTCAACCTGTTTCCGCATCTCACTGCGCTTGAAAACATCATCGAAGCGCCGGTCGCGGTTCGCGGCATCTCGAAAGAGCAGGCGCAGGCCGAGGCGCGCGATCTTCTGGCCCGCGTCGGCCTTGCCGAAAAGGCCAATGCCTACCCGCGCCAGCTTTCCGGCGGCCAGCAGCAACGTGTGGCGATTGCCCGGGCACTCGCCCTGCGGCCCAAGGTGTTGCTGTTCGATGAGCCGACATCAGCGCTCGACCCTGAACTGGTCAATGAAGTGCTTGACGTCATCAAGGAGCTTTCCCGCTCCGGCGTCACCCTCATCATCGTCACCCATGAAATCGGTTTTGCCCGCGAAGTCTCCGACAGGGTCGTCTTCATGGAACAGGGCCGCATCGTGGAAACGGGCACACCGGAAAAGGTGTTCAACAACCCTGAACATCCGCGCACGGCCGAATTCCTCGCAAAAGTTCTCTAATCATAACAAGGAAACACTCACATGGCTTTTTCATCGAAATTATTGTCCCTGCTCGCCGGTGGTCTTTTCACCGCCACCACCGCGCTCATTCCGGCCGCGCATGCGCAGGAGGTCGATCTGTCGCCCGAACAGAAGGGCCGGGTGCGCGCCGAAAAGGTTGAGGAGGCAATCAAGCTCCTGCCGGCGGGTCCTAAATTCATTGCCGACGGGAAGCTGACGGTTGCGACCGTGCCGTTCCGGCTGCCGCTGGTCGATTATGCGAGCGATACGAAAACGCCGATCGGCGTGGAGCCGGATATCGCCCAGCTGATTGCCGACAGCCTTGGACTTGAACTGCAGCTTGTTCCGATTGCCTGGGCCGACTGGCCGCTCGGCCTTGCTTCCGGCAAATACGATGCCGTCGCATCCAACATCACGGTGACGGAAGCGCGCAAGGAAAAATTCGATTTCTCCAGCTATCGCAACGATCTGCTCGGCTTTTATGTGGGCAGCAACAGCAAGGTCACATCAATCGGCAAGCCTGAAGATGTCGCCGGGCTGAAGGTGATCGTCGGCGCAGCCACCAATCAGGAACAGATTCTGTTGAAATGGATCAAGGATAACAAGGCGAAGGGACTGGCCGACACCGAAGTGCAATATTACGACGATCAGGCCGTGCTTGACGTCGCCCTGCAATCCGGTCGTGCGGATGCCTATCTCGGCCCCAATGCCACCTCGGCCTTTCAGGCGGCAAGCCAGAAAAAGACCAAGCTCGTCGGCACCTTCTCGGGCGGCTGGCCGGAAGCGGCGGAAATTGCCTTCGCTTCCAAAAAGGATGCCGGCATTGCCGAGGCCGTCACCGCTGCGCTGAATGCCCAGATCAAGAACGGCAATTACGGCAAGGTTCTCGCTCGCTGGAATCTCGGCTCGGAAGCCATCACCGAATCCCGCACCAATCCGCCCGGCCTGCCCAAGAGCTGAGCGTGAAAAACTGAGTTCCTAAAAGCTGAGTCGAAGGTGGGACATCACTCAGCCGGTGGCGCGGGCATCCTCCCGCCCGCGCTACCTCCGTCCCGCAATCCTTTCTCGGGAAATCATGATGAGTTTCACCTCTCGTTTCGCCACAGCCATGCTCGGCGTCTTTCTCTCTATCTCCGGTTTCGCCCCGGCCTTCGCAACCGATGTCTTCGATCTGTCACCGGATCAGCCCGGCCGTATCAGGGCTGAAAAAGACCCCGGTGCCATCGCCGCCGTACCGAAAGATTTCAAATTCGTCACGCCGGGCAAACTCACCGTTGCCGTTTCTCCCGGCGGGCCACCATTGGCGACCTATGCGACCGATGCGAAGACCGTCGTGGGCGCAGACCCGGAATACGCGCTTGCCGTTGCCGATAGTCTCGGCCTTGAACTGGAACTGGTGGCCGTGGCCTGGGCCGACTGGCCGCTCGGCCTTGCCTCAGGCAAATATGACGCCGTCATTTCTAATGTCGGCGTTACCGAACAGCGCAAGGAAAAGTTCGATTTCTCCACCTACCGTCAGGGCCTGCACGGCTTCTTCGTCAAGTCCGACAGCGGCATAACCTCCATCGCCGAGCCGAAGGATGCCGCCGGTCTGAGGATCATCGTCGGTGCCGGCACCAATCAGGAGCGTATTCTGCTGAAATGGAGCGACGAGAATGTCGCCGCCGGTTTGAAGCCGCTTGAATTGCAATATTACGATGACGAGGCGACGCGGCTTGTCGCGCTTTCCGCCGGCCGGGCGGATGTGATCGTCCAGCCGCATGCGCAGCTGGTTTTCATTGCCGCGCGCGACAAGACCATCAAGCGGGTGGGAACCCTCTCGGCCGGCTGGCCGGAGCGCTCCGATGTCGCCATTACCACCCGCAAGGGTTCTGGACTGGCGGATGCACTGACGCTTGCCACCAATGATCTGATCAAAAGTGGAGCTTACGCGAAAATTCTCGATCGCTGGCAGCTTGCGGAAGAAGCCCTGCCGGAATCGCGCACCAATCCCCCCGGACTGCCAAAGAGCTGACTGGTCAAAAAAAAGCGGCGGACGGCAATATCCGCAGGTTCGCCTGCGGATATTGTTTTGCTGTTATGGCTTCAGAAATCCGCAACCTTGCCCCATGACGAACCAAGGAACCGGCTGGGGTGATAAGGGGCGGGATCGACGATCGGGCTTGAACCCGTGACGATATCGGCGATCAGATGACCGGCGCCCGGCCCGATGCCGAAACCATGACCGCTGAAACCTGCGGCGAGAATGAAACCGGGCAACTCGCTGGTTTCGCCAATCGCCGGCACACCATCCGGCGTGCTGTCGATGAACCCGGCCCAGGCGGCGGAAATTTGGGTTTTACCAAGTGCGGGCAGGAGTTCGATCGCCCTTTTGTGGGTCTCCCGGATGGCCGCGGCATTGGGTTTCGGATCGAGAATGCGAACCCGCTCCATCGGCGTCGGCGCATCGAGCCGCCAGCGCTTCAACGTTTCGTGGCCGCCGCGAACGCCTTCCAGCCCACCCGGCCGCAGGCTGCGCCAGCGCTTGAGGAACATCGGCACGAATTCACGCGCGAACCGCATCTGCTGCGCCGTCGGATCGACGCGGCCAAGGCCGCTGATGGCGAGGGTGTAACCGCCGTTGTTCCGGCGTGTCAGGGAAACGGCCTTCGTATGCAACGCGTCCGGCAGGCCTTCCGCACCCGGCGTGACCGAGAGGATGGAGGAACGGACGGAAGCCTGCGGGAAACGAATGCCCAGCTGACGGCAAAAGGAAGACGCCCAGGCCCCGCCGGACATGATGGCGGTTTTGGTGCGGATCGTGCCTTTTTCGGTGACGACGGCGCTGACCCTGCCGCCTTCCGTCTCAAGCCCGCGCGCGGCGCAATTCTGATGCACCGTGCCGCCCAGCTTGATGATGGCGCGCGCCACGGCGGGTGCTGCCATGGACGGATCGGCCGTGCCATCGGTGGGTGAGAAGACGCCGCCCTTCCAGCGTTTGCCCGTGGCGCGCCCCCGCTCACTTGCCTCATCGGCGCTCAGCATATGCGTCGTCACGCCGGCGGTGAGGGCAAAGTCGCGCCAGCGCGCCCAGCCGGAAAGTTCCGCCTCGTTGTCGCTCAGGTAAAACAATCCGCAGCGGCGAAAGCCGGTGTCTTCGCCGCTTTCCGTGGCAAATTGTTCCCAGAGAGCAAGGCTCTGGGTCGAAATCGGCAATTCGCGCGCATCGCGGTTCTGCTGCCGGCACCAGCCCCAGTTGCGGCTGGATTGCTCCGCGCCAACAAGGCCTTTTTCCACCAGGGCCACTTTCAGGCCGCGACGGGCAAGGTAGTAGGCTGCGAACACCCCAACGACGCCACCGCCGATAATGACGGCGTCCGCGGCTTTCGGCAGCTCCGGCGATGTCGTGATCTGTTGCAGCGGGGCGGGCATGGGGCGGACTCCTTATATTCATCCTAATTTACCTTGGCTGGCGTGCAAGCGCTGCCAGACTGAGCAGTTTGCCGGAATCTCCTGCTGTTCGGGGCTGTGTCTGCAACTCTTTATGCTGCATCAAAAAAACATGCTTACATCGACAGGGCTCGCGCATGTGATAAGATTTCCACTGCAGCGTCAGAATTTTATGCCGCTCGCTCAAAAACAAAAAAGGGGTTCCGCACGTGATGAAACTTGACCGGATCGATATCAAGATTCTCTACGAACTGCAGAAAAACGGTCGCATCACCAATGTGGAACTGGCGGAGCTTGTCAATCTTTCGCCAAGCCCCTGTCTGATGCGGGTGAAGAAGCTCCAGTCCGAAGGTTATATTGAAGGTTATTCGGCGCAAATCAACATCAACAAGCTTGGCCAGACACTGACCGTCTTCACCGAAATCACCCTCAAGAACCATCGTCAGATCGATTTTGCCCGCTTTCTCGGCGTTGTCGAAAAGATCGATCAGGTGGTGGAATGCCACCTCGTTTCCGGTGGTTACGATTACCTGCTGAAATTCGTCACGTCAGGCATCGTTGAATATCAGTCGATCATGGAGCGGCTGACGGATATGGATGTCGGCATCGATAAATATTTCAGCTTCGTGGTGCTGAAATCGCCGATCACCAAATCGCATATGCCGCTGACCAGCCTGTTTCCGCTTTGAGGGACGGGAACATTTTTGGCAAGGTTGCCAAGGTGCTGAGGCAGGTCGCCTCACACTCGACATCATCCTCGGGCTTGTCCAGAGGATCTGCAACCAATTGATTTTATTGACGTGTTTAGATCCTTGGGACAAGCCCAAGGATGACGCAGGAATATTTATACTCTTCGCCCTGAACTTCGATGCAATGGCTCACCTCTTGGAGAACGCCCGTACCAACTCCGCATCCTGCTGAAGATTGTCGAGCCATGTCGGGTCAAGTTTCGGCACTGAGGAGAACAGCAGCTTCGAATAGGGATGGGTGGGCGATTTGATTGCTTCGGTTTCCAGATGCTCCACTTTCTGGCCGCCATACATCACGACGATTTCGTCGCAGATTGTTTCAACCACCGAAAGATCGTGGCTGATGAAGATGTAAGAAAGGCCAAGCTCCCGCTGCAATTCTCCGAGCAGATCTATGATCGCGGCTGCGACGACCGTATCGAGCGCCGAGGTGATTTCATCGCAGATGATGAGTGATGGTTCGGCCGCAAGCGCGCGGGCGAAATTGACGCGCTGCTTCTGCCCTCCGGAAAGGCCGGAGGGATGGCGGTGGCGGACCGAGCGCGGTAGCTTCACCATATCGAGCAGCTGGTCGATCCGCGCATCGCGGGCCTTGCCTTTCATGCCGTGATAAAAGGTCAGCGGCCGGCCGAGAATATCTTCGATGGGTTTTGCCGGATTGAGCGCGGTATCGGCATATTGGAACACGATCTGCATGCGGCGCAGCTGGTCGCTGGTCCGACGCCGGGCATCGACGTTGAGTTCATGCCCCTCGAAGACGACGTGACCGCTCGCGGCGGGCAGAATGCCGGCAATGGCGCGCGCCAGCGTCGATTTTCCGCAGCCGGATTCGCCGATGATGCCGAGATTGCGGCCGGGATAGACCGCAAGGCTGACGGAATCCACCGCACGCACCAGCGGCATCCGGTCGTCGCCTTTCGTGCCATAACCGGCGATCAGCTGATCAATATTAAGGAGCGGTGTCGCCTCACTTTGCCTGAGCGGTGTCACGACGCGCACCTTGTCGTTAAAAGCGGTCAACAATTCGCGGGTATAGGGATGTTGGGCGTTCTCCAGAATATCCTTGGTCGTGCCGGTTTCCTGAACCTCGCCGCCTTTCAGCACGACGATCCGGTCGGCGATCTGGGCAACGACGGCAAGGTCGTGCGAAACATAGACGCCGCCGATGCCGCCCTTGCGCATCGCCGATTTGAAGGCACGCAGAACCTCGATCTGTGTCGTCACGTCAAGTGCGGTCGTCGGTTCGTCGAAGATTACCAGTTGAGGATTGCCGATCAGCGCCATGGCGGCGGAGAGGCGCTGCAGCTGGCCGCCGGAAACCTGATGCGGGTATCGCTCGCCGATGGTTTCCGGATTGGGCAGTGACAATGCCTTGAAAAGCTCAACCGCTTTTTTACGCGCCTCCTTAGGCGGCATAAGGTGGTGGATGCGGGTGACTTCGATGACCTGATCAATGATTTTCTGCGCCGGGTTGAATGCGGCGGCCGCACTCTGCGGCACATAGGATATTTTCGTGCCGCGCACTTTGGCGCGCTCGGCTTCGGAAAGCTGCACCATGTCGCGGCCTGCCACGGTGACGCTGCCGCCGGAAATGCGGCAGCCCGGCCGGGCATATCCCATCAGGGTTAGCGCGATGGTGGTCTTGCCGGAGCCGCTTTCGCCGATCAGTGCAACGATTTCGCCCTGGGCGATATCGATATCGACGCCCTTGATGATGTCGATGCGGCGGCCAGAATCGGTGGTGGCCTCGACTTTCAGTCCGCGGATTTCAACGAGATTGGTCATTATTCGCTCCTGTCGCGGATTTTCTGCGGCAGATTGTCGATCAGCAGATTGACGCTGATCGTCAGGCTGGCAATCGCCAGCGACGGGAAGATCACGGCCGGCGCGGCAAAGGGCAGGCCGCCGATGTTTTCACGCACCAGCGCACCCCAGTCGGCATTCGGCGGCTGCAAGCCGAGGCCGAGGAAGGAGAGGCCCGACAGAAGCAACACGATGAATACGAAACGCACGCCGAGATCGGCGAGTACGGGGCGGATGATGTTCGGCAGGATTTCCGAGCCGACGAGGTAGAACAGGCTTTCGCCGCGCACGCGGGCGACGGTGACGAAATCCATGGTGTTGACGTTGACGGCGAGCGCCCGGGCGAAACGATAGGCCCCCGGCGTATAGATGACCGACAGGGTGGCAATGAGTACGGGGATGGAGGAACCGACGGCGGCGACGACCACAAGCCCGAAAAGCTTGCTCGGAATGGAGTTTACGGCATCGAGAAAGCGGCTGAGGGCCGCATCAAACCAGCCGCCGACCACGGCGGCACACATGCCGAGAACGACACCGGACACGCAGGCGATCGTGACTGCGGCAAGCGAGATGCCGACGGTGAAACGTGCGCCCATGAGAATGCGGGAAAACACGTCGCGGCCGAGATAATCGGAACCGAGCCAGAGATCGGAGGTCATGGGGCCGAAATAATCGAAGTCGACGATTTCACCAACCGGATGGGGAATGAGATAGGGCGCGAAGATCGCCACCATCGCCCAGAGAAAAATAACGAGAAAGCCGAAAACGCCGACTGCGTTGATCTTGTAACCCAAACGCGAGGTCCCCGACGTTGTTTTGATATGATCGGTCATCAGCGCAGCCTCGGATTGGACATGATGGCGATGATGTCAGCCGTGGTGATGAGGAGGAGATAACCCACGCAGAAAATCATCGCGCAGCTCTGGATCAGCGGCAGGTCGCGGGTCGCGACGCCATCGACCATCAGCTTGGCGATGCCGGGATAGTTGAAGATGGTTTCAACGATGATAACACCGCCGACGAGATAGGAGAGCGACAGGGCCACGGCATTGACGATGGGGCCGAGCGCATTGGGAAGCGCGTGGCGCAACACGATGCGCATGCGCGGCGCGCCCTTTAACAGCGCCATTTCGACATAGGGCGTATCGAGCGTCTCGATCACTGCGGCGCGGCTCATGCGGATCATCTGTGCCGACACGACAAAGGTGAGGGTGATGACCGGCATCGCGTAAACGCGCAGCACATCGAACAGGGTATGAACCTCGCTAACCAGCGACAGGGCTGGCAACCACTTCAGATAAACGGCGAAAACCAAGACGGCGAGCGTCGCGATCATGAATTCCGGCACGGAGATGACGCCGATGGTCAGCACCGTGACGACGCGGTCGTAAAGCGTTCCGCGCAGCATGGCGGAGCTGATGCCTAGCGTCAGCGCCAGCGGCACGGCGATGACGGTGGTGATGCCGGCAAGCTTCATGGAGTTGACGAAACGCGGGCCGATTAGATCAGCGATCGCCATGTTGTTGGCATAGGATGTGCCGAGTTCGCCGTGCAGAAGGCCGAAGAGCCAGCGAACGAACCGCAAAAGCGCCGGGTCGTCGAGATGCATGGCGGTGCGCAGGCCGGCCACGGCCTCCGGCGTCGCCGCCTGGCCAAGCAGGATCGTCGCCGTATCACCGGGCAGCAGGCTGGTGGCGGAAAAGACGAGAAATGACACGATAAGCAGGGTCGTCAGCATGACGACCAGCCGCCTGGCGATAAGGGACAATATCCGGCTGTTCATTGACATGCTCCTGCGACCGACAAAGAGGCTTTCCGCGCTGGCGGAAAGGTTGCCGGACGCATTTGCGCGCCCGGCCCATGGTCTATCAGGCTTCGAGCCATACGTATTCCGCAAAGGCGTAACCCATCATGCCGCCGAGCGGATTGGCTTCCAGGCCCTTGAGCTTTGAGGAGATGGCATCGACATTCGAAATATAGGCGGGAATGATGGTGCCGGCTTCGTCGGCGATCATCGTTTCCAGTTCGAAGTAGATCTGCTTGCGCTTTTCGAGGTCGAGCATGCCGCGTGCTTCGAGCATCATCTTGTCGAACTTCGGCGACTTGTACTGGCTTTCGTTCCACGGCGCGTCGGAGGCGTAAAGCAGCGAGAACAGGATGTCCGGCGTCGGGCGCGGATTGATGTTGCCGAAGTGAACCGGCGCCTTCAGCCAGTAATTGCTCCAGTAACCATCCGAGGGAACGCGCTGCACATCCAGCTTGACGCCGATTTCGGCGGCGGAGGCCTGGATAATCATCGCCATATCGACAGAAGAGGCTGCCGCATCCGATGCGATGACCGGAATGGACTGGCCGATGAGACCTGCCTTTTCGAAGTGGAATTTCGCCTTATCCGGGTCGAAGGCTTTCGGCTTCAGGTCCGGATTGTGATAGGGGTTCATCGGCGGCACCGGCTGGTCGTTGCCGACTTCGCCAAGGCCGCGCAGCGCCGCCTTGACGATCTGCTCACGATTGACGATCGACTTCATGCCGGCGACGAAATCGGCATTGTTGCCCGGCGACTGATCCAGCCGCATGTTGAGGTTGGTATAGTTGCCGGAGGTCGTCTTGGACAGCACGACGCCTTCCTGCTTGTCGAGCAGGCGCAGCGCACGTGGGTTGATGGCTGCTGCAAGCTGGATATCGCCGGAAATAAGGGCGTTGACGCGGGCATTGTCGTCGGAAATCGCCATGAATTCGAAACTGTCGATGTGCGGCCCGCCGGACTTCCAGTAATTGGCGTTCTTGGCCATGATCGAGCGCACACCCGGCTCGAACGTCTCGAGCTTGAAGGCGCCGGTGCCGTTGCCCTTGGAGAAATCCGTGGTGCCGTCGGCAACGATCATGAAATGGTGCAGGGCCAGAATGGCCGGCAGGTCGGCATTCGCATTTGCCAGTGTGATCTCGACGGTGCTTTTGTCGAGAGCCTTGAAGCCGGTCATCTGGGCGGCGATCTTGGCGACCTTGGAGCCAACGGCCGGATCGAGGTGGCGCTTCAGCGAGTAAACCACATCGTCTGCGGTCAGCGCCTTGCCGTCATGGAAGGTGACGCCGGAACGCAGCTTCACGGTCCAGGTCTTGGCGTCCTTCGTTTCGATGGATTCGGCCAGTTCCATCTGCGGCGTGCCGGAAGCATCGAGGAAGCTCAGCCGGTTATATAGGGCGCAGCAGCGGACATAGTCCGTGGAAAGCGAGGCTTTTGCAGGGTCGAGCGTATCGGCCGTGGAGGAGGACCAGCCGGCGGCTTTCAGCGTACCGCCTGAAACGGGGGTGGCCGCCACGGCCTGCGAGGCGCGGCCGAGAATGGCCGAACCGGCGGAAAGGGCGACGCCGCCCGCCAGCATCATGTGAAGCAGTTCTCGCCGCGTCGCGCCGCGACGGATGGCCTGTTCAACGGCGGCATCGTCGGAGCGGGTCCAGTTTGTAATCCTGTCACTCATGGTCTTCCCCTTTTGTATGATTTGTTAAAATGCGTCTGCAGAAATGTCCGGCATGTCGCGTCCCAGTTCGCGCCACGCCCTTGGTCGAGTGCGGTTCAGCCGCCGGTTTGTTTGACGGCCTCGGCAAGGCCGGCCATGGAGGTGAAGTGATAGTCCGGTTGGGTAAAGTTTTCCGGCTCGATCGTGCCGCCATATCCCTTCTGGGCGTGACGCCGCTCGATCCAGCAATTGGTCATCCCGAGTTTCCGGGAAACGCCGATATCGTGGTACTGGCTTTGCGCGACATGCAGAATGTCGTCCTTCGATGCCCCTTCACTCTCGACGAAGGCGAAAACCTTCTCGAAAAATGCCGGGTCCGGCTTCTCCGTGCCGGTATCATCGGCGGTGAAAGCGGCATGAAATGGGTTGCCGAGTTCCTTTGAGAAATATTCGAAGGCCCAGCGCTGGGCATTGGTCATGGCAATGAGACGGTGGGTCTTTGCAAGCTGCGCCATCGCAGCACGGCTGTCTTCAAAACCTTTCCAGTTCTTGGCAGCATCGCGCAGCCGCTCGCCAAGGGCGCGTTCGGCCGGCAAGCCCAGTTCCGGAGCGATGATGAGATACACTCGGACAAGGTCATCCGGAAACAGGTCGGTCGCATCGGAATAACGCGCCGCGCGGTAAAGGCCGAGCGCCTTTTCACCGTCGACCTCGACACCGTTTTCAGCGCCGATCTGGATCAGGGTCGATTTCAGTCCGCCTTCGAAATCGATGAGAGTTCCCACCACGTCGAAGCTCATATATTTGAAGTCGTTCAGGTTTTTGGGCAATGTCGGTCTCCGCTCTGCCGCCTCGTCCTCTTGGGGGAGACTGCGGCATTTTATTTTGTTCCCGGACGAGATCCTTGTCCCGTTCCCATTTTTGAAAACGCCGGTTTTCATGGCGTTTCGTGCTTTTTCTAAGGATAGTTTGGCACTTCCCGCACGCCGTATTCGCCGAAATGGATCGGCTCTTCGGCAGAATATTGCGAATATGCGGTGCGTCGCGACATTTAGAGAAGGTGTCGCGACACAGCCGGGTTGCCGCTTCAGGCCATCGCTGCCCGCACGGCAGGGTCTTCGAGCGTCTGGTCGAGGGTTTTAAGTGTCCGCTCGACAATCGCATCGATCTCGCTATCGGTGCAGCAAAGCGGCGGCGCATAGCCCAGAATGCCGTTTGCGAAGGCGCGCACGACAAGTCCGTTTTCCCAGGCGCGGTCGAAAACCTTGCGTGCGGGGGCCGCCGCTGCCGGCAGCGGGGTTTTCTTGTCCTTGTCGGTCACAAGCTCAACGGCAGCGAGCATGCCGCGTCCGCGCACATCGCCAACCAGCGGGTGGGCTCGAAGGCTCTCCAGCCCGGCCATCAGCCGTGCACCGGCGCGACGGCCGTTCTCCAGCAAGCCGCCTTCGTAAAGTTTCAGCACTTCCAGACCAACGGCGGCGCTGACGGGATGGGCTGAGTAAGTGTAACCGTGCCCGACGGCCGCATCGCCTGCGAAGTCGGCAATTGTATCATAAACATGGTCGGCCATGAAGAGCGCGCCCATCGGAACATAACCCGATGTCAGACCCTTTGCGGCAGTGATGAAGTCCGGCACGATATCTTCGTCGGTGCAGGCAAACAGCGGTCCGGTGCGGCCAAAGGCGGTGATGACTTCGTCAGCGACGAACAGGATGCCATAGGAGCGGCAGAGTTCGCGCATCGCCTTGATCCAGCCCGGCGGCGGCACCAGCACGCCGCCCGAGCCCTGGATAGGTTCGGCATAAAAAGCGGCGACCCGGTCCGGGCCGATGGCCTCGATCTTGTCCTTCAGGATTTGCAACGAAGAGGCGATGATGGCGGCCGGGTCGCTGCCGACCGGATTGCGATAGGCATAATGCGACGGGATTTTGTGCTGCCAGTCGTAAGGCACGCCGAAGCCGGCATGGAAAGCGGGCAGGGCGGTGAGGCCCGAACCGGCGGTGGTGGAGCCGTGATAACCCTGTTCGATGGAAATGAACTGGTCACGCTGTGGCTCACCCTTTGCATGCCAGTAATAACGGATGAAGCGGATGGTGCTGTCCACCGCGTCCGAACCGCCAAGCGTGAAATAGACGTGGTTGAGATCGCCGGGTGCACGGTCGGCAAGCTCGGAGGCGAGCCGGATGGCCGGTTCGCTGCCAATGTCGAAATAGGCGGTGGCATAGGGCAATTCCCGCATCTGTTTTGCCGCCGCTTCGACGATGCTGTCATGCCCGTAACCGGCATTAACGCACCAGAGACCGGCAAAACCATCGATCAGCTGATGGCCGGTCATATCGGTGATGGTGGCGCCTTTCGCTGATTTCAGCACGCGCACACCGAGCTTTTCATGGCCGCGGAAGGAAGAGACGGGGTGCACCAGATGGGCTCGGTCTAGTTCGATCAGTGAATTGCTTAACATGGGTCTCTCCAGATTTAGCCCAGTGCCTGGCTGGTCAATGCGAATGTTTTCAGTTTTTTGTCGGCAGGGATTTCGGCTTTGGCCCGGCGCATGGCGATGCCGCCGCCGACATGGCCAAGACCCTGTTTGGCAAGCCAGGGGCCGAGACCGGTATCCGCTGTGGTGTCCACACGCAGGAATGCGCCGGGGCGCTCGGAAAGCACGAAAGCGATCAGATCGCGGGCGATTTCAGCATTTTCCGCCACAACCGGGCCGATGACCTCGCCGCGACCGAAGGTGCGCAGGCCCACGAAACCCGTGATGACGCCTTGTTCTTTCACGACCGCGAACCGTGCCCTGTCGGTAAGTTGCGTAAAGAGTGCCGTGCGGTCTGCGCCGAAAGCCTGCGCATCAAGGGTGGCGAGTTCGGCCGGAACAATGGTCTCCGCCCACGCCACACCGGCTGGCTTATCGGTCGCAACCGGAATTCCCTGATGCTGGAGCACCTCGCCGCAGGCGGCAAATCCCAGCTTCTCATAAAGTGGCAGACCATCGGCGGTGGCGGTCAGGCGGCATTCGCGATTTTCGGCGGCATCGAGGGCTGCGTTCATCAACTGGCGTCCGAGGCCACGGCCGCGCATGGTCTCATCCACGATCACCATATTGACGGAGGCGCAGGTTTCTCCCAGAAGCGTTGCCATCGCGGTTCCGACGACACGCCCATTTTCCACCGCAACGAAGCCCTTGCTCAAGGAAAGGACCAGCGCCCAGTCTTCTTTCCTGTGTGGCCAGCCGGCCTGCCGGGAAAGTTCAACTGCCGCGTCGAGGTGTTCAGGCTCGAAATTCTGGATAGCGATCAGGCTGGCTTGCATGGCCCAACTCCGTTTATTCTGCTCATTCATTGATAGACCGGGGGTAAAAGAACATTGTCCCGACGAATGGCAAGGTTCGATATGTTTCACTGTTGCTTTTACCCGCCGCCGCATCTTATGCCGCGTGTTATTCGCTTTCGATGCCGGGGCAGGGGCGCACGGGAGGTCAGGAGATATGCCAACGCAACTCTCTGCCAAACTGGCGGCTGCATACGCAACAATCTGCTTCCGCTGATGGCAATTGCGGTGCGCCGACCGGGCAAAGGCTTTCTATGATCAATTCATTCCGGCACGGCCGATCTCCAAGCAAGGATGACGACGACATGACCATCTTCCGCCCGAAATACATTTCCTTCGATTGCTACGGCACGCTGATCAATTTCCAGATGGCCGAGGCCGCCCGAGATCTTTACAGTGATCGCCTCGACGAAGCGCAGATGCAGCAGTTCATCAAGAATTTTTCGGCCTACCGTCTGGATGAGATCATGGGCGACTGGAAGCCCTATGCGCAGGTCGTCCACAATTCCCTGTCGCGCAGCTGCAAGCGCAATGGCGTTGCGTTCAAGGATGAGGACGCGACCTTCGTTTACGAGCGCGTTCCGACCTGGGGTCCGCATGCGGATGTGCCGGCGGGTCTCGCCAAGGTGGCGAAGGAAATTCCGCTGGTCATCCTGTCCAACGCCATGAATTCGCAGATCATGTCGAATGTCGAAAAGCTCGGCGCGCCCTTCCATGCGGTCTACACGGCCGAGCAGGCGCAGGCCTACAAGCCGCGCTTCAAGCCTTTCGAATATATGTTCGACATGCTCGGCTGCGGCCCGGAAGATATGCTGCACGTTTCTTCCTCGTTCCGTTACGATCTGATGTCGGCCCATGATCTCGGCATCAAGAACAAGGTCTGGGTCAATCGCGGCCACGAGCCGGCCAACCCCTATTACGGTTATGTCGAGATCGCCGACATCTCCGGTCTCGCGGGCGTCGTCGGACTGTAAGGAAGGACTGGATCATGAAGCTCGTCTCCTATTGGCACGATACCGCGCCCCTGTTTGCGGGGGCGGCGCAGGGTCCTGTCGAGGGCCACTATGATGTGGCCGTCATCGGTGGCGGCTTCACGGGTCTGGGTGCTGCGCGCCAACTGGCCAAGGCCGGTGCGCGCGTCGTCGTTCTGGAAGGGCAGCGCGTCGGCTGGGGCGCTTCCGGCCGCAATGGCGGGCATCTCAACAATGGCCTTGCCCATTCCTATCTTTCCGCCAAGGCGGAACTGGGCAAGGAGCGCGCCATCGCTCTCTACAAGGCGCTGGATGATTCAGTCGATACGCTGGAAGCCCTGATTGCCGAGGAAGGCATCGATTGCAACTTTCGCCGTTCGGGCAAACTGAAACTTGCCTCCAAGCCGCAGCATTTCGAAGGTCTGGCCAAGAATTTCGAGGCGCTGCATGCCGAGGTCGATCCCGATACCGCACTTCTGTCCGCCGCCGATCTCAAGGCGGAAATCGGCTCGCCCTTTTATGGCGGCATGCTGTCGAAGAAAAGCGCCATGATGCATATGGGCCGTTATGTCGCCGGCCTTGCAGAAGCCGCCAGCCGCCACGGCGCGGTGATTTTCGAAAATGCGGCGGTGACGAAGCACATTCAGAACGGCAAGACCCACACGCTGGAAACGACACGCGGCAAAGTGACGGCCGACAATGTTCTGGTGGCGACCGGGGCCTACACACCCTCCGGCTTCAGCTATTTCCGCCGCCGCATCATCGCGGTCGGCAGCTTCATCATCGCCACGCGGCCGCTCACGGATGCCGAGGTCAAGGCATCGGTTCCGGGCAACCGCACCTATGTCAACTCCATGAATATCGGCAATTATTTCCGGCTGGCGCCGGATAACCGGCTGATCTTCGGCGGCCGCGCCCGCTTTTCCGCGACATCGGATCAGCGCTCGGATGCCAAGAGCGGCGCGATCCTGACGGAAAGTCTGCACCGCATCTTCCCGCAGCTGTCACATGTGCCGATCGATTATTGCTGGGGCGGTCTGGTCGATATGACCAAGGACCGTTATCCACGCGCCGGTTTTCATGACGGGGTATGGTACGCCATGGGCTATTCCGGCCACGGCGCGCAACTCTCCACCCATCTCGGCATGATCATGGCCGATGCCATCATGGGGCGGCCGGACAACAATCCGTTGAAGGGGCTGGACTGGCCGGCGGTGCCCGGCCATTTCGGCAAGCCGTGGTTCCTTCCGGTGGTGGGGCTTTATTACAAGATGCTGGACAAGTTTCAGTAGCTCAAAGCGGTCTCCGGGCCGCTTTTTTTATTGGCATTGGCGCAAAAAGAAGGGCCGCAGAGCGGCCCTTTAGGCGGGGAGAAAGAATGAGGGCTCAGGCAAGCCCGCCAATGTGGAACGTCTTGATTTCCAGATATTCTTCGATGCCGGCCTGCGCGCCTTCGCGGCCGAGGCCGGATTGCTTGACGCCGCCGAAGGGGGCGACTTCGGTGGAGATCGCGCCGGTGTTGAGGCCGACCATGCCGAATTCCAGCGCTTCGCCCACACGCCAGGCGCGTTTGAGGCTCTCCGTGTAGAAATAGGCGGCAAGGCCAAAGGGCGTGCCGTTGGCGATGGCGAGGGCTTCCTCTTCGGTCTCGAAACGGAAGAGCGGCGCGACGGGGCCGAAGGTCTCTTCGCTTGCCAGCCGCATCTGAGTGGTCGCTCCGGTCAGCACCACGGGTGCGGTATATTGCGGACCATCAGGCAGATCATGCGGCTTGGTGATGATCTTCGCGCCCTTGGAGATCGCGTCGTCGATATGGGCGCGGATCTTGGTAATCGCCGGTTCGTTGATCATCGGACCGATGGCAACGCCCGGCTCCGTTCCGGGGCCGACCCGCATGGCATCGACACGGTCAGCCAGTTTCTTCGCAAAGGCATCGTAAACGCCCGATTGAACGAGAATCCGGTTGGCGCAGACGCAGGTCTGGCCGCCATTGCGGAATTTCGAAACCAACGCGCCTTCGATGGCCAAATCCAGATCGGCATCGTCGAACACGATGAAGGGCGCGTTGCCACCAAGCTCCAGCGACAGTCGCTTGACGCTGTCGGCCGCACCGCGCATCAAAAGCGATCCGACGCGGGTGGAGCCGGTAAAGGAAATTTTCCGCACCGTCTCGTTGGCCATGATCTCGTTGCCGATTTCCGTCGGCATGCCGGTAACGATGTTGATGACACCTGTGGGAATGCCGGCCCGTTCGGCAAGCACGCCAAGCGCCAAGGCCGAATAGGGCGTGAATTCCGAAGGCTTGATGACGACGGTGCAGCCGGCGGCAAGGGCAGGTGCAACCTTGCGGGTGATCATCGCATTTGGGAAGTTCCACGGCGTGATGATGCCGCAGACGCCGACCGGCTCTTTGAGGACAACGATACGGCGATCCGGCGTCGGCGAGGGAATGGTGCCGCCGCTGATGCGCCGGGCCTCTTCCGCAAACCATTTGACGAAGGACGCGCCGTAGCGGATTTCACCTTTCGCCTCGTCCAGCGGCTTGCCCTGTTCGATGGTCAGGATCAGGCCGAGATCGTCGATATGCTCGATCATCAGCGCAAACCACTTTTCGAGAAGCGCTGCGCGCTCCGCGTGGGTTTTCTTTTTCCATGGCGCAAAGGCGGCATTGGCGGCTTCGATCGCCGCGCGGGTTTCCGCGCCGCCCATATCCGGCACGGTGCCGATCACCGCCTGTGTCGCCGGGTCGATCACATCGACCACCTTGCCCGATGCCGCCGCTTTCCATACGCCGCCGATCAAGCCTGTCTGGCGAAAGAGGTCCTTGTCCTTCAAACCCTGCATCATCTGTCTCCGAAATCAGTCGAGCGCCGCGAGAACTGCGGCAGTAATGGCGTCCGTCTTGTCCTTGCCCGGCACGGTGCCGATGCCCTGGCCAGTTGCCTTTTCGAGCGCCGCCATGATCTTCGCGGCCGCATCATGTTCGCCGAGATGATCGAGCATCATCGCGCCGGACCAGATGGCGGCAATCGGGTTGGCGATGCCGAGATGGGCGATATCGGGGGCCGAACCGTGCACCGGCTCGAACATCGACGGAGCGCTGCGGTCGGGATTGATATTGGCGGAGGCGGCAAAACCGAGACCGCCCTGAATGGCGGCACCCAGATCGGTCAGAATATCGCCGAACAGGTTAGAGGCGACCACGACATCGAGGCTTTCCGGGGCCATCACCATGCGCGCTGCCATGGCGTCGATATGGTAGCTCGAAACCTCGACGTCAGGATATTCCGCGGCGAGCTTTTGCGTCACCTCGTCCCAGAACACCATCGAATATTTCTGGGCATTGGACTTGGTGACGGAAGCGAGCTTGCCGCGACGTTTCTGTGCCTGCTCGAAGCCGAAGCGCAAAATGCGCTCCACGCCCTTGCGGGTGAAGATCGAGGTTTCGACGGCTACTTCGTCGTCCGTGCCCTGATGCACGCGCCCGCCGGCACCGGAATATTCACCCTCGGTATTTTCACGAATGCAGAGAATGTCGAAGCCATCGGCTTTCAGCGGCCCCTGCACGCCGGGCAGAAGTCGGTGCGGGCGGATATTGGCATATTGCACGAAAGCCTTGCGGATCGGCAGCAGCAGGCCGTGCAGCGATACCGAATCCGGCACCTGCGCCGGCCAGCCGACAGCGCCGAGCAGAATGGCGTCGAAACCGCGCAGGGTCTCGATGCCGTCCTTGGGCATCATCGCGCCGGTTTCCTTGTAGAAGGCGCAGGACCAGGGGAACTCGGTGCCTTCAAGCGCAAAACCGGCAGTTTTGGCGGCGGCGTTGAGCACCTGCCACGCGGCGTCCGTCACGCTTTTGCCGATGCCGTCTCCGGGAATGAGTGCGATGCGATGCGTTTTCAAGTCGTTTCCCCTGTTACAGTCCGATGAGGACACTTTTGCTCTTGCGGTTGGCGAGATAGGCCTCCCGTCCGAGATCCTTGCCGATGCCGGAGCGTTTGTAACCGCCGGTCGGCAAAATATGGTCGCGCGAGCGGCCATAGCGATTAACCCAGATCGTTCCCGCCTGAATGGCGCGCGACAGGCGCATGACACGCGAAATATCCCGGCTGAAAAGACCCGCCGCCAGACCGTAGGTCGGATGATCGGCAAGCGCCAGTGCCTCTTCTTCCGTGCGGAAGGTTTGCAGCGTCAGCACCGGCCCGAAGATTTCTTCTGTCACGGCAGGCGAGGTCTGGTCGACATTGGCGATCAGCGTCGGCTGGTAGAAATAGCCGGGGCCGTCCATGTTTGCACCACCCGTCAGGCATTCGCCGCCATCGGCGACGGCGGCCTGCACGATGCTGTCGATGCGCTTGCGCTGGACGTCGGAAATGATCGGCGAATATTGTGTCGCCTCGTCCCATGTCGGGCCGGGCTTTACCGCCTTCATGCGGGCGATGATCGCCGCCGAAAGGGCGTCGGCCGCACTTTCCTCAACGATGATGCGTGAACCGGCCACACAGGCCTGCCCGGCATTGGAGAGAATATTGCCGGCAATCGCTGCCGCCGCCTTTTCGATATCCGCATCGGCAAACACCAGCTGTGGGCTTTTGCCGCCAAGTTCCAGCGTCATCGGCTTGATGCCGGTGCGGGCGACATTGGCCATGATGGCGCTGCCTGCGGCGGTGGAGCCGGTGAAGCTCACTTTCGAAATGTCGGGGTGTCCGGTAATCGCGTTGCCCGTCACCGCGCCATCACCCAAAACGATGTTGATGAGACCTGCCGGCAATCCGGCCTTGATGGCCAGTTGCGCCATGAAAACGCAGGAGAATGGCGTCATTTCCGATGGTTTGAGCACCACGGCATTGCCGGCGGCCAAGGCCGGGCCAAGCTTCCAGCCGGCCATGGAGACAGGATAATTCCACGGCGTGATGGCGCCGACGACGCCATAGGGCTCCGTCATGATCATGCCGAGGCTTGTGTCGTCGGTCGGCACCAGATCTCCGCCTTCCTTGTCCGCAAACTCGGCAAAGAAGCGGATTTGTTCGGCGGTAACGGCAATATCGCCGGCAATCAGGTGGCCCACGGGCCGCGTCGAGGACAGCGCCTCGATTTTCGCCAGCGTCTCGGCTTCCGCTTCGATCAGGTCGGCCCAGCGTTGCAAAACCTTGGTGCGTTCACGCGGACGCACGCCGCCCCAGTTGCTGCTTTTCAGCGCCGCCTTGGCGGTTTGCACCGCCTCGTCCACCAACGCCGCATCCGCCTTCGGGCAGCCGGCATATTCGATGCCGTCAGACGGGCGATGCATGTCGATGCCGTTTTTAGCCGTGATCAGCCGGTCGCCGATGAAGTGGCCGATCGGCAGGGATAGGCTGTCTGGATCGAAGCTGAGCGTCATGGGAAATCCTCTGTGGATATGCCCTTCAAACTACTTCCTGCCGGCAAGCGAGATCGACCGACTGCGGCGGGGACGGTGAACGAAAATCCCGTTTTGTCACCGGCAGACAGCGCAATCTTCGGCGATGCGCTGCCTGTGGTGTTTTTCCGGTTTCCGCGACCGCGACTGATTTCGAAAATGCCGGGTTTCACCTCATCCGTTCACTGTTACGTAAATCTTGCGCACCGTCTCGATGGTCTTCCAGACGCCAACGAAACCCGGCTTCATGACGAAGCTGTCGCCTGCCGTATAACGCTGCGGTTCGCCGCCATCAGGGGTGATTTCGATGACGCCGGCCAGAATATGGCAGAACTCGAAGGTTTCGCCCTTGATCGAGCGGCTTTCGCCTGGGGTCGCTTCCCAGATGCCGGTTTTTACGGTGCCGTCGCGGGCTTCGTCCAACGCCCAGGTCTTGAACGAGGGATCGCCGGCGATGAGGCGTTCCGGCAAGGCCTTGGAGGCCTTCGGCTCGAAATCGGGATTGGTGTCGATGGGCTTGAGAAGCGGCATGGATTTTCCTTTCAGAGATGGGTGGCTGATCAATATCCGCGGCTGCGGTCGACGAGGCCGAGCGGTTCGAGACCGGCTTCGTATCGTCTGATGTTATCAACGACGGTGCGGGCGGCGGAATGGGGTTGGGTGACGCTGGCAATATGCGGCGTCAGCAGAATTTTCGGATGCGTCCAGAAACGGTGGCCTTCCGGCAGGGGTTCGGGATCGGTGACGTCGATCACGGCGCCTGAAAGCCTGCCGCTATCCAGCGTGTCGATGAGGGCGTCATGGTCGAGCTGCCTGCCGCGCCCGGCGTGAACCAGAGCCGCGCCTTCGGGGAGCGAATTCAGACGTTCGGCATTCAGAAGTCCGGTCGTCTCGTCGGTCAGCGGCAGCAGGCAGACCAGAATATCGCTGGTGGAGAGGATGGTGCCCAATCCCTCATCGCCATGATGACAGGTGACGCCATCGATATTGCGCGGCGAGCGGCTCCAGCCGGACAGTGGAAAACCGAAAGGTTTCAGCCGCTCCAGTGCTGCAACACCCAGCATGCCGAGGCCGAGAATGCCTACCCGGCACTCTTCCGCCTGACGCTGGGGCAGGGCTTTCCACAATTGCTGGCGCTGCTGTTGCAAATAGACCGGCAGGTTGCGGTGAAGGGCAAGCACGCCGAGGCAGACATATTCCTGCATCATGCGAATGATGCCTTCATCCACCATGCGCACGACCTTTACCGTGTCCGGGATGGCCTCGATGTGAAACTGATCGACACCCGCGCCGATCGAAAAGAGCACTTCGAGATTGCGATATCGGGCGATATCGTCAGGCACCGTCCAGGTGATGAGATAACGCACCGCATCGGGATCGACGCTCGAAACATCCATCGAAAACGGCAGATTGGGAAACTCTGCGGCCAGGGCCTGCCGGAAGATTTCACCGCGTTTTGCGTCGGAATTGAAGAGAAAGGTCATCTGAAATCCATATGTCCCGAAGTTTTAAACCGCGCAGCGGTGGCCGAGCGTTTCCAGCATCGATTGGCAGGCTGAAAGCTCAGCCGCCGTAATGAACTCGTCCGGTTTGTGGGCGCGGCCGATATCGCCCGGCCCGCAGATGATGGCATCGATGCCCGCCGCCTGAAAAAGCCCGGCTTCCGTGCCGTAGCTGACGGCTGCGAGGTTGGGGGTGCCGGTCAGTTCCTCCAGAAGCACGGCGAGCGGTGCATCGGCTGGAAGCGACAGCGCGGGGTAAGCGCTCATCGGTGTCCATTCGATATCGACGCCCTTTGCGGCAAGCGCTTCGACGGCGCTTTGTACCGGCTCCAGCAGGGCGAGCGGGGAGACGCTCGAAATTGCCCGCGCTTCCAGTTCTATGGCGCAATGATCGGGGATGATGTTGATTGCCTGCCCGCCTTTGACCGTGCCAATCTGCAAGGAGGAGTAGGGCGGTTCGAAGGTCGCTTCGAACGGTCCCCGCGTCAGCACATCGGCGGTGTCGACTGCTTTCGCCATGATGCCTGTCATCAGGTGAATGGCGTTCACCCCCTGATCTGGACGCGACGAGTGGCCTGACCGACCACGCAGCGTGATGCGCGCTGCGGCCTTGCCCTTGTGGGCGCGAACGGCGCGCATATTGCTTGGCTCGCCGATGATCGCGCCTGCCGGCGGGGCGCACAACTCCGGCAATCTGGCGATGAGATGGGGAACGCCGCGACAGCCCGCTTCTTCGTCATAGGAAAAGGCGATATGTATCGGTCGTTTCAGCGACATGCGCGAAAATGCCGGTGCTGCGGCGAGAACCGTGGCGAGAAAACCTTTCATGTCTGTGGTGCCGCGTCCGTATAGCCGGTCGCCTTCGGTTCTGAGCGTAAACGGATCGGAGGTCCATTCCGGTTCACCGGCCGGCACCACATCCATGTGGCCGGAGAGGATATAACCGGCGCGATCGGCTGGACCAAAAGTGGCGAAGAGATTGGCGCGGTCGCCCTCCGGTCCCGGCAATAGCGAGACTTTCGCGCCGTGGCTTTCCAGATAATCCGCAATCCATCCGGCAATATCGCCATTGGCGGTTCCGACGATGGACGGGAAGGCGACGAGACGCTCAAGGATTTCGATTGCGTTCATGGTCTTCCCCACTGGCCGGCCGTTTATGCTGGCCGGATTATTCATCGCAGAAGCTTAGAGTGGCCGACGGCGTTTATCTGCTGAAATGCCGACGATTTCGGTAGATTGTTGTGTCCTTCCAGTGCTTTCAGAAAATTCGTGCTGGCGAGGCTGGTTATCTTCGGATGTCATGGGCTGGGCTGCCGGGACCCCAAGGTTCCGCGCCGGAGGGAATGAGAGCCGTTTGCTATGGAGCTGCTCAAAGTCGATAGTTTCGAATTGCGGACCGTGGATATCGCCGATGTGGAGGCCGATCATCTGCATGCCTTGTCCATGGCTGTCGGATGGCGTTATCACGCCAATGAATGGTGTTTCCTGAGGCAATGCGGCGTCGGCCTTGCCGCACTGGATGAGATCGACCGCGTCGTCGCAACCGCCATGCTTTTTCCCTATGATCCGAATTTCGCGACGCTTGGCATGGTCATCGTTTCTCCCCGCCTGCAGGGTCGGGGCGTCGCACCCTGGCTTGTGCGGCAGCTTTCGGCAAAATATCCTGCCGCCGCCTTGCGGTTGAATGCAACGGAGGTGTCGCGGCGACTTTTTTCCTCGCTGGGTTTTGCCGGAGATACGGAAAAGGTGCATCTCCTGCGGGGCAAGGCGCATTGCGCTATCGAGACGCCGCAGCTCGGCAGAAAACAGCGGATCGAGCCGCTTTCGGAAGATCAACTTTCTGCCGTGGAGGATCTGGATCAGGCAGCTTTCGGCGTTTCGCGCCGGGGCGTCCTGCAACGTCTGCTGCGGGAGAATGCCGGTTACGGCCTGTTCGAGGCGGACCGTCTTGTCGCCTTTGCACTGCGCCGGGCGGCGGGGCGGGGCCATATTGTCGGCCCGGTCGTTGCGGGTGACGAGGCGGATGCGATCGCGCTGGTCAGGCGGCATTTTGCCGATCTGGAGGGGCAACTTGTCCGGCTCGACGCCGTGCGCGACAGCGGTCTTCTCACCGATTTTCTGGCGCAATCCGGGCTGGTGGAGATCGAAACACTCACCACCATGTCGAAAAACGCGCCGCAACCGGCCGGTTTTGGTGCGGGACAAATTTTCGCGTTGGCAGGCCCGTCTTTGTGCTGAGCTGCGGCACTATCGCAATTGACGCCCCGCTTCTTGCGCCGTATGTGAGAAAGCGACGGTTCCTGCAGCCGAAAGGCGAAGGGATTAATAGGGAACATGGTGCGGGTGATGATGATCGCCCAATGCCGTGGCTGCCCCCGCAACTGTAAGCGGATTGCCGTTCATCCTCGTGACGCTTCAAAGGCGTCATGCCACTGCATTCTGTGGAATGCGGGAAGGCAGATGAGCGGCGTAAATTCGTGAGCCAGGAGACCTGCCGTCAAAATATGAACCATCGTTACGGGCGGGGAAGCCCGGAGGAGGAAATTGTAATGTTATTTCATAACATTTGGTTTGCGTCCCGTCGTTGTTCTCCGTACAAGACGTTCCGCTGTTGCTGCGCGTTCTAACGCCTGCTGCTCTGGAACAAGCGATTTAATTTCGACTGGAGAACACATGTTTATTTCTGGACGCCTGCCGGCCTATGCCGGCTTTCTGGCCGCTGCGCTTGCGGCTTTGCCTGTCGCTTCCGCCCATGCTGCGCAAACGGTCTATCCCCTGACGATCAACAGCTGCGGTCAGGACATCACCTTCAAACAGGCGCCCGCCCGCACCGTATCCGTCGGCCAGAGCACGACCGAAGTGCTCTATCTTCTCGGCGTTGCCGACAGGGTGGTAGGCACCGCGCTGTGGATCGGCCCGGTTCTGAAGGGTTACGAGGAAGCCAATGCCAGGGTGGAGCGGCTGGCCGACAATGATCCGAGTTTCGAGGCCGTCGTCGGCAAGAGGCCGGATCTGGTGACGACGCAGTTCCAGTGGCAGATCGGCCCGGAAGGTGTTGTCGGTACGCCGGCGCAATTTGCCGAGCTGGGTATTCCCGTCTATACCTCGCCTGCCGATTGCGTCGGCAAGGACAATTCCGGCGGCGGTGACGGCGTGCGCAAGACCGGTTTCACCATGGATCTGATCTATCAGGAAGTCCGCGATCTCGCCAAGATCTTCAACGTGCAGGATCGCGGTGAAGAGGTCGTTGCCGACCTGAAGAAGCGCGAGGAAGCCGCCCGCGCCAAGATCGCCTCGGCGAATGGCAAGCTTTCGGCCGTCTTCTGGTTCTCCAGCGCCGAACTGGATATCGACCCTTATGTAGCGGGCCGCCATGGCGCGCCTGGTTACATCATGTCGGCACTCGGGCTGACCAATATCATCGAAAGCGATGAGGAATGGCCGACCGTCGGCTGGGAAACCATCGCCAAGGCCAACCCGTCTGTCATCGTCGCCGGCAAGATGGACCGTCGTCGTTTCCCCGCCGATGACGTGGCGGTCAAGCACAAGTTCCTCGCAACCGATCCCGTGGCCAGCATCATGCCCGCCGTCACGCAAGGTCATGTCTTTGACATGGATGCGCAGGCGATGAACCCGACCATCCGCACGATCGAAGGCATTGAAACGCTGGCCGAAGCGATCTCGGCTGCCGGCCTCGCCAAGTGAACGGTCTTTCCGTCAATCTCGGCAGGGCGGGGCTGGCTTTTGCCGCACTCGCCCTGCTGCTCGTCGCGCTGATGGCCGGAGCGGCGATCGGCGAGACCGCCATTCCGTTCGATGTGGTGGCGAAAACCATTGCCAACCGCGTCTTCCATGCGGGTTACCCGCTGGAGCCGCTGGATGAAGGCATCGTCTGGAGTTACCGTCTCAGCCGCGCCGTTGTTGCCGCCTGTTGCGGTGCTTCGCTGGCGCTTGCCGGTGCAGTGCTGCAATCGCTTCTGCGCAACCCGCTTGCCGATCCCTATATTCTCGGCATTTCCGCAGGCGCTTCCACCGGCGCGGTGGCCGTGGCGCTCTTGGGTTTTGGCGCAGGGTTCCTGACCATGCCGGCTGGCGCGCTGATCGGAGCTTTCGTGGCGTTCTCGCTGGTCAGCCTGCTGGCGGTGCGGGCGGGACACGGCAACAGCGCCATCATTCTGGCGGGGGTGGCCGGTTCACAGTTATTCAATGCCATGACCTCGTTCATCGTCACCAAATCCGCCAATGCCGAGCAGGCGCGCGGTATCATGTTCTGGCTTCTGGGCAATCTTTCCGGTGTGCGCTGGCCGGATGTCTGGCTGGCTCTGCCGGTCTGTATTGCCGGTCTTGCGGTGTGCCTCTGGTATTCCCGCGCGCTGGATGCCTTTGCCTTCGGCGGTCAGGCAGCCGCCTCGCTTGGCATTCCGGTGCGCCGGACCTATGCGGTGCTCATTTCGGTTTCGGCGATCATGACGGCGGTCATGGTGTCGCTGGTCGGTTCCATCGGCTTCGTCGGTCTCGTCATTCCCCATGCGGCGCGCATTTTCGTCGGCGTTCGCCACGGGTTGCTGCTGCCGGTAACGGCGCTGACCGGCGCGGTGTTCATGATCGTCGCCGATATTCTCTCGCGCATCGCCATTCCCGGTCAGGTGCTGCCGATCGGCGTGATTACCGCGCTCGTCGGCGCGCCGGCTTTCGCCTTCATCCTCGGGCAGAAAAGGGGGCGTTCATGAAATTATCCGCCCACGACCTGCATTTCCACGCCGGCAATGTCGATATTGTCAGCGGTGTTTCGCTCGATGTCGGGTCCGGGGAGTTTCTGGGCATTATCGGCCCGAACGGTTCCGGCAAAAGCACGCTGCTTTCCATGCTGGCCGGCATCCGCAAGCCGCGCCGAGGCCATGTCACGCTTGGTGAGGAGCCGCTTGCCTCCTTCGGGCGGCGTGAACTGGCGCGCCGGCTGGCCTTTGTGGAACAGCAGGCCGAAACCACCGAGCGCATCACCGCCCGACAAGCCGTGGAACTGGGGCGCACGCCCTATCTCGGCCCGCTTTCCGCCTGGTCGGCCAGTGACGATGCCATCGTTGATGCCGCGCTCGACAATGTCGATATGGCGGACAAGGCGCAACGATACTGGCACCATCTTTCCGGCGGCGAACGACAGCGCCTGCATATCGCCCGCGCCTTGGCACAACAGCCGCATATCCTGCTGCTGGATGAGCCGACCAACCATCTCGATATCGGCCACCAGATCGGCCTGCTCGATCTGGTGCGGCGGCAGGGGCTGACGGTTGTGGCGGCGTTGCATGATCTCAATCACGCCGCGATGTTCTGCGACCGCGTCGCCATCATGCATTGCGGCCAGATGATCGCGGCCGGTCCACCGCGCGAGGTTCTCACATCGGCGACGATCGCCGATGTTTTCGGGGTGCAGTCCGTCGTCTCCACGGATGAGGGCGGCTTTTCCCATATTCGTTTTCTGCCGGCGCATGGAGCGGCCGATCAGACAAAGAAAGCACTGGTACGATGACGAGATCGAAAAAACTTCGCCTTGGCTTGCAGCCGCGTAGCGCTCTGGCTGGAATTATCTTGGTGCTGGCCACGGGTCTTCCCTTGCAGGCCATGGCCGAAACCTTCGAGGTGAAAATGCTGAACCGGGGCGAAAAAGGCCCGATGGTGTTCGAGCCCGATTTTCTGGAGATTGCCCCCGGCGATCGCGTGCGCTTCGTACCCACCCATAAGAGCCACAATGCAGCGACCATCGACGGCATGATTCCTGATGGTGCCGAGGGTTTCAAGAGCCGGATCAACGACGAATTCGAGACTGCTTTCGACAGGCCGGGCTTTTACGGCATCAAATGCTCGCCGCATTACGGCATGGGTATGGTCATGCTGATCAAGATGGGGGAGGCGACCTTGCCGCAGAGCTACAGGACGGTCGACGTGCCCGGACGCGCCAAGCCCCGGCTGGACGATCTCTTTGAGCAGGCCGAAAAATGAGACGGCTCTGGCCGTCCTCAGTCTTTCGCGGACATATCCGGCTTCACGGCGCAGACCGCATAACGGTGCTGCAGGCCACGCAGAATGCCCTTCAGCAGGCTGAAGTTTTTCGACTGGGCGCGATGGATGGCCTGAAGATCCTGATCGACCGCAACGGGTTCGAAACCCGTAGCGCGCAACAGCGCCGCGACATCACCGGCCCGCGCGCCGCTGGAAAAATAGACCCGTGAAAGAATGCTGTTGAAAGCATTGCCCGGATCCGCTGGCTTGTGCGGCTGGTCCGGTTTCAAGAGGCCGATGCCTTCCAGACCTGCGGCCAGTTTCTTGACGAGTTTTTCGCGCCAGCCGGTATTGACGAAATCGCCGTCGACAATCAGCAGCCGCCCGCCCGGTTTTAGCACGCGGAACCATTCGGCGAAGCTTGCCTGTGGGTCCACCAGTGTCCAGACGAGATGACGCGTGATGATGACATCGGCGCTTTCATCCGGCTCCATGGTATTTTCGGCATCGCCGACAAAAAAGCGAATGTTGCGCCCGCGGGTTTTGGCTTTTTCGCGGGCAAGCGCCAGCATGGTTTCCGACCAGTCCATGCCGGTGACCTGAAAACCGAGATCGTCCATCAGATGCGAGATGACGCCGGTTCCGCTGGCGAGATCGAGCGCCTTGCGGCCCTCTCCCTGTCCCAGATGCTTCAAAAGCAGCGCATGCCAGGCTTTACGCTCATCTTCGGAAAAAATCTCGTGTCCGGGGGAAAGATCGAAGGTCGCGGCGCGGCCGGACCAATAGGCTTTGATTTCATCTCGCAGGCTGTCGTTCTTGCCATACTGGATTGTGTCGATCATCGGGTTCAACTCATGTGCCGGTTAGTTAAGAATGGCTCTAAAACATAAATCTTGACTAGTATAGTCAGAAAATAATACAGCCGCGCCAGTCAACACTGGAGAGCAATATCCGATGCGCATCTCAGCCAAATCCACGGCACTTGCCCTTGGCCTTCTCGTATCCGCCGCCTGGCCGGCATTGGCCGAAAAGGTCACCGTCAAGGATGTGACCGGCCGGGATGTCGAAGTCAATGTTCCCGTTTCGCACGTCATTCTCGGCGAAGGCCGGCAGATTTATTTCCTGGCGGCGCTCGACAAGGAGAACCCTTTCCAGCACGTCGTCGGCTGGCGCGATGACCTGGCGAAGGCCGATCCGGAAACCTATGACGCCTATCTTGCCAAATATCCTGAGATTGCCAAGCTGCCGACCTTCGGCGGCATGAAGGACGGCACTTTCGACGTCGAGCAGGCCGTTGCGCTGAAGCCGGACGTGATCCTGATGAATATCGACGCCAAGACGGCGACCGAAGAGGCCGGCTACATCGAAAAGCTTGCCAAGGTTGGCATTCCCCTTGTTTATGTCGACTTCCGCGAAAAGCCGATGGAAAATACCGAGCCGAGCATGCGCCTGATGGGCAAGCTGACGGGCAAGGAAAAGATCGCCGAGGACTTCATCAAGCTCCGCGCCGACTCCATCGCCAAGGTCACCGATACGCTCGAAAAGGCCAATCCGAGGAAGCCGGTCGTCTTCGTAGAGCGCGCCGGTGGTTACTCCGACGATTGCTGCATGTCCTTCGGCAACGAGAATTTCGGCAAGATGGTCGAACTTGCCGGCGGCATCAACATGGCGAAAGACATCATTCCCGGCACCTTCGGCACCGTCAATCCGGAACAGATCATCGCCTCCAACCCGGAGCAGATCATCATCACCGGCGGCAACTGGAACGGTTATGTTCCCGGCGGCAACTGGGTCGGCGTTGGTTATGGTGCTGATGTCAAGGAAGCGCATCGTAAGCTGGAAAACCTCACCAAGCGCCCGGCTTTCACCGGCGTGCAGGCTGTGAAGGACGGCAATGTCCACGCCATCTGGCACCAGTTCTACAACAACCCGTACCAGTTCGTGGCCATTCAGGAAATCGCCAAGTGGCTGCATCCTGATCTCTTTAAGGATCTCGATCCCGAGGCGACCTTCAAGGAATTGCATGCCCGCTTCCTGCCGCTTGACTACAAGCCCGGCTACTTCGTGTCGCTGAAGGATGCGAAATAAGACAGGGACGGTGAAGAGGAGCGCCGTCCGTTCGATGGATGAAGCCGCAGCCATGCGGCTTCATCATTTTGTTTTGGAACTCAATGAGGACTTCTCATGCGGCTCAATGCTCTGAGGCATCTTGCGGTGCTGGCCTTCTCTCTTCTCGCCATGACAGCCCATGCAGGCGAGATCACCGATGTTACCGGCCGCAAGGTCGAGCTGGACCTGCCGGCCAAGCGTGTCATCGTTGGCGAAGCCCGCCAGATCCACGTCATTGCGGCGCTGAAGGGCGACAAGACATTCGAAAACATCGTCGGCTGGCGTGACGATCTGCTCAAGAAAGACCCTGACAGCTACACGGCCTATGTCGGGCGTTTTCCGCAGATCGAAAAACTGCCGCGCTTCGGTTATCTGCCGCAGGGCGACTTCAGCCTGGAAACGGCGATCACCCTTTCCCCTGATGTCATCACCCTCAATCTGGAAACAGAAAAAACCGCCAAGGAAAGTGGTTTCGAAGAGAAGGCTGCTGCTGCCGGCATCAAGATTGTCTATCTCGATTTCCGCATCGATCCCGACAGGAATAGCGAAGCCTCGATCGAAATCCTCGGAAAACTGTTCGGTGCGGAAGAGCGCGCCAAGGAATTCATCGCCTATCGCCGTGCTGAAATCGCCCGCGTGACCGACCGGCTCGCCAGCGTCAAGGACCTGAAGCGCCCGAATGTCTTTATCGAGCGTTCGCCCGGCATTTCCGGCGAGAACAACTGCTGCCGCACCTTTGGGCCTGCAAATTTCGGCGCGATGGTCGATCTGGCCGGTGGTCACAATATTGCCGACGGCATCATCAAGACGACCTTCGGCGATCTCAATCCCGAGCAACTGGTCGTCGCCGATCCTGACCATGTCATCGTCACCGGCTCGAACTGGGCGGCGGAATCCGACATCAACCAGTTCGTTCCCCTTGGACTTGGCGCAGACACGGCGCTTTCGCGCGAGCGGCTGGCCAATCTGATGACGCGTACGCCGTTTCCGGAACTGAAAGCGGTCAGCCAAGGCAATGTCCATGCCGTCTGGCACCAGTTTTATGGCGCGCCTTACGAGTTTTTGCCGATCCAGCAATTTGCCAGGTGGTTCCATCCGGACCTCTTCGCCGATCTCGATCCGGAAAAAAATGCTGAGGAATTTTACCGGAAGTTCCTCCCCGTTACCTACAAGCCAGGCTATTTCGCCTCGCTCGAAAAAGGTTTGAACCAATGAGTTCGCTGAATGAAAGCGCCGTTGGCGTCAGTGGGCGCGATCAATATCGCGCCCTTGCCGCGCGCAGGATCATTATTCTTGTCGGGCTTTTCATTGCCCTGTGTTTCAGCATGGCCGCCGATATGGCGCTCGGTCCGGCGCGCTATACCATCTCCCAGGTTCTGGCGACCATTGCCGATCCGGCCGCTGCTGCAAACCAGCTGCGGGTGGTGATCTGGGATATCCGTATGCCGATTGCGCTGATGGCCGTCACCGTCGGTGCATCGCTGTCGGTTGCCGGTGCGCAGATGCAGACCATTCTGTCCAACCCGCTCGCCAGCCCCTTCACGCTCGGCATTTCGGCCGCCGCAAGTTTTGGCGCGGCGCTGGCACTTGTCGGCGGCGTGGCGATCTTTCCGGCTGCCGTGCATTACATGGTGCCGATCAATGCCTTCATCATGGCCATGGTGGCGGCGCTCTTCATCCATTTCGCCTCGACGCTGCGCGGTGTGACGGTCGAAACCATCGTGCTTCTCGGCATCGCGCTGGTCTTCACCTTCAATGCGGCCCTGTCGCTGCTGGAATATCTGGCCTCCGAACAGGCGCTCGCCGCCGTCGTTTTCTGGACCATGGGCAGCCTGACGAAGGCAACATGGGAAAAGGTCTATGTGACCGCCGCCATTCTCATCATCACCGTGCCGATGTTCATGCGCAACGCCTGGGCGCTGACGGCGCTGCGGCTCGGCGATGACAAGGCGGCCAGCATGGGCATCAATGTCCGCCGGCTGCGGTTGCAAACCATGCTGACAGTCAGCCTGCTGGCGGCCATTCCGGTTTCTTTTGTCGGCACCATCGGTTTTGTCGGGCTTGTCGGTCCGCATATCGCCCGCATGCTGGTCGGTGAAGATCAGCGCTTCTTCCTGCCCGGCTCGGTCATCTGCGGCGCGCTGCTTCTGTCGACGACCTCGGTCATCAGCAAGGTCCTCATCCCCGGCGCCATTCTGCCGATCGGGGTCATCACGGCGCTGGTCGGCGTACCGTTCTTTTTCGTGCTTATTTTCGGTAACAGGAGGCGTGCATGGTAGCGCTCGCACTGAAGGATGTCGGTGCCGCCTATGGCCGCACCACTGTTCTGTCCAAGGTCGGCATCGATACGCTGGAAAGCGGCAGCGTGACGGCGGTGATCGGACCCAATGCCGCAGGCAAATCCACGCTGTTCAAGCGCATTGCCAGCCTGATCTCCGGTCCCGGTCTGGTGGAACTCTCCGATACGGCGCGCGGCAACCGCGCCATCTGCTACATGCCGCAGGATACCGGTGCCAATGCCGTGCTGACGGTCTACGAATCCGTGCTTCTTTCCGCCAAGCAGGGCGGCCATAGCTGGCGGGTTCAGGATGATGAGCTGTTTGAGATCGATGCCATTCTCAAGGCGCTGAAAATCCACGATCTTGCCTTCCGCGGCCTCGGCGAATTGTCCGGCGGCCAGCGGCAGCTGGTGTCGCTGGCGCAGGCGCTGGCGCGCAAGCCGGAAGTCTTGCTGATGGACGAGCCGACATCGGCGCTCGATCTTCACCGGCAGATCGAAGTTCTGGGCTTCGTGACCGAGCTTGCCCAGAAAACCGGCATGATCGTGTTGATCGCCCTGCACGACCTCAACCATGCGCTGCGTTATTGCGAAAATACGATGGTGATCGCGCGTGGTGAGATGGTGGTGAGCGGCAGTACCGAAGCGGTGATAACCTCGGATATGCTGCGCGATATCTATCGCATCGATGCCCGCATCGAGCCCTGTTCCCAGGGTCGGCCGATGGTTATCGTCGACGGAGCTATCTAACGGCTGCAGAAACAGGCCGCATCTACCGGGGGCCGCACAAATTCTTGATGACAATAGTCATGAAATATCTGTTCGGCTGACGGTTTGGATGCTAGAGATTTTTACCGGAAATCTGCGCTGCCAATCAGCAGCTTGCAGTTTCGTTGATCCTTGAAATTTCTCTCGGTTGAGACATGGGCATACGGGAAGATGACAAGCGTTATAACGCTTACGTCGCGCATAGGGTCGACCTGATCAAATACGCCACCCTCATTTTGGGGTCCCGGGCGGACGCGGAAGACGTTGTTCAGGAGGCCTTCCTGAAATTCGTTCCGGAAGCCTCAGGCAACCCCTCCAACCTTAAATCCTATCTCTTTCGCATCGTTCGCAACCTTGCCCTTGATAATCGCCGACGCAGCCGGCAGGACCTGCGGGAACGGCCGGATGACACCCCGTTCTGGGGTGTGCCTCAGGATCACGGTACGCCGGAGGAACATGCGCTGTTCTGCGATGAAGTCCGGCAGATGCAGACTATTTTGGCCTCCCTGCCGGTTCAGGCACGCGTGGCATTGGAAATGCACAGATTCGGTGGTTACAATATGGAGGAGATCGCGCGTCACCTCGGTGTGTCCGTGGCCAGTGCTCACCGTCTGATCAAAGGCAGCATTGCCGCGATTACCAAAGAAATGAAGTAAAATTGCCCCGCTTGCCGCATCCCGTGAAAAAAATCTCTCTCTCAAACGTCTTTATAACAACGCGGAAGACGAGGCGGCTCCTCCGCCTGCCCACAGGAACTGGCCGGGTTCAATGACCATTGATCCAGATAATAAAATAGAACTATCGAACGGGAAGGCGGAAGAAGCGGCTGAATGGCTGCTCCGCCTCCAGGCAGGCGCAGTGGAACCGCGGCTGAAGGCTGAATTCGACCGATGGCTGACTTTGTCTCCGGCAAACCGTCTTGCCTGGGAGCGGACCTGCAAGACGTGGCGTAACCTCGGTCTGGTAGAGCCGGAATTCAAGAACCTCTGGGAAGATGCGCCGCATCTGCCGGAAAAGGCTGCGAAACCGGTATCGAGGCGACGTTGGTCCGGGCGGCATTATGCCGGTGCGGCGATGGCGGCGGCGGCTCTCTGTCTTGCCGTGCTGTTCGTCCCGGCGTCTCTCGTCCGTATCAAGGCTGATTATCAGACCAGCACCGCTGAAAGCCGCACGATAATTCTCGATGATGGCAGCAGGGTACAGCTTGCGGCGGCGAGCGCGCTTTCCACGGATTTCACCAATGGTCGCCGCACTGTGAAGGTGCTGAAGGGCGAAGCTTTCTTCGATGTCGCGCCGGACACCACACGCCCCTTCATCGTGGAGGCGAAAAACGTCACCGTTCAGGTGCTGGGCACGGCTTTCGACGTCGACCTGACGGATGGCGTAACGCAAGTCGCGCTTGCCCATGGTTCCGTGGAAGCCTCCTTCCGCAACGCACCGCCAACGCGGCTCGTGCCGGGCGAGATGCTGATTGTCGACGCCTCCGGTGCGATCCGGAAAGAAAATGTTTCCGTCGAGGATATTGGCGGTTGGCGCAACGGCGAGCTTTACGTGGTGGATGCGACGATCGGTTCTGTGGTGGAGCAGATCCAGCGTTACCATCCGGCATGGCTGACAATGGCCGACAAGACGCTTGCCGGGCAGCGGGTGACGGGTTTTTATGATCTACGCGACCCGGACCGCGCGCTGGAAGCATTGGTGGAGCCCTATAGGGGCAAAGTTCACGCGATTGGCGACAGCGCCCGCATCATCACTCGCTTCTGAAATCTTCTGAAACAAAAATCATGTTTATTTTCAGTAATTTATAAAATTTCTTCCGAAAGCCTGAAAAAAATTGCCGAGGCAATCGTCTTTTTGTTGAGTAATCCGGTCAAGATATGTCCGGAGTGAAAGACAGGAAGACAAAACTAGTATGCGCCTCCAGATACGTATGACGGGCCACGGGAAAAAAGCGGGAGGGCAGACGCGCAGGGCCGTGCTGCTGGCGACAACGGCGCTTGTCGTTTCAGTCTCGACGGTGGTTTTTGCACAGACCGGACCGAATGCCGCAAACAGCCAGCGCGCCGGTGGTGAGCAGGGCGCAACGCGGCCATTCAATATTCCCGCCCAGTCGCTATCGTCCGTCGTCGGCGCTTTCGGGCGGCAATCCGGTCTTCAGGTCACGCTTGCCACGCCATCTGCCGGCAATGTGCGCACCAATGCCGTCGCCGGCAGTTTCACGGTGCGGGAGGCACTCTCGCGTCTTCTGGCCGGCACGGGCGTCAATTTCCGCATTGCTGGAAACGGCAGAACGGTCGTCATCGGCACGGGGCAGGCGGCCGCCGATCTTTCTGGGGCCGAAGGCACGACTGTTCTGGAAGCAATCACCGTCACTGGTAAAACAGGGCGCAATTCCATTGCCGGCACCGGTTATCAGGGAACGCCGGACTGGGTTTATGAAACCCCTGCCAGTATCAGCGTTGTCAGCCGTGAGGCGATCCAATCGGCCGGCGTGCGCAACACCCGCGATGTTTTCAACCGGGTTTCCGGTGTTTATGCCGGGGAAGGCAATGGCAGTTTCCCGACAGTTTCGCCCAATGTGCGCGGTTTGCAGGAAAGCGGCCGCGTGGTCGTCTCCATCGATGGTGCGCGGCAGAATGCACAGCGTGGTTTCAGCACCGGCGGCGCCTCGATTTATTCCGCCAATAATGGCCAGGCCTATGTGGACACGGCCTTTATCCGCGCGGTCGAGGTCGAGAAAATGACCAACGCCACCTCCGGCAATGCCGGTTCTCTGGGTGGCAAGGTCGAGTTCCGCACCATCCGCGCCGCCGATCTGATCCCCGAAGGTGCAAACAAGGGTGGTGAGGTCAATATTTCCCGCGGCACCAATGGCTACGACTTTCAGGGCTCGGTTCTGGCCGCCGTTCGAGAGCCGGATGGCCCGCTTTCTTTCGTCGCAGGTTACAGCCGCACGATCATGGACGAATACAAGATCGGGACAAAAGGCGAGGCCCGAAGCACCGCACTGACAATGAAAGACCTGCTCGGCCGGGATGGCTGGTCGACCTTCTTCAAGGGAGAAGGCGATTTTGGGGACGTGCAGACTTCATTGTCGTGGATGCATCAGCAGAATGATTTCGTGCAGGGCGCGGCCGAGCAGGTTGACCGGGAAAGCGTGCGAAACGACAGCATCGTGGCCAAGCTGGACTGGGACCCCGAAAGTGAGCTCATCGACTTCAAGTCGTCGCTGTGGCTGAACGATAACATGACGCATGAGCTGCGGTCGGCGCGTCCCGGATATGCAGTTGAAACGAACCTTGATATGGGCCTGCGCAGTTTCGGCGGCAGCGTGGAGAATACCAGTCGTTTCGATACGAAAGTTGGCGCGCTGAGCCTTACTTACGGGGCTGAAGCCTTCCGGGATATAGCGACATCAGTTGCCACCAGTTCCAAAATCGCGCTCAATCCGACATGGGAGAGCAGCTATACGGCGTTCAGCCCCGCTGGACGACGCGACGTGGCCAGCCTGTTCTTCAACGGAGAACTCCAGCCTGCCGATTGGGTCACGATACGCGGGGGTGTTCGGTATGACTGGTCGCGCCTGAAAGGAACGACCACCTATTATAACCAGACCGTGATTGAAAAGGGGGTAAACCGTATAGTGGGGACGGGGGACAATTATCTCGCCTACGCTTCGCAATATGTACAGACGACCTATGACCGAATTTATACGAGCTGCACCACAGGTGCATATGCCGGTCGCGTCTTCACGCCGACCCAGCAGGCAAATTTCTGTAACACTTTGAACAATGTCTGGCCCAATACCAGAGGCGAAATCATCAATGGTCGGTGGCACGATGCCGGCACCACCTATTTTGGTACGACCTATGATACCGAGTACCCCTCTTACGATGTCGAAATAGACCGCACAGATAGCGCTTGGCTGCCTTCGGCGACGGTAGAATTCAAGCCGACCGACTGGTTCCGGCCTTATCTCAGCTATTCACAGAGTTTCCGTCCGCCCACTATTCTCGAAGCCTTCTTCGCCGGTGCGCGACCGGGGGATTCGGTGGGTTATGAATATGCCCCCAATCAATCCTTGCGGGCGGAAAAGGCAACGACCTATGAAATTGGCGCGAATATCAGTTTGGATGGTGTGTTGCTGGACCATGATTCCGTGCGCATCAAAATGGCCGCCTTTCGCCGCGAGGTGAAAGATTACATCGCGCTCGGTTATCTCGTCACCGATCAGGTTGCGGACCGCACCTATACCAGCTTCGTCAATCTCGACGGCACGACCTATATGCGCGGGCTTGAATTTGAGGGCAATTATGATGCGCGAAGCTTCTGGCTCGGCGGTTCTGCAACGTTGCTGAAAACAGACTGGCCCGACAAAACACAGGTTTTTTCCAACGGCACCACAACAACGAGCGGCGAGATCGTTGCCTGGCCCGGCGATGTGGCCCCAAAAGTTAAGCTCACGCTCGATGGCGGTATGCGTTTCTTTGAAGAAAAATTCTCTCTCGGCGCACGGTTGAACCACGTCACACCGACACAGTCGCGCACGCTCGATACGGAGGGCAATCTGCGTGAGCTGACCGATCCCTACACGACGGTAGATATCTATGGGTCCTACGCTTTCAATGACAAGGCGACGCTTCGTTTCGCCGTCAACAACCTGACGGACCGCAAATATATTCCGGCAACAAGCGCCTACACCGCGCCTGGCCGTACCTTTATCGCGACGATGAACGTGAAGTTCTGAGGCGCGAAAGCAATTCTCCGGGCTGGGTTGCAGCCCGTCCCGGAGATGAAACGCCTTCGTCACAGGACGAAGGTATCTATATTGGCCAGTAAAGGAGTACACCTATGGCTACCACAATTCAACTGACGCAGTCTTCCTCCGACCTGATCGGCTATCTCAACGGTTGGACGAGCGGTTTCGGTTCGACCTATGGTGCGTTCTACGACGCTCAGACCAGCTCTCTCGCCACCACCACCATCGACCCGAACACCACCTATGAGGCATGGGGCGACGGCAGCAACGGCGGCAAGGGCATCGTCATGAGCGGCGCTCTGCAGTACTCCCAGGGCAACCTGACGGGTTCGGTCGACAGCATCGTTCTCGGCACCGGCTACAGCCAGTCCACCAGCGGCATCGCCGTCAGCCAGCAGGAACTGCTGATCGATCCCGATAGCGCCTACTCGCTTGCCGGCGCGCGCGATCTGCTCGATCTCGCCGTTTACCAGCTCGCCCGCTTCGGCTCGCTGGCCGGTTTCTATGATTATTTCGCGGCCACCGGCACAGTGATTGAGGACACAGCATCCTCCAACACCCTGACCGGTTTTGCGGGCGCGGATACTTTCGTATTCTCTGGCGGCAATGATGTGGTGCAGGCAGGTCCCACTGGAACCTACGGTTATCAGGATGGTGCGGACAAACTGGACGTCTCCGCCTGGGGTGCTGGCAGCATTGACGACGTCATCATCAGCAACAATGCAAATGGACACGCTGTCATTGAAAATCTCTTTGGTGGCGACACTATCACACTCGTTGGTGTAGATTCCAGCGTACTCGACGCATCGGACTTCATTTTCGCCAGCGCATCGGCGCTTGCCGCGTAAAGGAAAAACAGGCTGTGGGCTTTCAAAACCACCAGCAGACACCGCCGCAGTCCCTCACTGCGGCGGTTGTTTCGCCCCTTAAAAGCACATTTCTCGGTGTCGCGCTCGTCAGCGGCGTGGTCAATATACTGGCGCTCACCTCGCCGCTCTTCATGCTGCAGGTCTATGACCGGGTGCTGGCCAGCGGCAGCCTGCCGACACTGGTCGGGCTGGCGCTTCTGGCGCTTGGCCTTTACGGTTTCCAGTGCCTGCTCGATATCATCCGCGCCCGCGTTCTGATCCGCATCGGTGAAGATTTTGACATGCGCCATTCCGGCAGGGTGCATGATGCCGTCGTGCGCCTGCCGCTCGTCAACCGCATGCCGGGCGACGGGTTGCAGCCGCTGCGCGATCTCGACAATGTGCGCGGTTTCCTCTCCGGCACAGGGCCAACAGCCTTTTTCGATCTGCCGTGGATGCCGCTTTATCTTGGCATATGTTTTCTGTTTCATTTCTGGATCGGCGTAACGGCTCTTGCCGGCGCTATTTTGCTTATATCGCTGACGATCCTGACCAACATCTTTTCGCAGAAACCGATCCGCGACACGATGGTGGAAAACATGGCCCGCAATCGGCAGCTGGAGGCCTCGCGCCGCAATGCCGAGGTCGTGCAGGCCATGGGGCTTTCCGGCCGGCTCGGCAAACGCTGGCAAGTCTCGAACGATGCCTATCTTGCCGCAAACCGCAAGGCGGGCGATGTGGCCGGCGGTCTTGGAAATATCGCGAAATCCCTGCGGGTCGTGCTGCAATCGGCCATTCTTGCGGTTGGCGCGTGGCTCGTCATCAACCAGGAGGCGTCGGGCGGCGTGATGATCGCCAGTTCGATCATGATGGGCCGGGCATTGGCGCCCGTCGATCTTGCCATTTCCAACTGGAAGTCCTTCGTGGCCGCCCGGCAGAGCTGGGCGCGGCTGAGGGAACTCTTCGCGCAGATGCCGGCCAGTGCCACGGCCATGGCCCTTCCGAAACCTGAAAAAGAACTGCGGGTCGAGAATGCCACCGTTGTTCCGCCGGGCGAGAGAAAGCCGACCGTTACGGGACTTGGCTTTGTCGTCACCGCCGGAAACGCGCTTGGGGTAATCGGCCCCTCCGGCTCCGGCAAATCCACCCTGTCGCGTATTCTCACCGGCGCCTGGATGCCGGCGGCCGGCAAGGTGCGGCTGGATGGAGCGAGCTTCGACCAATGGGATCGCGCCGCACTCGGCCGCCACATCGGTTATCTGCCGCAGGGTGTGGAACTGTTCGACGGCACGATCGGTGAAAATATCTCCCGTTTCGAGGATAATCCCGATCCCGAAGTCATCATTGCCGCGGCAAAAGCTGCCGGAGCGCATGAGCTGATCCTGCGTTTCGAAAAGGGCTATGACAGCGATATCGGTGAGGAGGGCTCTGCCCTTTCGGCCGGTCAGCGCCAGCGTATCGGCCTTGCCCGCGCGCTTTACGGCGATCCCTTCATCGTGGTGCTGGACGAGCCGAACGCCAATCTCGACGCGGAAGGCGAAGCTGCCGTGGTCAAGGCGATTGCGTCGGTCAAGGCGCGCAAGGGCATCGCCGTCGTTGTCGCCCACCGACCGAGCGCCATCGGCGTCGTCGATTTTATTCTGATGATGGAAGAGGGGCGGATGAAGGCTTTCGGCCCGCGCGATGAGGTGCTCTCCAAGGTACTGCGCATTCCCCAAGGGCAGGCTCCCAAGGGATACACCGCATCCGCCCAGACGGTCTCGCCGTTGCGTGTCG
Source organism: Agrobacterium burrii (assembly GCF_017313405.1). Taxonomy (NCBI): domain Bacteria; kingdom Pseudomonadati; phylum Pseudomonadota; class Alphaproteobacteria; order Hyphomicrobiales; family Rhizobiaceae; genus Agrobacterium; species Agrobacterium burrii. The sequence goes on from NZ_JAFLNA010000002.1 coordinate 595,806, forward strand.
TGGCCAATACCCAATCTCAGCCAGTTGCGTTGGAAAATGCCCGGGAAGAGAACAACCAAGAAGGCGATGCGGATGTCAAACATTGATCAGCGCACCCATGTGTCGCGCTCCATCCGCACACATCTGCTCGCCGGCCTTGCTGCGAGCGTCGCGCTGCTGGCCGGTGTCGGCGGCTGGGCTGCGACGACCAATCTTGCCGGTGCTGTGGTCGCCGCCGGTCATCTCGTGGTGGATTCTTACAGCAAGAAAGTGCAGCACCCGAGCGGCGGCGTCGTCGGAGAAATTCTGGTGAATGAGGGCGACAGGGTGAAGGCTGGCGATGTCGTCATGCGTCTCGATGCGACCCAGACCCGCGCCAATCTCGCCATCGTCACCAAACGACTGGATGAGCTGAATGCGCGCATGGCGAGGCTGGAAGCCGAGCGGGACGATATGCCGGAACTCGTCTTCCCGCAGGCTCTGGTGGCACGCAGGGACGATCCTGATGTCGCTTCCTCCATGCGCAGCGAAACCAAGCTGTTCGAGTTCCGCAAGTCCTATCGCGAGGGTCGAAAAGCGCAGCTTTCCGAACGGATCACCCAGTTCGAGCATGAAATCGAAGGCCTGAAGGCGCAAGAAGTCGCCTATGATAACGGTCTTGCGGTTTTACAGGCTGAAATCACCTCGCAAAAATCCCTGCGGGAACAGGGCGTCGTGTCCGTGCAGCGGCTGAACAGCCTGCAGACGCAGGCCGCGACATTTGGCGGCGAGCGCGGCGAAAAAATCGCCTATCAGGCGCAGACGGCGGGCCGGATTACCGAAACGAAGCTGCAAATCCTGCAGATCGATCAGGAATTGCGCACCGAAGTCGGGCGGGAGCTGCGCGAGATACAGGCCCAGATGGGCGAATTTGTCGAGCGCAAGGTCGCCGCCGAAGATGAGTTGAAACGCATCGATATCATCGCGCCGCAATCCGGCATGGTGCATGAAATGGCCGTGCATACCGTCGGCGGGGTGGTAACGCCGGCAGACCCCATCATGCTGATCGTGCCCGACGGAGACGAGCTGGCGCTGGAGGTGCAGATCGTGCCGAAAGATATCGACCAGTTGCAGGTGGGGCAAAAGGCCATGCTGCGCATGACCGCCTTCAACCAGCGCGTCACGCCTGAGCTGGAAGGCCATATCAGTCGCATCGCAGCGGATATCACCACCGATCAGCGCACCGGCCTTTCCTATTATCTGGCGCGGATTTCCGTGCCGGTCACAGAGCGGGAAAAGCTGAACAATGCGCCGCTGCTGCCGGGCATGCCGGCAGAGGCTTTTATCCAGACCAGCGAAAGAACCGCGCTATCCTACATCGCCAAGCCGCTGACGGATCAGATCAGCCGCGCCTTCCGGGAGGAATAGAACCACGAGCCGGGCCTCCAGGCTTTAATCGATGTCGCCAAAACGGAAGCCGGGGAAGCCTTTCGTCTGCGTCGGGATTGCCCAGACGCCGCCCGAGAACGGCGCTTCGTTCAGTCGGTCCTCGGACATGTTGTGGCGGTGGGATGTCAGGAAAAGAATGCTGAAATCAGATCCCCCGAAGCAGGGCATGGTGGGATGCGGCACAGGGGCTGTGATCACATCCGCCAGCTTGCCATCGGGCGTGAAAACGTTGAGCAGGCCGGCAGAAACGCCCGCGCTGTAATAGTTGCCTCTACTATCGAGACAGCCGCCATCTGGTCTTCCCGTTTCTTGCGTCATCTCGGCTACCAGCACGCCCTCATCGAACCTGCCGTTGGCGCGGTCGAATGTTCGCCGGCGTATCCATTTCTGGATGGAATCGCTCTGCCACATGATGGAACCGTCCGAGGAAAAGGCGAGGCCGTTCGGGCATGTCAACCCCGCCTGCATACGCTCGGCGTTCGTTTCAGTGATCCGCCAGAGTTCGCCACGTGGCTCCATCTCCGAAAGCGGCACATTGTGCATGGTTCCCACCCAGAACGCGCCGTCGGGGCCAATCCGCCCGTCGTTCAGCCGGCAGGGGATGCCTTCGGGTGCGGGAATGGAATGGAGGATACGCGTTTTGCCGCTGTCGGGATCGAGGATGATGATATCCATGCCGCAGGCTATGATAAGGTCGCCGTTTTGGCAAAGCCCGAGGCTTGAGACCGTATGGGGAAACGACCATTCGCGATAGATGCCGGGCTCAAGCGCTGCCGACCGCACCGTCTTGCCGAGAATATCGCACCAGAAAAGCACCTGTCGCCGCTCGTCCCAGACAGGGGATTCCGCCAGTGTGCTCATCGTGTCGCACAGAAGTTTCGCCTGCGAGATGGCAAGCGCCTGTCCGGGGTTTGCTGTATTCATGATGCTCGAACCGTTGAAAGAGATGCCGCAGAATTATTCGAAATAGTCCTGATGGTTCTCGAAAACCTGCGAGAGAATGCCGAGGACTCGTCTCAGATGCTTGCGCAAATTATCCGTCGCGCGGGCTTCGTCTCCCGCCCTGATCGCGTCATACACCGCCTCATGTTCGGAAAGCAGGCCTGCCATATGCGCCTCGTCGGTGATAGCGAGTGCGCGCAGGCGATCCAGTCCAGCTTTTTCGCGGATCAGTAGTGATTCCAGCCTTTCCAGCCCCGTTGCGGCGGCAAGCGCGCTGTGGAACTGGTCGTCATGGATGCGGAAAGCTTTTCTGTCTCCATGGCGCATGGCTGCCCGCTGGCCATTCAGGGCATGTTCGATCTCCTGTTCGGCTTCCGCCGTCAGGCCGATTTGGCAAAGTCGGCAAACCGCTGCAACCTCAAGCGCTTCGCGAATGAACTGCGCGCTGCGAATGTTTTTGTCCGATAACCGCGAAACATAGGTCCCGCGGCTTGGCAGGGTGACGATCAGGCCATCATCCCGCAGGCGGCTGAGCGCCTCGCGCACCGGCGTCCGGCTGGAACTGAAGGATTGCCCGATCTCGTTTTCCGAAACCGCCTGGCCGGGATAAAGCTCACGGGAAAGGATAGCCGATTTCAGAGCGGAATATATCTGGTCTACGACCGGGCGGTTAAGGTCCAGCCGTTCCATTGTCGGCACGCCTGTTACGGGAATTTTCGGCATATACCCTCCAGTGTTTTCATAACCGGTATACCGGAACACAAGTGTGTTGACAACCGGCATACCGGTATGCAAATGGTTGGGGCGTGGGAAGGAGGCTCCCGAAATGCAAAATATCAAGACCTGCGTCATTGTTGGTGCCGGAATGGTGGCGAAGACGCATGTGCTTGCCTGTGCAGCAAGCCCTGAAAAAATTCACCTGAAAGGCATAGTCGATGGTGGCTCCGGCCGCGCCAAGGCGCTGGCCGCCGAAGCGTCGAAGCACACCGGATATGATGTCGCCGTTTATTCCTCGGTCGAGGAAGCAGCGCGCGATGCGGATGTCGATTTCGCCATCATCGCAACGCCGCCCAATGCCCGCATCGATATCGTCGGAAAACTGGCGAAGGCGGGCAAGCACATCCTGATGGAGAAGCCCGTCGCTCGGAATACGCAGGAGGCCGACGGTCTCGTCGCCCTGTGTCGCGAGGCAGGTGTTACACTCGGCATCATCTTCCAGCACCGCATGCGGGCTGCGTCGCAAAAAGCCCGTGAGCTTGTTGATGGTGGGGCGCTTGGGGCGCTGGGTCTTTGCGAAATTTCCGTGCCGTGGTGGCGCGCGCAATCCTATTATGACGAACCGGGCCGTGGCACGCTGGCGCGCGATGGCGGCGGCGTTCTGATCTCCCAGGCAATCCATACGATCGATCTGGCGTTGAGCCTGACGGGGCCGGTCGCCCGTGTTCAGGCCATGGCTGCGACGACGCGGTTCCATCGCATGGAAACCGAAGATTACGTTTCTGCTGGTCTGCGCTTTAGGAATGGCGCCGTCGGCTCGCTCGTCGCAAGCACCGCGAGTTTTCCCGGCGCTGCGGAATCGATCCTCCTGCATTTCGAAAATTCCAGCCTGCGGATCGCCTCGGGTCTGTTGCATGTCGACTGGCGCGATGGCCGGCAGGAGACCTTTGGTGGTGCGGCCTCCGGCACGGGTGGCGGCGCCGACCCCATGGCTTTCACGCATGAATGGCATCAGGGCGTCTTCGAAGATTTCGTAGACGCCATCTCTTCAGGACGCCCGCCGGTCGTCACCGGCGAAGCGGCTCTTTTGTCTCACAGATTGATCGACGCGATCATCAACTCGGCCGACACCGGCAAGGAAGTGGAACTGCAGGATGACTAAAGCAATCAAGTTCGTCGCTCTCGGTATAGAGCATCGGCATATTTTCGGCATGGCCCAGAATCTGCTGGACGCCGGCGCAGAATTTGGCGGCTGGTGGACAGAAGGCGAGCCGGATGTCGTGGAAGGCTTCGTCAAGCGCTTCCCGGATGTGCCGCGCGCAGCATCGAAAGAGGCACTGCTGGCAGATGGCAGCATCGATCTCGTCGTCATCGCCGACATTCCGTCCAAGCGTGCTGATCTCGCGATTGCCGCCATGGAAGCCGGCAAGGATGTCATGTCGGACAAGCCGGGCTGCACCACATTCGAGCAGCTTGATCGCCTCCGTCAGACAGTCGCAAAAACCAAGCGTATCTGGACCGTTGATTTCTCCGAGCGCTTCGAAGTGCCGAGCGTGACCAAGGCTGCCGAACTCGTTGCACAGGGCGCGATCGGCCGCGTCATCCAGACCGTCGGCCTTGGCCCGCATCGTCTGAACCGCCAGATCCGTCCGACGTGGTTCTTCGAGCGCGAGGCTTACGGCGGCATTCTCACCGATATTGCCAGCCACCAGATCGACCAGTTCATGTTCTTCACCGGCTCGACCGAGGTTGAGATCGTGTCCGCGACCGTTGCCAATTACGCCAATCCGGGCGATCCGGGCCTGCAGGATTTCGGCGAAGTTGTGCTGCGCGGTGACAAGGGCCACGGTTACATTCGCGTCGACTGGTACACGCCGGATGCGCTGCCGACCTGGGGTGACGGTCGCCTGACCATCCTCGGCACGGAAGGTTACATCGAACTGCGTAAATATGTGGATGTCGGCAACACCGAAGGTACTGACCGCCTCGTTCTCGTCAACGGCGACCGCTGCGAGTATATTGATGCTTCCGGTGCCGGTCTGCCCTATTTCGCCCGCATCTGCGACGATATCCGCAACCGCACGGAAACGGCAATGACGCAGGAACACGTCTTCAAGGTCTGCGACCTCTCGCTTCAGGCACAGGCCAAGGCTGAGGGAGCCTCGAAATGATCGGTGTTGCCATTATCGGCGCCGGCATCGGCGCCCAGCATCTGAGCGGTTATCGGGCGCTGCCCAAGCGCTTCGTCGTCAAGGCAATCTGCGATCTCGATCTGGAGCGCGCCCGTTCTGTCGCCGGCGATGATACCTCCATTCGTCTGACCACCGACCTCGATGAGGTTCTGGCCGATGAGAGCATCCAGCTCATCGACGTCTGCCTGCCGCCGCACCTGCATTTTCCGGTGACGCTGAAGGCGCATGCGGCGGGCAAGGATGTTGTCTGCGAAAAGCCGCTGGTCCGCTCTCTCGAGGAGGCCAATGCGTTGATCGATTCCGTCAAGAAGACCGGTCGCGGTGTGTTTCCGGTCTTCCAGTACCGTTTCGGGCAGGCAATGCGCCAGATGCGCGCGCTGATCGATGCCGGTCTTGCCGGCAAGGCCTTTGTCGCAAGCTCGGAAGTTCATTGGAACCGTGGCGCCAGCTATTATGACATTCCCTGGCGCGGCACCTGGAAGGGTGAATGCGGCGGAGCGATCCTTGGCCATGCCATCCATGCGCATGATCTTCTCTGCCACGTTCTCGGCCCGGTCGATGAAGTTTTCGCGATGGCCGATACGCGGGTTAACACCATCGAAACCGAAGATTGCGCAGCACTCAGCTTCCGCATGAAAAGCGGTGCGCTGGCCACCAGCTCGGTCACGCTCGGTGCGGCCGAAGACACGTCGCGTCTGCGCTTCTGCTTCGAAGGCTTCACTGCGGAAAGCGGTACCTTGCCGTATCGTCCGGCGGAAGACACCTGGCGTTTCATCGCCCGCGCGCCGACGACGCAGGACCAGATCGACGCCGTTCTGGCAACGGTGGCTGATGGCGAAAACGGCTTTGCCGGTTTTGTCGAAGCCATTGCCGACGCGATGGAAGGACGCGGCGGCAAGGAAGTGACGGTCCATGACGGCTTGCAGTCCATCGAACTCGTGACGGCCATCTACCGGTCGGTTCGGGAAGGAAAGCCGGTGCGTCTGTCCGACGCGGCCGAAGGCGAATGGATCAAGGGCTGGGCGCCGCGCGCATCTGCCAACGCATAATCATCTAACGGGAGGAAACCAGATGACCAGAAAATACAGCATGGCATTGGCGCTCGCCTTGGGTGCGGCGTCTTTTGCCGGTGCCGCTCAGGCAGCCGAGGAAGTGCGCTTCACCTGCGCTTATGACGGTAACGGCTGCGAAATCCTCAAAGATATTCTCGCGCGTTACGAAAAGCAGCATCCTGATGTGAAGATCGTCACCGATGTCGTGCCCTACAAGGCACTGCTGGAAGGCCTGCCCGTGCAGCTCGCCGGCGGCAGCGGCCCGGATTTCGCAACGGTGACCGATCTTGGTGGCCTCAATCGCTATTATCTCGATCTGACGCCCTATGTGGACGCGAAATATTGGGAAGACAACTTCTCCAACGTGCTGAAATGGTACCGCAGCGGCCCCGACGACAAGGGCATCTACGGTATGCACACGCAGCTCACCATCACCGGCGCCTTCATCAACCGCACCCTGTTCGACCAGGCAAATGTTGCCGTTCCCGGCAAGGATGCGACGATGGATGACTGGGCGAAGGCGGCAAATGCTGTTGCCAAGGCAACCGGTACGCCTTACCCGATGGCGATCGACCGTTCCGGCCACCGCATCGCTGGCCCGGCCATTTCCTATGGCGCGAAGATTTTCGATGCTGACGGCAAGCCGATCCTCGTCGACGAAGGGTTCACGACGTTCGTGAAGAAGTTCGTGGAGTGGAACAAGGACGGCACCATGGCGCGCGACGTCTGGGCCGGTCAGGGCGGCAATACCTACCGCGACGCCGCGCAGGAATTCATCAACGGCCAGCTGGTCTACTATTACTCCGGCAGCTGGCAGACCGCGCGTTTCGACAGCCAGGTGGGCGATGCGTTTGACTGGGAAGTCGTGCCGCAGCCCTGCGGTGGCGCAGCCTGCACCGGCATGCCCGGAGGAACCGGCATCGTCGGTTTCAAGCAGACCAAAAACCCGAAGATCGTTGCTGATATCCTGAACTTCATGGCTCAGGACGAGAACTATCTCGACTTCACCGTTCGCACCCGTAACGTTCCGGCCAACAAGTCCGTGGCTGACAAGGGCGTGACCTATACCGGTGCAACGCCTGCGACGCAGAAGGCCATGAACGCCTGGCTCGACCAGATCCCGAGCCTTAGCCCGATTGCCTATGCCTACCAGGGTTACAAGAATAATCGTGCCATGTTCAACATCTCCGTCCAGCGCATTACGCAGGCCATCGTTGGTGAAAGCACCGTTGATGAGGCCATGGCCCGTGCAAAGACGGACCTTGAGGAAGCGTTGAAACAGGCGAAGTGATCCATCGCCTTCCGGCGCGGCGCATGCCGCGCCGCGCCGGATCGAAGGAGGACCCCTCATGTATAAATTTCTTGCGCCCGTGATGGGCATCGTCGAATTGCCTTTTTCCTTCCTGCAGAAGGTTCTTGGCCACAGGCGGATTGCTTGGGTGTTTCTGACACCCAACCTGATCCTGTTCGCGGTCTTCGCTTTCCTGCCGATCCTGCTGAACATGGCCTATTCCGTGACCGGCAGCGAACACATATTGCTTTCCGAGCGCCCTTCGGTGGGCGGCGAAAACTTTTCGGTCCTTCTTTCCTGTCAGAATTACCTTGATCCCAATTCCTGTGCCCGCGATCTGTTCTGGCGCTCCGTCTGGAACACGTTGTTCTTCGTTGTGCTGCAGGTGGGTTTCATGGTCGGCTTTTCGCTGATCACGGCTATCGTGCTCAATCGCGATATAAGGGCGCGCGGCTTCTTTCGTGCAGTATTCTTCTTCCCGGTTCTGTTGTCGCCCGTCGTCGTGGCGCTGATCTGGAAGTGGATTCTCCAGCGTTTCGGTGTGCTCAATGCGGCGATGGAAGGCCTCGGACTCGGCTCGGTAGACTGGTTGCTCGAGGCCAATCTCGCCTTCGGCTGGTCGGTCTTCCTGTCGGTCTGGGCGCATATGGGCTTTTACACGCTTATTCTTCTCGCCGGCCTTCAGGCAATCCCGCGCGATGTCTATGAGGCGGCGCAGCTCGACAAGGCAAGCCCGTGGCGCATCTTCCGGCGCATTACCCTGCCGCTGCTTGCACCCACCATGCTCGTTGTTCTCGTCCTGTCGGTCATCAAGGGCGTGCAGACTTTCGATGAAGTCTTTGCCTTTACCGGCGGTGGTCCCGGTTCGGCGACGACCTTCATCATTCAATTCATCTATCAGACCGGCTTTGCCGGGACGCCCCGGAATTTTGGCCTTGCTGCTGCCGCTTCGCTGCTGCTCGCCGTGGTCCTCGTGGTGCTGACCGCCCTGCAATTCCGGGCAAACAGGAGCAAGGTCGATGGCTAGGATTGGCGCATTTCTGACCCGTACCCGCGGCCGCAACGGCAAGCTGCACTGGACCGATTGGCTGTCTTACGCTTATCTCGGCGTTGCTGTGCTGATGATGTTCGGTCCCGTCGTCTGGCTGGTGCTCTCATCGTTCAAGACGGAAGCCGATCTTCAGCGTTTCCCGCCACGGCTTCTGCCCTATAGCCAGGAAACCGTTGCCGTCGACGGGCAGGCGGCGCCACTTCCGGCCTATGTGGACAAGGATGGCCGCAAGTTTGGCATGATCAGACGCATCGGCCTCGTGGCCCAGGTGGTTGATCCGGCCAAACCGACTGAAGTCTTGAAGATGCAGTTCAACGAGCTGAAGCCGGCTGAAAAGGTGGCGCTGGCCACGGAGAACTATACCGAGCTGTTCCAGCGCTTCAATTTCCCGCTCTATTTCTGGAACTCGACCTTCATCACGGTGACATCGACCATCATCATGCTGATCGTCAATTCCATGGCGGCCTTTGCGCTGTCGAAATATCAGTTCAAGGGCAGGGGTGTCGTGCTGGCGCTCGTGGTCGGCACGCTGATGATCCCGCAGACCGTCGTGCTTGTGCCGCTGTTTCTTATCACCAGCCAACTCGGTTTGATCAACAGTCTCTGGGGCGTCATCATTCCCGGTGCGGCAACACCGACAGGTGTCTTCCTGCTGCGGCAATATATGCTGACGATCCCGGATGAAATTCTCGATGCGGCGCGTATGGACAAGGCCAGTGAGTGGAAAATCTACTGGCGCATCATCCTGCCGCTTTCCGCACCGGCGCTTGCGGTTCTCGCGATCCTTGCGATCATGTGGCGCTGGAATGACTTCCTCTGGCCGCTGATCGTGCTGACCCGCAACGACAACTTCACCCTGCAGCTGGCGCTCAACTCCTTCCAGGGAGAGATGACGACGGAATGGAGCAACCTTCTGGCGATGACGGTGCTGACACTCGCTCCTATCGCGCTGGTCTTCATGTTCCTGCAAAAATATATCGCCACCGGCATTGCGTCCACGGGCGGCAAATAATCCTCAGGGAGGAAATACGACAATGGCAAGTATTCAGCTTCGTCAGGTCAAAAAGACATATGGCGCACTCGATGTGATCAAGGGTATCGATCTCGATATCAAACATGGCGAGTTCTGCGTTTTCGTCGGTCCATCCGGCTGCGGCAAGTCGACCCTGCTGCGCATGATCTCGGGCCTCGAGGAATTGACTGGCGGCGATATCGTCATCGGCGGTGATGTGGTCAACACGGTGCCGGCGGCGGACCGTGGCCTCGCCATGGTGTTCCAGTCATACGCGCTTTATCCGCATATGACGGTGCGCGAAAACCTGTCTTTCGGGCTTGAGAATATCGGCACCCCCAAAAAGGAAGTTGCCGAGAAGATCGGTCAGGTGGCGAAGATGCTGCAGATCGACCAGCTTCTGGAGCGTCGCCCCAAGGACCTGTCGGGCGGTCAGCGCCAGCGCGTCGCCATCGGCCGCGCCGTTGTGCGTGAACCCCGCGTGTTCCTCTTCGATGAGCCGCTTTCCAACCTCGACGCAGAGCTGCGCGTCGATATGCGTGGTGAAATTTCCAGTCTGCACCGGCGTCTCGGCAACACCATGATTTATGTGACGCATGATCAGGTGGAGGCCATGACCATGGCCGACAAGATTGCTGTTCTGCGCGCCGGCAAGCTTGAACAGTTCGGCGTGCCGCTTGATCTCTATAACCGCCCGGCCAATATTTTCGTGGCAGGCTTCATCGGCTCGCCGAAGATGAATTTCTTTGCAGGGGAAGTGACCTCGGACGCAACGCCTGCTCTCAAAATCGCAACGGGCGAGATTATCCCGCTGCCGCAGACGGGCTTTTCTTACAAGCCAGGCCAGAAGGTGACGCTTGGCATCCGCCCGAACCATGTAGAGCCGGGCGAGGGCGGCCCGCTAACCATGTCGGTGCGCACCGCCGAGCAGCTGGGCGGAGAGTCATACCTCTACGGTAATCTCGGTGACGGCACCCCGGTGACGCTGCATCTTTCCGGCCAGACCTCGACATCGGCGGGCGAAGTCATCCGCCTGTCGGCGCCGCTTCAACACGCCCATCTTTTCGATACGACGAGCGGGCTGACGCTCCGGCAGGACTGACAGCCTTTGGCGCAACCCGCAACGCAGGACCATTGACATGACCGATAAAAAACTCCGCTCCGACCGCTGGTTCGCACCCGACGACCTGCGCAGCTTCGGCCACCGCTCTCGCATGATGCAGCTTGGTTATGCGGAGGAGGATTTTGTTGGCAAGCCTGTCATTGGTATTCTCAATACCTGGTCGGAGCTGAACACCTGTCACTCGCATTTCCCTGAAAGGGTGAAGGATGTAAAGCGCGGCGTGTTGCAGGCGGGAGGCTTCCCCGTCGAAATGCCATCGCTATCGGTCGATGAAAGCTTCACCAAGCCGACATCGATGCTTTACCGCAACATGCTGGCGATGGAGACGGAAGAAATGATCCGCTCGCATCCGCTTGATGGCGTGGTGCTGATGGGCGGATGCGACAAGACCACGCCCGGTCTCGTCATGGGGGCAATCTCGGCCGGTGTGCCGATGATCTATCTGCCGGCCGGCCCGATGTTGCGGGGCAACTATGCAGGCAAGGTTCTGGGCTCTGGCTCGGATGCCTGGAAATATTGGGACGAACGCCGCGCCGGTAACGTCACCGATGAGGAGTGGCGCGGCGTGCAAGGTGGCATCGCCCGCTCTGCCGGCGTGTGCATGACCATGGGTACGGCCTCGACCATGACGGCCATTGCTGATGCGCTTGGCATCACGCTGCCGGGTGCCTCCTCTATTCCGGCTGTCGATGCCGAGCATCAGCGTATGTCCGCTGCCTGTGGCCGCCGCATCGTCGAGATGGTTTCGGAAGACCTGACGCCGAACCATATCCTGACAGCGGCAGCGTTCCGTAATGCCGCCATCGTCGCAATGGCGACGGGTTGTTCCACCAATGCCGTCGTGCACCTCATCGCCATGGCGCGCCGCGCCGGTGTGCCAATGACGCTGGATGAGCTGGACGAGCTTGGCCGCGTCACGCCACTCATCGCCAATGTCCGTCCTTCCGGCAAAGACTATCTGATGGAGGACTTCTATTATGCCGGTGGTCTGCGGGCGCTGATGAAGCAGCTGGAAAGCCGTCTCGACTGTTCGGTGCTGACCGTCACCGGCCGCAGCATGGGCGAAAACCTCGAGGGCGCGAAAGTCTATAATGACGACGTCATCCGCTCGCTCGATAATCCGGTCTATGCAGAAGGATCGCTTGCCGTCTTGCGTGGCAATCTCTGCCCCGACGGCGCCGTCATCAAGCCTGCTGCCTGTGATCCCAAACTCCATGTGCATCAGGGCCCGGCGCTGGTGTTTGACAGCTACCCCGAAATGAAGGCCGCCATCGACGATGAGAATCTCGATGTGACGCCTGACCATGTGCTGGTGCTGCGCAACGCCGGTCCGCTCGGCGGTCCCGGCTTTCCGGAATGGGGCATGTTGCCCATTCCCAAGGCGCTGATCAAAAAGGGCCACCGCGACATGCTGCGCATTTCCGATGCACGCATGTCCGGCACCTCCTATGGCGCCTGCGTGTTGCATGTCGCGCCGGAAAGCTTCGTCGGCGGCCCGCTGGCACTGCTGAAAACCGGCGATATCGTCCGCCTCGACCTGCCGCAGCGTCGCCTCGATATGCTGGTCAGCGAAGAAGAGATCGCTCAGCGTCGGGCGGCATGGCAGACGCCTGTGCCGCGTTATGAACGCGGTTACGGATATCTCTTCTCCAAGCACGTGACGCAGGCCGATCAGGGTTGCGACTTCGACTTCCTGCAGACGGATTTCGGTCGCTCCGCTGGTGAGCCGGATATTTTCTAAGGGGCACCGTCATGTTGAAGCGATTGCTCATCACCGGTGCCGGCGGAAAGCTGGGCAGCATGTTGCGCGGGCGGCTTGGCCATGTTGCCGAAACCATTCGCCTGTCCGACGTCGTTGATCTCGGTTCGCCAGCGCCTCACGAAGAGCTGGTCCGCTGCGCGCTGGAGGACGAGCAGGCCGTTCGTGATCTGGTCAAGGATTGCGACGGTATCGTTCATCTCGGCGGTGTTTCCGTCGAGAGGGCTTTTGACCCCATAGAGGCCGCCAATCTGCGTGGTGTCTACAATCTCTACGAGGCGGCGAGGGCACACGGCAGCCCCCGCATCCTTTTCGCCTCCAGCAACCACACGATCGGTTATTATCCGCAGGGTCAGCAGCTTGGTCCGGATACGCCCTTTCTGCCTGATGGCCTCTATGGTGTTTCGAAGATTTTCGGGGAGGCCATTGCAAGCCTTTACCACTCCAAATTTGGTCAGGAGACGGCCATCGTGCGCATCGGCTCCTGTGACGAGAAACCCACGAACTGGCGGATGTTGTCGACCTGGCTGAGCTATGGCGACTTTGTTTCGCTGATCGAAGCCACGTTCCGCGCACCGAAACTCGGATGCCCCGTCATCTGGGGCGTTTCCGCCAATGACGACAGCTGGTGGGATAATTCCCATATCGATTTTCTCGGCTGGCAGCGGCGCGACAACGCTGCGCGCTACCGGGCCGAAATCGAGCGCGACGTGCCGCGCCCCGATTCCGAGGCTGCGATTGCAAAATATCAGGGCGGCATCTTCATAGACGAGCCCATTCACAAGACTTGAAACACATCCATCGGCCCATTGCGAGGAGACTGCCATGAATAATGAAACGCGCGAAAAACTGCTGACGATTTCCGTCGCCACACTGGCGACGGCGCTTTACAAGCGTGGCCTGCGAAACCAGGTCATTCAGGGCGTTCGCCCGCTCGGCTACAAGGGCACGAATATGGTGGGCCCAGCTTTCACGCTGCGCTACATGCCGGCCCGCGAAGACCGCAACCAGCTTGTGGAATTCCGCAATCCCGCTCATCCGCAGCGCGTCGCCATTGAAACCTGCCCGACGGGCCACGTACTTGTCATGGACAGCCGCAAGGATGCCAGCGCTGCGTCGGCCGGTGATATTCTCGTTACCCGCCTGATGGTTCGCGGCGGTGCGGGCATCGTTTCCGATGGCGGTTTCCGTGATGCGGCCACGATCGCCGAGCTGGATATCCCGGCCTATCACACCCGCCCCTCCAGCCCCACGAACCTCACCAAACACGAGGCGATCGAGATCAACGGCCCGATCGGCTGCGGCGATGCACCGGTTTTCCCCGGTGACATCATCGTCGGTGATGCGGATTGCGTCATTGTCATCCCGGCGGGCATTGCCGATGAAGTGGCGACCGAGGCCGTGGAAATGACGGCTTATGAGGATTTCGTGGTGGAGCAGGTGAAGGCCGGCCAGACGATCATCGGGCTTTACCCCTGCACCAAGGAAGAGCACCAGACCGCATTTTCCGAATGGCGCAAGAAGAATAACCGCTGAGCTTTATAGCCAGCCCAGTGCTTTCGCCGCGCGGATCGCCTCCGCGCGGCGTTTGCAATCCAGCTTGCGGAACAGGTTGCCGAGGTGAAATTTCACCGTCACTTCCGAGATGTTGAGCGTCTGGGCGATCTTCTTGTTTGACATGCCGCTCGCCAGCAGTTGCAGCATCTGCGCCTCCCGCTGCGAAAGCCCGCCATGCAGGGCGCGCGCCTGCGGGGAGTTTACCGAGGCGGCGAAAATCGACAGCGCGGTACGGACATCGGAAGAGGTTTCGATGAAACTACGGATGCGGCGATTGTTCAGAAGCGGTGACAGGAACACGCGCTCTTCCGACAGCACGCCGTTGCAGCCTAGACGCGTCGCAGATTCGAGAGCGATGAGGATATGGGCGCGGGCGGCGGCGTTGTCGCGGCGCTGGTGCGCAGTATAGCTCTGCCAGATTCTCAGTGCGACCTTCTCGCGGTTGGTTACCTTGGGGTTGGCGATCATCGCGTCTATCTGCCGCGAAAGATAAGCGCGGGGCGTGAAAAGATGCACCGCATCGCGCAGCCACGCCATCACATAGGCGATTTCGTCCCGGCGTGTCAGGCGGGACAGGTCTTCATGGGCGCTCTCTACCCAGTTGCGGCCCATGGGCATGCGGATTGCGGATAGGGTGGCTGCGGCGTCGGCCCAGCGGTTGGCGTTCTGATAGGCGATGGCCGTCCTGATCTCCATCATCGCATGGAATTGCAGCCCCTCCGAAAGATGGATCCACAGGCCATCGAGAAAGCCCGGACGAACGGTCATCGGAAAATGGTCGATCAACACCTGCGAGGCGTAAAACAGGGCAAACTGCATCAGGCTCGGCCAAATTTCGGCAGCGGCGAAGTGATCGAATTCATGCTCGACGAAATGCAGCAGATCGCGGGGCTTTCCCGCCTCATAGGCAAGGCAGGCTTCCGCCAGCCGCAGCATCCGGAACTCCTGCTCTGCATCATGCGCCACCTGCTCCAGCCGTGCGCGGGTGTCCTGCGCCGCCCGGCGGGCCAGAAGCACATCGCCGCTCATTAGCCGCAGCACAATCTGGTGCAGATGGATGAAGAATTCGAGCAGCGGCTGACCGCCCATCTTGCGCAGATAGATGAGCGCGCGGGCGGCAGCCGCTTCGGCTTCGCGAAAATTGCGGCGGCGGATTTCGAATTCGAGCAGCGCGTTGTAATAAGCTGCCCATTTGCCGTGATCGTCCATGGGATAATCGGCCATGAATTCCCCCAGACGCGTTATGACAGCGTCATTCGGGGTCAGGTCCTCGGCAATCATCAGGTTCAGGCGGAAGGTGCGGGCTGCGAAGGAGAAACGCGAGCCGCGGGCCAGCACCTTGAGCGGATCGAGATAATCCGATCCCAGGCTCTTGCCGAGCAGATGGCGCACGCGCTGCAATTCACCCTGCTTCAGCAGCGCGCGGGTGACGGCGAAGAGCACGGTTTCATTCGCTGCGATCATATCCTGCGAAAACCGCATGATTATCTCGCGGAACCGGTCGACGCTGCTCCTGTAGATCAGTTCACGGCCATCAGCGCGCTCGAGGATTTGGGCGGCATGGGTCTCATAACCACGGTCGAGCAACATGGCCATGGCGGCCAGCGAACGCCCGGCCTTTTCGAAAGCCGAGGCAACCTCCACCACGGCGCTGCCGGCTTGCAATGTCGTGAGGCGTTCTTTCGCCGCCAG
Source organism: Agrobacterium burrii (assembly GCF_017313405.1). NCBI lineage: Bacteria > Pseudomonadati > Pseudomonadota > Alphaproteobacteria > Hyphomicrobiales > Rhizobiaceae > Agrobacterium > Agrobacterium burrii. The sequence goes on from NZ_JAFLNA010000002.1 coordinate 611,601, forward strand.
CGTCAGAAGTCGTATCAGCGTGCCGTGTTTTTCCGGGTTCGCGCTCAGGAAGGGTGGCAAAAGCTCCGTCCAGTCCGCTTTGGGTTCTGCCGACGGATTTTCGAGCCAGAATGAAAGTTCCACCGTCTGGGCGGGGGAGAGATGCGGCAGATAGTTTTCCCGCAGATAGTCGGCGCAAAGTTTCTCGTCGGCCTGGCGGGCGAGGGACAGGAAGGCCGGCCACCCCGCATAGTCGTCAAGCACCAGACGCTTCTGTTCCGGTGGAAGGTGGTCCGCCTCATCCTCACCCAAGGTCAGGTCGTTCGAACCGATGGTGAGCGAACCGCGATGCAGGATCTGCCGCGCCAGCCCGCTGATGCGTTGATCCGGCCGGCAGGCGATGACGACGAAACGCACGGCTTCAAGAACAGGGGCGGGCATGCGCACCGCACGCGCGAAGACCGGCACATCCCACAGCAGCCAGCCCTTTGCCGCATCGTCGCTTCGTGGCTGGTGCGTCCGGCACACCTCTGTTCCCAGTTCCTGTGCCAGCATGTCCAGCAGCACGCTTTTCCCAGCACCCGCAGGCGCGCGCAGAAAAATCACGCCTGCGGTTTCGCTGGCAATGCGGTGGCAGAGTTCCGTCCGAGGCAGAAGCGTCATTCGAAAAGGGATAGGGGTTTTTATTTCAAAAACCTATACTCATTCTTCAAAAAACTATACCTTTCGGCAATTGTTCAAACCGACATGCGGTGAAAAATTGTGCGCAGGCAACTGATGCACAAGGAACGTTCCACCGATGCAGCAACATCCGCTGGTCGCGATTTTGAACAGGCTCGGCGCTTTCGTGCTGGTCATGATCGCCCTGTCCATCATGATTTTCGCGTTGGCCCGCGTGGTACCGGGAGATCCCGCCCGCATGGCGCTCGGCCCGGCGGCAACGCAGGAACAGGTAGATGCGCTGCGCGGCGAGATGGGTCTCGATAAGCCGCTGGCTGTCCAATATCTCGACTACATCGGCAATGCGCTGCATGGCGATCTCGGCTTCTCGCTGGTGTCCCAGCGTCCCGTCACCACCGATCTGGCGCAGACTGTTCCCGCCACCGTCGAGCTGGTGTTGGTCTCCGTGATCTTCATGTTCGCCGTCGCCATCCCGCTCGGCGTCATCACCGCGCATTACCGCGACCGGCCGCTTGATCACATCGGCCGCATCCTGTCGCTCACCGGGGTGACGATCCCGAGCTTTCTCTTCGCCATCACGCTGCAATTGCTGGCCGCCAGGTTTCTCTCCGGCTGGCCGATCATCGGCAGGCTCGATCACGGGCTCGGCTGGCAGGGTGGTCCGACCGGCTTCATCCTGATCGACGGCACGTTGGCCGGACGTTTCGATGTGGTGCTGGATGCGCTGAAGCATCTCGCGTTGCCGGCCTTTGCGCTTTCCATGGCAGGCATCGGCCAGATCACCCGCATCACGCGCTCCTCGATGATCGAGAACCAGCGCAAGGACCATGTGCTGACCCTGCAAAGCTTCGGCGTGCCGGAGCGGGTCATCATCTTCCGTTATCTCTTGAAGCTCTCTTCCATTGCGCCGCTGACGATCATGGGTCTCGAATTCGCGTCCTTGATCGGCAATGCCTTCGTGATCGAGATGGTCTTCGCCTGGGGTGGTTTTGCCTCCTACGGGCTGAACGCCATCCTTCAGAAAGACCTCAATGCCGTGACCGCCGTGGTGCTGGTGGCCGGCCTGTTCTTCATCGTTGCGAACCTGATTGTGGATGTCCTGATCTCGATCATCGACCCGCGCCTGCGCCGCAAGGAGGCTCGCTGATGGCTGATATGAAAATGCTCGAACCCACCGACCGGGGCCTAAGCGCCGGTTACATGATGTGGTATCGTTTCAGCCGCAATCCGGCGGCGGTCATCGGCTCACTGATCCTGTTATCGGTGCTGGTGCTGGCGATCTGCGCGCCCTGGCTCACCCCTTACCCCAAACATATCGGCGCGGTCGTCGATTTCCGCGCCCGCCATATGCCGCCGGATCTGGAGCACTGGTTCGGCACCGACAAGGCCGGACGCGATATCTTTTCCCGTACCATTTTCGGGCTGCGTGTTTCCCTCCTTCTCGTCATCGGCGTGCTCGGAATCTCGGTTCCCGTCGGCACGGTGCTCGGCCTGATCGCCGGTTATTTCGGCGGCTGGACCGAGAAACTCATCAGCGGCCTGACGAATGTGATGCTGGCCATGCCGCCGCTCGTGATGGCGCTGGCGGTCTCCAACCTTCTGGAACCGACGCTGACGAACGCCATGATCGCGATCACCCTTCTGTGGTGGACCTGGCATGCGCGGCTGATCTATTCGGTATCGAAGTCCATCGCGTCCGAGGATTACATCGAGGCGGCGCGCCTTGCCGGTGCCGGTCCGCTGCACATTCTCTTTCGCGAAATCCTGCCTAATTGCGTCTCGGTCATATCCGTCAAGACGACGCTGGATGCCGCCTTTGTCATTCTCTTCGGTGCGACGCTGAGCTTCCTCGGTTTCGGCGTCAAGCCGCCGACCCCCGACCTTGGATCGATGGTTGCCGACGGGCGCCAGTTCATGCCGGATTTCTGGTGGGAAGTGCTCTGCCCCGGTGCAGCCGTGCTTTACGTGACGCTGGGTTTCAACCTGCTGGGCGACGGCCTGCGTGACATGTTCGACGTGGAAAGCTAAAGTCATGACTGAACCGCTTCTCAAGGTCGAAAACCTCAACGTCACCTTCACCAATTACGGCCGCACGCGCCACGTGCTGCGCGATGTCGCCTTCACGGTTGCCGCGGGCGAACGCGTGGCGCTGATCGGCGAAACCGGATCTGGAAAATCGGTCACCGCCAAGACGATCATCGGCACCCTGCCGAAGAATGCCGCGATCACGTCCGGCGCCATCATCATCGATGGCCGGGATGTGCTTGCCCTGCCGCGCAGGGAACGGGAGGCCCTGAAGGGAACGGCGTTTTCGCTGATCATGCAGGACCCGCTGTCTTCCTTCAATCCGGTCTTCAAGATCGGAACGCATCTCGATGATGTCATGCGCTTTGCCGACAAACGCGATGGCATCAACTCGTCCAAGACCGAGCGCCGCACCCGCATTGCGGCGGTTCTGCGCCGGGTGCAGCTTGCCGATACCGAGCGGGTGATGAATGCCTATCCGTCCGAGCTTTCGGGCGGCATGCGCCAGCGTGTGCTGATTGGGCTTGCGCTGCTGCATCAGCCAAAGCTCCTGATCGCCGATGAGCCGGGCACGGCGCTTGACGTGACGACGCAGGATGAAATCCTCAACCTCATCAACCAGCTGGTGGCCGAAGAAAACATGGCGCTGCTGATGATCACCCACAATCTCGGCGTCGTGCGCAAGGTGGCGGACCGGGTCGTGGTCATGCATCATGGCGATATCGTCGAGACCGGTCCCTGCACGCAAATCCTGCATGCCCCCGCTGCGGATTATACGCGTTCGCTGCTGGATGCGGTGCCGCCGCTCTATGGCTCACGTGTCACGGATCTCGCGCAAAGCACGCGGCAGCCGATCATCACCATCGAAGGCCTGAACAAGATTTACGGCAGACGCAATGGCTACCATGCCGTGCGTGACGTGAACCTGACGCTGAAGCAAGGCGAGGTTTTTGGCCTTGCGGGTGAATCCGGCTCCGGCAAGACCTCGGTTGCCCGCATGATCATGGGCCTTTCGCGTCCCACGTCTGGCAATCTTGTCATCGACGCCCCGGCGCCTGAGCGCGGCAAGCGGTTGACGCAGATCGTCTATCAAAATCCCGGCACCTCGCTCAATCCGAAGCGTACTGTCAAACAGACGCTTGCCCTGCCGTTGAAATCCATCGGCATGGACGGGCAGGCGCGGGAAAACCGGATGCAGGAACTGTTGGGGTTGGTGCGGTTGCCGCAATCCTATCTCGGCAAATATCCGCATGAGCTTTCCGGCGGACAGAAGCAGCGCGTGGCGATTGCCCGCGCGCTCGCGGCAGAGCCGAAAATCCTCATCCTCGATGAGCCGACGGCGGCACTCGATGTTTCGGTGCAGAAGACGGTGATCGACCTTCTCCTGCAGCTGCGCGAGGAGCTTGGCCTGACCTATCTGATGATCTCGCACGACCTGTCGCTGATGCGCAATTTTTGCTCGCGCATCGCCATCATGCTGCGCGGCGAGATCGTTGAGGAGGGCGTGACGTCTGCGGTCTTCGCCCAGCCGTCGCATCCCTATACCCGCGCCCTGATCGCGGCGATCCCCGTCGTCACCGACGAGGAAGAGCGTCTGAAACCCACCGTGACCGAGGAAGAGCGCATGCGCTTCCTCGTAAAAACGACCGATTGATGAAAGAGGAGCCTGACGTGTATCGCGTTGGAATTGACGTCGGCGGCACGAATACCGATGCCGTTGTGTTACAGGATAAAACCGTTCTGGCGGGGGTTAAGGCCTCTACCACTGAGGATGTGACGGCCGGTGTCATCGAAGCCCTTGAAAAGGTCATCGAGGCGTCGGGCATCGACCGGGCGCGCATCGGCGCCGTGATGATCGGCACCACGCATTTCACCAATGCGGTGATCGAGCGCCGGCATATGGATGAGGTCGCCGCCATCCGGCTCGGCCTGCCATCCGGCGCCGGCCTGCCGCCAATGGTGGACTGGCCGGATGATCTCAAGGAAATCGTTGGCAACCACGGTTATCAGGTCCGGGGCGGCTATGAGTTCGATGGTCGCGAAATTTCGCCGCTCGATGAGGACGAGATCGTCCGTATCGCCGCCGATATCCGCGCCAAGGGCCTGAAGGCCGCCGCCGTCACCTGCGTTTTCAGCGGCATCAATGATGCAATGGAACTGCGGGCGAAGGAAATTCTGCAGGAGCGCTGCCCCGGGCTGCCGGTGGTGATGTCCAAGGATATTGGCCGTCACGGTCTGCTTGCGCGTGAAAGTGCGGCGATCATGAATGCCAGCCTCCTGTCGCTTGCCGACCGCACCGTTGCGGCTTTCGGCGAGGCGTTGAAGGCGGCGGGCATTACCTGCCCGTTTTATATCACCCAGAACGACGGCACGCTGATGGCGGCGGATGTGGTGCGCGGCTTCCCCGTGCTCACCTTCGCGTCCGGCCCGACAAATTCCATGCGCGGTGCGGCTTTCCTCACCGGCCTTAAGGATGCCGTGGTGGTGGATGTCGGCGGCACTACCTCCGACGTCGGCTCGCTGTCGCACGGCTTTCCGCGGCAGGCGTCTACGACGGTGGATATTGGCGGCGTGCGTACCAATTTCCGCATGCCGGACGTCTTCTCCATCGGCCTTGGCGGCGGCTCACTGGTGGTCAATGGCGATCATGGCCTGACCGTCGGACCGAAATCTGTCGGTTACCGCGTTCGCCGCGATGCGCTCTGCTTCGGCGGCTCGACCCTGACGGCAACCGATATTGCCGTTGCATCCGGCAAGGCGGATGTGGGTGAGAAGGCGCTGGTGTCCATTCTCGATAAAAGGCTGGTGGATGCTGCGGTCCAAAAGATCAACGACATGCTCGAGGCCTGTGTGGAACGCAGCCGCATCTCGTCATCGCCGGTGCCGGTGATTGCCGTTGGCGGCGGTTCGATCCTCATGCCGGATCGTATCGGCGACCTGGAGGTCATCCGGCCCGAGAATTTCGCGGTGGCCAATGCCGTCGGCGCGGCGATCGCGCAGATCAGCGGCGAGACCGATCGCGTCTTCTCGCTGGTCGAGGGGCGAACGCGCGAGAGCGCGCTGGCCGAGGCCGAGGCTGAGGCACGCGAGAAGGCGATTGCGGCAGGCGCACTCGCAGAGACGTTGGAAGTCATCGAGCGCGAGGATATGCCGCTCGCATACCTGCCGGGCAATGCCACCCGCATTCATGTGAAAGTTGTTGGAGAAATGGGGGCCAATCATGGCTGACACGCGCAAGCTGAAATATGACGAAGCGGCATTGCGCACGCTGACGCGGGAAGATCTCGACGCGCTGGAAATCGGTGCCGGCATTCTCGGCACTGGTGGCGGCGGCAATCCTTATCTTGGCAAGCTGCTGGCGCTGGAGGCCATGAAGGCCGGTTACGAGTTGAAGATCCTTGCAACCGACGCCATCGAGCCTGATGCGCTTTGCATGTCCATCGGCGGCATCGGCGCGCCTGTCGTTGGCGTGGAGCGCATCCGCGAGGGCCGCGAAGGCCTGCGGTGCCTGCGCGCGATGGAAGAGCTGATCCGCACGCCCGTGGACGCCATCGTCTGCGAGGAAATCGGCGGTTCCAACTCCATGAACCCGCTGGTCACAGCGGCGCTGGGCGGCCTGCCGATCCTCGATTGCGACGGCATGGGCCGGGCTTTCCCGGAAATGCAGATGACCACCTTCTCCATCTATGGTCACAGTTCCACCCCATCGGTGATGTGTGACCTGCATGGCAATGCGGTCATCTTCAGCCACGCCGTTTCCGAAGTCTGGCACGAGCGTATGGCCCGCGCCTGCGTCGTTTCGCAGGGCGGCGGCGCGATGCTGGCGACCGCGCCGATGCAGGCGCATTACGTGCACCAGTATGGCATTCCGAAAACCTATACCAAGGCGATCGCCATCGGTGAGGCGGTGATCCGCGCCCGCAAGCAGCAGGAAGACCCGATTGCGGCTGTCTGCGCGCTGGAAGGCGGACGACGCATCTTCAACGGCAAGATCACTGATCTGAAGCGCCATCTGCGCGGCGGTTTCGCCGTGGGCGATGTCGAGCTTTCCGGCTTTGACGATTGCTCGGGCCAAACGGCAAGCGTGGCGATCCAGAACGAATTCCTGCTGTTCCGCCGTGACGGCAAGGTGGAAGTGACCGTGCCCGACCTGATCGTCCTGCTCGATGTCGACACGGGGTATCCGATCACCACCGAAGTGCTGCGCTACGGCCAGCGTGTGGCCGTCATCGCCATTCCCTGCCACGACCTTCTGCGCAGCGCCCGCGCGCTTGAGGTCGTTGGACCGGCGGCATTCGGTTACCCGGAAATTCCTTTCTCACCGCTGCCCGTACCGGTCAGCAAGGCTGCCTAACCATAAGTGGGGCCAATGCCCCCAATAAAGAGGAGAACGATAATGAAAATGCCTGTACTTTCTTCCCGTCTCGCCGCGCTGGCGCTAGGCACGGCGCTCGTGCTGCCGTTTGTTTCTTCCGCTGCCTTTGCGGAAGACAAGGTATCGGTCGCGGTCAACACCATGCAGATATTCAGCTCGCTCGACCCCGCGAAGGTGACGGATTACACCGGCTACATGGCAATCGTGAACATGTATGACGGCCTGACCACGGTGAACGCCAAGGGCGAAATCGTGCCGCATCTGGCGAAATCCTGGGATATTTCGCAAGATGGCCTGACCTACACCTTCCACCTGCGCGGCGATGCGAAGTTTCAGGATGGCACGGCGGTAAAGGCTGCCGATCTTGCCTGGTCGATCCAGCGCCTGCTCGGCATCAACAAGGGTCCGTCGAACCTCATCATCGGCGTGCTCAAGCCCGAAAACGTCACCGCGCCTGACGATGCGACGCTGGTCATGAAGATCGAGCGCCAGTTTTCGCCCTTTATGGCCGCCACACCGCTGATGATGGCTCTGAACAAGACGCTGATCGAAGCCAATGCCAAGCCCGAAGACAAATGGGGCGAGGCTTATGTGGGCGAAAATTCCGCCGGTTCCGGCCCCTACAAGCTCGTCAGCTACAATCGTTCCGCCGATATGGTCATTGCCCGCAACGCCGATTATTTCCTTGGCTGGAGCAAAGGCAAGCCGATTGACGAAGTGCGCTTCGTGCAGACGAGCGACGACGCCACCGTCAAGGCGCTCGCTGAAAAGGGCGAACTTGGCCTTTCATCGCACGGTCTTGGCAACGACACCTATGAATCCATCGGCCGGATGAAGGGCTACAAGCTGATCCAGACCCGCACCGCCGGCGGTTTTGTCATCAAGCTGAACACCAAGGTTTACCCAACCGACGACGTTCACGTTCGCCGCGCCATCGCCTATGCGACGGACTACAAGACGATCCAGGAAGTGATCTATCCCGGTTTCGATATGCAGGGGCCGCTTTCCGATGCCTTCAAGGATGCGCATAACGGTGACATCCAGCCCGGCGTTTATGATCTGGAAAAAGCCAAGGAAGAACTGGCCAAGTCGAAATATGCCGGGCAGAAGATCACGCTCGTCAACAGCTATGTCGCTTCGCTCGCCTTCGAGGCGGAAGTGGCGTTGCTGCTGCAATCCAGCCTCGAGCAGATCGGCATCACGCTTGATATCAAGCCTGAGCCGTGGAACCGCATCGTCGAGCTGTCTTCCAAGCCGGAAACGACGCCGGCATCGACGCAGGTGAACATCTCGCCGACCTATCCGTCGCCGGATGCGATGTTCTACAACCAATATCACTCCAAGGCCTCCGGCACCTGGATGTCGATGGAATGGTTGCAGAATGCCGAGATCGACGGGTTGATCGACAAGGTCCGCGCCACCACCGATGTCAGCGAGCAGAACACCACCTACAAGGAGCTGCAGACGAAGATCGCCGATCTTCAGCCGGATGTCTGGGCCGTTGCGCCGAACCGCCGTTATGCCGCGAACAAGTGCCTTCAGGGTTACGAGTTCATTCCCATGCAGAGCTGGGACCTGAACTTCTCCAATTTCCATTGGGACTGCAAAGCGGAGTGATCTTCGCTTCATGAAAACCGGCCCCGCCACAAAGGCGGGGTTGGCCAGACTTGGAACTTCAAAGGGAAGGAGCATCGCTTGCAGCCGGAAAGGCTGTGGCATGCCCGAGGATGACGCATGATCCAGGAATTTTCCGAAGACGATATCGAACCTCTGGCCACCGGCGCCTGGATTCTGGGAACGGGCGGCGGCGGCAACCCCTATATCTCGACGCTCAATCTGCGCCGTCTTTATGACGAAGGCAAACGGGTGAAGGTCATGGATCCCATGGCGCTCGCCGATGACGACATGGTTGCGGTCGTCTCCAAGATGGGTGCGCCGCTTGTTGGTCAGGAGCGGTTGGGAGACCCTGCCCATCTCGCTCGCGCTGTCGAGGTGATGGAGGATTATCTCGGCAAGCCGTTCCGGGCGATCATGAGCGTCGAAATCGGCGGTTCGAACGCACTGTCGTCCTTCCTCGCCGCCGCCATGCTTGACCGACCGGTCGTGAATGCCGACGCCATGGGACGCGCCTATCCGGAAGCGCAGATGACATCCTTCGCCATCGGCAACCTGCCGATGTTTCCGCTGTCGCTGGTCGATGTGCGCGACAATGAGGTGATCGTCACGCGGGCGGCCTCCTGGAAGTGGATGGAGCGCATCTCGCGCAAGGTCTGCACCGAAGTCGGCTCCACCGCCGCCACCTGCAAGGCACCGCGCACCGGCAGGGAAGTGAAGGAATGGGGCATTCACTACACCGTCACCAAGGCGACCGAACTCGGGCGCGCGGTGATGGAGGCGCGTGCGCGCCATGACGATCCGGTTCAGGCGGTTCTCGATCATGAGGGCGGCAAGCAGCTGTTCCGCGGCAAGGTGGTGGATGTGGCCCGCGAGACCACCGGTGGTTTCCTGCGCGGCAGCACGACCATCGAAGGCATCGATGCCGACCGCGGTTCGCGCATGGAACTGGCCTTCCAGAACGAATGGGCGGTCGCCTTCCGCGATGGCCAGCCGGTTGCCATGACGCCGGACCTGCTTTGCCTTCTCGACACTGTTTCCGGCGGCGCCATCGGCACGGAATCGGTGCGTTACGGCCAGCGCGTCACGGTTGTCGCCTTACCCGCGCCGGAGCTTTTGACGACACCTGCCGGCATCGCTGCCGTCGGCCCGCGCGCCTTCGGTTATGACATTGATTTCAGATCGGTATTCCCATGAAACGCATCGGTATTGACGTTGGCGGCACCAATACGGATGCCGTTCTGATCGATGGAGACACTATCGTCGCCTCCATCAAGGTCCCGACCACGCAGGATGTCCTCTCCGGCGTAAAGGCGGCGCTCGCTCATGTGGCAGGCCATGTCGGCGCGGCGGACCGGCCGATCGATGCCGTGATGATCGGCACCACCCATTTCACCAACGCAGTGGTGGAGCGCGCCAGGCTGGAGCGGGTCGCCGCCATCCGCATCGCGCTGCCGACAGGTTCTTCGCTGCCGCCGATGTGTGATTGGCCGAAGGATCTCCGTGAGGCCGTCGATCCGCTGATCTTCATGGTGCATGGCGGCCATGAGTATGACGGCAGCCCGCTGGTGCCGATGATCCCCGACGAAATCCGCGAGGCGGCGATGAAAATTCGCGATGCGGGCATTACCTCCATCGCCATTTCGGCGACCTTCTCGCCGCTGACGACGGAGTGCGAGGTGAGGGCGGCGGAGATTGTGCGTTCGGTGATCCCTGATGCGCGCATCACGCTTTCCCATACGCTTGGCCGCATCGGGCTTCTGGAGCGTGAGAATGTCGCCCTCCTGAATGCTGCCTTGCAGACGCTTGGCAAGACCACCGTTCAGGCATTTTCGGATGCGCTGCGCGAAGCCGGTGTGAAAGCACCGTTCTATCTGACTCAGAACGATGGCACGGTGGCGCTGGCGGATGTGGCTGCCGCAAACCCCGTGCACAGCTTCGCCTCCGGCCCGACCAATTCGATGCGCGGTGCGGCGTTCCTCACCGGACTTTCCGATGCCATGGTGGTGGATGTCGGCGGCACCACCTCCGATATTGGTTGCCTTGTCGGCGGTTTTCCGCGGGAGGCGAACAATATCGTCCATATTGGCGGGGTGCGCACGCTTTTCCGCATGCCCGATCTTCTACCGATTGCGCTCGGCGGTGGCACCATCGTCGATCCGCAGACAGGCAAGATCGGTCCGCGCTCGGTGGGGTATCGCATTCTCACGGAAGCCCGCGTTTTCGGCGGCGAAACGCTGACGACATCGGATATTGCCGTGGCCGCAGGCCTGATCGAGATGGGTGACAGAGATCGCGTGAAGGGTCTGGACCCGGCTTTCGTGCAGGCCTCGCTTCAACGCATCCGTGACATGGTGGCCGACAGTTTCGACCAGATGAAGACTTCTGCGGAAGACGTGCCGCTGGTTGCAGTCGGCGGCGGAGCTTTCCTCATTCCCGAAACGGTTCCGGGCGCATCGGAAGTGCTGCGTGTGGAAAATGCCGGCGTTGCCAATGCGCTCGGCGCGGCCATGGCGCAGGTTTCCGGCGAGGTGGATCAGGTCTTTTCCGGCCTGAGCCGCGACGAAGCCCTTGCGAAAGCCGAGACCGAAGCACAGAACGCGGCGGTTGCTTCAGGTGCGGAGCGCGAAAGTCTCAAGACGCTTGAAGTCGAGGATATCCCGATCGCCTATCTGCCTGGGGGCGCGCGCCGTGTCCGCGTGCGGGTCATCGGCGATATCTCCTTTCATTGATGGTAAGAGGCCCTGCCGGGACAGGGCTACGAGGGAGTGAGCACATGACGAAGATCGCACTGGCCATTCATGGTGGTTGTGGCGTGATGCCGGAAGACAGCATGACGGCCGAGGAGTGGGCTGCCGCGCGTGATGATCTGGCGGCAGCGCTGCGTGCCGGTTACGGTGTGCTGAAGGCTGGCGGAACCGCGCTCGAAGCCGTCGAGGCGGCTGTCGTCGTCATGGAGGATAGCCCGCATTTTAATGCCGGGCATGGTGCCGCACTCAACGAAAACGGCATTCACGAACTCGACGCCTCGATCATGGATGGTGAAACGCTGGCGGCAGGTGCGATCAGCGCATCCCGTGCCATTCGCAATCCGGTGAAGGCGGCTCGCGCGCTGATGGTGGATGAACGTGCCGTCTATCTGACGGGTGAGGCGGCCGACCGCTTCGCAAAGGAAAAAGGGCTTGCCACCGAGCCTCAATCCTATTTCACCACGCAAAAGCGCGTGGAGGCGCTGGCGGCGATGAAGCACCATGCCGCCACAGGCACGGAAGCGACCGAAAACGAAAAACACGGAACCGTTGGTGCGGTGGCGCTCGATGCGGCGGGGCACCTTGCCGCGGCCACTTCGACGGGTGGTTACACCAACAAACCGGACGGCCGGGTGGGCGACAGCCCGGTAATCGGTGCCGGCACCTATGCGCGTGATGGCGCCTGCGCTGTATCAGGCACCGGCAAGGGCGAGTTTTTCATCCGTTATGTCGTCGGCCATGAGATCGCGTCCCGCGTCGCCTACCTCGGACAGGATCTGGAAACCGCTGCCGGCAATCTGGTCCACAAGGATCTGGCCCCCTATGATATCGGTGCCGGACTTGTGGCGATCGACGCCGAAGGCGGCATTGCCGCACCCTATAACACGCCCGGCATGTTTCGTGGCTGGGTGACGCCATCGGGCGAGGCACGCGTTGCCACCCATGACACGGTCTATGAGGTGAAATTGTAGGCCGCTATCTCGTTCGGAATAAAAAACCGGTGACATGAAGCACTATCGGCGGCAAAAGGTTTGAACCGATACAGGCGCGTTTTTCATCCATGGTGCTGGCCTCATGAACATCAAGCAACTCGAAGTCCTGCGCACGCTTCTCTCCACCGGCTCCACCATCGCTACAGCCAAGGCCATGGGCCTCAGCCAGTCCGGTGTCAGCCGGCTTCTGGCGCAGCTGGAGGCGGACCTGTCGCTGACGCTGTTTGCCCGTGACAAGGGGCGGCTGATACCGACGCCGGAGGCCGCACTTCTTGCCAGCGATGCGGAAAATGTGCTGCTTGCCGTTGATCGTATGTCCGGCCACGCTGAAGATCTGCGTAATGGTGCGGCCGGTCCGGAAATCGTCCGCATCGGCCTGCCGAGCAGCATGTGGGAAAATTTTGCGCCCGCGATGCTGATCGACTATGTCAGGGATTTTCCGGGGGTGCGTATCGAGACTTTTTTCGAAACGACCACCGCCATCAACAAGCTGGTCGGCGAGCGGGTAATTGATCTCGGTTTCCTGCGAATGGAAGGCGAGATCGGGCCGGGCATCGATGTCGAGCGTGTTGCGACTGGTAAAAGCGTCTGCGTGGTCCGGCAGGACCATCCGCTTGCCGGGCTTGCCGAAATCACCGTCAAGGACCTGCGCAACATTCCGCTGATCCTGATCGGCCGGCAGCGGCCGAACCGCATGGCGCTCGATCAGGTCTTCAAGAAGGCGGGCGTCAAACCGATGGTGAAGATCGAGACCCATACCAACAGTTCCGCCTGCGCCTATGTCGCGCACGGGCTGGGGGTGACGATCATCAGCAGTTTTTACGCGAATCTTTACCGGCACCTTCCCGTCGTCGCCCGGCCGTTTATTCCCCAGTCGACGCAGGAGTTCGGCCTTGCCCGCGCCTCCGGCGCGCCGCTCTCCATCGCCGCGCAGGCGCTCAGCGACGCCCTGAAGCGGGAAATCCAGCTATCGCAAAAAATCGACTGAGAACGGGGTTTTACGCAAGAAATCTCATTGTCTCTGTCAGGGCAGAACATGCGGCCATTCTGCATAGACGTATGACGTTTACGCATAATATTGCGCCTTATTTATCATTCCGTCATAGTCATCGGCAACGAAACCGATAGAGGCGGGATTTCATTCCCGGCCATCAATCGTGGGGAACCGATGATAAGATTTATACTGAGCCGTCTTTTGATGGCGCTGCCGACGATCGCATTTGTGTCGATCACGGTTTTTGCGCTCATCCGCTTCATTCCGGGCGATCCGGCCGCCCTGATGCTGGGCGATATGGCGCAACCCGAGCAGATCGAGGCGATGAGGACCGAACTCGGCCTCGACAAGTCCATGCCGCAACAATTCGTCATCTGGGCCGGCAATGTGGTGCAGGGCGATTTCGGCCGCTCCATCGTCAATGACGAGGCGGTGTTGCCGCTGGTCGTGTCGCGCTTTCTTGTCAGTGCAGAGATCGTCGTGGTCGCCGTGCTGCTCGCCAGCCTGATTGCGGTTCCGGCGGGTGTTATCGCCGCCTGGAAACAGAACAGCCTGACCGATTTGGCGCTGGTGGGCACAGCAACCCTGCTCTTGTCCATCCCGACATTCTGGCTGGGCCTTCTGCTTCTGCTGTTCTTCGGTCTCAAGCTCGGCTGGTTGCCGGTGCTGGGATATGTGTCGATCGGCGACAATCTCGTCGGCGGCATGCTTTATCTCGTCCTGCCTGTCATGACGCTTGTCATCCACGAAATGGGTGTTCTGATCCGCATGGCGCGCGCCTCCACGCTGGAAGTGCTGCGGCTGGATTACATCACCCATGCCCGCGCCAAGGGGCTTTCGGAAAGCGCTGTACTCTGGCGGCACGCCTTCAAGAATGCGTTTGGCCCGACCTGGACGATGATCGGCCTTATCCTCGGCAATCTTCTCGGCGGCATCGCCGTCATCGAGACGGTGTTCACCATTCCGGGTCTCGGACGGCTGATGGTCGATAGTATCTTCGCCCGCGACTACCCCGTGATCCAGGGCTGCCTGCTGTTCGTCTCGCTGTCCTATGTGCTGGTCAACCTCTTCGTCGACCTTCTTTATCCCCTCTTCGATCCGCGGGTGGTTGCCGAATGAAAAAGTTCACACTCAACGGGCTTATCGGCGGCTTTCTCATCGCCATCCTGCTCATCACAGCCATGACAGGCCTGCTCTGGACGCCGTATGATCCGATGAAGCTCGGTTTCGCCTCGCGTCTGGCCGGCCCAAGCGCCAGTCATCTGCTCGGCACCGACGAATTCGGGCGCGATGTTTTGAGCCGCCTGATGGTCGGCGCGCGCGCGAGCGTCTGGATCGGCTTCCTGACGGTCAGCTTCGCGACGATCTTCGGTACCCTGATCGGCCTTGTCAGCGGTTATGCGCGCGGCTGGGTGGATGGCGTCATCATGGCCATCAACAATGCACTCTTGGCCTTTCCGGGTATTCTTCTGGCACTCGGTTTGCTCGCGGTGTTCGGCGCAAACCAGTATGGCATCATCTTCGCGCTCGGCATCGCCTATACGCCATCCATGGCCCGCGTGGTGCGCGGTGCGGTGCTTTCTCTGCGTGAGCGGGAATTCATCGAGGCGTCGCTGGTGATGGGCAATGGCGAGATCTACACCATGTTCCGCCATATCCTGCCCAATTGCATCGCGCCGATCACGGTTCTTGCCACCTCCATGTTCGGCTGGGCCATCCTGTCGGAAAGCGCGCTCTCCTTCCTCGGTCTCGGTGTGCCGCCGCCGGCCCCTACTTGGGGCAACATGCTGGCCGCCGGCCGGCCCTTCATCCAGCAGGCCGTCTGGCTCGGGCTGTTCCCCGGTCTCTGCATCGCGCTGACGCTGCTCGGCATCAATCTTCTGGGCGATGCCCTGCGCGACAGGCTTGACCCGCGCATGAGAGGTCTCAAATGACGGACAATACTCTTCTTACCGTGCGCGGCCTTTCGCTGGAGGTCAAAGGAAGTGGCCACCGGGTGGTGAAGGATGTCTCCTTCGATATTGCCGCTGGCGAAATCTTCGGCATCGTCGGCGAAAGCGGATCGGGAAAAACGCTTGCCACACGCTCGCTCATTTCGCTTCTGCCGCCTGCGATTGCCGTTACCGGCGGATCGGTCATCTACAAGGGGCAGGACGTGATGTCCCTGCCGGCGAGCGCGCTTCGCCGCCTGCGCGGCGCAGAGATCGGCGTCGTGTTTCAGGAGCCGATGACCTCCCTCAATCCGTCGATGACGATCGGCCGACAGCTGGAAGAGGGGTTGGTCCTTCACACGAAGCTGTCGCCGGAAGAGCGCCGCGAGAAAATTCTCGGCATGTTGCGGCGGGTCGGCATCCGCGACCCCGAAGGCGCACTGGCAGCCTATCCGCATGAGTTTTCAGGCGGCATGCGCCAGCGCATCATGCTGGCCTCGGTCATGCTCCTGAAACCGGCCTTGCTGATTGCGGATGAGCCGACGACGGCGCTCGATGCGGTCATCCAGCGCGACGTCATGGAACTGATGGTGGAACTGACGCGGGCTGAAGGCACCGCCGTGCTGCTCATCAGCCACGATCTGCCGATGGTGGCGCGTTATACCAGCCGCATCGTGGTGATGGAAAAAGGCGCCATCGTAGAACAGGGCCGCACCGAAGACCTGCTGGATGCGCCGCAGCATCCCTATACGAAAAAGCTGCTTTCCTCGCTGCCCTTTCGGGGGCAGCCGCGCGCCATCGACACCAGCAAGGCACCGATGGTTTCGGCAAGGAATATCGTCGTCGATTATGCCGGCCGCAAGTCGCTGCTCAAAAAAGCCAAGTCGAAGCGGGCGCTGCATGGTGTCAGCATCGATATTCACGAGGGCGAGGTCGTGGCGCTGGTCGGCGGCTCCGGTTCCGGCAAGACCACGCTTGGACGCACCATTGCCGGTCTGGTCAAGGAAAGCGAAGGGCAAATCCGCTTTCAGGGCCGCGAGCGCAACGAGGACTGGAACGATTATCGCCTGAATTGCCAGATGGTGTTTCAGGATCCCTATTCCTCCCTCGATCCGCGCATGACCATTCAGGAGCTGGTGGAAGAGGCGTTGCGCCTCGTGCCCGGCCTCGATCAGGCCGCCAAGCGCAAGCGGGCGCTGGAAACGCTAGAGGAGGTGGGGCTGGCTGCGGATTTTGCCGCCCGGTATCCGCACGAGCTTTCCGGCGGCCAGCGCCAGCGTGTGGCGATTGCCCGCGCCATTGCCCGCCGCCCGCGTTTCCTGATCGCCGACGAACCGGTGTCCGCGCTTGACGTGACGGTGCGGGCGCAGGTGCTCGATCTCTTTTCCGATCTGCAGAAACGTTATGGTTTTTCCTGCCTATTCATCAGCCACGATCTCGGCGTGGTCGAACAGGTGGCCGACCGTGTCGTCGTCATGCAGGACGGCCGCATCATCGAAGAAGGTGACCGCGACACGATTTTCGACAGCCCGAGAGAGGCCTATACGCGCCGGCTGCTCTCGGCCATTCCCGCCCTCGACCAGAATGAAAAGGGTGGTGTGACACTGAAATGGCGTCTGGAAGATGAAGTTTAACAGGAAGATGACAATGACCGTGGCTGCCCAACTGAATGCGATCTGTGATGCACAGCCTTTCGTGACGCGCTTCATGGTGCGCAATCTCCTGACCGGCGAAGAGATCGGGCGGGGAGAAAACGAGGAGACGCCATCGGGCAGTACCCGCAAGACGTCGATCATGATGGCCGTGCTCAAGGCCGCAAGCGAAGGCCGGATCGATCTCGACCAGCCCGTCACCTATGAGAAGCGGCTGGCGGAAGAGGTGGCGAGCGGCATGTTCCGCTATATGACGCCGGGTATCGTCATCTCCCTGCGCGATGCGCTGGCCGGCATGATGGTGCTGAGCGACAATGTCTGCACCAAGATGGTCTTGGAACGGCTGACGCTGGAAGAGGTGGACAGCTATTGCAAATCGCTCGGCATGGCCAATACCCACCACCGTTTCCTCATTCCGCCATTGGCGCTTGCAGCGGATCATCCGCTGAAGACCGTCACCACCACCTCGGCGGCGGATCAGGTGCTTCTGCTGCAGACCATCCTCGATGCCCAGTCCTCGCCGGAGGCGCAGGCAAAGCTCGGTTGCAGCCCGCAATTATGCGGTTGGGCGATGCAGACGCTGAAAAACCAGATTTTGCGTTATGGAATCCGCTCCCGCCTGCCTTTCGAGGCCATGGTGGCCAGCAAGAGCGGACGCGGCAAGCGCGGGCGCATGGATGCCGGCATCGTCTACAGAAACGGCGCGCCGTCTTTCATCATCACCGCCTATACCGACGAGGTGCCGCAAACCATGCCTGATGGTACGCCCGGATACACCATCGCGCTCGAAACGATCGGCCGGCTGGCACAGGCCTGCTGGGACGGGTTTTAATCAATCACAATCAACGACAACAAAGAGGGTAGAACAGTGAAAAAACTTCTTCTCGCAGGCGTTGCCCTGCTGGTAACGGCCAATATCGCGGCGGCCCGCGACATCACCATTGCGCAAAGCTCGGATCTGCGCAGCAACAATCCGGGCGTGAACCGTGACGGCAATACGGACGGGGTTATCCTGCATATCGTCGAAGGCCTTGTCGGTTATAACAATGCCGGCGAGGTGAAACCGCTTCTCGCCGAAAGCGTCGAGGTTGCGCCTGATGGCCTGACCTATACGTTCAAGCTGCGCAAGGACGTGAAATTCCACAATGGCAAGCCGCTCACCGCAGCGGATGTCGTCTGGAACTGGACACGTTACCTGAAGCCGGAAACCAAATGGGCCTGCCTCAATGATTTTGCGGAAGGCGGGGCAGCACACGTCACCGGCGTCAAGGCCACGGATGCATCCACGGTCGAGATCACGCTTGCAAAACCCTCCGCCGTTTTTCTCGGCCTGATGTCGCGGCCGGAATGCGGTTATACCGGCATGATCTCGCCGGAATCCGTCGCTGCCGATGGCAGCTTCGTCAAGCCGATCGGCACCGGCCCTTTCCAGTGGGATGAGTGGAAGAAGGGCGAATATATCCGCCTTGCCAAATTTGCCGATTATGTTTCGCCGGCCAATGACGGCAAGCCTGACGGCATGGTCGGCTCCAAGCGGCCGCTGGCCGACGGCATCAAGTTCATGGTCATTCCGGACGCTTCGACCGTGAAGGCGGGCCTTGAATCCGGTGTGCTCGATACGGCCGAGATTTCTCCCGATCTCATTCCGGAATTCAAGACCAACGAGAAGATGCAGCTCATCGTTGCCCGCAACAACGGCAAGAACCTGTTCTACATCCAGACGCGCGACAAGGTGCTGAGCAACCCCGGCGTGCGCCGCGCCATGGCGATGGCGCTTGATCTCGACGAACTGGTCGCCGCCGCATCGAACGGCACGGGCGAAGCCAACGGTTCGATGGTCTCGCAGGACTCGGTCTATTTCGACGAGACCCAGAAGAAGCGCCCGGCCTATGATATCGAGGCAGCCAAGAAGGAACTGGCTGCTGCCGGTTACAAGGGCGAACCGATCTCCATCATCGCCAACAAGCGCGGCAACGTGCCGAGCTTCCCGGCTGCTGTCATGGCGCAGGCGATGATGCAGCAGGCGGGTCTCAACGTGCAGATCGAGGTGCTGGATTATGCCACGCAGGTCGACCGCCGTCGTTCCGGCAATTATCAGGTGATCTCACAGTCTGTCGCCCCGCGCCTCGATCCGGCTCTGATGTATGCCTTCTATGTCGGCAACAAGGACAAGAACGCCTCGTTGATGTGGGATGATCCGAAGGCGATCGAGCTGATGAAGGCCGCCTATGTCGAGGCCGACCAGACCAAGCGTCAGAAGATTTTTGACGAGTTCCATGAGCTGATGCTGAAGGAAATGCCCGGCATCTTCCTTTACGACATGGTCGACGTCTGGGGTGCGACGAAGAAGCTCAAGGGCCAGCCGGTCTGGCAGTCGAACGCCCGCCTCTGGGAAGTCTCGGTCGACAACTGATCCACGATCGCCCGCGCCGGAAGTAAAGCCCGGCGCGGGCATTTTCCATCATAGACTGTAAGGATTTGGCGGTGCCTCCGCCGAAACGATTGCGTGCGCCCGCAAAGGGCGGAAATGCGAGGACAAGCCATGAACCGTGAAGCCGTGATGTCGATTGCCGCCGAAATTGAAGCGATGAAACCCGATTTCACCACCCTGAGCGACAGCATCTGGGATTTTGCCGAGCTGAAATTCGAAGAACGGCAATCCGCCGGCGTTCTGGCAGCCGCGCTTGAAGAAAATGGCTTCGCGGTCCGCCGTGGTGTGGCGGGCATGGAGACGGCCTTCATCGGCGAATTCGGCAGCGGCAAGCCGGTCATTGCCTTCCTCGGTGAATTCGATGCGCTGGCCGGCATGAGCCAGGTGGCCGATGTGGCGCAGGTTCAGCCGCTTGAACCTGATGCCACCGGCCATGGTTGTGGCCACAACCTGCTCGGCGTCGGCTCGCTGATGGCGGCCATCGCGCTTGCCCGGCATCTGAAAGCCAGCAATCTGCCCGGCACGGTGCGTTATTACGGTTGCCCCGGCGAAGAGGGTGGTTCCGGCAAGACCTTCATGGTCCGCGCCGGCCTGTTTGATGATGTCGATGCGGCGCTGACCTGGCACCCGGCACCGTTTAATGGCGTACGTTCCACCAATAATCTTGCCGTGCTGGAATATTTCTACCGTTTCAAGGGTGTTGCGGCTCACGCCTCCAACGCCGCCCATCTCGGCCGCTCAGCTCTGGATGCTGTTGAGTTGATGAATGTCGGCGTCAATTTCCTGCGTGAACATATGCCGCAGGATTGCCGGGTGCATTATGCGATCACCGATACCGGCGGCAAGGCGGCGAATGTGGTGCAGGCCAAGGCGGAAGTGCTTTACCTGATCCGCGCCCCGGAAATGCGCCAGGCGCTCGATCTTGCCGCCCGGGTGGACAAGGTGGCGCGCGGTGCGGCCATGATGACCGAAACCGAGGTGGAGATCATCTTTGATACTGCCTCCACCAACCTTCTGCCCAACATCACGCTGGAAACGGCGATGCATGAAAACATGGTGGCGCTTGGCCCTGTCGCCTTCGACGAAGCGGATATCGCTTTCGCAAAGAGTATTCAGGACACCTTTACTGATGAGGCGATCAAAAGCAGCATCCGGCTCTACCAGATAAAGGGCGATGTCTTTTCCAACCGGAAGATCGATGGTTCGACGCCCCTGCATCTCGGCCTGCGCGATTTCGAGGGCGAGTCGCATTTCCGGGCGGGTTCCACCGATGTCGGTGACGTCAGCTGGATCACGCCGACCGCGCAGTGCTGGACGCCGGCCTGGGCGATCGGGACAAATCCGCATACCTGGCAGGTGGTAGCGCAGGGCAAGAGCCCGGCCGCCCACAAGGCCATGGCGCATGCCGCCAAAACGCTCGCATCGACCGGTCTTGCGCTGATGACCTCGCCGGAACTGCTCGCCAGTGCAAAAAAGGAATGGCAGGAAAAGACCGAAGGCAGCGATTACGTCTGCCCGATTCCCGCAGATGTCATGCCCGGTTCGCATAAATAGAACGTACCGTTCCAGCATCCGTTTCAATGGCCGATATGCGGGCTTGAGATTGAATTCGACCTCGCATCAAACTTGGCGCTATCCTCGGGCTTGCCCCGGGGGTCCATAATTTCAAAGGTTTATGGCTCCTCGTCGCAAGGGCGGGGAGGACATGAAAAGAACGGGCCGGTACAGCTGTCGGCAATCCGCCCCGAAGCACCATCCCTCTTAAGCTCCCATCATCACCGCCTTGTGTGCCGCTTCGTCGCCTGGCTGCGAAGAAAACATTGACGTTCGAACCAAAAATGGAATAAATATATCGAACAGCAGAAAATCGGTTTCATTATTCCGTTTTCTGAATGTGGAGGTAGCGGCGGGCTTTCGGGTCCGCTTCCGGCTGGGAGAGGTGGCGCCGGACACCGCGGAGGAGAAAACAATGAAGAAGCTTATTATTGGTGCAGCCATGTCTGTGCTTCTGGGCACGGCGGCACATGCAGAAACCGTCGGTGTTTCGATGGCTCAGTTCGACGACAACTTCCTGACCGTGCTGCGCAACGGCATGCAGGATTATTCCAAGGAACTGAAGGGCGTTACCCTGCAGGTTGAAGACGCGCAGAACGACGTTGCCAAGCAGCAGAGCCAGATTCAGAACTTCATCGCGTCCAAGGTCGATGCGATCATCGTCAACCCGGTTGATACCGACGCGACGGCGGCCATGTCGAAACTTGCGACAGAAGCCAAGATTCCTCTGGTGTATGTTAACCGCCAGCCGGTGAACGTGGATAGCCTGCCGGACGGACAGGCCTTCGTGGCATCTGAAGAAACCGTGGCCGGTACGCTGGAAACCAAGGAAGTTTGCCGTCTTCTCGGTGGTAAAGGCAAAGCCGTCGTCATGATGGGCGAGCTTTCCAACCAGGGCGCGCGCATGCGCACGCAGGCCGTGCACGATGTTCTGAAAACCGATGACTGCAAGGGCATTTCGGTGGTTGAAGAGCAGACGGCCAACTGGCAGCGCACGCAGGGCGCCGACCTCGTCACCAACTGGCTCTCCAGTGGTGTCGAATTCAACGCGGTCATCGCCAACAATGATGAAATGGCCATTGGTGCCATTCAGGCGCTGAAATCCGCTGGCAAGGACATGAAGGACTATGTCGTTGCCGGTGTAGACGCCACGCAGGACGCGCTTGCCGCCATGCGGTCAGGCGATCTCGATGTGACGGTGTTCCAGGATGCTGCGGGCCAGGGCAAGGGCGCTCTCGATGCGGCGCTGAAGCTGGTCAAGGGCGACAAGGTCGACAAGAAGGTCTACATTCCCTTCCAGCTCGTCACGCCTGAGAACGTCAAGGACTACGTGGCCAAGAACTGACGATCCCGTTCCGGCATTTGCGCCCGATTGACATAACATCGGAAGCAGATGCCGGACCCGGACGGCAACCGAAGGCCCAGCCTGCGGGCTGATCTCGATAATTAGAATTTCAGTGAATTCAAAGTGTTACAGCGCCCTTTTTGTCGTTAATGACTCGGCGCTGTAAGCCTCCCCGGAGGACGGCTGCGATTTCGCAGGCCCATTTTCCGGTCATTTTTGTCTATTGTGGAGGGTGAGATGGTCGTCAGTCCATCGACAATGGCCGCCGTGCGCGCCAGCGGCGCCGTGCCGAACGCAGAATTTCTTCTGGCAGCGGAAGGCATACGCAAGGAATTTCCCGGCGTCGTGGCGCTTGATGATGTGCAGTTCCACCTCAAGCGCGGCACCGTGCATGCGCTGATGGGCGAGAACGGCGCCGGCAAATCGACGCTGATGAAAATCCTTGCGGGTATCTACCAGCCGGATGTCGGCGAAATCCGCCTGAAGGGCGCCCCTATACGCCTCGATTCCCCACTCGACGCGCTCGAAAACGGCATTGCCATGATCCATCAGGAACTCAACCTGATGGCCTATATGACGGTGGCCGAAAACATCTGGATACGCCGCGAGCCGAAAAACCGGCTTGGTTTCATCGACCATGGCGAAATGTATCGCCGCACGGAAGCGCTGCTGGAAAGGCTCGGCATCGACCTTGACCCGGAAACGCGCGTCGGCGAGCTGTCGGTTGCGAGCCGACAGATGGTCGAGATCGCCAAGGCGGTTTCCTACGATTCCGACGTTCTGATCATGGATGAGCCGACATCGGCGCTGACGGAGCGCGAGGTGGAACATCTGTTCCGCATCATTCGCGACCTCAGGGAACGCGGCATCGGCATCGTCTACATCACCCACAAGATGAATGAGTTGTTTGAGATCGCCGACGAGTTTTCCGTCTTCCGCGACGGCAAATATATCGGCACTCACGCCTCCACCGATGTGACGCGTGATGACATCATCCGCATGATGGTGGGCCGCGAAATCACCCAGATGTTCCCGAAGGAAGAGGTTCCGATCGGCGATGTGGTGCTGTCGGTCAAGAACCTGACGCTCGACGGCGTGTTTCACGACGTCTCTTTCGATGTTCGTGCCGGTGAAATTCTCGGCGTTGCCGGTCTTGTCGGCTCGGGCCGTTCGAATGTGGCGGAAACGGTGTTCGGCGTCACGCCGGCGTCGTCGGGTACTGTTGCAATCAATGGCAAGCCGGTTTCGATCATGAGCCCGACAGAGGCCATTCGCCACCGCATGGCGTTCCTGACGGAAGACCGCAAGGATACCGGGTGTCTGCTGATCCTCAATATTCTGGAGAACATGCAGATCGCCGTGTTGCAGGACAAATATGTCGCCAACGGTTTCGTGCAGGAAAACGCCCTTTCGGAAGCCTGCGAGGAAATGTGCCGCAAGCTCCGGGTCAAGACGCCGCATCTTTACGAGCGTATCGAAAACCTGTCGGGCGGCAACCAGCAGAAGGTGCTGATTGGCCGCTGGATGCTGACCAAGCCGCGCATCCTCATTCTGGATGAACCGACGCGCGGCATCGATGTCGGGGCCAAGGCGGAAATTCACAAGCTGGTTTGCGAGATGGCGCGCGAGGGCGTCGCCGTCATCATGATTTCCTCCGAAATGCCGGAGGTTCTGGGTATGAGCGACCGTGTCATGGTCATGCATGAAGGTCGGGTCACGGGTTTCCTTGACAGAAGTGAAGCCACGCAGGTGAAGGTGATGGATCTCGCATCGCGGTGAGGCGCGCCGGGATTTCTCGAGGAGGAATGATTATGAACACAAACGCCGCCGCCAACGCAGAGTTGGATGCAAAATCCGGACGCAAGCCGCACAGGCGCATACCGCCGGAAGCCAATATCTTTTTCGTGCTGATCGGCATCGCGCTGGTCTATGAAATTCTCGGCTGGATTTTCATCGGCCAGAGCTTCCTGATGAACCAGCAGCGCCTGACAATCATGATCCTGCAGGTGTCGGTGATCGGCATCATCGCCGTTGGCGTGACGCAGGTCATCATTACCGGCGGCATCGACCTGTCCTCCGGTTCGGTTGTCGGCCTGACGGCGATGCTGTCTGCCAGCGTGGCGCAATCCTCCACCTGGCCGCGGGCGCTTTATCCCGGCTTGACCGACCTGCCCTTCTTTATACCGCTCGCTGTCGGCATATTGGCCGGGGCTTTGGCCGGGTTCATCAACGGGCAGCTGATTGCACGCACGAAAATCCCACCCTTCATCGCAACACTTGGCATGATGGTGACCGCGCGTGGCCTTTCCAAGTGGTACACGAAGGGCCAGCCGATCTCCGGCCTGACCGATGGTTTCAACTTCATCGGCACGGGCATCTGGCCGGTCGTCGTTTTCCTCGTCGTTGCCGCGATCTTCCACGTTGCGCTGCGTTATACGCGTTATGGCAAGTTCACCTATGCGATTGGCGCTAACCAGCAGGCGGCACGCGTTTCCGGTATCAATATCGAGGCGCATCTCATCAAGGTCTATGCCATTGCCGGCATGCTGGCAGGTCTCGCCGGTGTCGTCACCGCCGCCCGTGCACAGACCGCGCAGGCCGGCATGGGCGTGATGTATGAACTCGACGCCATCGCCGCAGCCGTTATCGGCGGCACGTCGCTTGCCGGCGGTGCCGGCCGCATCACCGGAACCGTCATCGGCACCATCATTCTCGGGGTCATGACATCCGGCTTCACGTTCCTCAGGGTCGATGCCTATTATCAGGAGATCGTCAAAGGCCTGATCATCGTGGCCGCCGTCGTCGCCGACGTCTACCGACAGAAGAAACGCGCAAAGCGCTAAACACTCCTCCTCCCGGACTTGGGGCAAGCTTTCAGGCTTGCCCTTTTTTTATGCGCTGGCCTTGGAGACCCGACTTATGTCGGAGGGCAGGGGATGATTTTTAGGCCTTGCTGTTTCTGTACTCGTGAACAGCCTTGCCGAAGGCCTCGAACAAGGCGCGCGATGGCGCGTCCGTCTCGGCCCAATATTCCGGATGCCATTGTACACCGACGGCAAAGCCCTTGGCGTCGATGACGGAAACGGCTTCGATCGTGCCGTCCGCTGCCGTTGCCTCCACCTGAAGGCGCGGTGCTGTTTCGGCAACCGCCTGCCGGTGCAGCGAGTTGATCTGGATTTCGCCCGACATGCCGAGGTGCTGCGCAATGCAGGAGCCTTCTCGGACATGCACGGACTGGCGAATGGCGAAGGACACGTCGCGGTCGTCATGTTCGGGCTTGCGGTGATCCCAGATGCCTGCCTGTTCCTGAATCTCGGAGGCCAACGTGCCGCCGAGCGCAACATTCAACTCCTGAATGCCGCGACAGATGGCCAGCATCGGAATGCCACGTTCGATGGCGCGGCGAATGAGCGGCAGGCTGGTCGCGTCGCGGGCGGGATCGAAGGGGCCGTCGCTTTCCTGCGCCTCTTTTCCATAGAGCGATGGGTGCACATTGGTGGCCGAGCCGGAGACGAGCAGGCCGTCTACCCTGTCCAGAATGGCGTCGACCTCGTTACCGTCCTCGAAGGCCGGAACGATGAAGGACATGACACCGGCAACCTTCAACGCGGCGGAAAGATACTGGTTCTGCGCCGCGTGCCAGTCGGCTCCGGTGAAGTGCCGGATGTCGGCGGGAACGGCAATAATGGGTTTTGGCATGGTGGCTCCGGGGCGAATCTTCGAAATTTGTGCGACTGCCGGTGCGCCAAGTCAAGCAGGTGTTTTGCGTTTTGCCGGTAATGGATGCGCCTAAAGTATAAGGCGGTGCGAGGATATTTCAGTTGCAAATAAAATACGAAGGGGAGTTCCCGAAAAGGCCGGTTTTCCGCGATTAATTCTTGGCCCGGGTGCTTGTCAGCCGGGCGGTAACCGTGCTTACTTTGCTGCGATGCCTGAACAGCAAAGAGGGGAATTCAAAGCTGCGGGCAGCGTTCATATCTGGGAGGATATAGATGGATCGCCGTTCCTTTATGAAAAAAGGTGCGCTTGCGGGAGCCGCTACGGCCGCTCTGGCCGCGCCCGCCATTGCACAGCAGAATACCAAGATTACCTGGCGTCTGACGTCGTCGTTTCCGAAATCGCTCGACACGATCTATGGCGGTGCCGAGGATATTGCCAAGCACGTCGCTGCCGCAACCGACGGCAATTTCACCATCCAGCCCTTTGCTGCCGGTGAAATCGTGCCCGGCCTGCAGGCGGCCGATGCCGTGTCGTCAGGCACGGTGGAAATGTGCCATACCTGTTCCTACTATTACGTCGGCAAAGATCCTACTTTCGCCATCGGCACGGCGATACCCTTCGGCCTCAATGCCCGCCTGACCAATTCCTGGTTCTATGAAGGCAACGGCAACAAGCTGCTCAACGAATTCTACGCCAAGCACAATCTTTACGGCATGATCTCAGGCAATACCGGCGCGCAGATGGGTGGCTGGTTCCGCAAGGAAATCAATACCGTCGATGATTTCAAGGGCGTGAAGATGCGCATTGCCGGTCTGGCCGGCAAGGTGGTGGAAAAGCTCGGTGTCGTGCCGCAGCAGATCGCCGGCGGCGACATCTATCCGGCACTGGAAAAAGGCACCATTGATGCTGCCGAATGGGTCGGACCCTATGACGACCACAAGCTCGGTTTCTACAAGGTTGCGAAATATTATTATTACCCTGCCTTCTGGGAAGGCGGCCCGGTCATCCATTCCTTCGTCAATCTGGACAAATGGAACAGCCTGCCGAAGAATTACCAGGCGGTGTTGCAGGATGCCTGCGCCTTTGCAAACACCAGCATGATGGCGAAATATGACGCCAAAAATCCGACTGCGGTGCGGCAACTTGTGGCTGAAGGCGCTGTTCTGCGGCCGTTTAGCCAGGAAATCCTCGAAGCCTGCTATAAGGCTGCGCTGGAGGTCTATGCCAATATCTCGGCATCCAACCCTGACTTCAAGAAGATTTACGAGGACCAGGTGGCCTTCAAGCGCGAGGGCTATCTGTGGATGCAGCTTGCGGAATATACGTTTGATACATTCATGATGATTCAGCAGCGCAACGGAAAGCTCTGATCTTTCGGTAAAGGCGGACCGGCAGAAAGCCCCGGAGATTTCGGTCTCCGGGGCTTTTTGTTCTTGAGCTGGAATTTCGGCCTCGCTGGCCTGTCAACCAACACTGATCAATTTATTATATCCGCGTGCCTGATGCCTGGATGGCAATGGGTCGGCGCAGCGTTGCGCGGGGATCGCTTTCGATCACCGCTGCGCTGCGCCGGTCGTGCTCTTATGGCCCGATCTTGGGCGGCTGGCTAAGGTCGGATTGGGTGTTCGGCACGGGCTGCTGAGGTTGCGGTCCGCCCAAATTGAGCGGCGGCAAACCGAGCGCCGGCGGTGCTGCCGGAGCCTGGTTCCCCTGCCCGGATGGGGCTGGAGCCGGCCCGCCGAGGTTGAGTGGCGGCAGACCCATGGATGGCTGTTGTTGAGACGCGCCGCCGCCGAGCGGAGGCAGTGACAGGTTGTTGTTTCCCAGCCCGCCGGGTATCTCGATCTTGACGGTGCTTGGATCGACGGTGGTGTGGCCACTCTTGTAGGTCAGGACCAGGCCGGGGAATGCGATGACGACCAGGATCATCACAAACTGGATGATGATGTAGGGGAATACACCCTTGTATATTTCCGTCGTTTTCACACCGGGCATTTTTTTGCCCGTCACCTTGTCCACCCAGGTGGAAGTAGGCGCGATTGAACGCAGGAAGAACAGCGAAAAACCGAAGGGCGGGGTCAGGAACGAGGTTTGCAGGTTGATGCCGAGAATGATGCCGAACCAAACGAGGTCGATCCCGAGTTTCTCTGCCACCGGGGCGAGCAACGGCACCATGATGAAGGCGATTTCAAAGAAATCGAGAAAGCAGCCGAGAATGAAAATGATGATCGTGACCACGATCAGGAAGCCGTATTCCCCACCAGGCAGGGCAAGCAGTAATTCTTCAATCCAGACATTGCCATTGATGCCATAGAAGGTCAGACCGAAAACGCGGGCGCCGATGAGGATCATCATGACGAAGGCGGAAAGCTTTGTCGTCGCATCCAGTGCGTTCTTGACGATCGCCAGCGAAAGTCTGCCTTTGGCGAGCGCAAGGATAAGCGCGCCGGTTGCGCCCATCGCGCCGCCTTCGGTCGGTGTGGCAATGCCGAGGAAGATGGTGCCGAGGACGAGGAATATGAGCGCCAGTGGCGGCACCAGAACGATGATGACCTGTTCGGCGAGGCGTGAAATGACCTTCTTGCTCGCGGCGCTATTAAAAATAGCAACGAGATAAACCGCAAATACGGCGAAGGCGAGCGCTGTAACGAGCCGCCATTCCGGGCTTGTTATGCCGCTGAAGAGCAGATGCATGCCGAGGAAATAAAGCGCCACCGACAGGGCGATCATCACCAGCAGCGAAGTAACGCCGTTTCCGAGAGTGCGGGCTTCCTTTGGAAGTGCGGGCACGAGCGCCGGTTTGAAAATCGAAATGGCGAAGATATAGGCGCAATAGGTCGCGACGATCAAAAGCGCGGGGTAGAGTGCGCCGACATACATGTCACCGACCGAACGGCCGAGCTGGTCCGCCATGACGATCAGAACGAGAGATGGCGGGACGATCTGGGCCAGCGTGCCGGAGGCGGCGATCGTGCCCGCGACGAGTGGACGGTTATAGCCGTAACGCATCATGATCGGCAGCGAGATAAGGCCCATCGCCATGACGGAAGCCGCCACGACGCCGGTGGTGGCGCCCAGCAGCGCGCCGACGAGAATGACCGCATAGGCGAGGCCGCCCCGGATCGGGCCAAAAAGCTGGCCTATCGTATCGAGAAGGTCCTCCGCCATGCGGGAACGCTCGAGGATGATGCCCATGAAGGTGAAAAACGGGATCGACAACAGGGTGTCATTATACATGATCCCGTAGATGCGTTCCGGATGAGATTGCAACAATGGCCAGAACAGGCGGATTTCCGGAGAAATCCACGATAGCTCCACGCCCAGGGCAAAATAGATGAGACCGCCGGCGGCCAGGGTGAAGGCGACGGGGTAACCGAGCAACAGCATCAGCATCACGCTGCTGAACATCACCAGCGGCAGGTTGTGCGCAATCAAATCTATCATGTCAGGTCCCTGCCGTGTCGTGGGTTTCTGTTTCGGAATCCGACAGCACGGTTTCGCGGGGATCATCGATATATCCCGCAATTACTGCGTATCGCTTGATGATTTCCGAAAACGCCTGAAGTAGAAGCAGGGCAAAGCCCAGCAGGACGACAAGTTTTGCGGGCCAGATGATCAGCCCGCCGGCATTGGACGACATTTCTCCGGAATTAAACGAGGTCCAGAACCACGGCCAGGCCAGATATGTCATCAATCCGGCAAATGGAACGAGGAAAATGATGTGAAGCACGAAATCGACGACGTCGCGCGTGCGCTTCGACCATGTGGACGACAGGATATCGATCCTGACATGTTCGTTCTTCAGAAGCGCGTAAGCCGCGGCCAGCATGAAAACGGTGCCATAGAGATACCATTGCACCTCGAGCCATGCGTTTGATGACATATCGAACATCTTGCGCACGACGGCATTGGTGGCGCTGATCAGGACTGCTGCCAGCAACAACCAGGACACAGACTGACCTATAACCGTGGTGACCGCATCAACGGCACGGCTGATTCCCAAAAAAAATTTCACTTTCCCCTCCTCAGGACCAGATACAAGGTCCGGACCGCGACTTTTTATTGGCGGTTTATTGAGCTTGCCGCCAAGCAAGTCGGTTTTTTGTTGTTTGCAGGTGCTTATTGAAACGCTTTTCAAAAAGCAACTCAGAACGGTATAGTCATCCTCCGAGAACCCCGTATGGCAAGCACTTGCAATGATTTATCGTGCACTGATTTTACCCTGGACGCTACAGCATGCCCCTTTTGCAACGGATTAAAATTCGCTTTTCCACGGATGTCGGAACCAACTGCGCGGGTTGATGATCCATTGCACTTTTCAGCGACTTCATGTTACTTCTGGCTTCGGAGAATCCGGTATGAGCCCGTGATCGCGGGCAGGGCAGGTCCCTGGCGATACGGGAATGACGGATGGAGCAAAGGGGAAGCGGAATGAGCGAACACCACACGGGTCCGGTCGAAGTTGGCGCCGAGATGAACTACGCCGAGCACGAAAAGACCTATAATGGTTTTCTGGCTATGGCGAAATACGGCACGATGCTGCTGTGCGTGCTGATGCTGGCCATGGTCGCTGGTTTCTTCGCATCTGCGGGTCTTCTTGGCGGTCTTATCGTGTTTCTCGTGCTTTCGGCCGCGGGCTTCATTCTGCTGCGCTGAACGGTCTCCTTCTCGGGCGGTTTCCCGATGCGGAAACCGGGCGACGCCGGATATCGGAAAGGCCAGCCATGAAACGCCTGCTATCCTGCCTGATTTTGTTTGCGGCGCTTTCGCAGCCCGTTCTGTCGCGGGATATTTTGCCGTCTGAGCAGGACAGGCTGCATACGCAGATTGAACGGTTCAATACCGCTTTGAACGGGCAGGATTTCGAAACCGTCGGCAAGACGGTGCCGCCCAAAATCTTCGAGTTTATCGCAAGGAATGCGGGTGTTTCCGTCGAGCAATTGCGCAGCGCCTTGACGACGCAGATGCAGATGGCGCTTGCGGCGGTCAAGATAACCGAGTTCACCATGGACAAAGGGGCGATCAGCGTTGAGCAGACGCCGGATGGCACGCCCTATGCGCTCATTCCGACAAAAACGGTGATGGAAACCGGCGGCCAGACGATTGAGGCGAAATCCCATACGCTGGCTTTGATGGACGGCGCGGACTGGTATCTGCTACGCGTGAGCGACCAGCAACAGGTAGCGATCCTGCGAAAAGTCTATCCGTCCTTCGCCACGGTGGAATTCCCTGATGATTCCATGCAGCCGGTGAAATAACCCGCCTATTGCTGTCGGCAGCTTTAAAGCAGGTCTCACGCTCTTCACTTATGAAAAACGCCCCGGTCTGAAAGGATCGACCGAAATCGCGGTCTCTTCGCCGTTCGCCAACTGGGTCACGAGGCGGGCAGTGGCTGCCGATTGCGTCAGTCCCAGATGGCCATGGCCGAAGGCGTAGATGACGGAGGGTGTGGTACGCGCGGTGCTGATGACGGGAAGACAGTCCGGCATTGACGGACGGAAACCCATCCATTGCGTTCCGCCTTCCATTTTGAGACCGGGCAGGAAACGCCCCGCCTTTTTCAGCATCGCTTCCGACCGTTTGAAATTCGGCTGCAGCTCCAGCCCGCCAAGCTCGACCGCGCCGCCGACGCGGATGCCTGAAGAAAGCGGTGTCACGACGAAGCCGTGATCGTTGAAATAGAGCTGGCGTGTCAGGTTGAAGGCGCCGGCGGGCAGGGTGGTGTTGTAACCTCGCTCGGTTTCCAGCGGCACGATATTACCAAGCGTCGCGGCAAGTTTCCTCGACCAGGCGCCGCAGGCGATTACCACCCTGTCAGCATCGATCTTGTCGCCATTTTCCAAGGTGACGATCGTGCTTTCACCGACGGCATCGATGCGTTCGGCCTCGCCTTTACGCAGGCTGGCCCCACGGGCAATCACCAGATCGAAAATGGCGCGGGTGAAATCGTAGGGGTCGGAGACCTGCAGACCATCGGGGGAGAACATGGCATGGCGGAACTGCGGGGCAAGGCCCGGCTGCAATTCATCTATCTCATTGCGGCCGACACGTTCAAAGGAGAAGCCCGCGCGCTGCTTTTCGTCCCAGTCCTTCGCGGCGGCATTCAAGCTTGCTTCGCTATCGTAAAGATCGAGTGTGCCGGTTTTTGAAACGAAGGACGAAAGCTCCGGCATGGCGGCGACATGCGCCATTTCACTGGCTGCCAGCCGGTTGATATCGCTGAGTGCCCGAAGCCCGTGACGGAAGTTGCGCTCGGCGCTGGCACGCCAGAAGCGCCAGAGCCAGGGGGCGATCTTTGCGGCATAGGCCGGTGGCACGCTGAGCGGACCGAGGGGATCGAAAAGCCAGCGCGGCGCTTTCTTCATGATGCCGGGGGCGGGAATGGGGATGATTTCCGGAAAGGCCAGGATGCCGGCATTGCCGGAACTTGCACCGCGGGCAACTTCGCCGCGTTCCAGAAGAACAACCTCACGGCCGGCATTTTGCAGGTAAAGCGCCGCCATGGAACCGATAATGCCGGTGCCGATCACCAGCACGTCGCATTTCAGGGTTTTAGTCATCGGCGCTCCTGCAACACAAATCTCTCAAGCCCGCCATAACAATGAATGCCGCCCCGATGAAAGGCCGCATTGCACCGCGGCCGCAGAAATATCAGCACTGTGGCAAATAAGCGGTCCACATCAGAGGGGATGCCGCAGGTCGGAGGGCTGGATTTCTCGGCTTTTAACAGCAGCTTCGGCCTCTGAAGCAATAGTTATAATTCATCATTAATCGCTATTTAACGGTGTCCCGCTAATTTGCGTGCGGGCAGACCGATCAGTTTTCATCTCCTGGATTAGTGAGGATTGAGGAGGTCCGCAAACTGGTCATTGTTGGGGGTTCAAAAGCATGTCTCACTTTTCTAAGTTTGGTTTGGATGCATCTGCGGTGCTGGAAGCCCTGAACCGCTCACAGGCCATCATCGAGTTTGATCTGACCGGCAAGGTTCTCAAAGCGAACGATAATTTTTGCAAGGCGATTGGCTATAGTCAAAATGAGATCGTCGGGCTCCATCACCGCACGTTCCTTTGCGCCGAAGATGCGGCGTCTGCGTCGTACAAGACTTTCTGGGAAAAACTCTCGCGCGGCGAGCACGACAAGGGGCAATATCGTCGGCGTGCGAAAAGCGGCGCGGATATCTGGATCGAAGCCTCATACAATCCGGTTTTCCGTTTCGGCAAGCCCTACAAGGTGGTCAAGATCGCGACCGACATTACGGCTATCAAGCGCCAGAGCGCCGATGACAACGGCAAGCTCGCGGCACTCTCCCGTGCCCAGGCCATGATCGAATTTTCGCCGGACGGAACGATCCTCAGCGCCAACGAAAATTTCCTCGAAGCGATGGGATATCAGGCGCAGGAGATCATCGGCAAGAACCACTCGATGTTCTGCGAACCTTCTTATGCCAGGTCGATGGAATACCGCACCTTCTGGGAAGATTTGCGAACCGGCCGTTTCTCCACCGGCCAGTTCATGCGGCTTGGCAGGGATGGCAAACGTATCTTCATTCAGGCATCGTACAATCCGATCCTCGATGACCGTGGCCAGGTCTTCAAGGTTGCCAAATTCGCCTTCGACGTGTCGGACCGGGTGCATGCGGTGGAGGAGCTTGGCGCAGCGCTGGAGCGACTTTCCCAATGCAACATCCGCGTCACGCTGGACAAGCCGTTTGTCGGTGAGTTCGAGGGACTGCGGCGGGACTTCAACAAGTCCATCGCGGAATTCCAGAAGACGCTGGAGAATGTTCTCGGCCAGACCGGCGATCTGACCCGCAGCAGCCAGGAAGTCAGCGAAGCCTCCGTCAATCTTGCCGAACGTTCGCGCGAGCAAGCGGTGGCGCTGGAGGAAACCTCGGCGGCGCTTGAAGAGATCACCGCGACGGTTCGTTCGTCCACCGAAAACATGAAAGAGACGCGCAAACTCGTGCAGAGCGCGCGGACATCCACGGTTGCGTCCACGGAAGTGGTCGAGCGGACGGTTGATGCCATGCAGCGCATCGAGACGGCATCGCGGGAAATCAGCCAGATCATCGGTGTTATCGATGAAATCGCCTTCCAGACCAATCTTCTGGCGCTGAATGCCGGTGTTGAAGCGGCACGTGCGGGTGAGGCTGGCAAGGGCTTTGCCGTGGTGGCGCAGGAAGTGCGCGAACTGGCGCAGCGTTCCGCCAACGCCGCCAAGGAAATCAAGGCGCTGATCAACAATTCCGGCAGCGAGGTTCTCGAAGGCGTCCGGCTGGTCGGTGAGACCGGCGAGGCGCTAAAGCAGATCGACGGGCTGGTCAGGCACATTGACGGCAATGTCGAGATGATTTCAAAGGCGGCCGACGAACAGGCTGTCGGCATCAGCGAGATCAACAAGGCGGTCAACCGGCTGGACCGGATGACGCAGGAAAATGCCGCAATGAGCGCCCGCACCACCGCGATCAGCGCCACGCTGGCTCAGGGTGCCGATGTGCTTGCGCAGCTCGTCAGCCTGTTCAAACTGAACCGTCGTAACATTCAGCGCGAAGACGGTTCATCTGTCCGGTCGGATTTTTCGAATGCCGGCCGCCAGGATAAGGAATCTGGACGGGCAGCCGCATAAAAAGGCGGGCTCACGCTCGCCTCGACCTGCTGACGAAATTGTTGGATGCGGATGCCTTTGATCGGGCATCCGCATTTTTTTTATCCCTGCAATGCTGGCCGTTCGATGCCGAGGTGGTCGCGCAGCGTTGAACCTTCGTAGTCCTTGCGGAACAGGCCACGCTCCTGCAACAGCGGCACGACTTCGCGGTTGAATTCTTCCAGCCCGCCGGGGAAGAAGGGCGGCATGACGTTGAAACCGTCGGCAGCGCCGTTCTCGAACCATTGCTGCATGCGGTCGGCCACGTCTTTCGCCGTGCCCATGACGATGTGGTGGCCACGGCCGGCGGCAACACGCAGCGCGAGTTCCCGGATCGTCAGCTTCTCGCGGCGCGCCAGCTCGGTCAGAAGCTCGGCGCGGCTGCGCAGCTGGTCGGAGATCGGCAGATCCGGCAGCGGGCCGTCGAGATCGTATTCTGTCAGGCTGTGGCCGATACGCTCCTCAAGCAGCGGCATGGCGCTCTTGATGTCCGTCCAGCGGTTCAGTTCCTTCAGCTTTTCAGCAGCTTCGTCAAAGCTCTTACCGATAATCGGCATGAATCCAGGCATGACGGCAACGCTTGCGGGATCGCGGCCGAACTTCGCCACCCGCGCCTTGAGACTGGTGTAGAAGGTCTGCGCCTCGGAAATTGCTTGCTGGGCGGTGAAGACGATATCGGCGGTGCGGGCGGCGAGATCCTGACCCGGCCCGGAGGAACCGGCCTGAATGAGAACCGGGTGTCCCTGCGGCGAACGTGGAATGTTAAGTGGACCCTTGACCGTGAAATATTTGCCTTCGTGGTCGAGAATATGGACCTTTTGCGGATCGACGTAACGGCCCGCCTGCTTGTCCTTGACAAAGGCGTCGTCGTCCCAGCTGTCCCACAGGCCACGCACGACATTCACATATTCTTCCGCAACTGCATAACGCTCGTCATGCTCGGGATGGTCCTTGGAGAAATTCGCCGCCGTGCGGGCGTAAGATGTGGTGACGATGTTCCAGGCCGCACGACCATGGCTCAGATGATCGATGGAAGCGAAGGCGCGGGCGGTGTGGTACGGCTCGCCATAGGTGGTGGAGGCAGTGGCGGCCAGCCCGATCTTGTCGGTCACCATGGCAAGGGCCGCCAGCAGTGTCAGCGGCTCGAAACGGGCAATCATGGAAGGGTGGGCGTCTACACCGCTGGTCAGGCCGTCGGCCAGGAAAACCATGTCGAACTTCGCCGCTTCGGCCATTTTCGTGACACGGGTGAGCAGGTCAAAATTCTCGCTGCCAGCCTCCGCATCCGGGTGACGCCAGCCGGAAACGTGGTGGCCGGCGCCCTGCAGGAAAAGGCCGAGATGCATTTGTCTTTTGCGGGTCGTATTGGTCATGGGGTCATGCCTTCATGTCGGTCGTGTTATATTTCAGTTGCCAGAAGCGTTTCGAGCTTCCTGAGATCGGCTGCGGTTTTCATGCTCCGCACCAGTGCCGGAATTCCGGCGAATTTCTCATTGCCGCCAGTGGCGTCGGCGAATTTTTCGGTTGGGTCATCGATGCCGGGCAGGCCATCGACGCGGCGCGATAGCACGGTGCCATCCTTTTTCGTCACATCGATGACCACAAAACGGGTGGTTGGATCGGGTGACAGGCGGCGGGCGGTCTCGTCATGTTGGCGCGAGACTTTTGCCGAAAGCGCCAGCAGATCGGTACGCACAGGGCTTTCATCGAAATGGCCGATGGTGAGCGCGCCGTCCACAAGCGCTGCGGCAAAGACATATTCGGCGCTGAAGCGGGCATCAATGCCGGTCTGAGGGGCGTCCGTGCCGATAAGGGCTGCATCGCCGCCTGGCGGGAAAGTGATGACCGCAGTTTCGATCTCGTTCGCCGTCAGATCATGCGCGCTGCGCAGTGCAAGCGCGCCGACGGCGATGGGGTGGGCGGCGGTGCAGCAGGGAAAGGCCTTGAGGGTGAGGCCGGGCGAGACGATCTGCCAGGGTGCGCCCCAGCCCGAAAGAACCCGTTTCGGCTGTTCCACGCCAAAGGCGAAGGCGGAATAAAAGCCGATGGGGTTTTCCAGAAAATCCGGTGCGCCCTGAAAACCAGATCGTGCCAGCCGCGCGGCGGTGAGGCCGGCGCGGGTCGCAAGCCCGGCATGCAGCGGCTTGGCATCGAACCCGAATTGCAGGCGAAGCCCGGCCGATTGCGTGGCGGCGAGGCCAAGTGCGACCGCCGTGGTCTGCGGATCGAATTTCAGAAGATGGGCAATAGCCGCCGCAGCGCCGATAGGTCCCAGCGTGGCGGTGGCGTGGAAGCCGTTTTCGTAATGTTTCGTGCCAAGCGACAGGCCAATCCGCGCCATGGTCTCCAGCCCGACAATATAGGCGGCGATGAAGGCATCCGCCGTCGAACCTTCCTCGACTGCAACGGCCAGAAGTGCGGGAATGATGGCGACAGTGGGGTGGCCGCGCACGCTGCCGTGGACGTCGTCATAGTCAAGCACATGGCCGGCATGGCCGTTGATGAGGGCGGCGATAAAGACATCCGTGCGCAGATCGTGGCCGATGATACCAGCCGTACCCGATGTTCCCGGGGTAAAGCTGTCGATCAGGATTTTGGTGCTTCTGTCGGCAGCGCCGCCGAGCACGCAGGCGAAAAAATCGATCAGCGCGGTGCGGGCAATGGTCACGGCCTCGTCGTCACGCAGCGGATCGGAGGCGGCGATGGCTTCGGCGAGATGAAGGGTGAGTTTTTCCTCGGTCGTCATGGCGTCATATCCCTTCGCCGTCATTGACCCGCGCCACCTGCCCTCCCAGACCCTTGACGAAGGCGTTGATGCGCGGATTGGTCGACTTGTAGAAGATATGGTCAGGCGTGCCCTGGTCGACGATCAGGCCGTTTTCGGTGAAGACGATATTGTCGCTGATTTCCTCGGCAAAGCGCATTTCATGGGTGACGAGAATGCTGGTCATGCCGTCATTGACGAGATCACGGATGACGGCGAGCACTTCGCCCACGGTTTCCGGGTCGAGTGCCGACGTCACCTCATCGAACAGCACCAGTTCGGGGCGCATGGCAAGCGCGCGGGCAATGGCCACACGCTGCTGCTGGCCGCCGGAAAGCTGGCCAGGATAGGCATCGACCTTTTGCGACAGGCGGACCTTTTCCAGCAATTCGCGGGCATGTCGCTCGGCGTCTGCCTTCGGCGTGCCGAGGATTTTGATCGGCGCGATGGTGATGTTTTCCATGACAGTCAGATGCGGGAAAAGGTTGAACTGCTGGAAGACGATGCCGATGCGCTTGCGCAGTGTTATGCGCTCGGCTTCGGTTTTCAGCTGGTCGACACGGGTGCCGCCGACGGTGATCTTGCCCGATTGCGGAATGAGCAGACCGTTGATGCAGCGCAGGATGGTGGATTTGCCGGAGCCAGAGGGGCCGATGATGGAAACGGCGTCGCCCTTGTTCACCGTCAGATCGATGCCCTTCAGAACCTGATTGTCGCCGAAGGACAGGTGTACGCCTTCCAGTTCGACCAGAGCTTTTGCGACGGTTTGTGGTGCGGGTGCGGACATGGCTTGTTCCAATCAGCGGGAAGCGAAGCGCCGCTCAAGGCGCTGCGTGAAACGGGAGACGGGATAGCAGAACAGGAAGAACGCCATCAGGACGGTGAGATAAACGACGACGGTGAAATCGTTGCGCTGCACGGCGGTGCTGGCGTCTGTCGCGGCATGCAGCAGCTCATGCACGCCAACCAGCGAGGCAAGTGCGGTGCCCATGGTGATCGAGGCGTAAAGGTTCATCCATGGCGGCAGCGAACGTTTGACGCATTGCGGCAGGATGATCCAGCGCAGGGTCTGGTTGCGCGAAAAGCCGAGGCCCTGTGACGCTTCCCATTGCGCTGTCGGGATAGACTGGATGGCGCCGCGGGTGATTTCGGCGATGTGGGCGCTGGCCGGAATGGCAAGCCCGACCACGGCCTTGATCCAGTCCGGAAACGGAATGTAATGGCCGAAAGCAACGATCTCGAAAGGGAAGATGTAGGTGGCTGCAAAGATCAACACCAGATGCGGGGCGTTGCGGAATATCTGCACGTAGGTCAGCGCCGGCGCCCGAACCAGACGATAGGGCGCAAGCTCCATGATGCCGAGCAGGACGCCGATGAAGGTGCCGATGGCGATTGCCAGAATGCTGATCAGCACATTCATGGCGAAACCCTTGGCCAGATAGGGCAGCCATTGCAACAGCACCTGTCCCAGCGAAGGATCGAGGATAAGCCACAGCACGACGGCGACAAGCACGCCGAGCAGCAGAATGGTGCCGAAGGGCAGCTTCTTTGCCGCCCGCGTTTGAGAAACCACCGCGCTCATTGACCGAACCCCGGAACTGCGAGACGCCGTTCGAGCCAGAGACCGGTCCGTGCGACGATGAAATTGATGACGCTGAAGAAGATGAGGATCACCAGCATCAGCTCGACCACATTGTCCCGCTGCGTCCAGATCAGGATCGAGGCATAGGTGATTTCACCGACCGCGATCGCCGATCCGACGGTGGTGAGCTTCACCAGATTGATGAGATTGTTGATGATCGACGGCAGAGCCGTGCGGACCGCCAGCGGAAATTCGACGTAACGCAGCACCTCGAAAGAGCTGAAGCCGATGGCGCGCGCCGCCTCGATGGTCGTGGCCGGCACCGCCTCGATGCCGCCGCGTAATGCCTCCGCATGGAAGGCGGCGATATGCAGGCCGGTAATGGCGACGACCCAGAAGAACGGCGTCAAAGGGTTGTTCTGCGCACCGCCGAGCGCGTTGGAAATCAGCATGTTGAGCACGAGGAAGCCGCACATCAACTGCACCAGCGTTGGTGTGTTGCGCGTCAACTCCACATAAGCGCGCACGGGGCCGGCGAGCCAAGCCTTGCCGGAGGTCAGCATCGCCGCGAATATGAAGCCGAAAACGAGGCTGAGCGGCAGAGTGACGGCGACCAGAATCAGTGTCATCTTCATGCCGTCGAGCCAGATTTGAACCTCGTAACCGCTGTTCAGAAAATCATAGTTGAGGCCGAGATGCGCAGCCAGTTCTATGAAGCGCGCTGTAAAAGAATCCTGCATCGGAAATCCATGCTGTTATTGCGGGTGCCGCCCTGCGGGCGGCGCCAGAGTTGCCTGCCTTGCCATACAAGCAGAAAAGAAGCGCGGGCGCATCTCGCTTCCGTCATTCCGGCCTTGAGCCGGAATCCATCCGCCGCGCATCTGCGCGGCGAAAACAATCTTTTCAGCCCCAAGACTGGGGCTGGCTGGAT
Organism: Agrobacterium burrii; assembly: GCF_017313405.1. NCBI lineage: Bacteria > Pseudomonadati > Pseudomonadota > Alphaproteobacteria > Hyphomicrobiales > Rhizobiaceae > Agrobacterium > Agrobacterium burrii. The sequence goes on from NZ_JAFLNA010000002.1 coordinate 651,564, forward strand.
ACCGGCTCAAGGCCGATATGACGGCGGTGGGGTAGGCAAGCGCGACACCGTCGCGCCCGTTTTCACTGCGCAGCGGAAAGCTTGGTCTTCTGCTCTTCCATAAAACCGATGCTCGGCAGGCGGTTGGCCTTGGCGAATTCGATCATCTTGCCGGAAGCGTGCAGCTCCTTGACGATCTTGTCGAGAGCGGCCTGCGTGTCGGCCTCGCCCTTGCGCAGCCAGATGACAGAATCGGACGGGATGAGGTCGGTGGGGATCAGGATGCCGTAATCCTTCCACTCATCGGCGCGGTCCTGCAGCATCAGGCTCAGCGTGCCGTTGACGTGAACGGAGACATCACAATTGCCGCCCTTTAGCGCCAGTAGCGATTCCGGCTGGCTCGGCAGCGCCTTCACCTGCGCGCCATATTGCTCGATCAGCGGCTGGGTGTAGTTGGAGCCCTGAGAAACGCAGGCGATCTTGCCCTTCAGATCCGACCAGTCCTTGATGCCACTATCCTTGCGGCCGATGGCAGCGCCACCCTGGCGGTCATAGGGGGTGGGCACGTAGTCCAGCGTTTTGGCGCGTTCTTCAGTGTACTGCATGTTGGCGATCAGAATATCGACCTTGCCCTGCTGCAGGAACTGCACGCGGTTGGGCGGGGTCACGGTTTCGGTGACCAGTTCAACGCCGAGACCGGCGGCCAGCGCCTTGGCAACGTCGATGTTGAGGCCCTTCTGCTCCTGCGTCTTCGGATCGATAAAGCCGAAAGGCGCGCCGGACAGGATGACGCCGACGGTAAGCTTGCCACGACCCTTGATGCGGTCAAGCGTCGCATCGGCGTGAGCGGCGGTCGCCATCGAAGCAATGACGACGGTTCCGGCGATGAGTTTTGCGGCAAATCTGGAAAAAGAGAGGGCCATGGGTATTTCCTTTTGATTGTGAATGGAAACTACATGAGGCACCCGCCAAGAGCGAGAATTGGCATTGCGCGAAAAATAGTATGAATAAAATCGTGTTCCAATAAAGCTTTGAGCGCGAAAAAATATCCTAATAATTTTAAATCGTAGAATCCTGTTCTTTGTCTTCCTGTTTGGGCTTTGTCGCGAAGGGCGGCAGGTAATCCACCTGCTGCCTGCTCACCGGATAGCGAGCGGATGCCGCTTGTTTCTTCTCCCCCCGGGGAGAAGATCGCGGCAGCAGGATGAGGGGGCGAGGGTCGAGACATGCGGAGAGCTTGCCCCCTCATCTGACCCTTCGGGCCATCTTCTCCCCGGCGGGGAGAAGAAACAAGCCGCACGCCCTGTGCTTATCTCCCGGCATTATAGGCCGCAATCGCCGCCATGTTGACGATATCGCTGTCCTTCGCACCCATCGAGGTGATCTGCACCGATTTGTCGAGACCGACGAGCAGCGGGCCGATGACGGTTGCGCCGCCCAGTTCCTGCAGCATCTTGGTGGAGATGGAGGCGGAGTGGATGGCGGGCATGACCAGCACGTTGGCGGCACCGGAAAGGCGGGCAAAGGGATACTGGCTCTGCATACGATGATGGTTGAGCGCCACATCCGCAGACATTTCACCGTCAACCTCGAAATTGACATTGCGCCGGTCGAGGATTTTCACCGCTTCGCGCACCTTGTCGGAGCGTTCGCCGACCGGTTGGCCGAAGGTGGAATAGGCGAGCATGGCGACGCGCGGCTCGTAACCGAAACGGCGGGCGAGGCCGGCCGCCTCTTCGGCGATATCGGCAAGGTCTTCGGCCGACGGCATGTCGTGTACGGCGGTATCGGCCACGAAGACGGTGCGGTTGCGCGAAACGACCAGCGAAACGCCGATGACGCGATGGCCGGGCTTGGTGTTGATGCAGCGGCGGATATCTTCGAGCGCGGTCGAATAGTTGCGGGTAACACCTGTCACCACGGCATCCGCATCGCCCATCGCCACCATGCAGGCGGCGAAATGGTTACGGTCATTGTGGATCAGGCGCTGCACGTCGCGCAGCAGGAAACCGCCGCGCTGCAGCCGCGCATAGAGATAATCGACATAGGCATCGACGCGGCTGGAGAGACGGGCATTGGTGATCTCAATATTGGCCCGGTCGAGATCGATGCCGGCACGTTCCGCATTGGCCTTGATGATATCGTCGCGGCCGAGCAGGATGGCGGTGCCAAGACCTTGAGCGGTGAACGAAATCGCCGCACGCATGACCTGTTCTTCTTCCGCTTCGGCAAAAACGACACGCTTCGGTGAGCGGCGCACGCGCTCGTAGAGACGCTGCGTCGTCGAGGCCATGGGGTCACGTCGGGCGGAAAGCTCGCGGGCATAGGCGTCGAGATCGGGCAACTCGCGCTGGGCGACGCCGGTTTCGATGGCGGCTTTCGCCACGGCCACCGGAATGGCGGAGATCAGGCGCGGATCGAAGGGAACCGGAATGATATATTGCGGCCCGAAACGCGGGCGGTTGCCCTGATAGGCGGCGGCCACATCATCAGGAACGTCTTCACGGGCAAGATCGGCCAGCGCGTTTGCGGCGGCGATCTTCATCGCATCGTTGATCTGGCGGGCGCGAACATCGAGCGCGCCGCGGAAGATATAGGGGAAGCCGAGGACGTTGTTGACCTGGTTCGGGTAATCGGAGCGTCCGGTCGCCATGATGGCATCGTCGCGGATGCGCGACACTTCTTCCGGCGTGATTTCCGGGTCCGGATTGGCCATGGCGAAGATGATCGGCTTCGGGGCCATGGAGCGGATCATGTCTTCGCTGAAAGCACCCTTCTGCGACAGGCCGAACACCACATCCGCACCCTTCATGGCCTCTGCCAGCGTTCGGTTATCGGTCTTGACCGCGTGGGCGGATTTCCACTGGTTCATGCCTTCGGTGCGGCCCTGATAGATCACGCCCTTGGTATCACAGAGCGTGATGTTTTCGGGGTTGAAGCCCATGGCCTTGATGAGGTCCATGCAGGCGATTGCGGCAGCGCCCGCGCCATTGCAGACCAGTTTCGTCGTCTTGAAATCGCGGCCGGTCAATTCAATGGCGTTGATAAGCCCGGCGGCGGCGATGATGGCGGTGCCGTGCTGGTCGTCATGGAAAACGGGAATATCCATCAGCTCGCGCAGGCGGCTTTCGATGATGAAACATTCCGGCGCCTTGATGTCTTCCAGATTGATGCCGCCGAAGGAGGGGCCGAGATACCGCACGCAATTGATGAATTCATCGGCGTCTTCGGTGTCGACTTCGAGGTCGATGGAATCGACATCGGCGAAGCGCTTGAAGAGGACCGATTTGCCTTCCATGACCGGCTTCGACGCAAGCGCGCCGAGATTGCCGAGGCCGAGGATCGCGGTGCCGTTGGAGATGACCGCCACCATGTTGCCGCGCGTCGTGTAATCGTAAGCACTCGCCGGATTTTCGGCGATGGCTTTCACCGGCACAGCCACGCCGGGCGAATAGGCAAGCGACAGATCCCGCTGCGTCGCCATCGGCTTGGTCGGGGTGATTTCCAGTTTCCCCGGTCTGCCTTGCGCGTGGAAATCCAGGGCTTCCTGATCCGTAACCGATGTTCGTGTGCTGGCGGGTTTTGGCGTGTCGGACATGGGCTGTGTGCGCTTTCCTGTCGTTAATCGTATAAAAATATTCGTTGTTGTTATGGTATTTTTTGCACGCCTGCCAAGCGTTGAATGTTGTTCAGTGCAGCAAATTTAGCACGAGTGAATTTTACGGACGTTTCAATCGATTAAGTCGATATGGTTCAATTTTGGGGAGCGGGTTGGCAGATGAATTTCCGCGATCCCTTGCGTCATCGACGCGGCGGATCAGGCGGAACCTCGCGTTTGCCCCGGCGTTAGCAGGATGGGTCCGCAGGCAATCGGCATGTGCTCCCAATGCCCGCCATCCGTTCACCAAGCTTTCACAGAGCGAATTTATGAGCTTGCGCTTGTGTGCCCGTGAACCGATGATGGCGGCATTGGCAAATATGTATATTGTCCGGCGCGCCGGGAAATTTATTAGAGTTGGAAAGGTTTTATTGTGAAGGAACACTCTCGAAAGATCACGCCGGTTCTTCTTGCTGGCGGTGCGGGCTCGCGGCTCTGGCCTGTTTCGCGTGACCAGTTGCCCAAGCAGTTCCAGCCGCTGGTCGGCAATCTTTCGACCTATCAGCAGACGCTGATGCGGGTGGGTGACAAGGGGCTGTATGCCGAACCGCTTGTCATCACCAACGAGGATTTCCGTTTCTTCGCCCGCCGTCAGGCGGAAGAGATCGATCTGCCGGCAACGGTGGTGCTGGAACCTGCCCGCCGCGACAGCGCCGCCGCCATGGCTGCCGCCGCCGTGCTGGCCGAACGCCGCGAGCCCGGTTGTCTGGTTCTGGCGCTCGCCGCCGACCATGTGGTGCTCGATGCCGACAAGTTTTCCGATTCCGTGAAACTCGGGGCCAAGGCCGCCGATCAGGGTAATATTGTCGTCTTCGGTCTGGTCCCGACCGAGCCGCGCACCTCCTATGGTTATATCAAACCGGGCGAGGCGATCGACGGTGAGGCCGATCTCAGCACCGTCGATGCCTTCGTGGAAAAGCCGGATGTAAAGACGGCAATTTCCTATCTCGAAAAGGGCTATCTGTGGAACTCCGGCAACTTCCTGTTCCGCTCCGACGTGATGATCGCCGAACTCAAGGCCTTCGCGCCGGAGATTCTGGCGGCGGTAACGCAGGCGGTCGAGCAATATGAAAGCGACCTTGGCTTTGTGCGCCTGCATCAGGCAAGCTTTGAGGCCTCGCCGAAAAACTCCATCGACTATGCGGTGATCGAAAAAACCAAACGCATGGCGGTGGTGCATGGCCATTTTCGCTGGTCGGATATCGGCAGCTGGGACGCGATCTGGGAGATCGCTGAGAAGCGCGGCAACGACAATGCGCTGGAAGGCGATGGCGTCTTCATTGATTCCGAGGGTTGCCTCATTCATTCCACGCAATTGCTGACGACGGTGGTGGGCGCGAAGGATCTGGTGGTGGTGGCCACCAAGGATGCGGTTCTGGTGGTGCCGAAAAACCGGGTGCAGGATGTCAAGGGTCTGGTGGAGACGCTGAAGGACAGCGACTATGCGCCGCGAACGCAAGCGCACAAACGTGTTTATCGCCCCTGGGGATACATCGAACACATGTATGTGGATAAGCGCTACCGTGTCGGTCACATCACGGTCGATCCCGGCCACCGCATCTCGTTTCAGAGACATTATCACCGCTCGGAACACTGGATCGTCGTCAAGGGAACAGCGACGGTGACGATTGGCGAAGAGACGAAGTTGCTCACGGAAAACCAGTCGGTTTATATCCCGATCGGCCAGCCGCACCGGCTGGCCAATGAGGGGCAAATCCCGCTCGAACTGGTGGAAATCCAGACCGGGGCCTATATCGGCGAGGATGATGTCATTCGCATCGAGGATGATTACAAGCGGCAATAGATGTTGTGCGCTAGAGCTATATCTAATAGCGAAAAACGGCAGTCGGGCAGACTGCCGTTTCTTCGTTCAGGATGCCAGCGCGTTCACGCAATGGGCGAAGGCATGGGAAAACATTGCTGCCTCCAGTCCCCGACGCCAGAACAGCCATCCGAACAATAGGCCGGGGATAAAATTGGCGAGCAGAATTGTAATGATCAGCGACGGCTGCGGCTGAGCGGCAATCGTAAACAGAAGCGGCAGATGGCCGGCGGCGAATAGGGTGGCGGCTAACACGATGGCGGCCCATAAAATGGCCGGCCGGACTTCACCCTTGCTGCCCAAGCGCCAGAGTGCCCATGCGAAAAATGACATCAGGCCCCATCGGGTCAGCAACTCTTCCGTGATGCCGCCGTAAAGAATTCGGGTTGTCAGCGGAACGGAAAAAGCGGTCATCTTTGCCATGGTCGCCGCATCCGTGACCGATGGCAGGATTACCCGCGCATAGGCGATCATCAGCAGGCCGACGGCGAGACCCACCAGTAGTGCGGGCGGCACCTGCCTTCGTAGTATTGCGCTGAGATTGCCTCCCTGCAGCCAGGCATCGACCAGCGGCGCGCCAAACCCGACTTTTACGGCCAGAGCCTGGCCGACCGCGACCGCCGCGACGGTCAGAATTGCCGGCTGGATCAGCATCAACAGGCGCATCGCCAGTGAAAATTGCACGCCCGGCGCAAGCTGCTCGAACCCCGCCAGTAAAAGCGATGCGACACCGGCCAAACCGATGATCAAAAGAATATGCAAACGTTTCATGGTCTTTTTGCCTGTTTGCCTTGGCCCGCCCGGTCTTGTGCCGGGGTGAAGTCCGTTCCAACACGGTAAAGGATCGGCATTGCCGGTAAGTTACGCCGCGCGATTCCGTGTTTCGGCCAGTCATTCCGCATTTTCGGGCCCTCTGAAACGCCTCGCGAAAGCGACGGCGAGATTCGTGTTTTGGGCGGTTGCCTAATCAAAAATCTTCGCATACGTTCCTACTGCAACGTTTCAGTGAGGGAGGAGACTCATGCGAATGCGTGTTATTTCTGCGGCCTTTTTGGCCAGTGTTATTATACCGGCGGGTATGGCTGGGGCTACCGATTTGGAAGTTACCCATTGGTGGACATCGGGCGGCGAAGCCGCAGCGGTCGCCGAACTCGCCAAGGCTTTCGATGCGACAGGCAATAAATGGGTGGATGGTGCGATTGCCGGTTCGGGCGGCACTGCCCGTCCGATCATGATCAGCCGCATCACCGGCGGCGACCCGATGGGCGCTACCCAGTTCAACCATGGCCGACAGGCGGAAGAGCTGGTGCAGGCCGGCCTGATGCGTGATCTTTCCGACGTTGCCGCAAAGGGCAATTGGAAAGACGTCATCAAACCGGCAAGCCTGCTCGACAGCTGCACGATCGACGGCAAGATCTATTGTGCGCCGGTCAACATCCATTCCTGGCAATGGCTGTGGCTTTCCAACGCAGCCTTCAAGAAGGCGGGCGTCGAGGTTCCGAAGAACTGGACCGAATTCGTTGCCGCAGCACCGGCGCTGAAAAAGGCTGGTATCCAACCGCTGGCGCTCGGTGGGCAGGCATGGCAGGCCAACGGCCTGTTTGACACGCTGACGCTTTCGATCGGCGGCAAGGACCTCTATCAGAAAGTCTATGGCGACAAGGATGCCGAGGCGGCAGCTGGCCCTGATATGGCGAAGATTTTCGCAGCAGCCGTCGATGCCCGCGATATGGCCAAGGGCACCAATGTTCAGGACTGGAACCAGGCCACCAACATGGTCATAACAGGCAAAGCCGGCGGCCAGATCATGGGTGACTGGGCGCAGGGTGAATTCCAGCTGGCCAATCAGAAGGCCGGTACGGATTATTCCTGCCTGCCGGGTCTCGGCCTCAACGACTACATCACCACGGGCGGCGACGCCTTTTATTTCCCGGTCCTGAAAGACGAGGCGAAAACCAAGGCGCAGGACGTGCTGGCGGCAACCATCGTCGATCCGAAAACGCAGGTCGCCTTTAACCTGAAGAAGGGTTCCTTGCCCATCCGCGGCGACGTCGATCTCAACGCCGCCAATGATTGCATGAAAAAGGGTCTGGCAATTCTGGCCAAAGGCAATGCGCTCACCAGCACCGACCAGCTGATTTCCGCCGATACGCAGAAACAGAAGGAAGACCTGATGGCGGAATTCTTCGCCGGCTCGATGTCGGCGGCAGATGGCCAGAAGCGCTTCGCGGACCTCATCGGTGCGGCTGACTGATTGTGATCTCTCCGGGTTGGGGAGCGGTTCGCCGCTCCCCCTCTCCAGCCTCAGGTCTGTGGAATAAGTATCAGCACGGGCAGGGGTTTGATGCGGCAAGGCTTTTGCCTGACCGCTAACTGTAACGTTACAGGAGGAGGTAACATGGCAAGTCAAACGCGCTCCAGGCGTCCCAATCAGCTTTTTCGCAATCTCAATTCCAAGATTGCCTCCATCCCCATGATATTGACCGCCATGGTGATCTTCCTCGGCGGCACGGTCTGGACGGTGATTTATTCCTTCACCAATTCCAAGCTTCTGCCGCGCGCCAGTTTCATCGGTTTCGACCAGTATGAACGGCTATGGGCCGCGCCGCGCTGGATCATTTCCATTCAGAATCTGGCGATTTATGGCATTCTGTCGCTGATCTTCAGCCTTGTCATCGGCTTTGTGCTGGCGGCGCTGATGGACCAGAAAATCCGGTTCGAGAATACATTCCGCACCATTTTCCTCTATCCCTTTGCATTGTCCTTCATTGTTACCGGGCTTGTCTGGCAATGGCTGTTGAACCCGGAATTCGGTATCCAGTCCGTGGTCCGCTCGATGGGCTGGGAAAGCTTCACCTTCGATCCGCTCTATAATTCGCAGATCGTCATCTACGGCATTCTGATTGCCGCGCTCTGGCAGGGCACCGGGCTCGTCATGTGCCTGATGCTGGCGGGTCTGCGCGGCATAGACGAGGATATCTGGAAGGCGACGCGTGTTGACGGCATTCCGATGTGGAAGACCTATATCCTCATCATCATTCCCATGATGCGACCTGTCTTCATCACCACCCTCGTCATCATCGCCAGCGGCATCGTCAAGGTCTACGATCTGGTTGTGGCGCAGACCAGCGGCGGGCCGGGTATCGCTTCTGAGGTGCCGGCGAAATATGTCTATGACTACATGTTTCAGGCACAAAATCTGGGGCAGGGTTTTGCCGCCTCGACCATGATGCTTCTCACCGTCGCGATCATCGTCGTTCCATGGGCCTACCTCGAATTCGGAGGCAAGAAGCGTGGCTAATATCAGCACATTGAACACGGTGGCCGTTGCCACGGATGCGGTTGCGAGCGACCTTTCCGGCCCGCGTGGCAGGAAACCGAGAAAAACCTTCTCCCGCCGAAACATCATTCTTTACGGCATGCTGTTCGTCGCCGCCGCCTATTACCTTTTGCCGCTTTACGTGATGGTCGTCACCTCGCTGAAGGGTATGCCGGAAATCCGTCTCGGCAACATCTTCGCGCCGCCGGTGGAAATTACCTTCGAACCATGGGTCAAGGCCTGGGCGAATGCCTGCACGGGCCTGAACTGCGACGGGCTTTCGCGCGGCTTCTGGAACTCCGTGCGCATTCTCGTGCCTTCCGTCATCATTTCGATCGCCGTCGCCTCCGTCACCGGCTACGCGATCGCCAACTGGAAATTCAAGGGGTCGGAGCTGTTCTTCTCGATCCTCATCATCGGCGCCTTCATCCCCTATCAGGTGATGATCTATCCGATCGTCATCGTGCTGCGGGAAATGGGCGTTTATGGCACGCTGACCGGCCTCGTCATCGTGCACACCATCTTCGGCATGCCGATCCTGACGCTGCTTTTCCGCAATTATTTCGCCTCTTTGCCGGAAGAACTGTTCAAGGCGGCGCGCATCGACGGCGCCAATTTCTGGCAAATCTATTTCCGCATCATGTTGCCCATGTCGCTGCCGATCTTCGTTGTCGCGATGATCCTGCAGGTGACCGGCATCTGGAACGACTTCCTGTTCGGCGTGGTGTTCACGCGGCCGGAATATTACCCGATGACGGTGCAGCTCAATAATATCGTCAACTCCGTGCAGGGCGTGAAGGAATACAACGTCAACATGGCCGCAACCCTTCTGACGGGTGCCGTGCCGCTGATCGTCTATTTCGTCTCCGGCAGGCTTTTCGTCCGCGGTATTGCCGCAGGCGCAGTAAAAGGTTGAGTTATATGAACAAAAGCGTTTCCATCCGCGATCTTTCCCTGTCCTTCGGTGCCGTTACCGTGCTGAAAGACCTCAATCTCGATATTTACGACGGCGAATTCCTCGTGCTGCTCGGCTCTTCCGGCTGCGGCAAGTCGACCCTTCTCAACTGCATCGCCGGGCTTCTGGAGCCGACCGACGGGCAGATCTTCATCAAGGACCGCAACGTCACCTGGGAAGAACCCAAGGATCGCGGCATCGGCATGGTGTTCCAGTCCTATGCGCTCTATCCGCAGATGACGGTGGAGAAGAACCTCTCCTTCGGCCTTCAGGTCGCGAAGGTGCCGAAAGAGGAAATCGACCGGCGCGTCAAACGGGCCGCCGGCATATTGCAGATCGAGCCGCTGCTGAAGCGCAAGCCCGCCGAACTTTCCGGCGGCCAGCGTCAGCGCGTGGCGATCGGCCGGGCGCTGGTGCGCGATGTTGACGTGTTCCTGTTCGACGAACCGCTCTCCAACCTCGACGCCAAGCTGCGCTCGGAACTACGCGTCGAGATCAAGCGCCTGCACCAGGCGCTGAAGAACACCATGATTTATGTGACGCATGATCAGATCGAGGCGCTGACGCTGGCGGATCGCATCGCCATCATGAAAAGCGGCGTCATCCAGCAGCTGGCCGATCCTGTCACGATCTACAACAAACCGAGGAACCTCTTCGTCGCCGGCTTCATCGGTTCGCCGTCGATGAATTTTCTGCGCGGCGAGCTGATCGAAAAGGACGGCAAGGTGGTGTTCACCACCAATGGCGTCACCTTCTCGCTGGATGGTTATCAGCCGGAAACGCCGCTCACCGCCGGCCGCGCCGTGGTTCTCGGCGTTCGTCCCGAACATGTGCGTGTCGATGCCGATATCCTCAGTGGCGAGGTGCATGAGGCGGTGGTCGATATCGAGGAGCCGATGGGCGCCGACAATCTGATCTGGCTGAAACATGCCGGCCACACCATGTCGGTGCGCGTCGGCGGCCACCGGCGGTTTTCGCCCGGCACCAAGGTTCGCCTCGGCCTCGACCTGACAATGGCCTCGTTGTTCGACGCCGAGAGCGAGGATCGGCTTTAGAGGCTCGGTAATTCCCCCACACACAATCCCAAGACGCAAAATCTCTATGGAGGAGACAATGACAGAACTCGGTTTTCAGCTTTACAGCGCCCGCAATTTCCAGCCTTTTTCCGATATTTTGAAGAAGCTCTCGGCGGCGGGTTACAAACAGGTCGAAGGTTACGGCGCCATGTATGCGTCGCTGGATGAGGCCGGTTTGAAGGCTCTGCGCGCCGAACTCGACGCCAACGGTCTTTCCATGCCAACCGGCCATTTCGGCCTCGACCTTCTGGAAGGCGATCCGAAAAAGGCGCTCAATATTGCGAAAGTTCTCGGCGTGGAGGCGATCTATTGCCCCTATCTTATGCCCGACCAGCGCCCCGCGGATGCGGCCGGCTGGTTCGCCTTTGGCAAGCGCCTGCAGGAAGCCGGCAAGCCCTTCGTGAATGCCGGGCTGACCTTCGGCTGGCACAACCACGATTTCGAATTCAAGGCGCTCGAGGATGGCTCCACCCCGCAGGAGCAGATTTTTGCCGGCGGGCCGGACCTGAAGTGGGAAGCGGATATCGCCTGGATTATCAGGGGCAACGCCGATCCGCTTGCCTGGATCGAAAGTTACGGCAAGCGCATCACCGCCGTGCATGTGAAGGATATCGCGCCCGCAGGCGAAAACGCGGATGAAGATGGCTGGGCCGATGTCGGTCACGGCACCGTGGACTGGAAGGGTCTCATTGCCGCGCTGAAGGCGAAATCCGCCACGAAACATTTCGTGGTCGAGCACGACAATCCGAAAGATATCGACCGGCTGATCACCCGCTCGATCGCCTCGTTCAAAACCTATTAAGTCTCAATCCGGAGTTTTCATCATGCAAAGGGATCTTGGCGTCGGCATCATCGGATGCGGCAACATCTCGTCTGCTTATTTCTCGCTGGCGCCGCTCTTCAAGGGCATCAAGGTGCTGGCCTGCGCCGACCTTAACCGCAATGCCGCCGAACTGCGGGCGGAAGAATTCGGCGTTGTCGCGCAGTCCATCGAGGAACTGCTCGCCAACCCCGAAGTCGACGTGGTGGTGAACCTCACCATTCCCGCCGCGCATTTCCCGGTGTCGAAAGCAGCACTCGAAGCGGGCAAACACGTCTATTCGGAAAAGCCGCTGGTGCTATCGCTGGAAGAGGGCGAAGAACTGCGGCGGATCGCCCGCGAGAAGAAGCTTTCCGTCGGCTGCGCACCAGATACCTTCCTTGGCGGTTCGCATCAGCTTGCCCGGCAATATATCGATGACGGCAAGGTCGGGCGCATCACCTCAGGCACATGCCACGTCATGAGCCCCGGCATGGAGATGTGGCACCCCAATCCCGGCTTCTTCTTCCTGAAGGGTGGCGGGCCGATCCTCGATCTCGGTCCTTATTATGTCGCCAACCTCATCAACCTTATCGGCCCGGTCAAGCGCGTCGGTGCGCTGACGACAATGGCCAACCCCACCCGCACGGTGACCAGCCAGCCGCTGAACGGCGAAATCATCCCGGTGGAAACGCCGACCAATATCCACGCTCTGCTGGAATTCGTGAACGGCGCGACGATCACGCTTTCGGCCAGTTGGGATGTGTGGTCGCATCGCCATGCCAATATGGAGCTTTACGGCACGGAAGGCTCGATCTACGTGCCGGACCCGAACTTCTTCGGCGGTGTGGTGGAAGCCAGCGGTCGCGATAAGGATATCCAGCCGCTGGAAGACTGGGCGCATCCCTTCGGCGTCTCCAATCAGGAAAGCCCGAACGGCCCGCGCGCCAATTATCGCACGGCCGGCCTTGCCGATATGGCGATTGCCATTCTGGAAGGCCGGGATGCCCGCTGCTCGCTGGATCGTTCCCTGCACGGCATCGACGTGATGACCTCGATCCTGAAGTCAGGCGAAGAAGGTCGTTTCATCGAGATGACGACGACGTGCACCCAGCCAGCCGCTCTCGGCATCGAGGAAGCGCAGGCGCTGCTGCGTTAAGCCATAAAGCGATTGGAAAGCGGCGAAGGTGACTTCGCCGCTTTTGTGTTTTTGGCAAAGCCCTTCACAAATCCAGCACTTTGCTGTAAAGCCGCCCCCTGTAATCCGGTCGCAGCCCACCCGGTCAAAACAAGGGATCCCAACTTATGAAAACCATCGTCATCTGCTCCGGCGGATTGGACTCCGTTTCGCTTGCCCATAAAATCGCGGCGGAACACGAACTTCTCGCTCTCGTCTCCTTCGATTATGGCCAGCGCCACAAGAAGGAACTGGATTTCGCCGCCAGTTGCGCCACGCGCCTTGGCGTGCAGCATCATGTCATCGATATCAGAACCATCGGCGCGCATCTCACCGGCTCGGCGCTGACTGATGATATCGACGTGCCTGATGGCCATTATGCGGAGGAGACCATGCGCTCCACCGTCGTGCCGAACCGCAATGCCATCATGCTCACCATCGCTTTTGGCCTTGCCGCTGCACAGCAGGCGGATGCGGTGGCGATTGCCGTGCATGGCGGCGATCATTTCATCTATCCCGATTGCCGTCCGGGCTTCATCGACAGTTTCAACGCCATGCAGGCGCATGCGCTGGAAGGTTATGCCGATGTCACCCTGTTTGCGCCCTACGTCACCGTCTCGAAGGCGGCAATCGTTACCGATGCGGTGAAATACGGAACGCCCTTTGGCGAAACATGGTCCTGTTACAAGGGCGGCCTCACCCATTGCGGCCGCTGCGGCACCTGCGTGGAGCGGCGCGAGGCTTTTCATCTGGCCGGCGTTACCGACCCGACCGATTATGAAGACCCGGATTTCTGGGTGGCGGCCACCCACGCCTTTGCGGCACAGGAGGTGCGCTGATGTTTCGCATCACCAAGGAATTTCACTTTTCCGCTTCGCACCAGCTGAAAAGCCTGCCCGCCGATCACCAGTGCAGCCGTCTGCATGGCCATAACTACATCGTCGAGGTGGAACTGAAGGGCGAAGCGCTGAACGAGCACGGTTTCGTGCGCGACTATCACGAGCTTGCGCCGCTGAAGCACTACATCGACGCCCAGTTCGACCATCGCCATCTGAACGATGTTCTCGGCCATGACCGGGTGACGGCGGAATGCCTTGCGAAGCATTTTTACGACTGGTGCAAGGATCGACTGCCGGAAACCAGCGCCGTGCGGGTCAGCGAAACCGCCAAGACCTGGGCGGAATATCGGCCATGACGGCGGCTGCACAAAAGATTGCAGCCAAGGCCCCCCCGATCCGCATCAGCGAAATCTTCGGCCCCACTATTCAGGGTGAGGGGCCGCTGATCGGTCTGCCAACGGTTTTCGTGCGCACCGGTGGCTGCGACTACCGCTGTTCCTGGTGCGATACGCTGCATGCCGTCGATAGCGATTACCGCGAGACGTGGATACCGATGCCGGTCGAGGCGATCTGGCAGGAGGTGCGGCGGCTTTCGGGCGGCGTGCCGCTGACGGTGTCGCTGTCAGGCGGTAATCCGGCCATCCAGCCGCTTGGGCCGTTGATCGCCAAGGGGCAGGGCGGGGGTTATCGTTTCGCGCTGGAAACGCAGGGCAGTGTCGCCAAAGACTGGTTTGCCGATCTCGACCATCTGGTGCTGAGCCCTAAACCGCCATCGAGCGGCATGGAAACGGACTGGCAGGCTCTCGAAAACTGTCTCGCCGCCGCCGGCGATGGACCGCAGGTGGCGTTGAAGATCGTGGTTTTTGACGATGCGGATTATGCCTATGCCAAAGCGGCATCCGCGCGTTTCCCGAACCTGCCGGTTTATCTCCAGCCCGGCAACCATACCCCGCCGCCGCCGGATGATGACGATGCGCGCGTGGATATCGACGGGGTGATGGACCGGATGTTGTGGCTGGTGGACAAGGTCAGCGAAGACCGCTGGTTTTCGGCGCGAGTGCTGCCGCAACTGCATGTGTTGTTGTGGGGGAATAAGCGCGGGGTGTGAAGCTGCGCGGGAGTGAAATTCCACGCTGTAGCTTGCATCCTCAAGAAGCGCACAATGTATTGAGCGAGTGGAAGCCGCTTGTTTCTTCTCCCCGAGGGGGAGAAGGTCGCGGCAGCGGGATGAGGGGGCAAGGGCAGTGAGTTACGGCAACGTTGCCCCCTCATCCGACCCTTCGGGCCACCTTCTCCCCCGGCGGGGAGAAGAAACATGCGGCAACGTTTTGCCGCATGTTGTTCTTTCATATCAAGCTGAAACAGCCACCTCGCGCCTCTCCCGATCCGCGATGATAGATAGATCGAGCACCTTCTGCAGATTGGCCGCGTGGCGGAAATCCGGATCGGCCGGCCCGCCTTCCATGACGGCCTTGGCGAATTTTTCGTAATTCGTCGGTACGGGGTCGACATCGATCGTCTTCCAGATCGCCTTTTCCACATCCTCGCCAATGCAGGCACGCAGGCTGGAATAGTCTGGCGTGTGGATGACTTCCAGCGCGCCCTTATCGCCATGGATGCGCAGGCGAAGTTCGTTGAGGTGACCCGTCGCCCAGCGGCTGGCGTGGATGACGCCCATGGCGCCGTTTTCCATTTCGGCGGTCATGGTGAAGCTGTCATTGGCGTCGAGGTCGTAGACGCCGATTTTGTTGCCCTCATATTTGTCGAAGGTCTTCAGCCGCGTAAAGATGCGTTCCACATCGCTTCCCGCGCCATAGGAGGCGAAGTCGAGAATGTGGATGCCGACATCGCCGAGAACGCCATTCGAGCCGTGCTTGGTGGAAAGCCGCCAAAGCCACTTGCTCTCCGTCATCCAGTCGCCCCAGGCCTTGGAGACGAGCCAGCTCTGGAGATAGGAGGCCTCGAGATGGCGGACCTTGCCGATCTTGCCGGCCAACACCATCTCGCGCGCCGCCTGCAAGGGGGCGACATTGCGATAGGTGAGGTTGACCATGGCAACGAGGCCGGCCTTTTCGGCGGCATCGGCCATTTCGGCAGCCTTGGCGTAGTTTTCCGCCAACGGCTTTTCGCAGAAGACGTGCTTGCCGGCCGCCAGCAGCTTCAGGCTGGTGGGATGGTGGATGGCATCCGGCGTGACATTCGCTGCCGCGTCGAATTCACCCCAGGCAATGGCGTCATCCAGCGAGGTGAAGGAGAGCGGGATGTTGTGGCGGAGCGCAAAGCCGCGCACCACCACATCGTCCACATCCACCGCCGCGACCAGTTCGACGCCGGGGATTTGCGAGAAATAGGTGGCATGGTTGTTGGCCATGCCACCGGTTCCGAGAATGAGAAGTCTCATGGCTGTTTACCTGTAACCTGCTTCGCCTGCCTTGTGCAGCTTGGGGCCGCGTTCCTCGATCGGCTCCAGCGCCTGTTCGACTGGAACATTGGGTGCGGCATGGATGCTCGTCAGTGCGCCGACCGGATTATAGGCCCATTTTACCGAGTTGCTGATGACCTTCTGGACATTGGCGTCGTGATAGGTGGGATAGGTTTCGTGGCCGGGGCGGAAATAGAAGATATTGCCGGCACCACGACGCCAGGTGAGACCGGAACGGAAGACCTCGCCGCCCTGGAACCAAGAGATGAACACGGTTTCCAGCGGCTCCGGCACGGAGAACTGCTCGCCATACATTTCCTCGTTTTCCAGCTCGAAATGTTCCGGCAGGCCGGCGGCGATCGGGTGACGTGGATTGATGGTCCACAGACGCTCGCGTTCGCCCGCCTCACGCCATTTCAGCGCGCAGGGCGTGCCCATCAACCGCTTGAACGGCTTGGAGAAGTGGCCGGAATGCAGGACGATGAGGCCCATGCCTTCCCAGACGCGCTTGGCGACACGCTCGACGATCTCGTCCTGAACCGCGCCATGGTCCTTGTGGCCCCACCAGACCAGAACGTCGGTCTTGTCGAGACGCTCCTGCGACAGGCCATGTTCCGGCTCCTGCAGCGTGGCGGTGGTGGCGTTGATCTCAGGGTTCTGGTTCAGTGCATCGGCAATAGTGTTGTGCATGCCGTTTGGATAGATCGAACGCACCGTCTCATTGATGTGTTCGTGGATATTTTCGCCCCATACAACGGTGTTGATGGTCATTGTCATGCTCCTCGGTGAAAGCCGGGACCTTGGGTGATCCCGGCGAAAGTTGAAATTTCAGGCAGCGCCGCGTACGGGATTGCGGGCCAGCGCCTGGCCTTGATTGTCGAAACGATGGATCTGCGCCGCATCGGCCACGAGCGTGATGCGCTCGCCAGCCTTGCGATCGGTCACGCCCTCTTCGCGCACGACGATGGGTTCGCCAGCGCCGATCTCGACATAGATGAAGCTGTCCGATCCCAGCATTTCCGAATGCACGATCTCGCCGCTCCAGCCGTTCTCGCCGGTGGTGACGGTGATATGTTCGGGGCGAATGCCGATGGTCGCCGCGCCTTCCGCCTCGGCATATTTGCCTGTGAGGAAGTTCATCTTCGGCGAGCCGATGAAGCCGGCGACGAAGGTGTTGACAGGGCTTTCGTAAAGCTCCAGCGGCGTGCCGATCTGCTCGACGCGGCCATCACGCAACACGCAGATGCGGTCAGCGAGCGTCATTGCCTCCACCTGGTCGTGCGTGACGTAGATCATCGTCGTGTCATGCATCGAGCGGTGCAGCTTGGCGATTTCCAGACGCGTGGCAACGCGCAATGCCGCATCGAGGTTGGAAAGCGGCTCGTCGAACAGAAACACCTTCGGATCGCGCACGATGGCGCGGCCGATGGCGACGCGCTGGCGCTGGCCGCCGGAAAGCTGCTTCGGCAGGCGTTCCAGATAGGGCGTGAGCTGCAGCATCTCGGCTGCCGCTTCGACGCGCTTCTTCCGTTGTTCCTTGTCCGCGCCTGATAGCTTCATGCCGAAGGCCATGTTTTCGAACACGGTCATGTGTGGATAAAGCGCATAGGACTGGAAGACCATGGCGACGCCGCGTTTGGCGGGCGGCAGGCGGTTGACCGTCTCGCCATCGAAGGAAAGCGTGCCGCCGGAAATTTCCTCCAGCCCGCAGATGAGGCGCAGCAGCGTGGACTTGCCGCAGCCGGAGGGGCCGACGAAGACCATGAACTCGCCGGAGCGGATATCCATGTCGATGCCCTTGATGACATCGAAGGCGCCGAAGGATTTGCGAAGATCGCGCAGTTGAATGGTGGTCATGAGATTTCTCCTAGCCTTTGACGCCGCCGGCGGTGAGGCCGGAGATGATGCGTCGCTGGAAGATCAGAACGAGGACGACGAGCGGGGCGGTGACGATGACGGAGGCCGCCATGATCGTTCCCCAGGGGATTTCGAACTGCGAGCCGCCGGAAAGTAGGGCGATGGCGACCGGCACCGTGCGCTGCTCGTTCGACGAGGTGAAGGTGAGCGCGAAGAGGAATTCGTTCCACGCCGCGATGAAGGCGAGAAGCCCAGTCGTGACCAGCGCCGGCCACATCAGCGGCATGAAGACCTGCGTGATGATGACCCATGGCGTCGCGCCATCGACAATCGCTGCTTCCTCGATCTCTATCGGCAGGTCGCGCATGAAGGTTGTCAGCACCCACACCGTGAAGGGCAGGGTGAAGATCATGTAGGAAAAGATCAGCGCTAAGGGCGTGTTGAAGATGCCCGCCCAGCGGATCAGTTCGAACAGGCCGGCGAGAACGGCGATCTGCGGGAACATCGAAACCGACAGGATGGTGAGAAGCAGCAGCGCGCGGCCCCGGAAACGGACACGGGCCAGCGCATAGGACGCCGTCACCGCAAGGAACAGCGACAGCACGACGACTGAAGATGCAACGAACAGCGAATTGCCGAGATTGCGCAGGAACGTGCCGTTGCCGATGACGAAGCTGTAATTGGTCAGCGAGAATTCGCGCGGCCAGTAATTGACCTGGAACAGCGCCGAGCCGGATTTCAGGCTGGTCAGGATCGCATAATAAAACGGGAATACCGAGATCACCATGATGATGGCGACCAGGGCGTAAAAGGCTGTGGTCTTGACGATATCGGTGACGGTCATCGCGCGGCTCCATCGGTGTTGACGCGCCCGAGCCACATATAAATGACCGTGATCGAGGCGATGATGAGGAACAGCATGGTGGAGGCCGCAGCACCGTAAGCGAACTTGTCGAAATCAAACAGGTTCTCGCGCGCCAGCACGGACATGGTGCGGGTCTGGGCGTTGTTGGGCGTCAGGATGTAGATGAGGTCGAAGACGCGCATCGCATCCAGCATGCGGAAGATGACGGCGACCATGAGCGCCGGGCGGATCATCGGCAGGGTGACGCGGAAGAACACCTTGACCGGATGAATGCCATCCACCTTGGCCGCCTCATACATATCCTTCGGCACCATCTGCAGGCCGGCGAGGATGAGCAGCGCCATGAAGGGCGTTGTCTTCCAGATATCGACGATCAGCACGGCGACCATCGCAGTATCCGGATTGGCCGTCCAGGCGATTTTTTGCGAGATCAGCCCGAGATTGAGGAACAGGTCGTTCAAGATGCCGAACTGGTCGTTCAGCATCCACGCCCACATCTGCGCCGAAACAATGGTGGGAATGGCCCATGGGACCAAGATGGCGGCGCGCACGAAGCCGCGCCCCTTGAATTCGGCGTTCAGCACCAGCGCGACGATGAGGCCGAGCACGGTTTCGAAGCTGACGGAAAGAATGGTGAATTTCAGCGTATTGAGAACCGCGCCCCACCAGGCGGGATCGGCAAGCAAGCCACGATAGATGGTGCGGCCGCTGCTGAGCGTGATCCAGGTGAGGTAGTTCTTGAGGCCGACGAATTGCGCACCCTCGAGATTGGTAAGCGACGCATCGGTGAAGCTGAACCAGACGGTGCGCACCAGCGGCCAGCCGGCCACTAGCCCAAGCACCAGAAATGTGGGGGCCAGAAACAGCCAGGCGGATTTCAGGCGTTCCGATTGCAGGTCGGAGCCGGTGCCGGATGCCGCGACCGGTCGTTGAAGGGCAATGTCGTTCATGGATATATCTCGCGGTTGGGGCGCGGGAAACGGCCAAATGAGACCGCTGCCCGCGCGGGCCGGATTACCAGCCGTTGCCTTTGAGATCGGTCAGTTCAACCTCGAGCAACTCGAGATTTTCCGCCGCCGTGCCGTTGCCGGAGAGCGTGTTGTGAACCGCGCCCCAGAACTTGGCCGAAACCTCGTTATATTTCACTTTGGCCGAGGCGGAGGGGCGGGGAACGGCGGTCTCGAAGATCGGCTTCCATGTGGGCATGAAGGGCTGTGCGGCCGCGACATCCTTGTCGTCGTAGAGAGAAGCGATAGTCGGCATGTTGGAAAGCTGGACGGCACGCATCTTCTGGGTTTCCTTGGATGCGATGAACTTCACGAGCTGAATGGCCGCCTCCTGATTTGCAGAATATTTCGAGACGGCAAGGTTCCAGCCGCCCAGTGTCGAGGCTGGGGCTTCGCCTTCAGCACCGGCCGGAAGCGGGGTGACGCCGAACTTATCCTTGATGGCGCTATCGGCGCCGTTTCCAAGCGCATAGGCATAGGGCCAGTTGCGCATGAAGACGGAATTGCCGGTCTGCCACACGCCGCGCGCTTCCTCTTCCTTATAGGCGAGCACGCCCTGCGGCGCGATGGCGCCGACCCAGCCCTTGGCTGTTTCAATCGCGGCTGCGGCCTTCTCGTTGTTGATGGAGATATCGCCGTTGGTTTCGACGATGTGTCCACCGCCGGCCGACGCGATCCATTCCAGCGCGTTGCAGGTCAGGCCCTCATAGGCGCTGCCCTGGAAAACGAAGCCCCACAGGTCCTTCTGGCCAGCTGCGCGTTCCTTGTCCTGAACTTCCCTGGCGGTCTCGCTCAGTTCCTTCCAGGTTTTCGGCGGCTGCTTGCCGTATTTTTCCAGAAGATCCTTGCGGTAGAACAGCGCCGGCGCGTCGGTGAACATCGGCATGGCGACGAGCTTGCCGTCCACGGTCTGCGACGCAACGATGGAGGGGAAATGATCGCCGATGACATCCTTGGTCGCTGCGGTCAGATCCACGAATTGCTCGGCCAGCTGCGGCGCCCAGATCACGTCGGTCTGGTAAACGTCGACATCCTTGTTGCCTGCGGCAAGCCACAGCCGGTACTGGCTGAACTGTTCGCTGGATGAAGACGGCATGGTGACGAGATTGACCTTGTGGCCGGTCTCTTTTTCAAAGGCGGCGATCCGCTCTTTGAAAAATGCGACGTTCTTGCCGGTCGAATTGGCGGCGATGGAAATTTCCGCAGCCTGCGCGGAAACGGCGGCAGAAAACACGGCTCCGCACAGGAACAAAGTCTTCATGGAAATATTCATTGTCAAAACTCCTCCGTTGACGCTCTCGATCATCCTCAAAATTGAAAGCGCTTTTGACTGAAAGGAAGCTCGCAAAAGCCGGGCAATCTGTCAATACTCTTTCTAATCGGGCGATTTCTCCTGCAATTTTTAGGCGTTTGCCTTTCAAGAACGCCAACTGTAAGGTTTCAGGAGATGGAAAATTGAAATCGTTTTCAATTTTTGTCGGCTTGAAAAATCTGCAGCGGCAACGCATGCAGGGGCAAATTGGCAAAAAACATGAAGCTCAAGGAATTCGCAGAAAAGGTCGGGCTGTCGCCTACCACCGTCAGCCGGGCGCTGGGCGGCTATCCCGAGGTGCGCGAGGAAACGCGGCAGCGGGTGATGGAGGCTGCGCTGAAATACGGCTACCGGCCCAATGCCAACGCGGTCAGGCTGGCAACCGGCAGGGCCGGCGCCATCGGCGTCGTTATGGGTCGTTCAGGCGGCGGGCATTTCTTTTCGGAATTCATGGGCGGAATGGCGACCCGGCTGGAAGGGGAAGAGACCGACATCCTCGTCAGCGTGACGGTCGACAATGATCTTGACGAGGAGCTGGCGATTTTCAGCCGGCTTGCATCGAGCGGACGGGTGGATGGCATCATCGTGCATTCGCCAAGACCGGAGGATGAGCGCATTGCGCTGCTCAACCGGCTGGGCGTACCTTTCATCGTGCATGGCCGCTCGAAGACAACCTTCGAACATGCCTGGCTCGATATCGACAATCACGACGTGACCTATCGCCCGACGATCCATTTTCTGGAGCGTGGACACAGGCGGATTGCCCTTATCAATGGTCCGGTCGGCCGTACCTTCGTGCAGGATCGAGAACAGGGTTTTCGCGATGCGCTGGCGACCCACGGCATCGCGCCGGATTCGCGTTTCATGATGAGCGAGCATTTCAGCGAAGAGGCGGCCTTCCGTTTTGCCCGTTCGCTTCTGGAGCAGACGCCGCGCCCTACAGCCTTCGTGGCGGGTGCGATGATGACGGCGCAGGGGGTCTATCGCGCTGCAACCCAGATGGGGCTGATCATCGGCAAGGACGTTTCCGTCATCGCTCATGATGACGTGTTTCCTTATCTGACACCGGAAAGCATGATGCCGCCGCTCTCCACCACCCGCTCGCCCATGCGCATGGCCGGCATGCGGGTGACGGACCTGCTGTTGCAGATCGTCGGCGGCCGGCCCGTGCGCGAGGTTCAGGAATTATGGCCGGTGGAGCTGATCTTAAGGGAGTCGGTCGGGCCTGCCTGAACTTGTCGGCATAGCTCACTGATTCCACTCCATTTTGTGAACGTCAGTTGATAGCGTTCGCCTTTCGTCATCTATACGGCAGCAACATCTCATGTATAATCGAAGCAGTCGTGTTCGTTATGGAACAGGACTTGGGCCGGCGCGTTGAGGGGACGTGTCGAAGGAGGACGACGGATGTTTGAATTTTTAAAACCGCAACAGCAGCCTGTGATCGATGACGTGGAAGCGACCGGCACTTACGCCGACGCGCTGCTCAATGTTCCAAGCCCGGAACTGACCCGTTCGACAGCCCGTGAGCATGGCCATGAGGCCCATTCCCGAGATTATTGCGAAAACCGCGATATTTCCCGCAGCGCGCTCGGTTTTGCCTGAGCCGCCGCAAAAAGCTTCCTAAAAACGGAACGGACCGCCGGTCCCGGCGTTTCCCTGTATAACCACGGGGCGGCGCAACCGGACCGAAGGGACCTGATCGGCATATGACCGATGGGCGAATTCTTATGTTGCGCCGCCTGAATGGCGACGGCGCAGGCGCGTTGTCCCGATAGATGAAAGCGCAATCTGTTTTGGATCGCGCATTTATATCAGGAGGCCGCGATGTCGACCGTTCCCGTCGAACCTTATCCCGAACCGCCAATGCCGGTGCCGCCGCAGCCGGATATTCCGCCTGTGGAAGAGCCGGAACCCGACAGGCTGCCGGATGAAATTCCAACCCCCAATCCCGACGAAAACGATCAGCCGCCAAAAGTCCTCTAGACGGCTTTATTCTCGAGGTTTTCGAACTTCTTGCTGATGAAGGTCGAGCCTGCAAGCCCGAAGCGCCATGGATAATCCACCGCGCGGCTGATGCCGATGCGCCTGCCGCTGGTAATGGCGGCGGCTTCCTTCGGCAACCGTAGAAGAAACGGCGGGGCATCGAGCGGCATGCCGTCCATGTCTCCGGTAATGGCCATTGCCTGACAGAGCCTGCCGGGGCCTGAGCAAAGAAGTTTCGGCTTGTCGGTTCCGCGCCGCAGTTTCATCATGTCCATGCCGGTCAGAGGTTCGATGGCGCGCAGAAGCACGGCGGAGCCGGGCGCACAGACGAAATTCGCGCACCAGTGAATGCCATAGGACCGGTAGACATAAAGATGGCCGGCCGGGCCGAACATTGCCCTGTTGCGAGGCGTCTGCCCGTTGAAGGCGTGGGATGCCGGATCGTCGGGATGATAGGCTTCGGTTTCCACGATGATGCCGCCGGCATTGCCGACGCGAAATTCCGCGCCGATGAGCGCGCGGGCCACGTCCAGCGCGTCACGCTTGAAGAAACTCGCCTGCATTTCCGGGCTAAAGGCCTGATTCATCTGGAACCCCTTCCGCTCTGCCATCGTTGTGAATTCAGGTTTCAGTGTTACCGCATCGGATGGCTAAGCCGATGCATTTCAAACCGGAGGGCATGTCATGCAACTTTCCACGACCTATGTAAAACGCAATAACGGCGTCATATCCGTCGAGTTCGTCGGCAGCGATGGCGATCAGGTTTCCGTCCGTCTCGCCGATGGGCTGGAGGGCATCGATGATGCCGAGGCCATCAAACGCGCCAGCGCAGTGATGGTTCAGCTGACGGCTTTCGGCACCCGCCACGGCGCTGATGCGTCGTCGCAATTTTCCGCGCTGGGAACGGCGCAGGGTGATGTTCCGCATGGTCAGGCAAGCGCCCGCACCGCGAAGGATCGCGATATTCTGGAAGAAGAATTGGATGAGGGACTGGAAGACAGCTTTCCAGCCAGCGATCCGGTTTCGGCCACCGTCACCTCGATAGCCTCCAGAAAAGGCGGGCTGTGATATTGGCTGATCGCAAAGTTGCTCTCATCACCGGCGCGGGTTCCGGCATCGGTCGCGCCGCCGCCCTCCATCTGGCCGCGGAAGGTTTTTCGGTTGGCCTGCTCGGTCGCACCGAATCCGAATTGCGAGCGGTAGCGGCTGATATAGAAGCCGCATCCGGCTCTTCGAAGGTCCTTGTCGCCGATGTTTCGGACGAAGCGGCCATGCGACATGCCGTCGCAGCGCTGGTGGAAAGCTTCGGTCGTCTGGATGTGGTGGTGGCCAATGCCGGCGTCAACGGCGTCTGGGCGCCCATCGATGAGTTGAAGCCTTCCGAGTGGGACGACACGATCCGCATCAACCTGCGCGGCACCTATCTCACCGTGCATGCCAGCGTGCCGCATCTGAAGGCGGCGGGTGGCGGCTCCATCGTTATCGTTTCGTCGATCAACGGCACCCGCACCTTCACCTCGCCCGGTGCTACCGCCTATTCCGTGACCAAGGCCGGGCAGCTCGCCATGGCCCAGCAACTGGCGCTGGAGCTTGGGCGGCACCGCATTCGCGTCAATGCCGTCTGTCCCGGCGAGATCGAAACGGCAATCGACGAAAACACCGATATACGCGGACGCGAAAAGACAGAAGTGCAGGTCCGTTTTCCTGCCGGAGATATTCCGATCACGGGAGGCGTCGCAGGCACGAGCGACGATGTCGCCGCGCTGATCGGGTTCCTGGCATCCGATTCGTCGCGCCACATTACCGGCACGCCGGTCTGGATCGACGGCGGGCAGGGGCTGCTTCGATAGGCGGATCGTCCGGCGCCCCTCACGGGCTTGTGTCCCTATGATTAACGAAAGGGTAACGTCTGTTCACGAGACTTTGTCCATGGGCGAGGTTGCCGCGTTATGGCCACCTTCGCTAGTTAAGCGTCTGCCGGAAAGGCGGGCAAATCAGTCGGGTAGAACGATCCATGGACATGAAGGCATTGCTGGATTTCGCGGTTGCGGGGTTACGGCTGAAGGTGATGGCGGGGGTAAGAGTGGCTGCGGTCGTTGCGATCGGCGCGGGTCTTGCCGCGTGCACCTCCATGGGTCTTGATAGTGTCAAGAAAGACCCGCCGAAGCTGTCGTCCAAGATGATGGCGCAGATGTCCGCCAAGAGCATGCGGCCGGAAAGCCCCGTCCTCGTTCGCATTTTCAAGCAGGAAAGCGAGCTTGAGGTCTGGAAGATCGACAAGACCGGAAGTTATGCGCTGCTCAAGACCTATCCCATGTGCCGCTGGTCCGGAAAGCTCGGGCCGAAGATGAAGACCGGCGACCGGCAGGCGCCGGAAGGTTTTTATCATGTCTCGGCCGGCATGCTTAACCCGAATTCGCAATATTTCGTCTCCTTCAATCTCGGTTATCCCAACCGGCTGGAATCGGCGCTCGGTTACACCGGCGAGGCGCTGATGGTGCACGGCGCCTGTTCGTCGTCCGGCTGCTACGCCATGACCGACCAGCAGGTCGGCGAGATTTACGCCGTCGTGGCGCGCGCTCTGCAGGGCGGGCAGGATCGTTTTCAGGTGCAGGCCTATCCTTTCCGTATGAGCGCCAGAAACATGGTGGCCAATCGCGACGATCCCAACATGCCTTTCTGGAAGACACTCAAGGAAGGCTACGACTATTTCGAGGTAACGCGTCGCCAGCCCAAGGTCTCCGTCTGCGGCCGGCGCTATGTCTTCAACAGCGAATTTGCCGAAGGTGAGCCCGCCGATCCGCTGGCCGCCTGCCCGCCAGCCATCAATCAGCCGGACCCGGCTGTGGCGTCGAAACTGGCCGAGGAACAACAAAAAATTGCCGCCGCGATGAACGAGGGAACTTCCGCCCCTCTCAGCGCGTATGTAGACGGCGGCATGCATCCGAGCTTCCGTGCCATTCTGAAATCCAGCGGCGCCAAGTCCATGGCATCGCAGGTTTCCGGCACGAAGTACCCTATCAGCCGCCCCGATGCGGCGCTGGCAGACCCCTTTGCCAGTGTGAGATGACGTAAATGAGGTTTTTCAATTGAACGACACGACAACGACCCGGCGGGGTTTCCTGCTTGGAGCAGGTGGATTGGCGCTTGCCGGCCTTGCGGGCTGTAACACCACGGCGCGCGAAGCCGCACGGCCGACCGCCCCCGCCGACGACCCGATGTATGCGCTGATGTACGGCCCCAAGCCGGACGAGCAGTTTCCGCTGCCGGAAATTCCCTATAAGCGCATTCCACGCCAGTTTCTGCGGCAGATGGTGGCCAATCCGACAGGCGAGCGCCCCGGTATTATCGTCGTCGATACCGCCAACCATTTCCTCTATCTCACCTATGAGAACGGTCAGGCCATGCGTTACGGCGTCGGTCTCGGCCGCGCCGGTTTCGAATGGTCCGGCCGCGGCGTCATCCAGTACAAGCGCCAATGGCCGCGCTGGACGCCGCCTGACGAGATGGTCGCCCGACAGCCGGAACTGGAGCCGTACAGCAGCCGCAACGGCGGCATGGAGCCGGGCCTCAAGAACCCGCTCGGTGCGCGTGCGCTCTATATCTTCAAGGACGGCAAGGACACGATCTACCGTCTGCACGGTTCGCCCGAATGGTGGACCATCGGCAAGTCGGTATCATCAGGCTGCGTGCGCCTCATCAACCAGGATATCGTCGATCTCTATAACCGCGTGCCGGATGGTACGCCGATCGTTGTGACGGCGCTTGGCCCGGCGCAGCAGGGCGTGCCGATCGGTCAGGAAGGCGTGCCCGTTGCCCAATATGGCAATGGCGTGGTTGGCGACGGGTTGTCGCAGCCGGTCCAGACCTACTGATAGACAAAAATTTCCAGCCGCTGAAATCGGCGGCTGGAAATGATGGGCGAATGGCAGCGCAATGCTTCCGCCTCAGGCCACGTGACGGATGATGTCGTGGCCGCCGACATCCTCCATATCCAGACGGAAACGTGAAACCAGCGCGCGCAACTTTGCCGTTTCGGCGGCAAGCGTTGCCGAGGCGGCGGTGGATTGTTCCACCATCGCCGCATTCTGCTGGGTGGCGTGATCCATGGAGTTCACGGCGGCGTTGATTTCTGCAAGCCCCGTCGATTGTTCGGCGGCTGATGTCGCAATCGCGGTCATGTGCTGGTCGATGCCGGCGATGCGCTCGCCAATATCCTTCAGCGCCGCACCGGTATCGAGAACCAGCTTCACGCCGCTTTCCACTTCTGCCGATGATTGGCGGATATGGTCGCGGATTTCGCTTGCGGCCTTTGCGGAACGCTGGGCGAGGTCGCGCACTTCCTGTGCCACCACGGCAAAGCCCTTACCGGCCTCACCGGCGCGGGCGGCCTCCACCCCGGCATTCAGCGCCAGAAGATTAGTCTGGAAAGCGATTTCGTCGATGACGCCGATGATGCCGGTAATCTGCCGCGACGATGTCTCGATGCGGCGCATCGCCTCTTCGGCGTGGCTCACCACCTCAACCGATTTCAGGGCGCTGTGGTTGGCGTCGGTGGCGGCAAGCCGCGCCTCAGAAGTGCGTTTGTTGGCGTTTGAGACATTGGCCGTGATTTCCTCGAGCGCTGCGGCGGTCTGTTCGAGGGAGGCTGCCTGATTTTCCGTACGGCGGGAAAGGTCACCGGCGCCGGCGGCAATCTCGCGGCTGCTGCCGTCGATCGTGCCGATACCATCGGAAATCGCAAACAATGTTTCGGCCAGCTGCCGGACAGAACTGTTGAAATCGTGCCGCAGGGCTTCAAATTGCGGGGCGAAGGCCTGATCGAGCTGGAAGGCCAGATCACCCGAAGCCAGCCGCTTCAGACCGCTAGCGAGGCCTGATGTGGCAATGCGCAATCGTTCGGAAGCGTCCTCCTCGGCCTGCTGGCGTGCGGCTTCCTGATCGGCTTGCGCCTGCAGGCGGGCCGCTGCCGCCTGTTCTTCAAGCACCCGGTTGGCGATTGCCGCCTGCCGGAAGACTTCAACGGCGACGGACATGGAGCCGATCTCGTCCTTGCGGTCGATGCCGGAGGGTGGCTGAGATGTATCGCCGCCCGCCAATGTTTCCATATTCTTTGACAATTGCAGGATGGGGTGGATAACCGATTTGCGGGTGAGAAGGAAAAGCCCGGCGGAGAAAATTGCCGCCAGAACCAGCAGGCCCTTCAAGGCAAGGTTGATGGTCTCCTTGGTTTTTTCGCTTTCGGCCGAGGCGGCATCGGACAGGGCCTCGATCTGGTCGCCGGCCGTTTCCATCGCTTTTTCAAGCCCCGAAAATTGCCGCATGAACTCAGGCATCAGCTTGATCGCCTCTTCCGGGCTGGAGCCGGCAAGGCCGACAACCGCATTGGCGGCGTCCATATAAGCGAGCAGCGGTTTTTCGACGCCGTCGATCACGGTTTTGACGTTTGTGCCAGCTGAGAGAGACCTGTTGGCCTCGATCATTTCGCGGAAGCTGGCTTCATGTTCGCCAAGGTCAGCCTCAACCGCCTTGAGATCGAGGCCCATACTGGCATTGGTGGAAAGAATGGCGGCAAGTACGTCGGAGCGCAATGCATCATGCATCATGTCCGCCTGCATGTGGTTGCGCAGCACTTCTGCCGAAAGTGCGACATATTCGCTATTACGGTTTAGCGTTTCCGTTGCCCACATGCCAACGCCCGTGGCGGCGCCGGTGATGGAAAAGATTGCAATGCTAGCCAATATTATCTTTTTCTGAATCGACGCCATGGGACGTTCCCGCGCTGTTGGTTATACTGCGGGAAAATAATAGAACATGCTTAATAAATGATCTATGTACGCTTTGCTTTGATAAAAGCGAAAAAAAGGCTGCAATTTCTATTGCAGCCTTTCCTATATTAGGACTTTATACTTTTAATTTGCGCGTTTCAGCGCGTCGCCGAGGATTGAGACGATATCATCGAAATGGGATTTTTCGGCGATCAGCGGCGGCGAGAGGGCGATGATATCGCCGGTGACGCGGACAAGCAGGCCACGCTCGAAGCAATCCGTGAAGATGTCATAGGCGCGCGCACCGATGGCGCCATCGCGCGATTGCAGCTCGATGCCGGCGATGAGGCCGATGGTGCGGATGTCGATGACGTTTGGCAGGCCCTTCAGAGAATGGATGGCATCGTGCCAGACATCCTGCAATTCGGATGCGCGGGTAAAGAGGCCTTCGTCGCGGTAGATATCGAGCGCGGCGATGCCGGCGGCACAGGCGACGGGATGGCCGGAATAGGTATAGCCGTGGAACAGCTCGATCTGACTTTCCGGGCCATGCATCAGCGCATCATGCACCTTGCGGCTGGTGAAGACCGCGCCCATGGGGATCGCGCCATTGGTCAGACCCTTGGCGGTGGTGACGATGTCAGGCGTAACGCCGAAGTAGTTGCTGGCGAATGATGCGCCCACGCGGCCGAAACCGGTGATGACTTCATCGAAAATGAGGAGAATGCCATGCCTGTCGCAGATGGCGCGAAGGCGCTCCAGATAACCCTTCGGCGGCACCAGCACGCCGGTGGAGCCGGCCACCGGCTCGACGATGCAGGCGGCGATGGTTTCAGCACCATGCAGCGCGACCAGCCGTTCCAGATCGTCGGCAAGTTCGGCGCCGTGCTCGGGCTGGCCCTTGACGAAGCTGTTTTTCGCCAGATCGTGGGTGTGGCGCAGATGGTCGGCGGGGATTTGCGGGAAAACACGGCGGTTGTTGACGAGACCGCCCACCGAGATACCGCCGAAACCGACGCCGTGATAACCGCGCTCACGGCCGATCAGGCGGCCGCGGGTGCCTTGGCCGATGGCGCGCTGATAGGCGATGGCGATCTTAAGGGCCGTATCGACCGATTCTGAACCGGAGCCGGTGTAGAAGACGCGATCAAGCTTTGCACCTTCCGGGCCGGGAGCGATTTCCGCCAGCCGCTCGGCGAATTCGAAAGCGACGGGGTGGCCCATCTGGAAGGAGGGCGCGTAATCCATGGTCGAAAGCTGATGTTTAACGGCGGAAGCGATCTGCTGGCGGCCGTGGCCGAGATTGACGCACCAGAGGCCAGCCGTTCCGTCGAGAACCTGGCGGCCGTCATCGCTGGTGTAATACATGCCCTCGGCGCTGACCAGCAGGCGCGGGCTGGCCTTGAACTGCCGGTTGGCGGTAAACGGCATCCAGTAGCTGTCAAGCGAGGTGGAGTTGGATCGGCTGGGGTTGTCCATCATGGTTCTCCTGTTCGTTGCCGATGATTGAAAGCTATTTTCCAGACTGAACAAGCCCTTTTCTCACTGTGGCCAAGTCATTGAAAATGCTATAGGCGAAAAGGCAGGTTTTCGATATTTCGAACAAGGGTAACGGAGGCTCCAGCATGTCGGTGGATATAGGCGGGCGTTTGCGGCATTTGCGGCTGCGCCACAATATTTCCCAGCGGGAACTGGCAAGACGCGCCGGTGTGACCAATTCGACGATTTCGCTGATCGAAAGCAACACCTCCAACCCGTCCGTGGGGGCGTTGAAGCGTATTCTCGACGGCATACCCATCGGCCTTGCCGAGTTTTTCGCATTCGAGCCGCAGACAAGCCGCAAAGCCTTTTACCGGGCGGATGAGTTGGTCGAGATCGGCAAGGGGCCGATCTCGTTTCGGCAGGTGGGCGACAATGTCTTCGGTCGCAGCCTGCAAATCCTGAAGGAATGTTACCAGCCGGGCGCCGATACCGGCAAGGTGCTGCTGGTGCATGATGGTGAGGAGGGGGGCATCATCCTTTCCGGGCGCCTGGAAGTGACGGTTGATGAGGAGAGGCGGGTGCTGGGGCCGGGGGACGCCTATTATTTCGAAAGCCGCAGGCCACATCGCTTCCGTTGCGTTGGACCCGTGCCGTGCGAGGTCATCAGCGCCTGCACGCCGCCCACCTTCTGATTCTACCGGGTTCTGCGTCAGGTGGGGCAAGAAGGGCGGCCGTTCCAGCATGCGCGGAAAAAAACGGGCGGGAGCAGAGGATTTTCTGCAGCATGACGAGGTTTTGATACGAATTCCTGCCACTATTTTGCCGCTTTTCCGCCGCTCTTGCAACTTCTCCATCGCTTTTTCTTGGCAAAGCCACAGTGCCGGGTAAAAAAATCCCGGCTAATATGTCAAATTTTATATGCATTGCCGCAATCTTGCTGCGCCGCAAAAAAATTTAATAGTCTGTTACACGCATGGCTTTTCTTGGTGTTCCTGTCTCATCTCATCAAGTCATAAGAAACATATAAGAAAAGACTATCCGGGGTCGAAAACGCAATACATGCAGCGGCGACACCCATGCTCTGGACACATGGCCATAGGCGCATTTGTTGCTTTTTTATGCAGCGGATAATATTGCCCGGAGGTTGATCGGCCGCTGCCGCAAGAAATCGCATAGACGGTCATGGGCAATGTGCCTTACAAAAAATCCATTAGCATCAAATTCCGAACACAGACTTGTTATCTCCTTTAGACGGAAAGACACGCCTCCGGGCACCGACCAATCGCAAAACATAAATGGAGTTCACTCTATGAAGTCCGCGACCCAATCGGCTGAACAGACACTCAGCAGTTCCGAAGATTTCGATGTCAGCTTCCCTATCGGGGGCATCGCAAAACGCAGCTTCGATATGGCATCGGCTGTGCTTGCGCTGCTCATCTTCAGCCCGATTTTCCTGTTGATCGCCGCTCTGGTGAAATTTTCCGATCCCGGCCCGATCTTTTACGGTCACCGGCGTGTCGGACATAATGGCCGCTATTTCCATTGCCTGAAATTCAGGACGATGGCGATGAACGGCGACGAGATGTTGCGGCAATATCTTGCCGCCAATCCGGAAGCCGCCGAAGAATGGCGCGCGACCCGCAAGCTTAAGAACGATCCGCGCGTTACCGCCGTCGGCGCCGTGCTGCGCAAGCTTAGCCTCGATGAACTGCCGCAGCTCCTCAACATCATCCGTGGTGAAATGAGCGTGGTTGGCCCGCGCCCCGTCGTTGACGAGGAACTGAGCTATTATGAAAGCGATGCCGCTTATTATCTCAGCACCCGTCCTGGCCTGACCGGCCTGTGGCAGATCAGCGGCCGTAACGACGTCTCCTACAAGACCCGCGTGGCTTTCGACACGCAATACGTTCAGAACTGGTCGATGCGGCAGGATGTCTTCATCATCGTCAAGACCATTCCAGCCGTGTGCCTGTCGCGCGGCAGCTACTGAAATCAATATTGAGTTCGGCTTTATCGATTTTCGTTTCGACACGCACCCTGACCGGGATCCCAAGTCCGGTCTTCGGGTGCGTCATTGGTGCTAACAATAGCGGCCGCTCATGCGGCGCTGCGCAGCCGGCCCTGTCCGGTTGCTCTATCGTCTGATCGCCTGCATGGCGATCAGCAAACAGGGAGTCTCCCGATGAACGGCTTTTTTGCCACCACCCGCCGTCCGCTTGCCACCCTCGTGCTTGCCGTTGCCTTTGCCGCGCCGCTCTCCGCAATGGCGGCAGAGGGTGGACAATACACGCTCGGCACCGCTGACAAGCTGCGCATCCGCGTCGCCGAATGGCAGCCCGCCGATGGCAGCATCCGTAACTGGGATGTCATCAACGGCGATTATTCCGTTGGCCCATCCGGGGCGCTGTCCTTGCCCTTCATCGGCCAGCTCGAGGTTTCGGGAAAAACACCCTCGGAAGTCGGGGAGGCGATTGGCGCGCAGCTTCAGAGCAAATTCGCGCTTCGCAACCTGCCGTCGGCTTCCGTCGAAATTGCCCAGTTCCGGCCGATCTTTCTGAGCGGTGACGTGCAGACGCCGGGCGAATATCCCTATGCGGCTAATCTCACGGTTCTGAAGGCCGTCAGCCTAGCCGGCGGCCTGCGTCGCTCCGATGCCGGGCAGCGTTTTGCTCGCGACTTCATCAATGCGCGCGGGGACGCCGCCGTCTATGACAACCAGCGGGCAAGGCTGCTCGCCCGCCAGGCGCGGCTGATTGCCGAGGTGAAGGGTGACGCGTCCATCGCCAAGACGCCTGAAATGGAAAAGATCAGCGAGATCGATGTGCTTCTGGCCAGCGAAAGCGCGCTGATGAAGTCCCGTACCGAGCGTTATACGCTTCAACTGAAGGCGCTGACGGATCTGCATGCCCTTTTGCAGAGCGAAGTCGAGTCGCTGAATAAAAAATCGGAAACACAGAACCGCCAGCTCCAGCTTGCCAACGAGGACCGCGACCGCGTCAACCGTCTGAACGAGCAGGGGCTTGCACTGTCGCAACGGCGTATCTCGGCGGAAGAACGGGCGGCGGAGGTGGAATCCACCCTGCTCGATATCGACACGCAGTCGCTGCGCGCCAAGCAGGACATCAACAAGGCAACCCAGGACGAGATCAACCTGCGCAACGACTGGGTGGCGCAGCGATCCAAGGAATTGCAGGACACCGAAGCGGAACTCGACAAGCTCAATCTGCAGCTGACCACCAGCCGCGAATTGATGTCGGAGGCGCTGGCGCAATCGGCCGAGGCGATCCGCTTCGATCCGTCGGGGAAGTCCGCGACCATCAGCTACCTCGTGGTGCGTGAGGAAGACGGCAAGCCGAAGGAAGTGAAGGTGGATGAAAACACCCTGCTTCAGCCCGGCGACGTCATCAAGGTTTCATCCGAAATCCTGATGCAGTGAGGTTCGCATGCGGATTGCCAAATCGGCGCTGATCGATCCCGAACGCAATGAAATCTTTGGAATGGCAGCGATTGCGCTGTCATTCTTCGTGTTCGCCTATTCGTCGCGTTTCGGGCAAATCTCGGTGCTGGCCTATTATGGCGTGTGGCTGCCGCTGGTGGTGGTCAATTACCGGCAGGTGCTCGGCAATTATCCGCGTTATCTGTGGATCTTTGCCTTTGGTATCCTGACAGTGCTGTCAAGCTTCTGGTCGGAGGCTGCGTCAGTGACCATGCGCGCCTCCATCCAGTACATGACGCATATCGTCTGCGCCTTGATTGCCATGCGCGTCATCTCGATCCGGACGCTGACTCGCGGCGCGCTGATCGGTATCGCCGTGGTTTTGCTGTATTCGCTGCTATTCGGCATTTATCTCTTCGATGCATTGGATGGCACCTATAGTTTCGTTGGCGCTTTCTCGTCGAAGAACCAGCTCGGGTTTTACGCATCGCTTGGCGTCATTTTCGCAGTCGCCTCGGTGCTGGTCCTCAAACAGAGAGGCATCTGGCTGCCAATCGCCGGCGTTACCGGGCTTTTATCGGCCTATAGCCTTGTCGCGTCGCAATCGGCCACATCCACGATTACGACAGCGGCGGTGGTCGCTCTCATCATCGGCTTCATCCCGATCGGCATGCTGTCTCCCGCCAACCGCAAGATGACGTTTTTCGCGCTCGGCGGCCTTGGTGCATTGCTGGTGGTCGCTTCGCTGCAATTCGGCCTGCTCGATGCCATTCTGGGTGTTTTCGGCAAGGATTCGACGCTCACCGGCCGCACCTATCTCTGGCAGCAGGGCATCGAGGCGGCAAAACAGACACCGATCCTCGGTGTCGGCTATCAGGGCTTCTGGGTCGCGGGTTTTGCCGATGCCGAACGCCTGTGGAACGACTTCTTCATCACCGGCCGCACCGGCTTCCACTTCCATAATACCTATATCGAAACGGTGGTGGAAAATGGCATCGTGGGCATGGTGCTGCTTGGCATGGTGCTTTACGGCACGCTGCTCGGGCATCTGCGCTCGGTGCTGATGCGCAAGAGCGATCCGCAGGGCGTCATCCTGTTTGCGATCTGCGCGCTGTTCGTGGTGCGCTCCTTCGTGGAGATCGATATCATCTTCCCCTACCAGATCGGCTCGTTCCTGCTTTATTTCGCTGCGGGCAAACTGTGCCTGCCAATGAAGGCAGTGCAGAATGGTGAAACTCACCCGGCGATGGGTATGCGGTTGCAGACGAGAGCCTAGAGATAATCCGCCGAGACATGCGGGCTGGCGTGGATGAATTTCCACATGTCCTTGCTGACATCGACGATATCGGCAATCGACTTCTCCAGATGCTCGATTTCCTTCTCGTCCATGCGTTCGACCTTGCCGTAGCGAACCTTGCTGTCGTCCTCCACCAGTCGCATCAGCTGGGTGCTGGCGATTTCGCCCTTTTCGTCGAAGGAATAGATGCAGTGATTGTATTTGTTGCGTGTCCGAGCTTCCTTCTTCAGCCGCGCCATGATGGAGAGAATGGTCTTGCGGTCCGGCGCTGGCGTGGAGGGGAGTTTCGCCAGACGTTCGATGAGGTCCATGCGGGCCCGCGTGGTGTTGAGCGTCAGAAACACGACGATAGCCGCTTCCTTCTCCACTTTCAGGAGGTGGACGATCAGATAGATCATCAGGCTTTCGGTGTTGGTCCACACGTAATTTAGCCTGCCGACCAGCAGCAATACATCCGACATCACCGCCATGCTGCTTCTCCCGCCCCGGCGAAATATATTCGGATATTATATGCTGACCGCTGCGGAAAAGACAGTATAGGTTACTGATATTTCTTCATCTTTCCTTGAAGGCACGCGACATGCTGTCGGAGATCGGCTTGGTCAGATATTCGAAGAAGGTACGCTCTGAGGTCTGGATCAGAACGTCGGCCGGCATGCCGGGCACGGGGTGGAAGTTATGGACCTTGGAGATTTCCTCGTCGGAAATCTGGACGCGAATGATATAGACGTCCTTGACCTGAGGACCGGCATTTTCCTCGATACTGTCGGCTGACACGTAAAACACCTTGCCGTTCAAAACCGGCGTGGTGCGGCGGTTCAGCGCCGACAGACGGATCGCGGCGGTCTGGCCCTCATGCAGTTGGTCGATGGAGGTTCTGAGAACCTGCGCTTCAAGGATGAGGGGAACGTGAGCGGGCAGAATTTCCATGATCGGCTTGCCGGTGGTGATGACGCCGCCGGCGGTATGGTAATAGGCGCGCACCACCGTGCCGTTGACCGGCGAGCGGATAATGGTGCGTTCCAGCACTTCGGCGGCGCCACGCACCTGTTCGCGCACGCTGTCGAGATCGGAATCAGCGGTTTCCAGCGCATCGAGTGCGGCCTGTTTGTTGGCATTGACGGCAATGACCGCTTCCTGCTTGAACTTGGCGATTTCCGCCTCGCTCTGGTTCATTTCGCCAGTCAGGCGGGCGATATCGCCCATGGCGTCGGCAATGGCGCGTTCCAGCGCCAGCATGTCGGTCTTGCGAATGACGCCGTCTCTCGCGAGCTTTTCCTTGGAGTCGCGTTCCTGCGTCAGAAGCGCCAGCTGCCGGTCGAAGGACTTCTTTTGCCCATCGTAACCGGTATAGCGGAATTCCAGCGAGCGGATGTTCTTCTCGATCAGGTTCAACTGCTCGTCGAGCTTGACGATCTTGCTGTGGAACACGATGTTCTGGCTCTGGATGATGGAGTTGATGTCCGGATCGCCGGCTTCCTTCATGACGATTTCAGGCACCTTGAAGTTTTTCTCTCCCTGCGCCTCGGCACGCAGGCGCACCACGATGGTTTCCAGACGAAGCCGCCGCAGCTGCAACATACGCTCATTGGCAAGCGCCGTCGTCCTGTCGAGTGTCAACAAGACGTCGCCTTCCTTGACCGTATCGCCTTCGCTGACCATCATTTCCTTGATGATGCCGCCTTCCAGATGCTGGACGACCTTGTTGTTGCCGGTGGCGACGAAGCTGCCCTGGGCGATGATGGCGGAGGAGAGCGGTGCTGTCCCGGCCCAATATCCGAAGCCGCCGAAGGATGCGAGCAGCACAGCAAGACCGATGGAACTGTGCAGGCGGATGGAGCGCGGCACTTCGCTGTACCATTCCATCTGGCCCTGGGGTTTGATTTCGGCAATGGCGGTTGTCTTCTTGAACATGACGATCCTCAACCCTCGATCTGCGGGGACTGGTTGGCCTGGCGGCCATTGCCGGAAAGCGCTTTCAGCACCTCGATCCTTTCGCCGAACATGGCGAGCGATCCGTCCTTCAGGACCATGATCTTGTCGACACATTGCAAAAGTGCGGGGCGCTGGGTGATGGTCACGGTGGTGATGCCCTGTTTCTTGGCGTGCAGCAGCGCCTTGGCCAAAGCCTGTTCGCCCGCCGTGTCGAGGTTGGAGTTAGGCTCGTCCAGCACCACGAATTTGGGATCGCCGAAAAAGGCGCGGGCAAGCGCGATGCGCTGTTTCTGGCCGCCGGAAAGCGGTGCACCATCGGCGGCGACGACGGTCTCATACCCCTGCGGGAAACCGGCGATCAGCTCATGCACATCGGCCAGCACTGCCGCCTCGTAAATCTGCCGGTCGTCGACATCGTCGCGCATGCGGCAGATATTGGCCTTGATCGTGCCGGGGAACAGCTGCACGTCCTGTGGCAGATAACCGATGCTTTCACCGAACTGCCGCTGGTCCCAGTTGCGCAGATCCATGAGATCGAGGCGGACATTGCCTGAGGTTGGCAGGATGGAGCCGACCAGCATCTTGCCGAGCGTCGTTTTGCCGGAACCGGAATTACCGATGATGGCGAGCGATTCTCCCTTTTTCAGCGAAAAGGAAATGCCGTTCAAAATCACCTTCTTCTGCGGCGGCGGCACGAAGAGAATGCGCTCCACATCGAGACGCCCCTCCGGATTGGGCAGGCGCAGGCGCGGGAAATTCAGCGGTGAGCTGATGAGAAGCTGCTTGATGCGGCCATAGGAGGCGGCGGATTTGTTGAACTGGTGCCAGCCTTCGATGGCGCCTTCAATGGGGGCGAGCGCGCGGCCCGAAATGATCGAGGCGGCGATGACCATGCCGCCGGTCAATTCGCCGGCGAGTGACAGATGCGCACCCCAGCCCAGCAGGGCGATCTGCGTGATCATGCGTGCGGCCTTGGAAACGCCTGAAAACATGATGTTGCGATCCTGCGCCGCCACGTGCGATTTCAACGATCCGGCGGTTTCACGGCCCCACATCTTCACGGCTTCCGGTATCATCGCCAGCGCATTGATGATCTGCGAATTGCGCGACATGGAATCGAGGTGGAAATTGGCGCGGCTCAGATAACCGGAGGCTTCGGAAAACTGCTTTGCAGTGAAACGCTGGTTCAGCCAGGCGATAATGAACAGCACCGCACAGCAGACCATGATGATGATGCCGAGATGCGGATGCACGAGATAAACCACCACGATGAAGAGCGGCATCAGCGGCGCATCGAGGAAGGCAATCAGGGTGCCGGAGGTCAGGAAGGAACGCAGTTGCTGCAGGTCCTGCAGGATCTGGTAGTCCTTGCCGCTGCCGTGCAGCGCGGCGCGGGCGGCCGCGGACAGGATCGGTGCGCCAAGCTGCACCTCAAGCTCGACGGCGGTGCGCATCAGGATGAAGCGGCGGATGGCGTCCAGAAAGGCCTGCAACAGAACCGCGCCGAGAACAGCGACGGTCAGCATGACAAGCGTATCCATCGAACGGCTGGTCAGTACCCGGTCGGATATCTGGAACAGATAAAGCGGAATGGCGAGCAGCAGGATATTGATGGCGATGGTGAACAGCATCACCACCACCATGTTGCGACGAACAGCGGCGATGCCCTTGGCAAGGCTGGCGGCGAAATTGATCGGCTCGCTGCGTTTGTGGAAGCCGCTGTGGGCTCCGCCACCGCCACCACCACC
>NZ_JAFLNA010000030.1:0-1318 GCF_017313405.1 Agrobacterium burrii
TGAACCGCACCGGGTTTGCCAGAGGCTCCAACTTCTGAGAGAGTGGAGCCGATATGAGCAAGACAACGAACAAGTTTTCATCTGAAGTCCGCGAACGTGCCGTCCGTATGGTATTGGATCACGAGGCAGAGCACCCGTCGCGGTGGGCAGCCGTTTCATCTATTGCGGGCAAGATCGGTTGTTCGCCAGCCACGCTGCATGAATGGGTGAAGAAGACCGAGGTCGACAGCGGCAAACGAGCAGGCTTGCCGAGCGACGCGGCCGAGAAGATGAAGGCTCTTGAGCGGGAGAACCGCGAGCTTCGTCAGGCCAACGAGATTTTGCGCAAGGCGTCTGCTTATTTCGCGATGGCGGAGCTCGACCGCCCCTTCAAATGATGATCTCGTTCATTGACGAACACCGTAGCGTGTTCGGGGTCGAGCCGATCTGCAGGCTTTTGCCGGCCCCATCAACCTACTACGAGAACGTCGCCAAGCGCTTGGATGTGGACCGCCTGTCGGTTCGCGCCCGCAGCGATATCGGCATGAAGATCGAGATACGCCGGGTGTTCAATGAGAACTTCCAGGTCTACGGCGTGCGTAAAGTCTGGCGGCAGTTGCAACGAGAAGGCTACGACATCGCCCGCTGCACGGTCGCTCGGCTTATGAGGTCGATGAGCCTGCAGGGGATTATTCGAGGAAAGCCGGTCCGCACGACATTCTCGAACAAGGCAGCCCCGAGCCCGCTTGACCGGGTAAACCGCCAGTTCAAAGCCCCAGCACCAAACAGGCTGTGGGTTTCGGACTTCACCTATGTCGCCACCTGGCAGGGTTTCGTCTACGTGGCCTTTGTGATCGACGTCTTTGCCCGGCGCATCGTTGGCTGGCGGGCGAGCCGGACGGCACATGCGAGCTTTTTCCTCGATGCCCTTGAACAGGCACTTCATGATCGGCGTCCCGTTCATGGCGGCGGGCTCGTGCACCATTCGGACAGGGGCGTTCAATACGTGTCCATCCGGTACTCCGAGCGGCTGGCAGAAGCTGGCATAGAGCCTTCTGTCGGAAGTGTCGGCGACAGTTATGACAATGCCCTCGCCGAAACGATCAACGGTCTCTACAAGGCCGAGGTCATTCATCGGCGCGGACCATGGAGGAACTTCGAAGCCGTGGAATTCGCCACTCTGGAATGGGTCGACTGGTTCAACCACCGACGACTTCTGGAGCCCATCGGAAACATACCGCCAGCCGAGGCTGAAGAACGCTACTACGCCATGCTGGACGAACCAGCCATGGCCGCATAACTCAAACCAAATGGCCTCCGGCAAACCCGGTGCGGTTCA
>NZ_JAFLNA010000031.1:0-1181 GCF_017313405.1 Agrobacterium burrii
TTCTTCTCCCCGCCGGGGAGAAGTCCGCGGCAGCGGGATGAGCGACTGTCTTTTGTGTCAAGCGTTTTGCCATGGTTTGTTATCTCTGATGATGGCGTTGAGGATTGTCAGGAGTTTTCGCATGGTTGCGACGACGGCGACGATTTTTGGTTTTCCGGCGTCAACGAGGCGATCGCGAAAGGTTTTGAGGGCTGGATTGTAGCGTGTGGCGACCAGGGCTGCCATGAACAGCACCGCCCGGACCTTGCCCCTGCCGCCGCCGATGAAGCTCTTGCCTTTCCATTTTCCCGATTGCCGGGTCCAGGGTGCAAGACCGGCCAGAGAAGCGATCTGACGCCGGTCGAGATTGCCCAGTTCCGGCATCTCGGCAAGCAGCGTGCGCGCGGTTGCGGGACCGACACCGGGAACCGAGGTCAGCAACGCCTCGCGCACCCGCCACAGCGGTGACTTGCGGATGTGATCATCCATCTCCGCATCGATACTATCGACCTCGCGACGCAGGGCGGCCAGCAGACGCAGGATGCTTTTGCGGGTGGCTTTCTCCAACGCCGTGCGCAACCGGTTTTCTTCGGCCACGATCATCTGCACGATCTGGCGCCTGCGATCGACAAGCGCCGACAAATCCTGGGTTTGCTGATCCCGTAAAGGGCGGATCTGTGGTTTTGTGGCCGCCACGAAAGCGGCGATCACCGCCGCATCGATCGCGTCGGTCTTGGCCCGGCGGCCGATGGCATTGGCATAGGCGCGCACCTGCGCCGGATTGACCACGATCACCGCAAATCCGGCAGACGACAAC
Source organism: Agrobacterium burrii (assembly GCF_017313405.1). NCBI lineage: Bacteria > Pseudomonadati > Pseudomonadota > Alphaproteobacteria > Hyphomicrobiales > Rhizobiaceae > Agrobacterium > Agrobacterium burrii. The sequence goes on from NZ_JAFLNA010000031.1 coordinate 797, forward strand.
CGTGCCACGGCCAGCGTCTCAAACCCGCCGGTTGCCTCGAACGCAACGATATCGGCATGCTCGGCTTTGAGGCGTTGTGCTAGATCGTCGATCCCGGCATGGCTGTTTTCCACGAAGAACGCCGTGCCGGATGCTGCGACCGCCACGTCCAGGCGGTCCTTCGAAACGTCGATGCCAACGATAATATCCATCTTATCCCATCCTTGCCTAATCGGGCTTTGCATACGCAAGCGGCCCCGGCGACTGTTCGGGTTCGATGAAAAAGCAGATGGAGACCCTTGCTCATCCACGGGATCGATGTCCCAAGAGGGTCCCGGTCTTCCATCCGCCACCGCAGCTGGAACAATAGCACAGCGCGGCGAAGGCAAGTTACAAGGGGGCAAGC
>NZ_JAFLNA010000032.1:0-638 GCF_017313405.1 Agrobacterium burrii
TTTTGGGTACGCCCTAGAGTTTAAGTCAAATGTGACGTGCGGTATATGTAACAAAAGGGTGTATTTTCGACTAAAGTTACGTTACGCAATTGAACCCACCCTAATGTGACAGAATCGCCTTGGCCCGCATCTGATACGCTCGCGTCAGCAGCACAGATCAGGACCTCGATATTCAGAACGAGCGTCTGAAGGCTGCTGATTGCGAAATCATTCGCTCGGAAACCGGATCAGGAGCGTCCCGAAAGGGGCGGTCCGAGCTGGATAACCATAATGCAGTTTTGCACGCGGGCGACGAACTTGTGGTTCTGCGGCTTGATCGGCTCGGCCGTTCCACACGCGACGTTCTCAATCTCGTTCATGAGCTTGACGAGAAAGGCGCGTCACTCCGCATTCTTGAGCCCGAAGTCACGACGGCCGGCAGCATGGGTCGAATGGTCATCACCATCCTCGGCATGGTCGCCGACATGGAACTCAAGTTCATCAAAGACAGGCAACGTGCGGGCATCGACGCGGCAAAAGCGGACGGCATCTACACTGGCAGGAAGAAGAATGTTGATGACGCAGAAATCCGCAGGCGGATCGCGGCTGGCGCAGCGAAAGCCGACGTTGCTCGTGAACTGAACATTTCCAGGATGACT
>NZ_JAFLNA010000033.1:0-383 GCF_017313405.1 Agrobacterium burrii
GGATGCATGATCATGTTCTTCCACACCAAAGCTGCGACAGGCGGCATGACGAAGAAGGGCGAGATGATCATGATGCGGACGATGCCCTGACCGAAAATGTCATTGTCGAGCAAGAGCGCAATGGCGATGCCGCCGATGACGGTGATCAACAGCACGCCGCCGACGATCAACAGCGTGTTCCAGATCGACTGGAAGAAGGCCGGGTCGGTGTAGAAATACTGGTAATTGAACAGGCCGGCAAAGCTGACATTGGCCGGGTTGAGGAGATTGTAGTTCTGGAACGAGAACCACAGGGTCATCGCCAGGGGCACGATCATCCACACCAGCAATAACAGCACCGATGGCGCAAGCATTACCCGCGCAAGGCCGCTCGTGTTTCGTGT